>NZ_CP038493.1:1338223-2007335 GCF_004752005.1 Thalassotalea sp. HSM 43 | reverse complement strand
CCTGTGTCGGTTTGGGGTACGGTTCCTATATATCTGATGCTTAGAAGCTTTTCCTGGAAGTATGGCATCAACAACTTCAACTCCGTAGAGTCTCGTCTCGTATCTCAGCCTTAAGGAAATCCGGATTTACCTAAATTTCCAGCCTACATACTTTCACATGGACTACCAACGCCATGCTTGCTTAGCCTGCTCCGTCCCTCCTTCGCAATATATAGAAGTACAGAAATATTAATCTGTTTCCCATCGACTACACCTTTCGGTCTCGCCTTAGGGGCCGACTTACCCTGCCCTGATTAACATGGGACAGGAAACCTTGGTCTTTCGGCGGGGGAGTTTTTCACTCCCCTTATCGTTACTCATGTCAGCATTCGCACTTCTGATACCTCCAGCATGCTTTACAACACACCTTCAACGGCTTACAGAACGCTCCCCTACCACTTGAACTTACGTTCAAATCCGCAGCTTCGGTGCTATGTTTAGCCCCGTTACATCTTCCGCGCAGACCGACTCGACTAGTGAGCTATTACGCTTTCTTTAAAGGGTGGCTGCTTCTAAGCCAACCTCCTAGCTGTCTGGGCCTTTCCACATCGTTTCCCACTTAACATAGACTTTGGGACCTTAGCTGGCGGTCTGGGTTGTTTCCCTTTCCACTTAGGACGTTAGCACCCTAAGTGTGTCTCCCGGATAGCACTCATTGGTATTCGGAGTTTGCAAAGGGTTGGTAAGTCGGGATGACCCCCTAGCCTTAACAGTGCTCTACCCCCAATGGTGTTCGTCCGAGGCTCTACCTAAATAGATTTCGGGGAGAACCAGCTATCTCCCGGCTTGATTAGCCTTTCACTCCGACCCACAGGTCATCACCGCATTTTTCAACATACGTGTGTTCGGTCCTCCAGTTGATGTTACTCAACCTTCAACCTGCCCATGGGTAGATCGCCGGGTTTCGGGTCTATGCCCTGCAACTAAACGCGCAGTTAACACTCGCTTTCGCTACGGCTCCCCTAATCGGTTAACCTTGCTACAGAACATAAGTCGCTGACCCATTATACAAAAGGTACGCAGTCACCCCGAAGGGCTTCCACTGCTTGTACGTATGCGGTTTCAGGTTCTATTTCACTCCCCTCACAGGGGTTCTTTTCGCCTTTCCCTCACGGTACTGGTTCACTATCGGTCAGTTAGGAGTATTTAGCCTTGGAGGATGGTCCCCCCATATTCAGACAGAATTTCACGTGTTCCGTCCTACTCGATTTCACGGTAAGTTTATTTTCATGTACGGGGCTATCACCCTGTATCGCTGCCCTTTCCAGAGCATTCCACTAACTTACAAACCGCTTAAGGGCTAATTCCCGTTCGCTCGCCGCTACTAAGGAAATCTCGGTTGATTTCTTTTCCTCGGGGTACTTAGATGTTTCAGTTCTCCCGGTTCGCCTCGTTAAGCTATGTATTCACTTAACGATACCCGCCTTACGACGGGTGGGTTTCCCCATTCGGACATCCCAGCCTATAACGCCTTTTATCGGCTTAACTGGGCTTTTCGCAGATTAACACGTCCTTCATCGCCTCTAACTGCCAAGGCATCCACCACATACGCTTAGTCACTTAACCATACAACCCCAAAAAGTTTCGAGTGCCTTGGTGACAAAACCAAGACCAAATGTATGTCTGACATTTTCACGCATTCAATAAGAATGTTGATAACTTACGTTATCAAACTCAAATGTTGCCATTTGAGCCTTGAGTAAGAACAACTAACACAACGAATAGTGTTAGTTATAATTTGAAACGCTTTAACACGTTTCGGTTGATAAACAACAAGTTGTTTATCGTGGTAACTTATTCAGCGCTTACGATTGGAGGTCGCAAGCATAAGTTACCGGGTTTAATATCAGCTTTCCAAATTGTTAAAGAAGTACATTAATGCGCTCATTCGGCACTAAAGTGAGTTAAAAAACTCAAACATAAACGTTATCGCTTATGTTTGAGTTTTCATGAGAGAAAATGGTGGAGCTAAGCAGGATCGAACTGCTGACCTCCTGCGTGCAAGGCAGGCGCTCTCCCAGCTGAGCTATAGCCCCATATATTTACACATATGGTGTAGGTCTTACTTAAGTAAGCATTTTTGTATTTTAACAAGGCATTTTATTATGATGTTTAGTTTACCTAAATGAATAATAAAATAACGACGTAAAAACCAAAAAATTGGTAGGTCTGAGTAGACTTGAACTACCGACCTCACCCTTATCAGGGGTGCGCTCTAACCAGCTGAGCTACAGACCTACTGGATTTCTCTCACGTTTGTTATCAATGCAATTTGTGTGAACACTCGACGACCTACAAGGATGTAGGAAGTGTCGAAAGATTGTAAGGAACAATCTCGACCAAGTAAGCGTTTTACTTAAGGTAAGGAGGTGATCCAACCCCAGGTTCCCCTAGGGTTACCTTGTTACGACTTCACCCCAGTCATGAATCACAAAGTGGTAACCGCTCTCCCGAAGGTTAAGCTAGCTACTTCTTTTGCAACCCACTCCCATGGTGTGACGGGCGGTGTGTACAAGGCCCGGGAACGTATTCACCGTGGCATTCTGATCCACGATTACTAGCGATTCCGACTTCACGGAGTCGAGTTGCAGACTCCGATCCGGACTACGACAAACTTTGTGGGATTCGCTCCACCTCGCGGTCTTGCTGCCCTCTGTATCTGCCATTGTAGCACGTGTGTAGCCCATCCCGTAAGGGCCATGATGACTTGACGTCGTCCCCACCTTCCTCCGGTTTATCACCGGCAGTCTCCTTAGAGTTCCCGCCCGAAGCGCTGGCAAATAAGGATAGGGGTTGCGCTCGTTGCGGGACTTAACCCAACATTTCACAACACGAGCTGACGACAGCCATGCAGCACCTGTCTCAGAGTTCCCGAAGGCACCAAACTATCTCTAGTAAGTTCTCTGGATGTCAAGGGATGGTAAGGTTCTTCGCGTTGCATCGAATTAAACCACATGCTCCACCGCTTGTGCGGGCCCCCGTCAATTCATTTGAGTTTTAACCTTGCGGCCGTACTCCCCAGGCGGTCAACTTAGCGCGTTAGCTACGCTACCCACAGATCAAGTCTACAGACAGCTAGTTGACATCGTTTACGGCGTGGACTACCAGGGTATCTAATCCTGTTTGCTCCCCACGCTTTCGTGCCTCAGCGTCAGTATTTGTCCAGGTGGCCGCCTTCGCCACTGATGTTCCTTCCAATCTCTACGCATTTCACCGCTACACTGGAAATTCCACCACCCTCTACAATACTCTAGCCTGCCAGTTCGAAATGCAGTTCCAAGGTTGAGCCCTGGGCTTTCACATCTCGCTTAACAAACCGCCTACGCACGCTTTACGCCCAGTAATTCCGATTAACGCTCGCACCCTCCGTATTACCGCGGCTGCTGGCACGGAGTTAGCCGGTGCTTCTTCTGTCGCTAACGTCACAGTAAGCAGTTATTAACTACTTACCTTTCCTCACGACTGAAAGTGCTTTACAACCCGAAGGCCTTCTTCACACACGCGGCATGGCTGCATCAGGGTTTCCCCCATTGTGCAATATTCCCCACTGCTGCCTCCCGTAGGAGTCTGGGCCGTGTCTCAGTCCCAGTGTGGCTGATCATCCTCTCAAACCAGCTAGAGATCGTCGTCTTGGTAGGCCATTACCCCACCAACTAACTAATCTCACTTGGGCTAATCTAAAGGCGAAAGGTCCGAAGATCCCCTCCTTTGGTCCGTAGACATTATGCGGTATTAGCAGTCGTTTCCAACTGTTGTCCCCCACCTCAAGGCATATTCCCAAGCATTACTCACCCGTCCGCCGCTCGACGCCAGAGTAGCAAGCTACTCTTCGTTTCCGCTCGACTTGCATGTGTTAAGCCTGCCGCCAGCGTTCAATCTGAGCCATGATCAAACTCTTCAATTAAAAAGTTGTTTGAATCCTCTCTATAAAAAGAGAAGGTTCGACTCAATGAATTCTGTTGCTGTTTCTCTTACGAAAAACATTTTTGACATAAATTGTCGTTTGCATGAGAACTCATCAAGTAAAGTCTAATAAAAGACTTAATGGTAAAACCATCTTATCTTGTGAGTGCTCACACAAATTGCATGATAACTAATTGTTAAAGAACCGATTCTTGTCGAATCGAGCCAATCAATCGCATTCGTTGTTGACGTTGCTTTCCGTTGAAAGCGGATGCGCATTTTACGCATCTGAGTTTTGATGTCAACACTTATTTGAAATTTATTTTCAAAAGTTTTGTTGGCCGTTTAGAGAAACAATCGCTTATCTAAACTTATCAAAACACCCCGTTGGCCTTTGCCGTTGAAGTGGATGCGCATTTTAGGGATTTTTCAGATAAGGTCAACAGTTTTTTTGAAATAATCTAAAATTAATGTTTGATCGTCTACATTCTGTACAGATAGCTATATTATTGACCTTTTGGGTAATGTATTGATAAGAATTGTTAAAGTTTTGGTTACAAAATCAAGATTCGTTGAACATACATTTATACTTATATAATGCGTATAAACTATCTAATAAAAGAGAATAGACTGAGCTTTAGGCATTATTATTTAATAAAAACTACATAAAAGCCGATATTATGACGAATTCTAAATTTAACCCTTATCAAGATATCTTCAGCAAACCACGAAATACCTATAAATAATTAGTGCGCCGTGATCAGGGTTTTAAAATAACAGAGAACGTATTACTCGGTATTGAAGAAGAGCACTATTAATTCGCTCTATGGTTTAGCTTATCTATATGGTAGTAGTACAAACTTTGGCTAAAGCTGGTAACGGTAATGAATTGCCACTATATGGCTAAAACCTCGATCCCTGCCGTTATAGTCACTTTCATTAAATATTTTCGCAACTTTAAACGCTCGATAGCCTAGACTGAATTTTTCAGAAAGCATGTAACGCACATAAAAATTAACCTCTAAGTTTTTAATCACAGGCTTCTTACCTTTTAAGCCATGACATTTGATTGCCGAACAGTTTTGGTATTTTTGAAATTTAACACCGGTTCCGATTTTTATTTTGCGATTTAACTGATGCGCAACAACACCACCGAGCTCATATCCATCGTTATAGTTGGTATTCTCCCATGCATAAAAATTTTCATCGTCATTTGCGACTATGAAAGATGCTTCTGCGAAAAATGTAAAATCATCAATCGGTGAAAACTTTTTGCCTACTCCTAATTTATAAAGGTCATTTTTAGTACCAGTTTCTCCTGGTACACTATGTTCTGTAGATTCAAATATCGCCGCATTAGCGATCACATAATCTATAAACCCCCAATCAAGGGGGTAAATGATAGCAATACCGACACCATCAACTTCACAATCAGCAACATTCGTTGTCCAACATAAATCTTGCTTAACATAGCCCACAGCAAATTCAATCGCCTTTCCTGGCTCTTCGTTATCAGAGCTTGATGCAAAACTTGGGCATACGGAGCATACCAATAGCAAGGTTATAGTTAAGGTCTTAACTAGCTTATTCCTACCAAACATAGATATAACTTCCGATGTGATTTAAATGGATAGCTAATATTCTAGTTCAAGAACTATAAACCTATTCATAAATAGAAATTTATTTATAATATGAGCAACTTTACTTATTAAAAAGCCAATAGAAGATAATGAAATATCCTCAAAATACGGTACGTTCATATAAAGGAATAACACCTAAACTAGGTCAAAATTGCTATATTGACGAATCAAGTGTGGTCATCGGCGATGTGGTACTTGCTGATGATGTCAGTATTTGGCCCTTGGTTGTAATCCGTGGCGATGTAAATCACATTCGTATCGGTAACAGCAGTAATATTCAAGATGGCAGTGTGTTGCATGTCACCCGTAAAACCAGCAACTACCCTGACGGTTACCCATTACTCATTGGCGAACAAGTAACTGTGGGTCATAAAGTCATGCTGCATGGCTGTACCTTGGGTAATAGAATACTTGTCGGTATGGGCGCAATTGTTATGGATGGTGCTGTGGTTGAGGATGATGTGATTATCGGCGCCGGTTCTTTGGTTGCCCCGAACAAAGTATTGCAAAGTGGCTATTTATACGTTGGTAATCCAGCCAAGCAAAAACGACCGTTAACGCAACAAGAAATGCAATTTCTAAAAAGCACCAATGCCAATTATGTCAAACTGAAGAACGAATACCTCGAACAACAAGGCTAGCTTGATAAGGTTATTAATAAAACGAGCCCAAGCTATTACTTATATTGTCAGCCGGATGATATTGTCTTCATCCGGTTCTTCATCTTCAAGATAGTCTTCAATCAGCTCTTCTAGCTCAAACTTCAAAGCATCGGTGATGTCACGTTTAGGGGCTTGTATATATATAGTAATGCGAGCACCGCTGAGCATACCGGTAAAACACCAACAACTTTGAGCATCAATATATTGAAAATCATCATTAAACAATATGGCTTGGTTCATTAGCCTTCCTTAAACTGCTGACGCAATAAAGCCAAAACAGGCGCGACATCAGGTTTTACACCATGCCATATAGCAAAGCTTTGTGCGGCTTGGCCAACCAACATACCCAAACCATCAATGATCTGCCTAGCCCCTTGTTGTTGGCACCATTTTAGAAAAGCAGTTAGCTCTGCACCATAGACCATGTCATAACATACCGCATCGACAACCGCGCTACTGGCTAAGTCTGGTAATGTTGCTGACAAGCTTGCAGACGTTGCGTTAATGATGACATCAAAGCGCTTGGATTGGGTTTGCGAATAATCAATGGCTGTCAGTTTGTCATGTTGGAAATGATCGACCAGCAGTTGAGCCTTGCTTAAGGTGCGATTAACGATAGCCAGGCTATCTGGGTTTTGTGCTAACAGAGGTGAAATGACCCCACGACTTGCGCCACCTGCCCCCATAAGTAATATGCGTGCGCCGGTTAGGGTGACATTGTGAGCAAGCAAGTCATCGACCAAGCCTCGACCATCGGTATTGTCACCCAAGATGCCACCATCGGTAAATGATAAAGTATTTACTGCGCCAGCCGCTTGTGCATCAACGGACAACTGATCACACATTTGCATCGCTTGCTCTTTAAACGGTGCCGTCACATTGGCACCTTTGCCGCCATGAGCTATAAAGGTGTTCACATCAGCGACGAATGTATCGGGCTCACTCAGCTGCTTTTGATAGTCAATGCGCTGGTCACAGGTTGACGCAAATTGTTGATGAATGATGGGTGATTTCGATTGCTCGATCGGATTGCCGAAAACCAGGTATTTGTCCATAACGGCCACAGATTAACTTTAGATGCTTCAAGAGTAATAAATTCACCAGACAAAATAAAGCGGCTATAGGGAAAACCTATAACCGCTTGTTATATATGCGTGCTGTCTGTCTAACCTTTGATTAGAACTTGTAACCCAACATTAGTGAGTAAACCATAGGATCTACATCGACTTCGGCAGAACCTTTAATGTCATCACCGATTTTAAAATCTGCGTCCGTGTTAATATCGATATAACGTACAGAAGCATTAACATGCCACTTGTCGCTTAGCTGATAATCGGCACCAACTTGCACAGCCCAACCAAAAGATGCATCAAGTTCTAAGTCATTAAAGCCTAAAGATTTTGGCGCGGATTTAAACTCTTCATCAAAGAAAACAGTGTAGTTTAAGCCGGCACCAACGTACGGCATAAAATTAGAACCCGTATCAAAATAGTAAATAGCGCTCACTGTCGGTGGCAAGTGAGACACTTCGCCCAGTGTAGTGCCATCAACATTAACGCCAAACAAACCTTCAGAAATACCTTCTGGATCGTGAATATTTACGTCATGCTTAAATGGTGTTGCGGCTAGCACTTCAACCGCCCAATTGCTTGAGAAGAAATATACAAAGTTTAAACCCAGCTGTGTATTGTCATCCACAGACACGGATAGAGGCGTGTCACCACCAAGAGCTGGTACATTGACGCCGGCTTTACCACTATCCGGGTCCACCATAGTGGCACCACCACGAATAACAAAATCACCTGCCTGATATGACGCTGCTGTCGCTACTGAGCTAATAAATAATGACGCAAGAGCTAAACTAATTACTTTCTTTTTCATGGCCTTTGCCTTTTATATACTGTAAAAAACTGTCGCAAAGTGTAACTATGTCTAATCTTTTATTTTTTGATTTAAAACAAATTTTGTTAGATCATTAACAAAAAGTTTAACTTTAGATGGAATTTTATGAGTTTAGCAGACAAAAATGCGGTTGCTAGCTGGTTGAACCGTTACCTTTTATGTAATTTTGTATTGGTATTGTTAATTTCATTACGATACCTGAGCCCGAATCCCTGGCCGCAGGACCTGTTGTCTTGGTTGTTTTTATTGAGCTACGGTGTCGCCCAATTAGGCTTTCTTACGCTACTACTTACGGCTTGTTTGCATCTACTAAACAAGTTAATTGGCTCAGCAATAATCATTCGCAGCCTCGCCATTATTACCGTATCGCTGGGTTTATCCTTGTTACTCGCCGATACCTTTGTTTATCAGCAATATCGCTTCCATTTCAATGCCATAGTCTTTGAACTTCTAGTGGAAGGTGGCACAGAAATATTTAGCTTTAGTTGGCAACTATGGACCATGATAGTGCTTATTATTGTCGCCTTTTTTGCAGCACAATGGGGATTATCAGAGGCGTTATGGCGTAAGTTTAACGACAAGCCATTAGCACTAATGCCTTATGTAAAGTATTGGGCGCTGTTTATGTTGGTCGGTCATGGTATACACACCTGGGCCGATGCGATGTTTAAGAAAGAAATTACCTCGCAAGCACGCTACTTGCCACTGTCTTATCCATTAACCGCAAAAAGCTTTATGGCCAAATTTGGGGTGATGAACATTGAAGCGCAAAAGCAACAAGCGCTGTTAAAACAGAAAAAAGTTAAATCATCAATCAACTACCCACTGCAACCAATGCAGTGCCAAACACCAGAAAACACGCCGAATATTTTATTGATCGTTCTCGATTCTTGGCGAGCAGATATGATGGATGCCGACATGACACCGAATATGTTCGCGTTAGGTGAACAAAGCGACGTGTTTAACGCCCACCATAGTGGCTCTAATAATACCCGGCATGGCATGTTTTCATTGTTTTATGGTATTCCTGGACACTATTGGCAACCGGTATTAGATCTGCAAAAGCCACCGGTGTTGATGCAAGAACTGAAAAAACAAGATTATGAATTCGGCATCTTTGCCAGCGCTAAACTGACCAGTCCGGAATTTGATCAAACCTTATTCGCCAATGTTGATAATTTGCGTACCCATTCTACCGGCGACAAGCCTTATCAACGCGACTTAGATATCACTGAAGACTTTATTGATTGGCACAGTAAACGTGACAGCAACAAGCCTTATTTTAGCTATATGCTTTACGATGCAGCACATGGCTTTTCGATTCCTAAAGATTTCCCTCGTAAATATCAGCCATCGCTGGATGATATCAATTATATGGCATTGAACGATGACTATGATGCCGAACCGTTTTTAAACCTATATAAGAATGCCATTCACTTTATCGATATAGAATTAGGTAAAGTATTGGCACAAATTGATGAGCAGCTAGACAACACTATCGTTATTATCACCGGTGATCACGGTAAAGAATTTAACGAGAGTAAAAAAGGTTACTGGGGTCACAACAGTAACTATTCCGACTATCAAACTCGGGTACCACTGCTGATTCACTGGCCTCAACGCCAGCAAGAGATGTATGACGGCGTAACCAGTCATTACGATATCGCGCCGACCTTACTTACCGACGCGTTAGGTTGCACTAACGACAGTAAAGACTATAGCTCTGGTCAATCATTATTCAGCAAAACCGAACAGCCATGGTTGTTACTTGGCCGTGACGGTAATTACGCCATTAAAGAAAATGGTCGTATTAATGAAATGGATCGCTACGGCAACTTCACCATCTTTGATGCAACAACCTATCAAGAAATACCCAAAGGTAAAATTAACATGCAGGTGGTACTCGATGCGATGGAAGAATTAAGACGCTTTAACGCCAAAAAGAAATAAAGGCACTGAACGCAAAAGCCGGTTTATTAACCGGCTTTTTGTTGGCTAAACGGGCGCAGTGTTAAAAGTTATAACGCACGCTCAATGCATAGCGGTCGCCGTCATCATTTTCTTCCAACGATGCACCAATACTTAAATTATTTTTCAGGTGAAAAAAGCCTTGAATGCCGGTGACATTTTTATCGACGTGAACATTGGGAGAAATATAAGTCCATTGATTTGATGCGGTATTAGAAAACCGATCAAATTCTAGGTCCCGGTAGGTATAATAAAATCGCACTTCAATGTATTTGTTAAACAGGCTACGCAGGCCAATGGATGCTTGCATGCCATCAGCAGAGTCAGAGAAGCTGGATTTCTCATATTCCACATCAATCAGACCTAAGGTGCCATAAAACACATTGTCTTCAAACAATTCGTAATAATAACCAAGGTTTAATTGATACTGCTGGTATTCAGAGGCACTGGTTTCTTGTTTAAATTTATCAAACTCAGCCGTTTCGTATTGACCAGAAACAAATACATTGCTCATAAAGCTATAGGACGCCTCAATGGCGACGCCGTCCATATCGAGCTCAGAATTCTCTGATTCTCCGGCAACATATTCGAGCTGAACATAATCCCAACTGACTGGACTGGCGTTTACAATATTAATAGTGGCTAAACACAATGATATAGCGACAAAAAAACGCATAGAAAATCCTTTTACTGATAACGACAATACAAACATTAGCTGTCTTTACAACCTAAAAAAGGCTGATAATAAAGTACATTATCAGCCTCTTATAAAAATATATAGCGTTATTTCAAGCGGTTAAGTCTTGCTTAACCAATCTTGTGGCTTAAGGTAGCGCTCGTATAACAAGGCTTCGCTGCTGCCTTGCTCAGGGGTGAAATTATATTGCCAACGCGCAAGTGGTGGCATCGACATTAAAATTGATTCGGTGCGACCACCGGATTGCAAACCAAATAACGTACCACGGTCAAAAACCAAGTTGAACTCGACATAACGACCACGACGATACAGTTGAAATTGACGTTCGGCCTCACCGTATTCAGTGTCTTTGCGTTTATTGATAATCGGCACATAGGCATCAATAAAGCCTTCGCCAACGGCTTTGATGTAATTAAAACAGGTGTCAAAATCCCAGCAATTAAGGTCATCAAAAAATAAGCCACCGACACCGCGGGTTTCATTGCGATGCTTAAGAAAGAAATACTCATCGCACCATTGTTTGTGCTCATCGTAAACCTTGTCACCAAACGGTGCACATATATCGGCAGCGGTTTGATGCCAATGCACAACATCTTCTTCAAATGGATAAAATGGTGTTAAATCAAAACCACCACCAAACCACCAAACAGGCTCCTCCCCTTGTTTTTCCGCCACAAAGAAACGCACATTAGCATGTGATGTGGGAATGTATGGGTTGTTCGGATGAATGACTAGCGATACCCCGCAGGCTTTCCATGTACGGCCAGCCAATTCAGGACGATGCGCCGTAGCAGATGGTGGTAATTTATTGCCACTGACTAAGGAAAAGTTAACCCCGCCTTGTTCAATCACTGTGCCATTGGTCAAGACGCGGGTACGACCACCGCCGCCTTCTTCTCGTTGCCAGCTGTCTTCCACAAACTTACCACTACCATCGGCGTGTTCTAATGCGTCACAAATTTTGTCTTGCAGTGATTGCAAATAGCTTATGACCGTATCGATGTTTACTTGACTCATGTTCTTAATACTTCTCCGCTCAGAGCATCTATGATGGTGGAAGGCTTATCGAAGCCTAAGGTGTCACCCTTGATAATAAAATCCAATTGCGCACCAAGGTTTTGTTCTGCTTGTTGCCATGTGGTTGCAGGTTGCTGACCACTTATGTTGCAACTGGTTGATACAATTGGCTTTCCTGTCGCTTTACATAGAGCAACAACATCTTTTTGACTGGTTACCCGAACCGCTATGGTGTCAAATTTGCCACTTAAATGCTTACTAATATTGGCATTGGCAGGCATAACTTGGGTGATGCCGTCTGGCCAACGAGACAACACACTAAATCGCTTATGTTGCGGGATTTTAGCGTCATCTACATAAGGTAACAATTGTGAATAATTAGCCGCCAATAATATTAAGCCTTTTTCGATAGGACGTTGCTTTAACGCCAATAAGCGTTCAATCGCTTGATTATTGTCAGGATCACAGCCAAGACCGAATACCGCTTCGGTTGGGTAGGCTATGATGCCTCCCTCATTAAACGCGTCTACAGCATTTTCAAACATTGGATGTTCGCTGTTATTATTCATATTGATTCGTGAAAAAAGCCATAAAAATGCGCACATTATAGCCCCTTTATGGCCTTATGGCATCAGGATGTTGACGACGATTTTCGTCGCAGGTCGAACCATCTGCAAAAAAACTGGTCAATATTTGGGTATTTGCGCAAACAGGGTTATAATGCGCGCTTTATTTTTCAGCCCTTTACGACAACAAAAAGGTGTAATGCGATGACTGTGGGAATCATCATGGGGTCAAAATCAGATTGGCCAACAATGCAACATGCGGCAGAGATGCTCGACTTGTTAAACGTACCTTATGAAACAAAAGTAGTTTCTGCACACAGAACACCACACTTGCTGGCGGAATATTCTGAATCAGCAAAAGATCGTGGTATCAAAGTGATCATCGCAGGCGCAGGTGGCGCAGCTCACCTACCTGGTATGGCTGCGGCATTTACCAGCTTGCCTGTACTTGGTGTGCCAGTGCAATCCAAAGCGCTAAGTGGTCAAGACTCGTTGTTATCTATTGTGCAAATGCCAAAAGGTATCGCGGTGGGGACATTAGCCATTGGTACCGCAGGTGCTGCAAACGCAGGTTTGCTGGCTGCACAAATTCTTGGCACACATGATGAAAGCATCATGGCCAACATTGAAGCGTTCCGCAAAAAGCAAACGCAAACCATTTTGGATAATCCAAACCCGGCAGAATAAAATACGATGAACAAGGTATTGGTACTAGGCGCTGGCCAACTGGCGCGCATGATGGATTTAGCCGGTACGCCGCTAAACCTCGATGTAAAAGCTTTTGATGTGCGCAGCAATCAAGTTGTTCACCCATTAGCTAACGAGCATACGTATGGCGATCTGCAGACAGGCATTGATAACTGTGATGTGATCACGGCGGAGTTTGAACACATCGCCCACGACGTATTGGCAGTATGT
This sequence comes from Thalassotalea sp. HSM 43, assembly GCF_004752005.1. Lineage (NCBI taxonomy): Bacteria > Pseudomonadati > Pseudomonadota > Gammaproteobacteria > Alteromonadales > Colwelliaceae > Thalassotalea > Thalassotalea sp. HSM 43. The sequence continues at coordinate 1,994,023 of NZ_CP038493.1, read as the reverse complement.
GAAGCGTCTGGCAAGCTTTTACCAAGCAGTGACGCGATTAAAATTGGTGGCGACCGCCGCCTAGAAAAAGCCTTACTTGAATCTTGTCAGGTGGCCAATGCCAAACACAAAATCATCGACAGCCGTGCCGATTTTGATGCCGCTATAGCAGACTTGCAACTGCCAATCATTTTCAAAAGTGCCTTAGAAGGCTATGACGGCAAAGGCCAATGGCGCCTAAAGAGCATGGACCAAGCTGCGGCTATTTGGGCTGATATGCAGGACTTTGTCGAGCAGGCTAACACCTCAGTGCCACAAGGTATCATCGCTGAACAAATGGTACCTTTTGAGCGTGAAGTCTCTATTGTTGGTGCGCGCAGTCGTAATGGCGAAATCGCTGTATACCCGATCACGGAAAACCATCATACCAATGGTGTGCTTAGTGTTTCTTTGGCAGTAGCGAGCACCAATGCACTGCAAGAACAAGCATTAGAGGTGTTTACCAAGCTGACTGAAAAGCTGGACTACGTTGGTGTCTTAGCGATCGAATTCTTCCAAGTTGGCGAGCAATTGCTGGTCAATGAAATCGCTCCACGAGTGCACAATTCTGGTCACTGGACCCAACAAGGTAGTGATTGCTGTCAATTTGAAAATCATTTGCGTGCGACGTTAGGTTTACCACTTGGTAATACTGAGCTTATTCGCCCAACAGCGATGATCAATATTCTTGGTGAAGATTCGGTGCCAGAGCAGGTATTGAGCATTCCAGGTGTTGCTATGCATTGGTATAACAAAGGTAAACGTGCGGGTCGCAAGATGGGTCACATCAATGTATGTGCCAACAGCGAACAACAACTTGCCGAGAAGCTGCAGCTATTAGCAAACATACTTGAGCCGAGCGCCTTTGAAGATTTGCAAGACTTTGCCGATCGTTTCCAAGCCCGATTAGGCTAATCGTTATTTAGATAACGACAGTACAGATATAAAAAAGGGGCGAGTAAACTACTCTGCCCCTTTTTTATATCTGTTTTTTAAATTTTAATCTGCTTAGTAAAAACGAACGCTAACTCTGGAAGTGGCTACACTTTTTATCTGCGCATTGCAGTTTCTCGCCTGCCGCCATATTGCGCTTTAGCAATAAGCCATAACCACACTTTTGACAATTGCCTGCCACCGGCTCGTGATTAACCGCAAACTTACATTTTGGGTAGCCATCACAAGCGTAAAAGGTTTTGCCGTAGCGATTATGTTTTTCCGCCAAATGGCCTTTACTGCATTGCGGACACTTCACATCGGCAACCACTTCACTATGCTCATGCTCGATATGGTGACATTCAGGAAAGTTGGTACAGCCGATAAACATGCCAAAACGGCCCTGCTTTACCGCCAGCTCATTGCCGCATTCAGGACATTCGGTTCCTGGTAACAGCTGTTGTTCAAATTTTTCTTGCTCAACCAGCGGGCGAGAATAACTGCAAGTAGGGTAATTAACGCAACCAAGAAACGCACCGGCTTTGGAATTTTTGATCTGTAACTCGCTGCCACATTGCGGGCAGACTTCGTACTCTTTTTCCAAAGCGTGTTCGTGCTGACTAAATAAAGGTTTACTGTCTTTGCTCATAATAACTGGCCATGGGCGTTAAGGGCGGCCATTATCGCAAACGACAGTGCAAAACTTAAGCGCTTTCGCAAAACCTTGAAGATTTAGTGCAATGGCCCTTCGCATTCATCAAATATCAAATCTTCCATTTGCGAATAAGCAGACTCTTTGCCCGGCACATTAAACAGCACCATAAGCACGACCCACTTAAGATCGTCAATATTGAAATCTTTGGTGTCCAATTCCATCACCCGGTCGATAACCATTTCCCGTGTAGTGAAATCGAGGACATTAATGTGTTCAAGGAACATCAAAAAACCACGACTCTCAACATCAAGGAAACGAGTTTCTTCAGGTGTGTAAATACGGACCGAGACACCTGGACGGCGGGTCAAATATGGGTATGCATCGGTATTTTGCAGCGCGGCTAGTTTTTCTAACCAAGATAAAGCTTTGTAGATCTCATCCTGATGGAATCCGGCGCGAGTTAATTCGTCGGTAAGGATGTCATGATCCACCATAACTTCAGCTTCACTGTGGATATAGTTTTCAAAAAGATACATGAGAATATCGAACATAACTATTTCCCCTCTAAGTGAATTGCGTAATAAGGTTAAACCTTATGTTGCAATTTGATGTAGCCACCTGGTACCGCGGTTACCAGACCTCTTAGCTCTAGCGTCATCAATCGAGTTAATACTTCCTCTATGGGAAGCTTACTTCGAGAAGCTATTATGTCCACGGTTGTAACAGCTTCATAATCCACACTACGCAACAATGGATCGAGAAACAAGTCCTCAGAACACTTTTTTTGTAATTTTTTAAGGCCTGTTTTTGCCAATAATTGTTGCTCTATATTGATACGACCGGCAAGCGGCTTTAGATCTAACATGTCGACGATATCAGCATGGTTATCGACTAACTGCGCGCCCTGTTTTAGTAAGTAGTGACAACCTTGTGTTTGCACATTACTTATCGCCCCCGGCATGGCAAACACCTCTCTGTTTTGCTCTAGCGCCAGGCGCGCCGAGATCAATGAGCCACTTTTTAAAGTCGCTTCAATGACGAACACACCAAGGCTCATGCCAGTGACAATGCGGTTGCGACGAGGAAACGCACCAGCAAAAGGTTTGCTGCCCGGCAGGCATTCACTGATGATGGTTCCTTGTTGGTCGAGTATACGCTTGGCTAGCGCCCGATGTCGTGCCGGATAGACACTATCTAGACCTGTTGCCACCACGGCTAAGGTATAACCATTGGCATCCAATGCACCGCAGTGAGCAGCAGCATCAATACCTATCGCCAGACCTGAAGTGATCACACAATAACGGCTTAAATCGGCGGCAAACTGATGACAATGATGACGTGCGCCGACTGTGGCACTTCGTGAGCCAACCATTGCCAATTGCGGCAAGTTTAATAACTTTATGTTGCCTTGTACAAACAACACAATTGGTGCATTTTCGATGTGTTTAAGCTGCTGCGGATAACGCTTATCCAGATAACCAATTATGCTCATTTGATGTTTATTCGCTAGCTCGATAAATTGCTCAATGCGCTTTATCTCAGGGTTTAGCATGGCTTGGCGTTGTTTGTGACTAAAACCCATGCTACTTAGGGCGCTAGCGTCTAGCTTTCGTAGTCCATCTAAACCATATTGATGCAGTAATTTAATTTTGATGTTATTGGCAAGACGCGGTACGAGGCGCAAGCGCAGGTACGACACTAGCGTGGTGTGAGCAGAAGTCATCATTCATATCCTTTGAATTCATTGATCTGTTAGTTTGTATGTTGTTGCATATAAAACAAAAGCCGAAACACAAATAAAAAGAGCGCTAATTCCATTAGCGCTCTTTTCAGTTTAGTTAAAAATCGATGTTTCGGAAACTGCCTTGGCAGTTAAGGTGCATTCACCGAGTCATTGATATGCACAGCTTTAGACGTACTTAAGACAATCGCGTAGCTGGTGTTATCAAGCACTTTAAATACCATTAGATGACCAATGCGCTCTTTTGGCATTTCCACACGACGATCACTGTCATTTGGTCGGGTCAATCGATACCAGCTTGATGCATCTTCTTCGTAAATCGGACCATCTTTGGTTTCGATAACATCAGGGCTTTGTCGATTAATGGCATATACATCACCCATTTCGATGTTTTCGTTAGCGCCCTTGTTTAATAGCACCACTTCAAACTTACCGAATTCGCGCACCATATTGCGAGAGCGAATCATACGGGCATCAATCTCTTTACCTTCGGCTGCCTGCATTGCATAGAATGCTGGATACAGTTGACCTTCGTTGACCGGCACTATGATGGCGCCAGCTCGAATTTCCTGATTTGACGATTGCAAATATAAGGTCGATGGTTTTTTCTCTTCAAGACTGCCCTTGCGAACACCTTCGGCGGTACCAATCAAAATAGCGTGATAACCTAACGGTTTGCCGCTGTCAGGATCGATAACCTGCTCACCTTTTTTGTAAATGGCGTAGTGTTGCTCTGTTGCAACCTCACCTTTGACATACAATAAGGCGCCTTCCATATTGGATTTGTATTTTTCATCGCCACCCAGTACATACGGCGCTTTATCAAAGTCTTCGCCAGTCATTACGGTTGCGTAATCTAAATAAGGCGCAACCACTTCAAATGGTAAATAGGTTACCGGGTTTTGCTCTTTTAAGGTTTTACGAATCTGTGGTGACCATTTTAATGTTGGCTTGCCTTTAACCAACATCGGGTTACCATCGGCGTCAAACACCAAGCGCAATTCATCACCCGGATAAATTAAATGTGGGTTAACGATTTCTGGGTTCATACGCCACAGCTTAGGCCACAGCCATGGTTCACTGAGGTACATCGCGGAGATATCCCAAAGGGTATCACCCTTCTTTACTACGTAGTTTTTTGGTGCATCGTCTTTTATTTGCAACTCATCCGCAAGGGCGAGTAGCGAGGTAAACAGACAAACAATGGTTATTAGTATTTTTTTCATCATGCTGTCGGATCCGTTTCGAGCAATTTGTCGTTAAAGTTATTGTAACGTTAATATTCGCGAGAGTAACGATAAAGCCCTATTATTCATAGAGAATAATGGCTAAAATTAGTACCAACATACCATTGTATCGAAATTATCGCTAATTTTTTAAAAATATATGACAGTTTTAAATGTATTACGCTTCCCTGATGAGCGTCTAAGAACCATAGCAGAACCGGTTACAGAAGTAACTGACGAAACTCGCCAAATTATCGACGATATGTTCGAAACCATGTACGCCGAAAACGGCGTAGGTTTGGCGGCAACCCAGGTAGATATTCACCAACGTATTGTTGTTATTGATGTCAGTGAAGATAAATCAGAGCCAATTGTTTTGATCAATCCACAAATCACTGAACACAGTGGCGATATTATGATCAACGAAGAAGGTTGCTTATCGGTACCCGGTAGCTACGCAAAAGTTGAGCGTAATACCGAAGTAACCGTTAACGCCATCAATAAAGATGGCGACGCATTCGAGCTTGATGCGTCGGAACTGTTGGCTATCTGTATTCAGCACGAACTGGATCACTTAAAGGGTGTGCTGTTTGTTGATTACCTGTCGCCATTAAAACGCCAGCGTATCAAAGCAAAGCTAGAAAAAGCCGCTCGTCTGGAAAATCGCGCCTAATTCAATCGACATTCTGAGGGTAACTCTTTGTCTAAACCACTGAATATTATCTTTGCCGGTACGCCGGATTTCGCTGCCAAACATCTACAGGCACTCATCGACTCACAACACAATGTGGTCGCCGTATATTGTCCGCCAGATAAACCTGCTGGTCGCGGTAAAAAATTAACCGCTTGTGCGGTTAAGCAATTGGCACAGCAACACGATATTCGCGTAGAACAGCCACTAAACTTTAAACAACAAGACGATCAACAACAATTAGCCCGCTATAACGCCGATGTTATGGTCGTTGTTGCCTATGGTTTGTTGTTACCGAAAGTCATCCTTGATGCACCGCGATTAGGGTGTGTCAACGTTCACGGCTCATTGTTGCCGCGATGGCGCGGTGCAGCACCGATTCAACGTTCATTAGAAACGGGTGATGCCGAAACCGGTGTGACGATTATGCAAATGGATATTGGTTTGGATACCGGTGACATGCTATTAAAAGCCAGTTGCCCGATTACCAGTGCCGATACCAGTGCCAGTTTATATGAAAAATTAGCCGAATTAGGGCCAAAAGCCTTACTTGATGTGATGGCACAAATGGCTGAAGGCACGCATCAAGCGCAGCCACAAGATAACAATCTAGCCAACTACGCTGCAAAGCTCACTAAAGAAGAAGCCATAATCGACTGGTCATTACCCGCGGCGGTATTGGACAGAAAAATTCGCGCCTATCAACCTTGGCCATTTGCGCAGTTTATCTACAACGATGGTAAAAACCAGCATCGCATTAAAATATGGCAAGCAACAGCCGTTGCCAGTCAATCAAACGCGACCGCCGGCACCATAACCGAGGTTAATAAACAAGGTATTCGTGTCGCCACCGGTGACGGTGAGTTGCAATTAACCAGCTTACAGTTGCCCGGTAAAAAAGCCCTACACGTTGCCGACATCTTAAATGGTCGTGGCGACTGGTTTGTGAGCGGCCAACCAATCACAGGACACGCTGATGTCTAAAAATTTGCGCGCACTGGCAGCTAAGTGTGTCTATGCGGTGGTCGATAAAGGCCGCAGTCTCAGTGATGAATTACCTAAGCAACAAGGCTTAGTCGAGTCACCTAAAGACAAAGGCTTATTGCAAGAGCTGTGTTATGGCGTGTTACGTTATTTACCAGAGCTTGAACACCATGTCCGCCGATTTGTTGATAAACCATTAAAAGGCAAGCAGCGAGTGGGTCACTTTCTATTGTTGGTTGGTATTTATCAAATCAAATATACCCGCATTCCCGATCACGCTGCGGTAGCAGAAACCGTCGCTGCCACAGGCCCTTTAAAAAGTCGTCATTTAAAAGGTATGGTCAATGCGGTATTGCGCTCTTATCAACGTCAACCTGACAGCGATGACGAGTTGCCCGATGCCGTGCGTTATAACCACCCTTCTTGGTTTTTGAAAAAAATTCAACAAGGCTATCCGCAACACTGGCAACAGATTGTCGAAGCAAACCTGCAGCGACCATCAATGTGGCTGCGGGTTAATCAGCAAAAAACCACAGTGACAGATTACAAAGCGCTATTGGCGGCAGCCGATATTGACGTCGCTAGCGAAGATCCAGATAGCCATGGCCTGTTATTAAGCCAAGCGGTTGATGTCACTCGTCTGCCACATTTTCATGACGGTTGGGTGTCAGTACAAGACGGCGCTGCACAAATGGCAGCGGTATTACTTGCCGCAGAAAGCGGCGATAAAGTACTTGATTGCTGCGCCGCACCGGGTGGCAAAACCTGTCATATTCTAGAGCGTAGAGCGGAAATTGACGTTACCGCTATCGACATAGAAGCAGAACGCTTAACCCGCGTTGAAGAAAACCTGCAACGTTTAGGATTAACAGCCAAAGTGCTATGTGCCGATGCCGCCGATACCAGCGATTGGTTCGATGGTGAAATGTTTGACCGGATATTAATTGATGCGCCTTGTTCAGGAACCGGTGTTATACGTAAAAACCCTGACATAAAATGGCTGCGTCGGGCATCTGATATAGACGCTCTGGTTGTGCTACAAAGACAAATACTTGATGCTATATGGGCTATCCTTAAGCCTGGCGGCATCATGGTTTATGCTACGTGTTCCATTCTTCCTGAAGAAAATAGCGAACAAATACAAAGATTTGTTAAAGAAAACCAAGATGCGACTTTGCTTAACCTAACTCGTGCCAATGCAAGCCAAGATTGGCAAATATTGCCTGGAAACGAGTCAATGGACGGCTTTTATTATGCGAAACTACAAAAAAGTGCTAACGTTTAGCAAGCAGTGCAAATAACAATAAAAAATAACGGAAAATGAAGATAATCATTTTAGGTGCCGGTCAAGTTGGCGGCACCCTGGCAGAAAATCTGGTTGGTGAGAATAACGACATCACCTTAGTTGATGTTGACTCAGAAAAACTCAGAGAACTGCAAGACAAGATGGATTTACAGGTTGTTACCGGTCACGGTAGCCATCCTGATATCCTTGAAAAAGCCGGCGCCGAAGATGCGGATATGGTCATTGCGGTGACCAGTGACGACGCCACCAATATGCTGGCTTGTCAAATTGCCTTCTCGATTTTTAGTACCCCAGTAAAAATAGCCCGTATCCGTTCCGAGCAAATTCTTAAATACAAAAAACGTTTATTCCATAATCAGGATATTCCTGTCGATCACATTATCGCACCAGAACAATTGGTGACCCGTGATATCGCTCGTCTTATCGATTACCCTGGCGCCTTGCAAGTACGAGAGTTTGCCGGCGCGAAAGTATCTCTGGTTGGTATTCGTGCCTACTATGGTGGCCTATTAGTCGGTCATGCCCTATCGACGTTACGAGATCATATTCCTAATATTGATACCCGAGTGGCGGCAATTTATCGTAAAGGTAAGCCTATTCGACCATTAGGTACCACGGTTATCGAGGCCGATGACGAGGTATTCTTTATTGCTGCGACTCGACATATTCGCGCGGTGATGAACGAACTGCAAAAATTAGAACCCGCATATAAACGCATTATGATTGCCGGCGGTGGTCATATTGGTGCTGGTCTTGCGAGAATGCTCGAAAAAAACCATCAGGTAAAACTTATTGAGCGCAACCCACAACGGGCAGAGTATTTATCAAACGAGCTTGATAATGCGTTAGTGTTTAATGGTGACTCGTCCGATCGTGAACTGCTGGTTGAAGAGCACATCGACCAAATCGACGTGTTTATCGCCGTTACCAATGATGATGAAGCCAATATTATGTCCTCCATGGTGGCTAAAGGCTGTGGTGCACGTAAAACCATCGCCTTAATCCAACGTAATGCCTATCACGACATTATCCATGACAACATTCTTGATATCGATATTGCGGTATCACCACAACAAGCCACCATATCGGCGTTATTAACCCATGTACGTAAAGGTGGTGTGGTTAACGCATATAGCTTGCGCCGTGGTGCCGCTGAGTCGGTTGAAATCGTTGCTCATGGTGACGAGCAATCATCAAAAGTGATCGGTCGAGAAATTCAAGACATTAAGCTACCACCGGGGGCAACCATAGGTGCGATTGTGCGTGGCGAAGAAGTACTTATTGCCCACTCCACCACGGTGATTCAGGCTGATGATCACGTCATCCTATTCTTAGTCGATAAGAAATACATCAGTCATATCGAAAAGCTGTTCTCGGTTTCAGCGATTTTCTTCTAAATATAAAAAAGGCGGTATCAACCGCCTTTTTTCTGTCTGTCATTTATTCATGCTGCTAAATGCTGCCTATTTAGGCAACGGTATTAATCACGCCAGAACGACGGCATGAATAACACCAATAAGGTAAATATTTCCAAACGGCCAAATAGCATGGCAATGATCAGCACCCATTTACTGAAGTCATTGACCGAAGCAAAGTTCGCCGCCACTTCACCTAAACCTGGGCCCAAGTTATTCAAACAGGCTGCAACCGCTGTAAAGGCAGTCATTTCATCGATGCCTGACGCCATGATCAACACCATACAAATAATAAAGATCACCGCATACGCCGCAAAGAAGCCCCAGATTGCATCAACGACTTTGTCCGGTAACGCTTTGCGACCAAGTTTTATAGTGATGATCGCTTTCGGGTGAATCAGACGGCTCAATTCACGAATACCTTGTAGGTATAGCAAAATGATACGCATCACTTTCATGCCACCACCGGTTGACCCGGCACAACCACCAATAAAGCTGGAAAAAATAAGTAATATCGGCAACATCGCTGGCCAGGCCGAAAAATCGGTGGTCGCGAATCCTGCGGTGGTGCTTATCGACACCGCTTGGAATAACGCATCATCAAATGCTTCTTCAAAATTTGCCGTAACACCATAGGCCAACAAACTAAAGAAGCATACGAGCGTTAATACCATTTGAATCGACATAAACGCTTTAAATTCAGGATCGTAAAAATAAGAGCGAATGCTTTTGCTGTTCCAGGCGGTAAAGTGCAAGGCAAAGTTAACACCAGCAATCAGTAAGAACACCACACAAATCACATTGATCAAAGGGCTGTCAAAATAGCCCATCGACGCATCGTGAGTCGAAAAGCCACCAATCGCTATCGTCGAGAACGAATGTGAAATGGCATCAAACGGCGTCATTCCTGCCGCCCAATAACTTAATGCACAAGCGATGGTTAACGATAAATAGATATACCACAGGTGTTTTGCCGTATCGGCAATACGTGGCGTCATTTTAGAGTCTTTAACTGGACCCGGCGTTTCGGCACGATACAGCTGCATACCACCAACACCTAGCATAGGTAATACGGCAACCGCTAAAACGATGATACCCATGCCACCTAACCATTGCAGTTGCTGGCGATACCAAAGTACGGCATGAGGCAAACCCTCTATTTTAGTCAGTATGGTTGCGCCGGTTGTAGTAAGACCAGAAAACGATTCAAAGAAGGCATCGGTAACCGATAAGTTCGGTTGTTCGGTTAGCATTAGTGGTACAGAAGAGAAGCTGGCCAGTACGGTCCAGAACAAGACGACGATTAAAAAGCCTTCGCGGGCTCTAAGATCACCTTTTTCGCTGCGGTTGGGGTACCAACCGAGAAAACCGGCGCCAACACACAATAAAAACGAAGTAATAAATGCAACACCACCACCATCGCCGTAGATCAAAGAGATCAGCGCCGGCGGTAACATGGTAAAGCTGAGGATCATAACCAGAATGCCGATGATCCGGATAATATTACGGTATTGCATTAATTTATCAGGGTTTATTTTTATTCTAGGTATAGCATAACCTGAATCATTAGGCCTTAGCTATCTAAATTATTTTCAGTTTAGAGCAAAGGGTTATTGGGAATCACCCGTCCAGCGGTGATCTCAACAATACGCTGACAATAGGCATCTATGGCTGGAATGGGAATAGCGACGCTAAGGGAAATATCAACACCGTAGTCTTTGCTAAGGATCTCACCGTCAAACGCAGCAACGACATGCTCGATGTCTTTTAACTGACCATAATCGCATTGCAATGTCACCGTATCCCTAGGGGTAACCAACTCGGTTGCTAATACATTAATGGCTTGTCTAACCGCGTTTGCATAGGCCCGTTGCATGCCACCGGTACCTAACTTGGTACCACCAAAGTAACGAGTAACAACGGCGCAAATTTCACCAATATCACTGCCTTGTAGCACCGCTAACATGGGTTTTCCGGCGCAACCTGTTGGCTCACCATCGTCACTAAAGCCATAGGCGGTACTTATTTCAGGTCGACTGTGCATAAACGCATAACAGTTGTGTGAGGCATCTGGAAATTGCTGGCGTTTACTGTCGATAAACGCTTTCGCACTTTCGGCGCTATTACAACGCGCAATGGCACAAATAAAGCGACTGCGCAGAACCTCGGTCTCAAACACCAAAGGTTCTGCGGGTACCAAATACGGCGTCGCTTTAGCAGTTATGTTGGTTTTGCTCATATTGTGTTTAAGCTAAACCAAGATCACGCGTCATGTTTTCAATACCATCGTCATGAACGATAACATTGTCTTCGATACGAATGCCGCCAAACGGTTTTAAGGTGGCGATTTTATCCCAGTTTATCTGGCTAGCATGCTTGGAATTTTGCAAGCCTTGCAAAAACTCATCAATAAAATAAAGGCCAGGCTCGATAGTAAACACTTGCTTACTTTCAATGCCGCGAGTTGTACGTAAGAATGGATGTGCCTCGGGTGCACTGACTAAGTCACCTTGCTCGTTGGCCATAAAGCCACCCATATCATGCACTTGTAACCCCAGGTGATGACCAAGGCCGTGTGGGTAAAATGCGCGAGTTACACCTTCAGCAACCATGGCTTCGCTGTCCATGCGTACAATATCAAATTGCTTCAATACCTTGGCTAACTGATAGTGATTTTCAATGTGCAAATCGACATAGCTGCTACCCGGTTTAAGTGCTGAGACTAAGTTTTGCTGCATCACATCAACAGCCTGTATTAATTCAGCGAATTCGTTTTGTTGCTTGGCATAAGTACGGGTGATATCCGCGGCGTAACCGTTAAAACTGGCTCCGGCATCAATTAAGAACGACAAGTGCTCGGCTGGTGCCTGTTTTTCCAAAACGGTGTAATGCAAAATCGCCGCGTTTTCATTCAAGGCGATGATATTGCCATAAGGCATTTCATTTTCGCCCTGACCTGTCGCCGTTAAATAGGCAAGTTGAATCTCGAACTCAGAGGCATTGGCCATAAACGCTTGTTTGGCAGCATTATGACCTTTCACAGCGATTTTATTGGCCTGACGCAGGCATGCTAAATCGTAGTCGGTTTTATAGGCTCGATGATAGTGGAAGTAATGAATGACTGCATCAGGGTTTTGTATTGCAAAGCCATAATCATTGGCAACCTCGGCATGGGCGCCAATATAGGCGGTTCGGCTTTTATCTGCTGGCAAGATATCAACCACTTGATCAGGTTTGGCAATAAGTTTGATATCAAAGAAATCAGTCCAATAGCTGTCTTCCAGCTTCGTCACCTTATGCCAAAAGTCGGTCGGTTGATAAAACGCCAACACCGGCTTATCTTGACCATTGACGATTAACCAACAATTAGCGGTGTCTGTTATTGGCAACCACGCTTTGAAATGTGGGTTGGTTTTGAATGGATAATACATATCATCCATAAATACACCCAAGGTTTTACCCGCGTGAATACACAAAGAATCTAAACCTTGGCGTTGCAGAATCGTCGCGGTACGGCGTTGCAATTCTTCAATATGCGCCGCAAAGTGTTGTTGCAGTTCAGTCATAACTATTGTCTTGTCTTGTAAATTTGCCAGCGATAATAGCACATCAAGCCGGCGCTAGTGAATTTGCCTGTCAAGAATATCAACAAACGGCGAACGCTCCTGCCCCAGCTTTTGCATATATATCTCGGTAAATGCCATAACACTTTTTACGTAATTGCGAGTCTCTTTATACGGTATGGTTTCGATCCATTTCTCCATGGTCATGTTGGGTGCTTTTTTCAACCAACGATTCACCTTACCTGGGCCAGCATTGTAAGCGGCAGTGGCGAGAACAATATTGTTATCAAATTTATCGAGCAGATATTTAAGGTACTTAAAACCAATATCGACATTGGTTTCTGCTTGTAACAGTTGCGAACGTTTTAATGATTTATTACCGGTTAAGTAACGTGCCGTACCTGGCAGTACTTGCATTAACCCTAACGCACCTGCTGACGAGGTGGCATCGCTCATAAAGATACTCTCTTTACGGGCAATGGCATAAGCCCAAGCGAGGCTGATTTGATGTTTAGCCGACTTATCGCCAAACAACTCAGACATCGGCATTGGAAAACGAACATCAAGATCGTTAAGGCCAACATTATTGGTCAGAGTAAAGATGGCTCGGTCGTACCAACCCTGTTCAAATGCCATTTTTGCCGCCATAGAGCGTTGCTCTTCGGTTAGCTGACGCATCCAGTAACTCCACTCACGGCGAGCATCACCTAAACGCTTAAGATGGTACAACTCCATCGCTCTTAAACCCGCATCGGACTGTTTAAGCTCGGCAATATTATCCCCGGACATAGTAATAGGCTTATGATTTAAAACACTTTTATCACCAACATGGGCGGCTGCTAAGAAGCCATAGAAACTGCGTGCTTTAGCCAATTCCTTGTAGATGCTTTGCGCCTTGTCGGTATTACCGAGCAAATCATAACTGCGTGCTTGCCAATACATCCACTGTCTATCTTTTTGCTGATCACCGGTTAGGGTTTGTAATTCAGTTAATACCCCTTGGTAATCCTTATTTTCTATAAATTTGGCGACCTTGTATTGAATGGCACTGTCTTGTACATACTGGCGCTGTAAGTTTTCATACCAACTTATAGCAATAGGATCATCAGAACGAGCGATTGCCGGTACAAGGGAAGTAAGAACTTGCTCGCGATGTAATGGCGTTAACCTACCCTGGGCATCGATTTTTTCATACACAGATAAGGCCAGCATCTCATCTTTAAATGCTAAGCGCTTAATGCCATAAACGATCACTTGAGTTTCTTGTTTGCTAAATTGGTTAAACTTATCAAGGTTTGCGACCTTTGCAGGGGTTGTACGAATGTCTCGCCACAACTTCCATAGGTATTGTTCGCTGTCTGGTAACTGCTTACCTAAATACTTCACTAATATGTGACTGCGCTTTTTGTTGGCAAGCAGAATACGTTGCCAAATAAGTTCGTTACTGCGATAACCTGCTTTGGTCCATTGGGCCAGTAACGGGTCACAACTTTTAGGCAACGATTTACCCGTCAGCCATATTGCTGTCACCTCACTCAGCACATCGTCTTTATTAGCGCCAAGTTCGAGTCGATAATTATGGTAATGGCAAGTTAGGTCTTTATTACTGGTTGGCTGATAGTAATCGACAAAAAGCTGTTTCTTATCGGAACGAATTAATTGTTTAAGCCAAGCTTTGCGTAGTGGCCAATCGACCGGTGTACCTTGATATGTTGCTAAGAATTCACTGATTGGTTGTTTATTACGAACGGTCATATTGCGTTGCAATTGATCCAATTGGAAATACGGTAATAAAGGGTAGTCCTGCAGCTCTGCAACTTTACTGCGATAGGCATCAGATTTTACGTTCCACTTTTTTGCCGAGGCTTGCAAATATACGTCGCGCTGGTCTTCGATAGGGGTGTTTTTTTTCGCTGATGCTGAGAAAACAAAAGACAATGAAACTAAAACGGCAATGGGTTTGATTAACGACATAAATAAACGGCTTCCCAGGTTACAAGGCTATTTTTTGCGCAACACCTTTCATTTTAATCAGGGATCATTAAAATAACTGCTGTTGTTACAATCTTATTAAGTTATTACTCGATGTCAGACACTATATTTGAACAGGCTGATCATACCTTGGATGCTATTGGCCTAAGATGTCCAGAACCGGTGATGATGGTACGAATGAATATTCGTAAAATCAATGTCGGCGAAACTTTGTTAATCCTTGCTGATGACCCATCAACAACAAGAGATATCCCAAGTTTTTGTGAATTTATGGAGCACGACTTAGTGGCCAAGGATACGGCTAATAATACTTATAAATACCTTATTAGAAAGCGCTAAGCAACGCATTTCGTCGCAATTTTGCCAAGGCTTTTTCGACCGCTATCTAGTAGGTAGACCATGCGAATTTGGCAATGTTCAAGGTTATGAATAAGTTAGTCGAATTTAAAGTTCAAAACATAAAAAAAAGCGGCTTCAAAGCCGCTTTTTTTTGGCTAAAATAATTTACTGCAGAACCGAGATATCGGCAACATTAAAGAAACTGTTACGGATTTGATTCAATAAGGTCAAACGGTTGGTTTTTACTTTTTCATCATCCGCCATCACCATCACGTTATCAAAGAACTCATCAATAACGCCTCTAAGGCCAGCTAATTTAGTTAGTGCCTGCTGATAGTCACGATTAGCAAATAACGGCTGCAATTCACCCTGTAAGGCTGCAAAGGTCTCGGCTAGGGCAATCTCTTGTGGTTCAGATGCCAAGGCGTTATCAAATTCGTTGTACAACTCACCATCGAATTTAGCCAATATATTACCGACACGTTTATTGGCCGCAGCCAACGCTTGTGCTTGCTCAAGTTCGCGGAAATAACTAACCGCTTTAACACGCTGATCAAAGTCTAGTGGCGCCGTTGGTGTTTTCGCTAATACCGCTTGGATAACATCTACTTTAATACCCTGCTCTTGATAATAGGCACGGAAGCGACCCATGATGAAATCAATCACATCAGCAGCAGTATTATCATTGGTCAGCTTATCGCCGTATGAATCAATGCTTACGTTGATTAAATCAGCAATATCTAATGGCAATTGCTTTTCGATAATAATACGAATTAAACCTATCGCTGCGCGACGCAATGCAAACGGGTCTTTATCGCCTTTAGGTGGCTGATTAATACCAAAGATACCGACTAAGCTATCAACTTTATCAGCAATCGCGACAGCGGCGCCTACGTTAGCTTCAGGTAAACTGTCACCAGCAAAACGCGGGCGATATTGATCTTCAAGAGCTTGCGCTACGTCAGCAGGCTCACCATCGTGCTGAGCATAGTACTTACCCATAGTACCTTGTACTTGTGGGAACTCGAGTACCATTTCACTCATTAAATCTGTTTTACTTAATAGGCCAGCGCGATAAGCGTTATCGGCATTTTCCGAAAGGCTTTCAGCAACAAATTTAGCTAAGGTGGCAATGCGCTCTGATTTGTCTTTCAATGTACCAAGTTGCTTTTGGAACAATACCGTCGACAAGCTTTGTAAACGCGATTCTAAGCTTTGCTTTTTATCGGTTTTAAAGAAGAATTCTGCATCGGCTAAACGTGGGCGAATAACCTTTTCATTACCATGAATCACTTGTTCAGGTTGTTTTGACTCAATGTTGGTAACAAAGATAAATTTGTTTAGTAGCGCACCATTGCTGTCTTCAACAGGGAAGTACTTTTGGTGATCTTTCATTGAATAAATTAGCGGTTCCGCTGGAACTTGTAAGAAGTCTTCATCAAAGCTACCAACCAAAATTGATGGCCATTCATTAATAGATGCGACTTCGTCAACCAACTCATCGTCTAACAATGCTTTACCGTTAAGCTCAGCAGCTGCGGCATTAACATCATCAACAATTTGACTACGACGAGTTTCGTAGTCAGCAATAACGTATGCAGATTTTAACGCTTGTTCATAATTGTTCGCGTGATCAAGTGTGACCATACCTTCAAAATGAAAGCGGTGACCCAGTAACTGGTTGTCAGAGGCGACACCTAGAATGTTGCCGGAGATAACATCAGCGCCAAACATCATGGTAATGGTGTGTACTGGACGGATAAATTGAATACGACTGCTACCCCAACGCATTGGTTTTGGAATAGGCAGTTTATTGACGGCGGTGCTAACCATACCTTCAAGCAATTGTGCAATCGACTTACCCTGCTGGGTTGCTTTGTGCAATAGCCACTCACCTTTATCGGTAACCAAACGTTCTGCTTGTTCAACGGTAATACCGTTTGAACGTGCCCAACCTTGAGCAGCTTTAGTGGCATTGCCGTCAGCGTCAAAGGCAACATTAACCGCAGGGCCGCGTTTTTCAACAACCTTATCTTGCTGTTGTTGTTCAAGCTCGGTCACTTGCACAGCAAGTCGACGTGGCGTAGCAAACCATTTGGCTTTAGCATAGCCTAGACCAGCGCCTTGCAGTTGCTCGGTAATAGAATCGAAAAATGCCTGTGCCAAACCTTTTAGCGCTTTTGGTGGTAACTCTTCAGTACCTAATTCAACTAATAATGTATCTTTGCTCATTTACTTGTCCTCGCCTTGTTGCTCTGCTTGCTTACAAAGCGGGAATCCTAGTTCTTCTCGTGCTGCGTAATATGCTTGTGCACAGGCTTTTGCCAAGGTGCGCACGCGCAGAATATAACGTTGACGCTCTGTCACAGAAATCGCATGACGGGCATCTAATAAATTAAAGGCATGCGAGGCTTTCATCACTTGCTCATAGGCTGGTAATGGCAAACCAAGTTCAATCAATTTTTGGCTTTCTTGCTCACACACGTCAAATTGATTAAATAGTGCATCAACGTTTGCGTGTTCAAAGTTATAGGTCGACTGCTCTACTTCGTTCTGATGAAACACATCACGGTAGTAAATTTTGCCCATAGGACCATCAGTCCAAACCAGGTCATAAATGCTGTCGACGTTTTGAATGTACATCGCCAAGCGTTCTAAACCATAGGTAATTTCACCGGTTACTGGCGCGCACTCAAGTCCACCAACTTGTTGGAAATAAGTAAACTGGGTGATTTCCATGCCGTTCAGCCAGATTTCCCAGCCTAAACCCCATGCACCTAGTGTCGGTGATTCCCAGTTGTCTTCAACAAAACGGACATCGTGTACAAGAGTATCGATACCGAGTTGCTTTAAAGAGTTAAGGTACAATTCCTGAATATTCTTTGGCGATGGTTTTAATACAACTTGGAACTGATAATAGTGCTGCAAGCGATTTGGGTTTTCACCATAGCGACCATCAGTAGGACGGCGGCATGGTTGCACATAAGCACTGCTCATTGGCTCAGGACCAATAGAACGTAAAAAGGTCATTGGATGAAAGGTACCAGCCCCTACTTCCAAGTCGAGTGGCTGAACAATAACACAGCCCTGTTTGGCCCAGTAATCCTGTAATTGCAGAATCAGACCCTGAAATGTTTTGATATCGTATGTGCTCATGAATACCAGTATTAGTTTAATTGACAGAAATGGCGCTAATTATAGCGATTGTTTACTAAATCGACTAGCGGTAATTACAGATTTAGCTGTTGATTTTGCTGATTAATAATAGCACTGGTGACGATTACTTGTTGTCACCCGCGCTGCGTTGTTAAAGCAAGCTATCAATAAAGCCTTGAGTGACTAAAAAGAAACCCGACATAAGCCGGGTTTTTTCATTGTCATATTTAGTATGCTAAACAGCGAAACTAGACATCCAAGTTAGCTACATTAAGAGCGTTGGTCTCAATGAAGTCGCGACGTGGTTCAACGTGATCACCCATTAAGGTGTTGAACAACTGATCAGCAGCAACAGCATCTTCGATAGTCACCTGTAACATACGACGTGTTTCAGGGTCCATAGTCGTTTCCCAAAGCTGTTCTGGGTTCATCTCACCCAAACCTTTATAGCGTTGGATATATTGACCACGTTCAGACTCTTTTAATAACCATGCGCGTGCTTGCTCGAAAGAATTCACTGGTTGAATCTTCTCACCACGTTTAACGTAAGCACCCTCTTCCATCAAACCGTTAATCGCTTCGTTAAGCTCCATAATGGCTTTAAATTCAGAAGAATGGATAAAGTCATAACCAAGGTTATAAACCGTGTCTATGCCGTGCATACGAACGTTAATCGATGGGTAGTAAATATTGCGTTCTTGATCGTGAGCAACCGTTGCCGAATAAATCGAACCGCTATCACCATTTTCTTGTAAAAGATTGACGAAATCTGTGGTCCAAGATTCTACTTTGGCTTTATCGCTAAACTCACCATTGATGATTTTGTCAGCCTGTAATAACTGCAGTAATACATCTTCTGGGATTTGACGCGAAACACGGTTAATGATTGCCATCGTATCGCGATATTGATTAAACAAGCTTTCTAAGGCAATACCAGATAACGCAGGAGCATTGTCATTAACATGAATAGACGCATTCTCTAGAGCCAAAGTCGTAAAGTATTGCTCTTTTTGCTCGTCATCTTTGAGATAACGTTCTTGCTTACCTTTCTTAACTTTGTATAGCGGCGGTTGCGCAATATACATGTAACCACGTTCAATGATTTCTGGCATTTGACGGTAGAAGAAGGTCAATAGCAAGGTACGAATGTGCGAGCCATCGACATCAGCATCGGTCATGATAACGATAGAATGATAACGGGTTTTGTCTGGATCATATTCGTCACGGCCGATACCACAGCCAAGTGCGGTGATAAGAGTGCCTACTTCCGCTGAAGATATCATCTTGTCAAAGCGTGCTTTTTCAACGTTAAGAATCTTACCTTTTAACGGTAGAATTGCCTGATTCTTACGATTACGACCCTGCTTGGCTGAACCGCCCGCAGAGTCACCCTCCACTATATATAGTTCAGAAAGTGCTGGGTCTTTCTCCTGACAGTCAGCCAATTTACCTGGCAAACCGGCAATATCTAACACACCTTTACGACGGGTCATTTCACGAGCTTTACGCGCAGCTTCACGTGCACGTGCCGCATCGATAATCTTCATGATAATGGTTCTCGCAGTACCTGGATTTTCAAGTAGGTATTCACCTAATTTTTCACCCATAGCTTGTTCAACTGCGGTCTTAACTTCACTCGATACAAGTTTATCTTTGGTTTGTGAAGAGAACTTAGGATCAGGCACTTTAACAGAAATAACCGCGGTTAAACCTTCACGCGCGTCATCACCCGAGGCATTGGTTTCACCGCCACCTTTGGCTTTCTTGTTCAAGCCTTCTTTGGTCATGTAGCTATTTAAGGTACGTGTCAACGCGGTTCTGAAACCACTTAAGTGGGTACCACCATCGCGCTGTGGGATGTTATTGGTAAAACAGAAAATGTTTTCCTGGAAACCATCATTCCATTGCATCGCAACTTCAACAACAATACCGTCTTCACGTTCAAGATCGAAGTAGAAGATTTCTTGGTTAACCGGGGTTTTATTAGTATTTAGGTAATCAACGAATGCCTGGATACCACCTTCATAAAAGAAGTGATCTTCACGACCATCACGCTCATCAATTAGCTTAATTGATACACCTGAATTCAAGAACGATAATTCACGAATACGTTTGGCTAAAATGTCGTAGTGAAACAAGGTATCAGAAAAGGTTTCGCTGCTTGGCCAAAAACGCACGGTAGTACCCGATTTGTCCGTTTCACCAACTTCTTTCAACGGTGCTTGAGGTTCACCCATGGCATAAGTTTGCTCATGAACTTTACCAGCACGGCGAATGGTCAGTTCTAGCTTCTCACTTAGGGCGTTTACAACCGAAACACCAACACCGTGCAAACCACCAGATACTTTATAGCCCGAATCTTCACCACCAAATTTACCACCAGCATGCAATACGGTTAAGATAACCTCTGCTGCCGATACACCCTCTTCTGGGTGAATATCAGTAGGAATACCACGACCATCATCTTTAACAGATACAGAACCGTCACCGTGAATGGTAACAATGATATCTTTACAATGATCGGCTAAGGCTTCATCGATTGAGTTATCAAGAACCTCAAAAACCATATGGTGCAAACCAGTACCATCATCGGTATCACCGATGTACATGCCTGGTCTTTTACGTACAGCATCTAGGCCTTTTAAGACCTTAATACTGGACGAATCATAATTATTTTCTTCACTCATGTTTTTCGCCTTGCGTTATTTCCGTTACTACGCCATGTTTCACGTGAAACATTTTATAATTTTGTTGCTCTGGAAGCATGGCCTCCAGGGCATTTTTTTCAATCGCGGTAATAAAAAGTTGGCAGGTTAATTTGCCAATTGCTTTCGCTAATACCGCCCGAGAATGTTGGTCAAGCTCCGCACCAATGTCATCAATAAGTATGATTGGCGCGATTTGCTGACTTTCAAAAATCAGGTTTGCTTGAGCTATGGTTAGTGCCATTAGGAACAACTTTTGTTGTCCTCGAGACAATACCTGCTCTACTGGTTGCTTATTGAAACTAAATTGCACATCAAACTTATGTGCACCAAACAAGCTATAACCGTATTTAATTTCCCGCTCATTATGCTCTGCTAATAACTCGTGTAATTGTCTTGATTTGTTCCAACCACGTTGATATTGCAAGGCAATATTATCCGCCAAATCAGGCATGATAATCGCGAGCCATTTGTTTAATTCTTTTGCCAAGCGTTCGATATACTCACTGCGAACTTTGGCAATGATCTCAGATTGCTGACAAAACAGCTGGTTATAATAGTCCAACTGTTGTCCACCAATGCGTTGTCTTAAACACGCATTGCGTTGTAATAATACTTTTTTAAACTCGCGCCAAACACTCACAAATGAATGTTCCACGTGAAACAATCCTAAATCAACAAACTTACGACGCTCTTTGGGACCACCAAAAAACAAACGAAATGTTTCTGGTGTAATCACTTGCACCGCGACATGCTTGGCCAAATCAGAAAGACGAAACTTACTGTCGCCATTAATGCGAATTTGTATTTCGCCCTGCTTGCCTCTTTGCACGCCTAATTGATGATTTTGGTCATCCTTGGCACTGACCACAAAATGGTCTTTTTCGCTCTGGATTAAATTTTCTATCTTATTGGTACGAAACGACTTACCGTGCCCAAGAAAAAATACACTCTCTAATAAACTGCTTTTACCAGAACCATTATCGCCAACAATCAAGTTTAGCGATGGCGCAAAACTGATGTTGGCGTAGTCTAAATTTCGAAACTGATTTACCGTTAAACTCTGTATACTCATTACCAATTACAAGCGCATTGGCATGATCACATACAATGCTTCGGCAGTTTGATCTCCTTCAACAACCACACTAGAGTTGGCATCCGATAAAGTGAATTTAACGTTGTCATCTTTAATGGCACTGAGCACATCAAGGATATAACTGACGTTAAAACCAACTTCAAGCGCTTCATATGGAAAATCAATTTCCAGATATTCTTCCGCGGATTCTTGCTCTGGGTTATTGGCGGTAATTTTTAATTCGTTAGCGGAAAAGTTGAGGCGTACCCCTTTGAACTTTTCATTCGATAAAATTGACGCACGAGACAACACTTGGCGCAAATCATCTTTAGGTGTAATTAACACTTTATCGCCATTGCGTGGTAATACGCGGCGGTAATCTGGGAAGCGACCATCGACTAATTTACTGGTAAACGAAAAGTCGGTATCGATAATTCGAATATGATTGCTGCCTAAGAAAATCTGTACATCTTCATCTACCGGGTCAAGTAAACGGATAATCTCTAAAATACCTTTACGCGGTACAATGACCTGGCGTGCTGGTAGTGACAAATTGTCATTAACAATTTTACAAATTGCCAAACGATGACCGTCTGTGGCTACCGAACGAATTTCATTATTTTCTGTTTCTATCGACATACCGTTCAGGTAATAACGGACGTCTTGGTTAGCCATCGAAAAATGAGTACTTTCTATCAATCGTAACAGTTGCGATTTATGCAAAGAGAATTCAACATCTCCCTGCCAAGATTCAATGTTTGGAAAGTCCGTCGCTGGCAGGGTCGCTAATGAATATCGTGAACGACCAGAGACCATGTTTATGGTCTCGCCATTTAAGCTAAATTCGATCTGCGCCGAATCTGGCATACTCTTACATATATCCAATAATTTACGTGCTGGTACGGTGATTTTTCCATCTGGGCCTTGGTTGTCAATTTCAGTGCTTGAAACCATCTCAAGCTCTAAATCAGTGGCCACCATAGTAAGTGATTGCCCACTTACCTCTAGCAAGATATTACCTAATATAGGTAAAGTGCTTTTACGCTCTACAGCGCCAGACACCAAAAGTAATGGTTTTAAAAGTACGTCCCTAGCTAACGAAAATTTCATTGTTTTTATACCCTGTTACGATGATAGTGTTCTTATTAGATTCGCGTAGTCTTCTTTAATATCGTGAGTCTCTTCGCGTAATTGTTTAACCTTACGACAAGCATGTAATACTGTTGTATGGTCGCGACCACCAAATGCATCACCAATTTCTGGCAAGCTATGGTTAGTCAACTCTTTCGCTAAGGCCATCGCGATTTGTCGCGGACGTGCAACCGAACGATTACGACGTTTCGATAAAATATCCGCCACTTTAATCTTGTAATACTCAGCAACCGTGCGCTGAATATTATCTACAGTAACCAATTTATCCTGCAGTGCCAACAAATCACGCAATGCTTCACGGACAAAATCGATGGTAATCGGTCGACCTGTAAAGTTGGCGTTGGCAATAACCCGGTTTAATGCCCCTTCTAACTCTCGAACATTAGAACGCAAACGCTTGGCAATAAAGAACGCCACTTCGTCAGCCAGGTTAATATTACTTTCTTGTGCTTTGCGTTTTAAGATGGCAACGCGGGTTTCCAGTTCAGGTGGCTCAATGGCCAACGTAAGACCCCAACCGAAACGTGATTTCAGTCGATCTTCAACGCCCGAAATTTCTTTTGGATATCGGTCACTGGTAAGAATGATTTGTTGATTGCCCTCAAGTAAGGCATTAAAGGTATGAAAAAACTCTTCTTGAGTACGCTCTTTATTGGCAAAAAACTGAATATCATCGATCAATAGTGCATCGACACCACGATAATATTGCTTAAACTTTTCAATCTCGTTGTTTTGCAGCGCTTTTACCATATCCTGAACAAAACGTTCGGAATGCATATAGGCTATTTTGGCATTGGGCTTATTGCGTAAGATGCCATTACCGACCGCATGCAACAAGTGAGTCTTACCAAGGCCGGTGCCACCGTATATAAATAGTGGGTTGTATGCTTGACCGGGATTATCGGCTACTTGCGACGCTGCCGCACGAGCAAGTTGGTTCGATTTACCTTCAACAAAGTTATCAAAGGTATATTTGTCACGAACATTGGTCGTTTTAGGAATATTCGGCTCAACCTGTTGGTTGCTGACAGTCGCTTCGGGCTGACTACTGGCGGCAAAATTTTGCGCCACTTCATTCGCTACAGATGTGGTTTGCATTGGTTTACTACCAACATCAAAGCGCACTTCTGGCGGGTTATTGCCAGCTAAAGCGACTAACTGAGTAATGCGTGTCAGGTATTTCTCGCGAACCCAATCGAGCACAAAGCGATTCGGTGCGTATAAGGTCATGGTGTTATTGTCTACAACGCATTGCAATGGACGAATCCACATACTAAATTGTTGCGCAGGCAATTCTTCTTCAAGAACTGACAAACAACTTTGCCAGAGTGAATGTTCCACTCATAAACTCCTGTCAGTGATCATAATTTCCACTCTTAAAAAAGGAAAGCAACAGGTATAGGATAACAATCGACGATTTTGTCTTTAATAGTGCGCATTTTATTAACCGCTAAAGCTCAGTCGACTGAATGATATACAAGAAGGCTGGAAACGATCTTTCATTATTATGTTTTAATACTGCAGCCATTATCACCTGAGTTATCCACAAGTGCAATACGGTAAAAACATTAATTTATCTTGGTTCGCAATAAAATATTCAAACTATTGATTTATAACTACTTTATTAATAATTTATTTTACCGTTTGGGCCTTAAAATCTAGCGCATTTGGCTATCTCTGATCGGGCGTTTGCAGTAAAGTTATCAACCTTAAGATCGACAATTGTTATAAAACTGTGGACGACAGCGTATTTTTGCGACATTAGGGCTTGTTTTTAACGCAATTAAGCGATTATGATCGCATTTACAACAGATCGCGATCAATTCGGATCTGATAAAGGATCCTTTTTAAGCACAACGGAGATCTTTTCTACAATTAATTGTTTTTAACCGTTGACTTTATCGCCCTTTATATTTAGAATTCGCCCTCAATTTTTAACACTGTGCTCCGAAAACGTTTGTTTACGGTAGCTAACAAACCAAACGGACAAACAGGAAAAAGTATCATGAAAAGAACTTTTCAACCTTCAGTACTAAAGCGTAAGCGTACTCACGGTTTCCGTGCTCGCATGGCAACTAAAAACGGCCGTGCAGTAATTGCACGTCGTCGTGCAAAAGGTCGCGCTAAGCTTAGCTCGTAATCCTTATATCTAACATATAAGGAAGTTACCCACATGGGTCACTATGAATTTAATCGGGAGTCACGTCTGTTGACTCCTGGTCAATTCAAATCAGTCTTTGACAATCCTTCTAGATTTGGCTCAAGCCATTTCACTATCCTTGTTACCTCAAATACCTTAGATAAACCTCGTTTAGGCATGGCTATTGCTAAAAAACGGGTAAAACTCGCTGTTCAACGCAATCGAGTAAAACGTCTAGTTCGGGAAAGTTTTCGCAAAAATCAGCACAAATTACCTGCCGTAGATATGGTTGTTATGGTAAAGTCGGGTATTGATCAGCTTGATAACACGATGATTAATCAACAACTGGAAAAGGTATGGCGGAAAATAAAACAGCGGCACAAAAGCTCGTTATAGCTCCCATCATTGCCTACCAACGCTGGCTTAGTCCAATGTTGGGCAACAATTGTCGATTTAATCCGTCTTGTTCGCATTATGCGATAGAGGCAGTGAGCCGCTTTGGTGTGGTAAAAGGCAGTTGGTTAGCAACGAAACGTATATTAAAATGTCATCCGCTAAGTGCGGGTGGTGAAGATCCCGTTCCAAAATCGAAACAAGAGAATTAACACATTATGGAATCACAACGCGGTTTGCTCTTTGTCGGCTTGTTGGTGGTCAGCTTTTTGCTGTTTCAACAATGGCAAGTAGATAATGCACCAGTACAACAACCGACTCAAGAAAGTCAGGATGTGCCTCAAAATAACGCTAATTCTGGTGAGGAATTTGTTCCTGCATCATCAGATACTGCTAGCGAAGTAGACGTAAATACCCAAACAACAAGCGCTGGCGGTGTTATCACTGTAACCACCGATGTTTTGGAATTTAAAATTGACACCCAAGGTGGTGACATTATTGCGGCCAACTTGCTAGCGTACGAAACCGAGCAAGATAGTGGTATCGCTATGCCAATTTTGACGGAGCAAGGTTTTACCTATGTTGCGCAAAGTGGTTTGATTGGTGCGCAAGGCCCTGATGCTAGTGCCAGCGGTCGTCCAATTTATAACACCTCGGCGACAGAATATAGCTTAGCTGAAGGTAGTGACTCATTAAAAGTAGACCTTACCTTTAATAAAGACGGTATTAACGTAACCAAGTCATTTGAATTCAAAAAAGGCGCTTACGATGTTGCGGTTAATTATCAAGTAAATAACCAAACGCAAACCACTGCGTCTGTGCAACTATATGCACAACTTAAGCAATCAAGTTACGTTGATAGCGATTCATCAATGATGATGCCAACCTATCGTGGTGCGGCTTACTCAACCACAGAAAGCCGTTATGAAAAATACGACTTTGACGATATTGAAGACGCTAACCTAAAAGAAACCACCAAAGGTGGCTGGGTTGGTATGCTACAACATTACTTCGTATCGGCTTGGGTACCTGAAAGCCAGGCGACCAACCAACTATATACCCGTTACTTAGCCAACAATGGCCAAGCGGTTATTGGTTTTAAAGCGCCGGTGACCACAGTCGCTGCGGGTGCAACCGAAACGTTAACCTCAACCTTTTATGTTGGTCCAAAAGATCAGGAAAAACTTGAGAAAATCGCTGAAGGTTTAGATTTAACCGTAGATTACGGCTTTTTGTGGATGATCTCACAACCGCTATTCTGGTTGTTGTTAGCGATTCAAGAAATTGTTGTTAACTGGGGTGTGGCGATCATCATGATCACCATCGTGGTTAAGACATTAATGTATCCATTGACCAAAACACAATACACGTCAATGGCTAAGATGCGTAAGATCCAGCCGAAAATGGCGGCGTTGAAAGAACGCTATGGTGATGACCGTCAAAAGATGTCGCAATCAATGATGGAGCTTTACCGTAAGGAAAAAGTAAACCCAGCCGGTGGTTGTTTACCATTAATACTGCAAATGCCGATATTCCTAGCTTTGTATTGGGTGTTCATGGAATCTGTAGAATTACGTCATGCTGAATTTGCACTATGGATCACCGACTTATCGTCGAAAGACCCATACTACATTCTGCCTATTCTAATGGGTGCTTCAATGTTCCTAATGCAGAAGTTGCAGCCAGCAATGACCACCGACCCTATGCAACAAAAAATGATGCAATGGATGCCGGTATTCTTTACCTTCTTCTTCTTATGGTTCCCATCAGGTCTAGTACTTTACTGGTTGGTGTCTAACGTCATCACCATTATCCAGATGCTGATAATATTCAAGTCCATTGAAAAAGCCGAAGAACAAGCCAAATTAAAAGGCAAAGCGAAATAATTATTTGCTGATAGATTGAAAAAGACCTGCTAAGTCAGGTCTTTTTTTATGGCTGATGATTAATAACGCAGGCAGATAGCTAGCCCTTAAGCTCTGCTAATAGCTGATATATAAGCCGAACCCAATCAGGCCGTTGTAAATAATATTTGTGCATTTGTGGTTACCACACGACTTAATCGTTTATAATCCAACACATAAATAGCCTTATTTACACCTTTTATGTCTGAGCAAATAATCAGTAATACCGAAACAATCGCAGCACAAGCAACCGCGCCTGGTCGAGGCGGTGTTGGTATCATTCGCGTTTCCGGTCCATTAGCGACTGTCGCCGCACAACACATATTAAAAAAAGTACCGCAAGTTCGTACCGCCGAATATCTGCCTTTTTATGACCAACAAGGTGAGGTTATTGATCAAGGTATTGCGCTATTTTTTAAAGGTCCTAATTCGTTTACTGGCGAAGACGTACTCGAACTACAAGGCCACGGCGGGCCAGTCATTCTCGATATGCTGCTCAATCATGTGGTCAGCCTTGATGCGATTCGCATGGCCAGACCCGGTGAGTTTTCAGAACAAGCCTTTATCAATGATAAGTTGGATCTAACCCAAGCAGAGGCCATTGCCGATCTGATCAATTCAAGCTCAGAACAAGCTGCTCGTGCCGCCCTGCATTCATTGCAAGGTGACTTCTCAAAGCTGGTTCATCAGTTGGTTGATGAAGTCATACATTTACGAATGTATGTCGAAGCCGCCATCGATTTTCCCGAAGAAGAAATAGACTTCCTTGCCGATGATAAGGTCAGTGATGATCTAAACCAAATCATCGTTAAAGTTGCCGATGTATTAAAACAAGCACAACAAGGCGCCATCATTCGTGAAGGTATGCGTGTGGTTATCGCCGGTCGCCCTAATGCCGGTAAATCGAGCCTGCTTAATGCGTTAAGCGGTAAAGACTCAGCCATTGTTACCGACATCGAAGGCACCACTCGTGACGTGCTATCAGAGCAAATACATATTGATGGTATGCCACTGCATATAATCGATACTGCAGGTCTGCGTGAATCACCAGACAAGGTTGAGCAAATAGGTATAGAACGTGCCTGGAAGGAAATACAACAAGCAGACAGAGTGCTACTGATGATTGAATCAGGTAAAGGTGAAAGTAACGACCCTCAGCAATTCTGGCCTGAGTTTTTCGAGCGCTTACCAGACGCTCTCGGCTTAAGTGTTGTTAAAAACAAAGCCGATATTAGTGGCGCCGAAACCGGTTTTAGCATTGAACATGACAATGAAACCATCACTTTATCGGCAAAAACAGGCGATGGCATTGACGCCCTAAAAGATCATTTAAAACAGATTATGGGTTATCAAGGCTCTACCGAAGGCACCTTTATGGCGCGCCGCCGTCATATTAATGCGTTGCAAATGGCCGAACAACATTTACTCACCGGACGCGAACAGCTGCATTCCTTTGTCGCCGGTGAAATACTTGCCGAAGAGCTGCGCATATGTCAGCAACACCTCAATGAAATTACCGGTGAATTTACCTCAGATGACCTACTAGGGCAGATATTCTCATCATTTTGTATAGGTAAGTAATACTTTATAAAGCTGTGTGCGTTAAAAAGTATTATCCCTTACCAGCTACGGGATCTCGATTCACTACCTACAGCTTACTTTTGAACTAGATATTGTGGCTAACACCACAATATCGTTTTACACTTTCTATAACTTGCTCTCCGTCATCCCACCACGTTGTTGGGTGGGATCTCTTTGAGGCTCAAAGTGGCTTCGTTAAAAGCACATTATGAAGCATGAAGGTCCCATCCAAATACATGATGGGATGACGGTGCGTTTTAATAAATAATGCGCTACGATACTTCAAAAAACAGCGCTTTGACGGAGCACCAAATGTCATCATATCAAATCATTGTCGGCTCAATGTTAGGCAATACAGAATACATTGCTGAGGCAGCACAAACGGTCTTAGAAGAGCTTGGCCACCAAACAAATATCCATTTTCAGCCAGTTTTTGAACAAATAGAAAAAAAAAATCAGAAATGGCTTTTATGTACTTCGACCCATGGTGCCGGTGATTTCCCTGAAAACATCGAAAATTTTATACACGATCTAAACGGCAGTGATATCAACCTTGATGATCTGCCTTTTTTAGTGATTGCTGTTGGTGATACCAGCTACGACACCTTTTGCCAAGCAGGAAAATCGTTATATAACATGATGTTAAATAAAAATGCTAAAGCGATTAATGAAATATTTACGATCGACATGATCAATATTGATGATCCAGAATTGGCTGCAGATCAATTTATGCGATCGATAAGTGATCAGTTATAAAGTACTTATACACAATTTACGATCTAAAAATAAGCTATTGTGGATAAAGCTGGGTAAAACATATTAATTTTCTATTATTATTCAGTGATCAAATTTAAGTCTCGATCTGCTTGTGGATAAACAGCCCTTTTGATCAAAGGTTTTAACAAGGTTGATCAAGCCTTGATCACAGCAATTGATCCACTCTAAAACCATGTTCTATATAGTAAAAAAGTACTTATCCACTGAAAATGCGATCACTAATAAGTAATAATAATAAGATCTATATAAAGATCTTTATATATATTTAAGATCGCATTGCCGATCGAATAGATGATCTTTTTAACATATTGATCATTTCCCTAACGCATAAATAACGGTACAATTACCACCCTTTTGAAAAGATCCAAGTGAGGCGTTTGTTTAATGTGGTATCAAGATAATTTTGATGTGATTGTTGTAGGTGGTGGACATGCAGGTACCGAGGCAAGCCTTGCTGCTGCGCGCATGGGCTGCAAAACACTGCTACTGACACATAATATTGATACCCTAGGTGCAATGTCCTGTAATCCAGCCATTGGCGGGATCGGTAAAGGTCACCTGGTTAAAGAAATAGACGCTCTAGGTGGTTTGATGGCTGAGGCCATTGATCACAGTGGGATCCAGTTTCGTACATTAAATTCTTCTAAAGGCCCTGCTGTACGTGCCACACGTGCTCAAGCGGATCGTCTTCTATACAAAGCCTACGTACGTAACTACTTAGAAAATCAGGAAAATTTAACTATTTTCCAACAAGCTTGTACTGATTTGATCATGGATGGTGATCGTATCGGTGGTGTCAATACTGAAATGGGCTTGAAGTTTAAAGGTAAAACCGTGGTGCTCACGGTCGGTACTTTCCTTGCAGGCCAGATTCATATTGGCTTGAATAACTATCAAGGTGGCCGCGCTGGTGATCCAGCATCACAAACATTGGCGGATCGACTAAGAGATATGCCGTTTAGGATCGATCGTTTAAAAACCGGTACACCACCGCGCCTAGATGCTCGCACACTCGACTTCTCTGTAATGCAGGAACAAGCTGGCGATGCACCGGTACCAACGTTCTCATTTATGGGCAAAACCGAGCATCATCCACAGCAGATCTCGTGTTACATCACCCACACCAATGAACAAACACATCAGATCATTCGTGATGGATTGGATCGATCGCCAATGTATACCGGTGTGATTGAAGGTGTAGGTCCTCGATACTGTCCGTCGATTGAAGACAAAATTACTCGTTTTAGTGACAAAGACTCTCATCAAATTTTTGTTGAGCCAGAAGGCTTAACCACCCATGAAATCTACCCGAACGGTATTTCAACCAGTCTGCCATTTGATGTGCAGATGGATTTGGTGCGCTCGATCAAAGGTTTTGAAAATGCGACTATCACCCGACCGGGTTACGCCATTGAGTATGATTTCTTTGATCCGCGTGATTTGCAGCAAACCTTAGAAAGTAAATTCGTTGAAAACTTATTCTTTGCTGGTCAAATCAACGGTACCACCGGTTATGAAGAAGCTGGCGCACAAGGCTTAATCGCCGGTATGAACGCAGCCTGTCGAGCTCAAGACAAAGACGGTTGGACGCCAGGTCGTGAACAAGCATACACCGGTGTGTTGATCGATGATCTTTCTACCTTGGGTACCAAAGAACCGTATCGTATGTTTACCTCTCGCGCCGAATATCGTTTGTTATTACGCGAAGACAACGCTGATATCCGTCTTACCGAAAAAGGCCGTGAATTGGGCCTTGTTGGTGATGATCGTTGGGCACGTTTTTGTGACAAGTTGGAAAACATCGAACAAGAACGTCAACGTCTGAAAACGACTTGGGTGCATAAAGACCATCCTGCATTGGAAAAATTAAATCCAATGTTGAAAAACCCGATTTCACGTGAAGCCAATCTAGAAGATCTTTTGCGTCGTCCTGAAACTCGCTATCAAGATCTGATGGCCATCGAAGAGTTGGGCCCGGCGTTAACAGATACCCAAGCGGCAGAGCAAGTAGAGATTCAAACCAAGTATCAAGGTTATATCGATCGTCAACAGGATGAGATCGAAAAGAAAAAACGCCATGAAAACACCTTGATACCAACAGACTTTGATTACGGTAAGATTTCTGGTTTATCAAACGAGGTTGTCGCCAAGTTAGCCGATGCAAAACCAGAAACCTTGGGCAAGGCTTCACGCATTTCTGGTATAACCCCAGCCGCGGTTTCGTTATTGCTGGTGTATTTGAAAAAGCACGGTTTACTGCGCAAGAGCGCGTAGTTGTTCACTACACTCTGAACTTGCATTTCATCATCCCGGCGAAAGCCGGGACCTGGTTCCGTTATAAATTACTTCTAACTTAACCTGCAAATCCCCAAAAATTGTTATCAAACACCATTAAATCTTTATTCTCATGGGCGTTAGATATAAACTAGAGCGCTAAATTTGAGCGCAACATATCTTTCCACGTTTGAGGCCTTGTCATGGATTTAACCGCTGACTTAACGTCTTTGCTGAACAAAACTGACTTGCAAGTTACTGATCAACAAATTGCTAAATTGGTCGGTTATGTCGAGTTATTGGATAAATGGAATAAGGCTTACAACTTAACATCAGTACGTGATCCAAGAGAGATGTTGGTTAAACATATTCTTGATTCATTGGTTAACGGCCCACACCTAAACGGTGAACGTTTTATTGATGTTGGTACCGGACCCGGTTTACCTGGTATTCCGTTGGCAATTCTTTACCCGCAAAAGCAATTTGTGTTACTCGACAGTTTGGGTAAACGCATCACTTTCTTAAAGCAGGTAGTGTATCAATTGAAACTGGAAAACGTAACGCCAGTGCAATCACGAGTCGAAGAGTACCAACCAGAACCAAAATTTGATGGTGTGTTATCGCGCGCATTTGCGTCGCTGCAAGATATGTTGTCATGGTGCAAGCACTTGGTCAGCGATGATGGCCGATTTTATGCGTTAAAGGGTGTATATCCGCAACAGGAAATAGAATTAATGCCTGAGGATATCGAACTGGTTAACAGTGTCACCCTGCAAGTCCCTGAGCTTCAAGGGGAAAGGCACTTGATAGAGTTAAAATTGCGTTAAAAGCAAAAAAAGTTGACCACAAGTGCAAAAAAATTTGTTAAGTTAGAATACTTAACAGTTTAAAATATCAACAATAACGTCGTTAATAATTATTTCTGTTTTTATTCGGGGAAAACGTGGCTAGAACCATTGCAGTTGCCAACCAAAAAGGTGGTGTTGGCAAAACCACAACGTCTGTCAATTTAGCAGCGTCTCTTGCAGCTACCAAGCGCAAGGTCTTGCTGATCGATCTCGATCCTCAAGGAAATGCCACCATGGGTAGCGGTGTCGATAAATATGACGTCCATGCCACCAGCTACGAGTTATTAATTGATGAAAAACCACTGCCAGAAGTGATCTGTACAGATACCACCGGTGGTTATGATCTTATCGCAGCAAATACCGATGTTACCGCAGCAGAAATCAAACTGATGGAAGTGTTTGCCCGCGAACTGCGTCTGCGCAATTCACTGGCGCCATTCCTTGATGATTATGATTTTATTATCATTGACTGCCCACCATCGCTAAACATGCTTACCGTTAATGCCATGGGCGCAGCCGATTCAGTATTGGTACCGATGCAATGTGAATATTATGCCCTTGAAGGGTTAACCGCATTGATGGACACCATCGCCAAAATGGCACAAGTGGTAAACTCTGATTTGCACATTGAAGGCATTCTGCGCACCATGTATGATCCGCGCAATCGCCTTGCCAATGACGTTTCCGAACAACTTAAACGTCATTTTGGCGACAAAGTCTATCGCACCGTTATTCCTCGTAACGTGCGTTTGGCTGAAGCACCGTCATTTGGTACTCCAGCCATGTATTACGATAAATCAGCAACCGGTGCAAAAGCTTACTTAGCGTTAGCCGGTGAAGTATTAAAACGACATGCACAACCGGCACCGGTTGAGTAATTGAGATAAAGGATAACAATGAGCAGTTCAAAACGTCGTGGTTTGGGTAGAGGTTTAGATGCCCTGCTTACAGCAGCACCTAGAAAACAACCAGAGTCAGCAAATGACGGTGTCGAGGTTGTAGCTGAGCAAAGCGATTTACAAAAACTGCCAATTGAATCTTTACAGCCTGGTAAGTATCAGCCGCGTAAAGATATGTCCGAAGACGCTTTAGAAGAATTGTCGAGTTCAATCAAAGCGCAAGGTATTATTCAGCCAATCGTGGTTCGCCCGGTTGCTAAAGACAAGTACGAAATCATCGCCGGTGAACGCCGTTGGCGCGCTGCCCAATTGGCAGAAATCGATATGGTTCCGTGTTTGATTAAGGATGTACCAGATGAGTCGGCGGTCGCTATCGCCCTTATTGAAAACATCCAACGTGAAGATCTTAATGCGATGGAAGAAGCCGTCGCCTTAGAACGTCTGTTACACGAATTTGAACTCACCCATCAAGAAGTCGCTAGCGCTGTTGGTAAGTCTCGCACCACAGTAACTAATCTACTTCGTCTAAATAGCCTCAATAGCGAGGTTAAAACCTTCCTTGAAAATGGCGATATTGAAATGGGCCACGCTCGCGCCCTACTCGCCCTCGATGGTGATTTACAAACGACTACCGCTCGCACGGTCGCCGCGAAAGAATTAACGGTTCGCGATACCGAAAAACTGGTGAAAAAAGTCCAACAACCAGAGGTTGAAAAACCGACAATGGTTAAAGACCCTGACACCATAAAACTTGAAGAAAGTTTAGCGGAGCGTATCGGATCACCGGTCGCTATCAAGCACAACAAAAAAGGCAAGGGGCAAATGGTTATATCTTACGCCTCTTTAGCTGAGCTTGATGGTATTTTGTCGAAGATAAAATAGTTGTTTAAAAGCTAATCAAACAACCGGTCACCGTAAATTTAACAAGCCAGTTACGCTTATTTTAAATTCGCTAAATTGTGCAAAAGGAATAGCCGGAAAAGTTGCAAAAATGCTGTAAATCAGTATACTTGCGCACGCGTTTGACTATAAAAAAATCAATCGCTAAAAAGTGTAGCTTTTTTGTGCAGTTTCTTGGGAGTTACCGGTGACTAATATATTAACAAAACCGGGTAAAAAATACGCATTTACACAATTGTTTATACAGTTGATAGTAACGCTCCTGAGTACGATAACAGTTTATTTTAATTGGGGATTTTCTCCTGCTTACGCGGCAATGGCCGGTGGTGCAGTGAGTATTATCCCTAATTTTGTATTTGCTCTTAAGGCATTTCGATATGCCGGAGCACGCCAAGCAAAACAGGT
The DNA here is from genome assembly GCF_004752005.1 of Thalassotalea sp. HSM 43. Lineage (NCBI taxonomy): Bacteria > Pseudomonadati > Pseudomonadota > Gammaproteobacteria > Alteromonadales > Colwelliaceae > Thalassotalea > Thalassotalea sp. HSM 43. Next base: position 1,958,951 of record NZ_CP038493.1, on the reverse strand, counting down.
CGTCGACTCGTTTTACTCAGGCGTAAAACTGAAAATGGTGTTAACAGCAATTTTATTTGCATTGTGTTTTAAATTTCTCGATTTAGCGCTGTTACCATTTTTTGTGACATTTTCCTTGACCATGGTTGCGCCGTTTTTGACAGCCGTGGTTGATAAAATTTTTAACTTTAACCAACAATAATTAGGATAGAAGATGGCTGCAGATACAGGCTCTTATATCAATCACCATTTGACGAACGCGCAAATGTGTATGACAGACAGTGGCGTTGCTTTTAACAAAGCATGTGCTGATGCAGGTTTTTGGACCTTGCATGTTGACACATTGGGTTGGTCAATTGTTCTTGGTTTGATATTTCTACTCACTTTTCGCTCCGTTGCTAAAAAGGCAACAACAGGCGTTCCTGGTAAACTTCAATGTGCCGTAGAAATGGTAGTAGACTTTGTCGACTCGAGCGTCAAAGAAACTTTCCATGGTAAAAACGCACTGATTGCCCCACTTTCATTGACCATCTTCGTTTGGGTTCTGCTAATGAACGCGATGGACTGGGTACCAGTTGACTGGATTCCTACGATTGCGGGTTTAATTGGCCAGTACGGTTTTGGTATGGACCCACATGATGTGTACATCAAATCGGTACCTACCACAGATATGAACATGACATTTGCATTATCTATTGGTGTATTTGCCTTGATCATTTTCTACTCAATCAAAATTAAAGGTTTCGGTGGTTTCGCTAAAGAACTTACTTTACAACCATTTAACCATTGGGCATTCATTCCAGTTAACTTTATTCTGGAATCCGTTACCCTAATCGCTCGTCCAGTATCACTGGCACTGCGTTTGTTCGGTAACTTATATGCCGGTGAGCTGATCTTCATCTTGATCGCCACAATTGGTTTGTTCCAATTGCCAGTTCACTTCTTGTGGGCAGCGTTCCACTTATTAGTAATTCCTCTTCAAGCGTTCATTTTCATGATGTTGACCATCGTGTACTTGAGCTTGGCGCATGAAGATCATTAATCAGCAAATAGCTGATTAGTTAAACGTATTCGACCCCTTCGGGGGTAAGGCAGGAAGCCTGACATACGAATAAAAACGGATTTTATAAACGGCTCTTAAGGTTTAGGAGCCAACCCGAAGGGTAAAAAGAGCAAGGACGCTCAGAAAACAAATTTAATTTTATTAAATACTTAAATTTTTAATTTTTAACTTTAACTAACTATAAAATAACTGGAGATACACATGTTATATATTGCTGTTGCTCTACTAATCGGTATGGGTGCACTAGGTACTGCGATTGGTTTCGGTCTACTAGGTGGCAAGTTCCTAGAATCTGCTGCTCGTCAACCTGAACTAGCTCCACAGCTTCAAGTAAAAATGTTCATCGTTGCTGGTCTAATCGATGCGATCGCTATGATCGGTGTTGGTATCGGTCTATATCTACTATTCGCTGTTGGTGCATAAGACAACACTTAACCCTTGCGAATTAATTAGATAATAGGAGAGACGAATATGAACATGAATGCTACCTTAATCGGTGAATCAATCGCATTTATCGTATTTGTTATCTTTTGTATGAAATTCGTATGGCCGCCAATTATGGCTGCTATCGAAGACCGTCAAAAGACTATTGCTGATGGCCTAGCTGCTTCTGACCGTGCTGCAAAAGACCTTGAGCTTGCTCAAGAGAAAGCTGCTGCACAACTTAAAGAAGCAAAAGCTCAAGCTGCTGAAATCATCGACGCTGCGAAAAAACGTGAAGCTCAAATGATGGATGAAGCTGCTGAGAAAGCCCAAGCTGAACGTGATAAAATCATCACTTCAGGTCAAGCAGAAATAGAATCAGAGCGTAACCGTGCACGCGAAGAGCTACGTCAACAAGTAGCTACTCTTGCTGTTGCAGGTGCTGAGAAAATTCTTGAACGCTCTATCGATGCCGCTGCGCACAGCGACATCCTAGACAAACTAGTTGCTGAACTTTAAGAGAGGATTGAGCTATGTCTGAATTGACTACAATTGCTCGTCCTTACGCTAAAGCAGCGTTCGATTTTGCCGTTGAAGCTCAAGCAGTTGATGCTTGGTTAGAGATGCTAGTATTTGCATCTGAAGTAAGCCAAAACGAAACCATCACTACCTACTTATCTGGTGGTATGGGTGTGGACCAGGCAACTGACCTGTTCCTAAACGTTTGTGGCGAACAGCTAAACGACAAAGGTCAAAACTTTATTAAAGTAATGGCTGAAAACGGACGTTTGTTGGTGCTACCACAGGTAGTTGCTCAATTCGCTGAATTAAAAGCAGAATTTGAGCAAGAGGTATCTGTAGATGTGGCGTCTGCGGTAGAACTTAGCGCAGAACAAGTAACTACATTAAGCGCCGCGCTTGAAAAGCGTTTGGCTCGTAAAGTTAAGCTAAATTGCACAGTTGATGCCAACGTCGTGTCAGGTCTTGTTATCAAGGCTGGTGACATGGTAATTGATGGTTCGGTTCGTGGTAAACTGGATCGTTTGGCTAACACAATGCAATCCTAATCGGGGAAATGAGCATGCAATTGAATTCCACTGAAATCGCTGAGTTGATCAAAAATCGTATTGATCAATTTGACGTTGTTAGTGAAGCTCGTAACGAAGGTACCATCGTTTCTGTAACAGACGGTATCATTCGCATTCACGGCCTTGCAGATGTAATGCAAGGTGAGATGATCGAACTTCCTGGCAACCGTTATGCTATCGCGTTAAACCTTGACCGTGATTCGGTAGGTGCGGTAGTAATGGGTCCTTACGCGGATCTTGCTGAAGGCGTAAAAGTAAAAGGTACTGGCCGTATTTTGGAAGTACCAGTAGGTCGCGGTCTATTAGGCCGTGTTGTTAACACTCTTGGTGAGCCAATTGACGGTAAGGGTCCTATCGATAACGATGGTTTCTCTCCTGTTGAAGTGGTAGCGCCTGGTGTTATCGACCGTAAGTCTGTTGACCAACCAGTTCAAACTGGTATCAAGTCAATTGACTCAATGATTCCAATCGGTCGTGGTCAGCGTGAGCTAATCATCGGTGACCGTCAGGTTGGTAAATCTGCGATCGCACTTGATGCAATCATCAACCAGAAAGATACTGGTATCAAGTCAATCTACGTAGCTGTTGGTCAAAAAGCATCAACTGTTGCTAACGTAGTACGTTCTCTAGAAGAGCACGGTGCACTTGAAAACACTATCGTTGTTGTTGCCTCAGCTTCTGAAGCTGCTGCACTACAATACCTAGCACCATATTCTGGTTGTACAATGGGTGAATACTTCCGCGACCGCGGTGAAGATGCCCTAATCATATATGATGATTTGTCTAAGCAAGCTGTTGCTTACCGTCAAATCTCACTTCTACTTCGTCGACCGCCAGGTCGTGAAGCATACCCTGGTGATGTTTTCTATCTTCACTCGCGTCTACTAGAGCGTGCTGCTCGTGTAAACGAAGAGTATGTAGAGAAGTTCACTAACGGTGAAGTAAAAGGTAAGACCGGTTCACTAACTGCTCTTCCTATCATCGAAACACAAGCTGGTGATGTATCTGCGTTCGTTCCTACAAACGTAATTTCAATCACCGATGGTCAGATCTTCCTTGAGTCTAACCTATTCAACGCTGGTATCCGTCCTGCTGTAAACGCAGGTATCTCGGTATCACGTGTTGGTGGTGCAGCTCAAACTAAGATCATCAAGAAGCTTGGTGGTGGTATTCGTCTAGCACTTGCTCAATACGCTGAATTAGCAGCGTTCGCTCAGTTCGCATCAGATCTTGATGACGCAACTCGTGCACAACTTGAGCATGGTCAGCGTGTTACCGAACTAATGAAGCAAAAACAATACAGCCCACTTTCAGTGGCTGAAACGTCTGTTTCATTGTTCGCAGCGGAAAAAGGTTATTTAACTGACATCGAAATCAGCAAGATTGGTGATTTTGAAGCAGCTCTACTTAGCTACGCTAACAACGAACATGCTGAGCTAATGGCTACCATCAACGAAACTGGTAACTACGATAAAGATATCGAAGCAGGTTTAGCGAAGATGCTTGACACGTTCAAGTCGACTCAAACCTGGTAATTAACAGTTTTCGGAGACAATAGTCATGGCCGTCGGTAAAGAAATTAAAGACAAGATCGGAAGTGTAAAAAATACACAGAAGATCACCAGCGCAATGGAAATGGTTGCTGCATCTAAAATGCGTAAAACGCAAGATACGATGGCAGCTACTCGTCCTTACGCTGAAAAAATCAGAAACGTGATCGGTCACATCGCGCTTGGTAACTTAGAATATCGCCATCCATATATGGAAGCGCGTGATGCTAAGCGTGTAGGCTATATCGTAATTTCTACCGACCGCGGTCTTTGTGGTGGTCTAAACGTTAACTTGTTCAAACAAGTCTTAAAAGACTCTGCCAAATGGCAAGAACAAGGCGCTGAAGTTGAGTTTGCATTAATCGGTTCTAAAGCCGCAGCATTCTTTGGTAGCTTTGGCGCTAACGTTACAGCACAAAAATCCGGTTTAGGCGACAACCCTTCTGTAACTGATTTAATCGGTTCAGTTAAGGTTATGTTGGATGCCTATGACAACGGTGAAATCGACAGATTGTTCGTTGTGTACAACAAGTTTGAAAACACAATGAGCCAGAAGCCGACAATCGATCAATTGTTACCTTTACCTAAGTCAGAAGATGACACTATCGCACATCGTTGGGATTACATATACGAGCCAGACGCTCAAGCATTGCTTGATCAATTACTGGTTCGTTATATCGAATCTCAAGTGTACCAAGGCGTGGTTGAAAACCTAGCGTCTGAGCAAGCTGCTCGTATGGTCGCGATGAAAGCTGCTACAGATAATGCTGGTAGCCTAATCGACGATTTACAACTGGTATACAACAAGGCGCGTCAAGCGGCGATTACTCAAGAATTGGGTGAAATCGTTGCTGGTGCTGCTGCGGTATAGGTAAAGAGATTAATTTAAGTTTAGAGGAATAAACATGAGTGCAGGTAAAATAGTGTCAGTAATTGGCGCAGTTGTGGACGTTGAGTTTCCACAAAATGCTGTACCTCAGGTATATGACGCATTAAACATCACTGAAGGTGACCTAGCTGGTCGTGTACTTGAAGTACAACAACAGCTTGGCGGTGGCGTAGTACGTACTATCGCTATGGGTTCATCTGACGGTTTGCGTCGTGGTCTGAATGTAGAAAATAGTGGCAACCCTATCCAGGTACCAGTTGGTACTGCGACTCTTGGTCGTATCATGGATGTATTGGGTTCGCCGATTGATGAAGCTGGCGATATCGCAACTGACGAGCGCTGGACGATTCACCGTGAAGCTCCTTCATACGAAGAGCAAGCGGCTTCAAACGAATTACTAGAAACTGGTATCAAAGTAATCGACCTTGTATGTCCATTCGCTAAGGGTGGTAAAGTTGGTCTATTCGGTGGTGCTGGTGTTGGTAAAACCGTTAACATGATGGAACTTATCCGTAACATCGCAATCGAGCACAGTGGTTACTCAGTATTCGCTGGTGTTGGTGAGCGTACTCGTGAGGGTAACGATTTCTACCATGAAATGAGCGAATCTAACGTACTTGATAAAGTAGCGCTAGTTTACGGTCAGATGAACGAGCCTCCAGGAAACCGTCTTCGTGTAGCGATGACTGGTCTTACTATGGCTGAGAAATTCCGTGACGAAGGTCGTGACGTACTTTTCTTCGTAGATAACATTTACCGTTATACCCTAGCGGGTACTGAGGTATCGGCACTTCTAGGTCGTATGCCATCAGCGGTAGGTTACCAGCCAACTCTTGCAGAAGAGATGGGTGTTCTACAGGAGCGTATTACGTCAACTAAGACTGGTTCAATCACGTCAATCCAAGCGGTATACGTACCTGCGGATGACTTGACTGACCCTAGTCCAGCGACTACTTTCGCTCACTTGGATGCAACTGTTGTACTTTCTCGTGACATCGCTGCGCAAGGTATCTACCCTGCAATCGATCCACTAGATTCTACTTCTCGTCAGCTTGACCCACTAGTTGTTGGTAATGAGCACTACGATGTAGCACGTGGCGTACAGTCTACTCTACAACGTTACAAAGAGCTTAAAGATATCATCGCGATTCTAGGTATGGACGAGCTTTCTGAAGAAGATAAGCAAACTGTTGCCCGTGCACGTAAAGTTGAACGTTTCTTATCTCAGCCATTCTTCGTTGCTGAGGTATTCACTGGTTCTCCAGGTAAGTACGTTTCTCTTAAAGACACTATTTCAGGTTTCAAAGGCATCCTAGCGGGTGACTACGATGACCTACCAGAACAAGCGTTCTACATGGTTGGTTCAATCGACGAAGCTGCTGAAAAAGCGAAAAGCATGTAATTTGGCCTAAAGTAGGCACAGGAGACTAATATGTCAGCCATGACCACACATTTGGATGTAGTAAGTGCAGAAGAGAGCTTATTCTCTGGTCGCATCGAATCATTACAAATTTCTGGTAGCGAAGGTGAGCTAGGTATTATGCCTGGTCACGCACCTTTACTAACAGCACTTAAACCAGGTATGGCGCGTATTGTTAAACAACATGGCACCGAAGAGGTAATTTACCTTTCAGGCGGTATGTTGGAAGTTCAACCAGGTTCAGTTACCGTTTTAGCCGATGTGGCTATGCGCGGTGGCGACCTGGACGAACAAGCTGCTTTAGAAGCCAAGCGTCGTGCTGAAGAGCACATTGCAAGCGCATCTGCTGATGTAGATTACGCAGAAGTTGCTGCAGAGCTAGCCAGAGCGGTAGCGCAATTACGTGTTATCCAGGAAGCGAACAAACATAGGAAGTAATTACTTACTTCGTTGAAAAAAGGCGCCATTTGGCGCCTTTTTTGTTATTTGCGGTTAAATAAAATGAGAAAAACTCAGCGTCATTGCGGCGCGATTGCTAACTCGTTTTAATTCCCCGCCGCAATCATTAAGATAATGCCGTCGAGTTCATCACGCATCTTTATTTGGCAGGCAAGGCGAGACGTTGCGGTGACTTCTTCTTCAGCTTGTGATTGCAGCATGTAGTATTCATCTTCGCTCATGTCATCAAGTTTATCGAACCACTCTTGTTCAACCACACAATGACAGGTAGCGCACGCCGCATCACCGCCACAGACACCCGGCATGGCGTAAATTTCATTATCAAACGCAGCATCAAGCAGGTTCTTACCGTTTTCAACGTTGACTTCGTGCACGGTACCGCACGGCTCTATATAGGTTACTTGGCCCATATTAAGGTCCTTATTAGTGACTTTGCCCCAGTATAAGTAAATACCCCGCGCTAAACTGGTTAAAAACAGCACATCACTTAACCTCTTTCAAGGGGTCAGATCACTTGAAACCTAAATAACGGCATTGTATTCCATTTCAGTCTCTCCTTTTCTAGCCATCATCCATGGCTCGGGAGGATTAACACGTCCCTGTGCAAAAAAAAGCGCTTTATTCCGGAGAATAAGGCGCTTTAACAGGGAGAACGTATTTTCAAGGGGTCTGACCCCTTGAAAAAGAGTTACATGACTTTGGTAACCGTTAAGGTTGAATTTAGAGGGTCTGGACCTGTTACTGTGAACAGGTAGTCACCGGCTTCTTCAACGTTAATGGTGAAGTTAGACTGCGAGTCTTGAACCAAGGCTTCATCGACCGCTACCATCACTTCAGCGTCATCACCAGAGGTTGCACCAAGGTTTACCGTTGACCAGTCAGCCGAAGCAACTTTGAACTCGTAGCTTGTCGCATCCAATGCAATGGTGGCACTGTAGACGCTATCACCTTGATAGGTTAACGCATCGGTTTCACCCCAACCGTTCATACCACCACGAATAAATACCGTGGTGTCACCAAACATCTTGGCGCTGTATACCGTAAGCGTTGGCTCAGCGGTATTCGAGGCATCGAATATAAAGGTGTAATCGCCTTCAGCGAAGGTCATATTAAGGTTGTCGTTAGAGCCTGGTACAAGTAATTGCTCTTCACGCTCAAGCACCTCGGTATCATCAAAAGGCGCACCCATGTTAACCGTTGACCAGTCACCTGAGGCAATCTTGAAGTTAAGAGTACCGGCGCTCACCGTAATGGTGGCGGCAAACTTACCTTCGCCAATGTAAACTAATGGGTTGTCTTCGCTCCAGCCGTTCATGTCGCCACGCACAAACACTGTGGTGCCGTGGAATGGGTTTTCATGGCGCACATTAAGAATTGGTGCGTTAAGGTTGCTAGCGTCAACTTCGAAGATGTAGGTCGACTCTTCGCTGATGTTGATAACGAAGTTATCGTTACTGCCTTGTACTAAGGCTTCATCAACGTCAATTAGTACTTCACCTTCGCCGGCGTTAGCACCCATGTTTACTGTTGACCAGTCAGCCGAGGCTATCTTGAAGTAGTACTCACCAGCGGCTAAATCAACGCTTACTTGATAAACACCATTACCGACGTAGTTAAGGGCATCGCTTTCACCCCAGCCATTCATGTCACCGCGCAGTAATACCGTAGTATCACCAAATGGCACTACATCTGGCGCACCTGCTGTTGCAAATGCTGATAGACCCGCACCTTGTGCTTCGCCTTGCGCTTTAACAAATACCGCTGTGCTCAATGCTGGCACAGTAAAGGTACCTTCACCCTCGCCTTCACTAAAGCTGGCGCTGGCGACTGTGGCATCAATCGATACTTGTTGCACAGGGTGCAAGCTAAAGCCTGATGCGGTGCTAACCGTGTGTGATAGCTCCATATCTGAGGTGTTAACCACAACAACAATGGCGTCATGCATGGCGTCGATATCCGCTAAACCGGTACCGTCATCAATACTCATGACAATCAAACCTTGGGTTTGACGCTTACCGATATTGTGGAAACCAACACGGTTAACAATGTCTTCAGCGCTGGTTAAACGAAACAGCTTAGACGATTGACGAATTTGCAAAAACTCTTGAAACACATTGCTGGCAAAGCTGATTTCATCATAGCCAACGTGCGCCATAGGGTTTGCTGCCAACGCGACTAATGTATCGTCATCACGACCACCTTTATCAAGAGGTAAACCCATATTGAAGTTATTGCTGGTCATTGAAAAGTCAACGCGGTTATACCAATCACCGGCATCGTAGGTATTACGATCAAGTGATTTAGAGCGCAACATGTCGCCGCCCATTTGTAAGAATGGTACACCTTGCGACAACATAATTATCGATTGTGATACATTTTGCGCTCGCACACGTTCGTCCATGCTCATGGTGAATGGCAACACAAATTGCAATTGATCCCACAACGATTCGTTGTCGTGTTTTGAGATATAGTTGACCACATCGGCTGGATCTAAGGCATACATCGATGGGCTATAGGCACTGCCTGTTGCATCAACGCCGTTGTAGCTTTTCAAAACATAGTCGGCAAGTGACCCGGCCATACCTAGCTTAACAATGTCTTGCTTGATGAATGGGCCATCTTCGCCAGCTTTGTTAGAGAAAATCTCACCGGTACGGATACCTTCACGGATACGATCGTTAAAGGTCGAAATTTCGGTGCCAGCCATAGCAAATTGCTCAGCTTGCTCAAATCCACGATCGTCTTTTTGCCAGCCTTCACCATAGAAATAGTTGTCGGCGTCAATGGCGCGAACCGCGTCACGGGCACTAAGCATTTGTTGTTTTGAACCATGGCTCATGATGTCAAAACGGAAACCGTCATATTTATAATGCTCGGTCCACACCAATAGTGAGTCGACCATCAACTTGTCCATCATGCGATGTTCAAGCGCGGTATCATTACAACATGTTGATTGCACAACTGCACCGGACATCAAATCACGACTGTGGTAATAACCCGGGACGATCTTATCTAATACTGAGTTGTCCCACAGACCGGCTGAGTTGGTGTGGTTATAGACCACATCTAACACCACTCGTAATCCCAAATCGTGAACCGACTTGATCATCGAACGCATTTCTAAAATACGTGCCGCACCATCGCTGTCGCTGGCGTATACACCATCAGGCACATTAAAATGCTTCGGATCGTAGCCCCAGTTAAAACTATCGAACTCACGCAATACGTCGATTAGCTTCGCCGCGTCGTTAGTGTACGGACTGTAACCTTGCAATACCGATAACAGCGTGGCGTTATCATCTTCAACACCACAAACCGGTGCGTCTGATTTCATCTCACATAGTTTACCAACGGTATCGTTGATATTAACCATGCTGTCGCTGTCTTCATTGATTGAGGCAATATCGTTTGCTGGCAATAAATGTAAGTGGGTTAAGCCACTGTCAGCAAGCGATTTCAAGTGCATAACTGGCGCAGACTCTGACTCTGTAAAGGCCAGGTATTTACCGCGGTTTTCGGCAGATACGGTTTCATCCATGGCGCTAAAGTCACGGATATGCGCTTCATAGATTACCGCATCTTCGGCATCAACCACTTCCGGAATGAGGTGTTCGTTCCAGCCTTCAGGCATCAAATCAGCATCGGCTAGATTAACAAATTGCGAGTAATCGCCATTGGTCGATAAGCCCACTGAATACGGGTCGGTCACCAATAACGTTTCTACTTGTTGATTTTGCGGATGATAAACCATCACTTCAAACTGATAAAAGGCTCTATCGTGCGCCATGTCAGCACTGTACGACCAAACACCCGAGTCAGTATTCTCGCTCATCGGGTAGCTGCCAATTTCCATTTTGGCGGCGTCAAACACCTTCAACGTAACCTGCTGTGCGGTTGGTGCCCAAAGCGCGACATTAATCATGCCATCGCTGTAATACGCACCCAACATCGCTTCATCAGCGTCGTTTTCACCGGCGGTATATAGCGCATCTAATACTTTATCAGCTTGCACGTTACTGGCAGCAACTGTCGCACCATCAGCGTCGTAACCAACCACAACCAACTGGCCTTTAACCACTTGTTTTGCATCGGCAACGCTCCAGTCACCCATATACGCTGACCAATCAGCAACACGTGGTGATATAGCGCGTTGATCATCATCTAATGCAATAGCGCTTAGCTCAATGGTTTGTCCATTAAACATGTCGTTTTCATCGGCTTCGATGCCAGCATTGGTTGAATGATGCAATTTAACACTGGTAATGGTATCGGCTAATGGGTTGTCGATATTCCAAACCAGAGTATTGGCATCTAACCAATGGGCGGCAAAGTCTTTCGCTTTCACCGGTTGCTTACCTAGGCTAACCACTGGGTATTCAAATACCGACGGCACACCATCAAAGGTAAAGTTCATGCGAGTATAGGTTTCGTCATCTTGATGTAATGGCATTTGGAAATCGCCACTACCCATCGCTTTACCGGCATCGTCGGTACCAACGTGGATGATGAAGTTACCGCAATCGCTGTAACCTTCTTTAAGGTTTAATACCCAATAAGCACCGTAAGTTGGATCGATACCGCTAATTTGATGACCGTTTGCCCAGTCACTGGTGTCGTGTGGTGGCGCGTATGCGTCACAAAAATCACTGTTCCAAGTGTGCAGACGGTAGCCATCATATGATGGGTCACCCGCTTCATTGGTCGCGCCCAACGCACTGCGGTTATAGTAAATAATCGCTTCGTTTTCCGCTGGGAAGTACACTGGCAATGGCGCGTCAGGGTCAACACCCACAACACATTCTTCGTTTAGCGCATCTGGTACCGTTGGTGCCGGACACTGAATCGGCTCTGGATCAACACAAGCGCTGTAATCTGCGTTAGGTACCTGAGGTACATCACAGGTCAGTAAAACGTCACCAGAATCTACTTCGCTGTCGACATCACAGGCGCTAAGAAACAGTGACAGTAAGGCGACAAAAAGCAATTTTGCTGAATAAGTTGTCGTTTTCATTATATTTATTCCTTTTTCCATTATTACTTGGCAAGTACTCGTGGTTTAGAACGAGTAAGTACCCCCCAAGTAAAATTGGCGACCAAAGTACTGTGTCGTACCTGAGAACTTTCTGTTACCGAAATAACTTTGCGTTGGTTCGTCAGTCAGGTTATTTACCTGGAATAACACACCGAAGTTATCGTTGATGTTGTATGACGCCTGATAATCGATCACGGTTTCTTCATCAAAGTTCGCGGTTTGCTCATTCACACCCCACTGCTCTGATACAAATTCGTCACGGTAACGCACGCTAAGGCGTGTTTCGAAACCTTCGTATTCGTAAAACACGGTCGAAGTAAACAGGTTTTCAGACAAGCCAGGTAAGGACTGGTCCATGGAACCACCAGATAAGTCGGTTTGTAATTCAACCGAGCTTTCGGTGTGGGAATAACTGATGTTAAAGCCTAAACCTGACCAAAAATCCGGTAAGAAGCTCAACACTTGGGTGTAGGCAATCTCGATACCTTTGATGTCACCACCTTCGTCATTGTTAACTGCGGTGGTATAAATGCCCACAGGGTCAACTTCGGATACTTCTCCGGTGGTTTCATTCTCGATGGTATCGGGAACGTAAAAGCCGTTTTCTTTAAAGTTATAATCGGGAATACCGATGTTTTGCACAAACGATTCAATGTCTTTGTAGAACAAGGCAATGGCTAAGGCACCATCGGTATCAGTAAAGTATTTCTCGTAAGAGATATCGTACTGATCGGCATAAAACGGCTTCAAATATGGGCTGTTGTTACTTGAACCAGAAATCTCACCTTGGTCACTGATGTTGGTGCTGCGATCCGACGCCAATCGGTTAATTGGCGCGCGCGACATTACTTTCGCCGCTGCAAAACGGATTTGTGAATCGTCAGTGATTTGGAAGTTAAGGTTTAATGATGGTAGGTAATCGGTATAGTCGATACCAACCACTTTAGAGGCATAGTTAGAGTTAACCAAGCCCACTTCATCCATAATGTTTTGTGCGCCACCTTCGAGTGCGCCACCGACGTTTTCAAGTGCGGTCGCACTTTGGTCGGTATCAACCATACGGATACCAATATTACCGGTTACCGGAATATTAAACATTTCCATATCAAGGTTTAACATCACATAAGCGGCAAAGATTTCTTCGTACACTTCACCACTTTGCAATACCGACCACGAGCTTGAGTTATCAATCTCGCCAGCTGAGTTGGTGCCCCAGGTTTGCACAGGTTGTGGAATGTCATTACCAAACCACGCGTTAAGTGCTTTATCTAAATCAATAGCCAAATAGCTTGGGAAATACGAAAACTCACCTTGCCAGTCAACAACATCAACCATATCTTCGGTTAAACGCAGTGGCGGCTCGTTGCTTGAGAAGTTATTATCGGCACCGTATTCAAATACGCTGCGATCTGAGCTGTATTCGCGATCGGAATAACGTACACCAAATTCAACCGAAGCAATGTAGTCATTATCTAAGGTGTATTCAAAATCAAGGCGGTAGGCGTCTAGTTCATCTTCGTTTTCATATGGGTAGATACCATACTTGCTGACCATCACACGATTGATGTCGGTAAAAGCTTCAGCTTGACTGAAACCGACATCGGGTAAGTCACTGCCATTTAGCATATAAGAGATCGACACATTTGGATCAAGCAATGGTGTTTCGGCGTTCGCGTCTTCGGCAACCAATGCCCACAACAAGCCGTTTCTAAATTCGCTTTCGGCATAAGAGTAGCTTACGTCTAAGCTGGCGCTAAAGTTATCGGTTAGCTGCCATGCCATATTCACACCGTAGCTTTGTACTTCATCAAAGTCTTGGTTGTCATCGTTTACGATTTCAACACGGGTGTCATTGGCTTTGCTTTTGCGGTTAAAGGTGCCACCGATCATTAAGTTGTCGTAAATGTTCGGATTGGCAATGCTGGCGGTCTCGCCGTCAAATTTAACACGGTAACCACGGGCAAAAGACTCGGTATCAAATTTTGAGATAAAGGCATCGGCGCGCAAGGTAAAGGTATCATTTGGTTGCCATTCAATGGCTCCAACATAACCGTCACGGGTTTCTTCACCACCTAAGTGTTGCAGTTCGAAACCTTCACTTAGGTATTCGTTTTCTGGCGCATCATCTGGGCCTTCCATGTCGCCGGCAATATAATCGACATCTCGATCGGCACTGTAAGCAAAACCAATAAACTGAGTTGCGACACTTGGTTGGAATAAGCGGGCGTAACCAAGGGATAGACCCAAGGTGTCATCGGCAAATTTACCCTGATAAGAGAAGCTGAAACGATGGCCGTATTCTTCGGCATCTTCAACTTCATCGGCACGGTCGTTGTACATACCACGAGCGTTAACGTTAAAGGTGTGATCTTTTTCATTTGATAATGGGCTGGCGGTTTTTAGCTCAACCGTACCAGCTACACCACCTTCAATAAGCGAGGCTTTCGATGATTTATAGACCGCCGCTTGTGAGATAAGCTCTGACGGGTATTGGTCAAATTCGATAGAACGGCTGCCAGAGGTAGATACCTGCTCACGGCCATTTAAGGTTGATGATACGAATCCGCCACCTAAACCACGAATATTGATTTCTGCTGCCTGACCACCGGTACGAACAGCGGCAACACCCGGTAAGCGGGTTAATGCATCGGCCATAGACACATCAGGTAAACCACCTAAGTCATCGGCAGATATTTGTTCTGACACGGTATCGGCAAAGCGTTTTTGATTGATTGATTTGATCAGTGAACTTTTGAAGCCGGTGACTTCGATCACTTCTATCTCGTCTTGCTGATTTTCTTCTTCCGTCGGTTGTGCTTGTTCGGCAAGTAATTGCCCAGAACAAGCTAACAGACCGCTGGCGAAAAGCGCACGCGAGACTCTGTTTAGCTTAAACATATTCTATCCCCAAGAAATTGTCCGTTTAGTTATTTTTTTAGGCGCTTCCATGCCGTTTTTTTGTGTTTTATAGGCTCATCACCCATAACAAACGGATGTTGAGATTTTGTTAATATAAAAACTCAAGGGGGTAATAAATAGTCAATGCATACGTATTCATAAATAGCCGATGTGTGGCAAAAATACGCAAAATTGCTGTTATTTTTTACGAATTTATGTGGTTTTGTTTTAAATGCGAATGGTAGGGCAACAAAAATGGGCTGTCTGGCTTGGCGGCGAGTTTTGAAAATATCGGCATTGGTTGCAATGCTCGCCACTTTTGCTGTTTATGAATACGTATGCAAAACAATAAAAATGGCGGGTTGCAATTGGTTGCCTTAACGGCGTTTGCTTGATGACTTCGATGCCGAGCGTTTTGGCGACGATGATTTAAAACTGCGACTGCTGCCTTTGCTTTTATACGATGAGACTTTAGAAATATTTTTGCTCACCCGTGTGCTTTTTGAGCTATAGCCGCTGCTTTTTTTACTGCTGTAGCTTTTGCCCGTTTTAGGGGCAGCATGCTCATAGCGAGCAATACTGCGTTTTTGCTGTGAGGTATAGACACTGCCTTTGTTATTCAGCTTGGCTTTATTGTTACTGTAGCTGTTGCTGGTGTTAGGAGGACGAACCCCACCGCGCGCTTTATCGCTTTGTCTTTCCCCGGACTGTCGGTGGGAATTCGTCAATCTGTTGTTATAAGTTGTTGATTTATTGCCACTGGCTTTGCCATAAACCGTATTCTGATCTCGATTGCTATTTAACCCTTTGCTTTGCTGATCAAGCTTATGGCGTTGACTTTGTTTGGTCCTGACTTGCTGCGTTGCTCGGTCTTTTCGAACCTTGTCATAAAACTGTTGGTACTCTTTGCTAGGATTGCGTTTACCCTTATTAGTTCCATTTTTCACGTTATTGGTTGCCATATTTTTTGTCGCATTGGCGTTATTTGAGACACCGCGATAACGTTCACCGTTGGCTACATGCAACTGATTTTTAAGCTCGGCTTTGCCTGGACGTTTTACCCCATACTTGGTTGCAACCCGCTGATTTTGATAGGCAACACCGCGGCGATTTTTACTGTTATGCTGCCAGCGTTGATAATCCCCTTTGGTGTTGCTGGTGCCTTTATAACCACCATTGCTTTTGGCGTAATTATCTTGGCTACTGCTGGACTTGTGTTTGTTATGGCCTTTGGCGTAATTGCCATGGCTCGAGCTGGACTTGTGCTTGTTATGGCCTTTGGCGTATTTACCATGGCTCGAGCTAGACTTGTGCTTGTTATGGTGACCTTTACCATGATGGCTTTTGTGATAGTGGCGATAGTAATAAGAATGGTGATGATGATTGTGTACCACCACGTGATGATAGTTCCAGCTAAAGCCGAAAATAAACCAACCATCTGAAATATGCACCGCTGGGTAATAGTAAAATGGTGTGTAGTGATGCACGTAATGACGTGAATGATGTGACCAATAAACCGGTGGGTAATCAGGCCAGTACCAGTGGCCGTAAACCACCCGGGTATCATAATAAGGCACATAGACGATTTCTTTTTGCACCGGTTGAATGACAATGTTTTGTTGCTCTTGGCTGATTTGCATGTTTTCCATGTCATCAAAAGTACCGGCATTTAGGGCTTTTTTACGTAACCGCTGTACCGCCGCTAACACTTGTTCTTCCGAGGCTAAAAAGGCATTACCTAATTGCTCGGTCCACGTCAGCTCTTCGCTCATTTTCTTTAAAATGTCAGCAAATGGCATTAACGCAATGACGCTTGGATCCCATTGCATTTTCTCGCCCTGCTCAATCAATTGTTGTTGACTGGCATTGGGGTTTTCTCTGACATAACGTTCGGCTTGGATCACTTCGATAGGATACGTCGAGGCCACCAGAATATGGGTTAATACCGAATCTGGATACAGAGCGATAGGTGCTAGCATTTGTTCCAGCTCAGCACCGGTGTACGGTTTATAGTCTGCACTTTGCTCAATCGCACGTAATGGGCTGGCCATCACAATCAGGCTAAGAAAGAGTATGGGCAAATATGAGTTGAGTAAACGTTTCATTGTCGTTCGCCTCGCCTATTTTTGATATTTGATAGTCATTATAAAAACAGCAAGCTGAACGTAATCTGAACAAAGCAGGCTATAAACGTTCAGTTTCGCGACTAAATAGAGGATTTTTAACAATAAATGCCAATATTGGCAGAGAAATGACTGTTGATAATATGGATTTACCGGACGAGCGGTTTATGGCAGATGTATCTCAAATTTGGCGCCGGCGAGTTGTTCGCTATCGCTGATGCGCAGCGTACCACCATAACTGTCGATAAGATCGCGGACAATAGCAAGGCCAATACCATGACCGCTGTCATAACTGTCGGCTCTTACACCACGTTTTAATATCGCCTGCTGTTGTTCAGGGGCAATACCAACGCCATCGTCTTCAAAGGCGATGATTATGCCTGAGCTTTGGCTTAGCGAAATGCGCACGTTTTTGTTGGCGGCCTTGCAGGCGTTATCCAGTAAATTGCCCAGCATTTCCATAAGATCACGTTGATCACCTTTAAAGCTGGCGTTGCTGTCTAGGTGTTGTTCAATATGCAGCTCTTTATCGGCGTAGATTTTATTCATGGTACGCACCAGCTTTTCAACGGTTTCACTGATATTGACACTTACGTGCCAACCAATTTGGCCGCTGCTTTGCGCACGTTTTAACTGATGTTCGATAATATCCGCCATCGACGATAATTGCCGATTGGCACTGGCATCAAGTTTGTCGTTGGTGGCCAATACCGCCAAGGGGGTTTTTAAGCTATGGGCCAGATCGGATAGTGCATTAGCAAAGCGCTTTTGCTGATGGTGTAAGCTTTTAATCAAACCATTAAGCTGTTCGGCGACTTGCTGTAATTCGGTTGGATAGTCACCATTTAATTGATTTTGCTCGCCTTTTTCGACTTTGATTACTTCGCGACGCAAACGGCGCACCGGCGATAGAGCCCACTTTAAATAAACAAATTGCAGCAGTAACAATACCGCTAAGGTCACCGCACCCCATAAAAACAGCTTTTGCTGAAACACCGCTAAACGTTGCTGCAATGGCGTTAGGTCTTTAAAGATATGCACGGTTAATTGAAATTCTTGCTCATCACTGACAAAACTGACGGTAAAACTGTGACTGCGATAGTTGCTGTCTTTAAACATCAATTGGCTAAATTCAGAGTTGCCTAATGGCGGCGTTGGCAATGCGCTGGGCATATCGCCTGCTAACATCGATTGCGATTGCCACAAAATATTCTGACCTTGGCTTATCACCGCGTATTGGCCTGAATCGGCCAAATTAAAGTTAGGATCCGGCAGTTGGTCGGGCATAAACAGTTGTTGATTATCGACTTCAGCAACGGCGAGAATGCCATAGTTTAAGGCCACCATCTCATCGTCACTGGCTTGTTGCAGTTGTTGTTCGACCACGCTGTTGAGCAATAACGCCAAACTTGGCACCATCACCAAAACCAGCAATACCGCGGATAATAAGATGCGTGACGATAACGAGGCAAAATAGCTGCTAGCGTTAGCCATTGCTGCCCTTGCTGTCGTTAGTATCTAGGTTAACCAACTTATACCCTTGACCACGCATGGTTTCGATAAAGCCATATTGGTTATCTGGGTCGAGCTTTTTACGCAAGCGGCGAATAAACACTTCGATAACGTTGGAATCCAGATCAAAGTCTTCGTTGTATATATGCTCGGTCAGTTCGGCTTTGGAGCTCACCTCACCAATGTGCAAAAACAAATACTCAAGCAAACGATATTCGCTGCTGCTTAAATTAACCGCGTCTTGATTAACGCTTACTTGTTGTGATTTGGTGTTGATCGCCAACGGACCATTATTGATGACCGGACTGGCTTGACCGACACTGCGTCGAATCAGTGCATTTAACCTGGCCAATAACTCTTCTAACACAAACGGTTTAGCAAGATAGTCATCGGCGCCCGCATCTAAGCCGGCAACACGGTCTTGCCAATGATCTCGGGCGGTAAGTATTAATATAGGAAAGTTAATTTGTTGCTTACGCAAGGTTTGAATCAGCGTGATACCGTCAATAAACGGTAAGCCAACATCAATAATGGCAGCATCATAAGGGTATTCACAGGCTTGAAATAAGCCCACTTTACCGTCGTCGGCAACATCAACACTAAAGCCTGCGCCTTGCAAATGTTCCGCTAATTGTTGTTGTAATTGTTGATCGTCTTCAACTAACAGTAAACGCATTGATCACCTTGAGATTTTTCCGGTTTTGGCATCCACCGTAACGTAAATTACATGACCATCATTGGTGAGTAATTTAACTCGGTAGGCTCTGCCCTTGACGCTTTGCACGCCCAGTACTTTGCCACCATAGCGTTTTTTCACCATGTTGGCGGCTTGCTGTTTTGACGTCACTTTATTGTTGTTAACCAAAACAAAATGATGAGCGTTTTTGTTCTTGGCAGCCGCTGGCGTGATCGCCATGGCATTAACCGCCAACAACACCAAACTCAACAGCAAAAATTTCATCAATCTACACCTTTTCAATCTTCGTGGTTCACTTGTTTGCTCAGTGGTGATTTCACTGACCATTGGTTTCAAGTGTAAAAGATGCAAGGACTTAAATAAACCTTTGGATTCAAAAGCCTTTTATGACCGGCATTAAATGAGCTTAGCCTAGGCCAATAAAGCTGAACGTTAGCTGAATAAAATGTCAGTTTTGCGTTCAGATTCGGTTAAGTGACAAGTGTGTTTAATGAACTTAAAACCCCGGAAAACAAAAAAGAGGCTGATATGCTTTTTAAAACACCAAAAAATTTGAATGCCACGGAAACGTTCTTTTTTACCCTACTTAAGCTGATGATGTTGTTAGTCGTCATCAATGTGCTGCTGATGGTCAATAAAGCGGTGGCCAACGAAACCGAACACACTAAGCCGGCGCAGCAACATTCGGTGTCTGGTTTTGCCAATACCATGAACGCCGAGGTGCGTAAAACGCTGATCAACGCGAAAAAGAATAAGCAAAACCTACCGGCCCCATTAATGCGTCAACCGGCAGCGCTTAATAGCGATAATCAAACCGGTAACCTAGTTGATAGCAACAAGGTGGTAATTCGCAGCAGCCAAGTAAACCATTACAACAGCTTTACCATTTACGATGCCTATAGTGAGTTATTTGATGATTATGACTACGACGGCTACTACCAAAGCTTTTCGGTGATTTTTGATGCCGACCTGACCTCGGGCCCTGAAGATATGGCCGTCGGTGTTTATGCGGTGATGTTTATTCGTGAAAGCAATGGACCATGGGAGCATTATTACACCACCGATGACTTTATTATTATTGGCAGCGATAGCGAAGATGCCTACGAAGTGTATACCGAACTTGATGAAGGCTATTACCCAGATTATTACGATATCTTAATTGAGTTGTATGACAGTGATCATGGTTATTTGGTGGCGAGCTACAGCAGTGACGATAGCGACAGCCTGTATGCCTTACCATTAGAAAGTTACGAATACGATGAATATGACGACTACCATGATCATCATCACGACCATCATGATGACGGTGGCAGTATGGGCATAATGGTGCTGTTATCGTTGTTTTCTTTACTTGTAAGCCGATTTATCACCGATCTTTAATAGAAATTAACGGCACCAACGAGTAAAATAAGGCCAGATATAACAATAAACGGATCAATCAATGTCACTTTCAGTCGTTATCCTTGCTGCGGGTAAAGGTACCCGCATGCGCTCTTCACTTCCAAAAGTGCTGCACAAAGTAGCGCATCAATCCATGGTCGAGCACGTTATTGACTCAGCCCGAGCGGTAGACGCCGATAACATTTACCTCGTATATGGTTTTGGCGGCGAGGTGTTAAAAGCGCAAATAAACGGCGATGATTTGACCTTTGTTGAACAAGCTGATCAGCTTGGAACCGGTCATGCGGTTGATATGGCATCACCATTTGTTAAAGACGACGAAGACGTTTTGGTATTGTACGGTGACGTGCCATTAACGAAGGTCTCTACCTTAGAGAAATTGATTGCTGCGAAACCAGATGATGGCATGGGGTTATTGACCGTTAAGCTTAACAACCCAACTGGCTATGGCCGTATTGTTCGCCTAAATGGCGAAGTGGTTGGCATTGTTGAACAAAAAGACGCTAACCCTGAGCAATTACTTATTGATGAATGTAACACCGGTATCTTGCTTGCCAATGGCGGCGACTTAAAACGCTGGTTAGGTAATTTGTCGAACGACAACGCCCAAGGCGAATACTACCTAACCGACATCATTGCCATGGCGCATTCTGAAGGCAAAAGCATTGCAACAGCGCACCCAGACACTGAAATTGAAGTAGAAGGTGCCAATAACCGAGTGCAATTGGCGAATTTAGAGCGCGCCTATCAAGCCCGTCAGGCCGAAGCGTTGATGATCGCCGGTGCCAGCTTGCGTGACCCAAGCCGCATTGATGTGCGTGGCACCTTGAGTGTCGGCACCGAAGTCGACATCGATGTAAACTGTATTTTCGAAGGCAATGTTACCTTAGCTGATAATGTACAAATTGGTGCCAATAGCATCATCATTAACTCCCATATCAAACAAGGTGCGGTTATCAAGCCAAACACCATTGTCGAGAATGCGGTTATTGGTGAAGGCTGTTCAGTGGGGCCATTTGCGCGCATTCGCCCAGGTAGCGAAATGAAGCCTGACTCTCATGTTGGCAACTTTGTTGAAATGAAGAAAACCACCATGGGCGAAGGCTCGAAAGCGGGTCACCTAACCTACCTTGGTGATACCGAGGTGGGTAAGAATGTCAATATTGGTGCTGGTACCATCACCTGTAACTACGATGGCGTTAATAAATCAAAAACCATCATTAAAGATGGTGCCTTTATTGGTTCAAATGCGTCACTTGTGGCGCCAGTAACCATAGGTGAAATGGCAACCACTGGCGCCGGTTCGACCATTGCCAAAGACGTTGAAGATGATGCCTTGGCTGTTGCCCGTGCCAAGCAGCGTAATATTCAAAGTTGGCCACGCCCGACTAAAAAATAGTAATAGCGTATAAAGACCGGCAATTGCTGGTCTTTTTTTAAGGAGCCAGATATGGCGATTTGGGTTGATGCTGATGCCTGCCCGGTAGCGATTAAAGAGATATTATTTCGCGCCGCTGACCGACGACAAATACAGCTGACTTTGTTGGCCAATCATTATTTGAAAACACCACCATCAAAATACATATCCAGCGTGCAAGTCAGTGCTGGCTTTGATGTCGCTGATGACGAAATTGTTAAACGTGTACAAGCCAATGATTTGGTGATCACCAGTGACATTCCGCTGGCTGATGAAGTGATCGACAAAGGGGCTACCGCCCTTAGCCCTCGAGGTGAATTATTTACCAAGGCCAACATCAAATCGCGCCTAAATATTCGCGACTTTTTGGACACCATGCGTGCCAGTGGCGTGCAAACTTCAGGGCCACCGCCGCTAAATGCCAGCGACAAAAAGGCCTTTGCCGATCATCTCGATCGTTATTTGCAGCAACATAGCTAGCCTAAAGTAGATCTGATAACGGGCTAAGCACTCCACTGGCGCCCCTATCAATGACATGGGTATATATCTGTGTGGTGCGCACATCGCTGTGACCGAGTTGCTCTTGCACGGTACGAATATCTGCGCCGCGTTCTAACAAATGGGTGGCAAAAGAATGGCGCAGGGTATGACATGTCACCTTTTTCTCCAATGCGGCATTATTGGCCGCTGCCCTAACCGCCTTTTGAATGCAGCTGGCATCGATATGATGACGGCGCAAAACCCCTTGCTCAGGATCGGTGCTTAACCTAGTTGACGGAAATAAAAACTGCCAGCGAAACTCCTTGGCTGCTCTAGGGTATTTTTTCACTAACGCATGGGGCAACCAAACACCAGCAAAGTCGATATTGTTTTGGTCTAAATTAAACTTTAATCGCACCGCCTCAATTTGCTGCTTTAACGGCCGAACCAACTCTTTGGCAAGGGTAACTCTGCGATGTTTGCCACCTTTACCATTCCATACCTGTACCGAATAATAATCAAAATCGATGTCTTGAACTCTGAGTCGAACCAACTCCATTAGCCGCAAACCACTGCCATATAATAACTGGCAATGCAGGCTATAGCGTGGTGAAAGCGCCCGAAAAAACGCCACAACTTCCTGCCTGGTTAATACCGTAGGTAATTTTGATTGATTGCACGAACGATTAAAATTTAAGTCCAATGTTAACGGTTTTTCGACGATGTCCTTATACAAATACACCAAGGCATTAAGCGCGATTGCTTGTGTGCGTGGTGCCACATGGCGATTGTTCGACAAATAAGACAAGAACCGCTCAACCTCAACGTCATGCAGATCGCGCGGGTGTTGCATACCATGAAAAATAATAAAGCCACGAATCCAATACAAATAAGCTTCAATGGTTTTTTTAGAATAGCGACGTGCCCACATATGGCGAGACACTTGCTTTAAGAAAGCAGATTTCATCCTTGATACCTGATTAATAAATTTAATTAAAAGTATAGCGACAACCAGCAAAAAACGAGAAATGCGTGAAACATGGAAAATTTCCGCCTTTCACCAAGGTGAAAGGATTCAACCCCCTAACATGTTGAAACAAGGGCAGTATTAAAGGTAAAGTGTTACTTTCAAAACATAGATGGAATTATCCCCCGTGCAAACATGGAATTTTGCCATCTAATAAACTGTTATATTCTATGCAGAGTTTGGTGCAACAATTGAGAAGATTTGCCTTATTACTATTTTTTGCTTTATATAGTGCTTCAAGTTATTCAAGCTCTTGTTATGTCGCTAAGGATGACTTAAAAAAGTGGAGCGATGAATATCAAGACTTAATCAACATTACGGTTGATGCATACGGCTCTGATTTTTTTGTTACTGTTAGCTTTCCAACGAAAGTTGAAGGCAAAAAATTTCATGGTGCGTTGCTATTAAAAGGGAATAATTGGGACAAACCTGAATTATTAATTCCCTTAGCAACCACCCAAGAAGATAATAAAGTTTTTGTTTCATACTCGATTAGTGCAGATTTATCTTCCGATAGCTACGTTACTGGATCATATGGAGCAGAATGCGGTATTG
Source organism: Thalassotalea sp. HSM 43 (assembly GCF_004752005.1). Lineage (NCBI taxonomy): Bacteria > Pseudomonadati > Pseudomonadota > Gammaproteobacteria > Alteromonadales > Colwelliaceae > Thalassotalea > Thalassotalea sp. HSM 43. The sequence continues at coordinate 1,934,938 of NZ_CP038493.1, read as the reverse complement.
AGGTCATTTACCCAATAGAATATAACAAGGCAATAAAGTCGGATTCGTAACAGTTTGCTCGGTTCCACTTCGTTTCACATTATAGCAAACTATTACTCTCCGCTTATTGCGGCGTTATATGGCTAAGCAGGGAAAGGTGTAAATTTGAGACAAGATCAATACATCCAAGCATTTTACTATATTGGGATTTGTGCTTGGTTATTGGCTACTATCTACTTTTGCTATGCATTGGCATGTAGCTTTTATGATCTGCGTATAAAATCAAATGAACCTAATTTCGTAAGTTCAATTGAAAGTCTTAAACAAGATAAAAAGTTGGCTGTTAAATTATTAATATCCTCAATGATGGTTGTACTACTGCTAACCATAATTCCAGAGCATTTGTTTAACATAGCCATATAACAAAGCAAATTAAGCGGGACTGCTAACAGTTGGCTCGGTTCCGCTTCGCTGCACATTATAGCCAACAATTATCAGCCCCTTATTTGGGCGTTATAAGTAAAGGGAGTTATGTCATGAATATCAATGCAACATTAATAGGCGAGATAATCCTCATTTCAATTATTGTTGTGGGAGCATTAAGCTTTTATCTGGGAAAGAGAAAAACTCAAACACCAAAATTAGCGACTTTTATTGGTGTTCTCTTATCTTTGATTCCACCATTAGGTTTAGTTTATATCGCTATTCTCGTTTTAAAAAATGACGTTTCTCAAGAAAAAATAGCGGTAAGTGACTAATTTACTTATAACAAGCCAATTAAGCAGGAATTTTAACCGTTGGTAGTGTTCCGCTTCGCTTCACATTATAACCAATTATTAAAAGCCTCATATTGAGGCGTTAAATGCCCAACTACGAGTAATTCTAAAAACGTTTATTTGGATTGAATTAAATGTTATCAAAGCTAAAAAAAATTAAGTTTAGCCTTCTTAATGAAAGAAATATTAGCAAGTATTTGATGTATGCTATCGGAGAAATAATTTTGATAGTAATCGGCATTCTTGTAGCTCTTCATTTTAATAATATGAATATATCTCGACAATCCAATGAGGTCGAACGTCAATATTATCAAGCCATCAAAGCTCAATTGGCAGAGGATAGAGCGATATTAAAAGAAGAAGCAGCTGATGCGGCAGATAGAAAAAAAGCATTCATCTCTGGAAAAAATATAATTAATGGAAATAGTCGTGATAGAAGTGATGAGTTGGCCGGTGTCCTATTGCGGTTAATAGATTATGGGGACTTCAGAAGAAGCAGTAATGTTTACCAAACGTTGGTTTCCAGCGGTGAAATAAAGTATATAAAGAATAATAAGATTATTGATGATCTTCAAGAAATTGAGCGTGCGTATGAAATAATAGAGCGCCTTGAGCAAACCCAGGCCAATGTCGTCATGACTCACACAGCCCCAGCGATTCTCCAAATTACTGATATTGAGAATGTAAAAATTATTAATCAAGATATAGCGTTCACCAAAATTACCTCAAATAGATTTGTAATTGCCATAAAACTGGTCGATGAAAAGATACATGAATTTAATGATGTCGTAATGAGAATTGATGGCCTTTCAGAAAAGATATCTATTGAACTAGATAAAGACAAATAGCATGCCAAAACATTATTTAACAAATCAAACAAGAAGGACCCCCTAAAGCGCGCCTCTTATTGAAGCGTTAGGCGTACTCGATGGTTCAGATTAATAAAAATAGAATCGAGATTAATGGAAACATTGTTGAGCTGCCATACTCAATTTTGGAAGCCAAGGAATTCGAACAATGCATTTTAGTTATTTTCGACTACATGGAGTTTAACCAAAACTCAGTTGCACGAAATTTCCATAGTATAAAACAAGATGGCTCTATTTTATGGGTAGCAGAAAACCCTACAACTCAGAGTACAGATGCTTATGTTCATTTTATTAGTCTAGATTTAAACGGTCATCAGGTTGTCGTTAATAATTTTGCAGGCTATACATGCACAATTGATCTGGCTGATGGTAAGTTACTAAAAGGTGAGTTTACAAAGTAGCGCCTAATGAGGCGTTAATTAGCACAAGGAGTTCTACCATCAAATTTTTCACATTTATTCTCATATTTTTACCTTCGCTAATTTATGCAAGTGAAAGTGATTTGGTATTAGGTACCTGGGAGTACGTAGAAAAAGGCAAAGACTGGAAAGAAACGTCAATCTGTACTTATGCAAATGATGGTACTTTCAACTGTGAAGTAGAAGAGCATGGTTGTACCAAAAGCGGTTGGTGTGAGGCTCAATCATATTCAACTAGCGGAACATGGTTAATTGCTAATAATTCGTTAACCATCCATACAACTTTATTCAAAAAAGTTCACACTCAAAAATTAGAAATAGTTAGCCTAAAAGCTGATAACTTGGTTTTAAAATTTAGCAATCAACAACAAATTTGGCAACGTAGCTCAAGTGCCAACTAACAAGCTAAAAAAGCAAGAAAATTTACTGTTGGCTTTTTCTCACTTCGTTCGTTATTTTAACCAAATATTATCCGCTCCTTAACAGGAGTACTAATTTTCAAATTACTCAACTCTACTCAGGATTATTTAATGCAGTTTATTAAATATGCGTCAATATTGGCGTTAATTGGAACCCTTGTTGGCTGTGGTCATGGCTACGAAGGGGAATATCAGAGCAAGGCCGTTTCTTCAAATGAGTTTTTGAACGCTTTTGCGGGTATAGCAGGCAGTGAATCAATTGTGGTTGGCGCTGATTACATCGAGTCGCAAGGCAAACGCACAGAATTTGATGACATTTTTGTTCGCGAGTCAGGTTCAAAAAGTTATCTTGTATTCAAAGGCAAAGAATCTGAAGATGTATGGACAATTATAGATGAGGATACGTTGATGCAGGGTAATGGCCTCATGAGTATCCAGCTAGTTCGAGTTGAATGAATTTAGAATATCTATCAAAGGTTTATCGATTATAAATGTTTAAGGAAGTTCTATGATCTATTCAACTACCGAAACCATTCCTGGTAAAGAGATTGAAGATTTCGTCGGTGTTTGTTTAGGTGGTTATTCATTGAGTCAGTCCGCGGATATATCACTGCGCTAATTACATAGACGCTTAAGACATAGGAGTCACATGAACACTATCAACAAGGTTATCGGCGTTATCGCAATAATATTGTCTGTTCTGTCTTTGCAGACACTGGCACTGGAAAATATCAGCTGGCCTAAAAATCAGCGCATGGCGATAAGTTTGTCCTATGATGACGCGTTAAGTAGTCAATTGGATCATGCCCTACCAGCGCTTAATAAATACGGTCTGAAAGCGTCTTTTTATCCAACCTTATCATCTAAGGCTTTTATCTCGCGATTAGCTGATTGGCGACAAGTGGCAAAAGATGGCCATGAGCTTGGAAACCACACTGTATACCACCCATGCAGTGCCTCGGTTGCTAACCGAGACTGGGTTAAACCTTACTACAACCTCGATAACTATAAATTGGCCGAGATCATCGACGAAATTAACATTGCTAACGGGTTTCTGATGGCGCTTGATGGTCAAACCGAACGCACCTATACCGCACCGTGTAATGATCTAAAGGTAAGCGGCGAAAACTACTTACCCCATGTCGAGTCCATGTTTGTCGCCATAAAAGGTCATGAACAACTGCCGTATGGTGCGGCTGTGTTGTGGGCACCCGACAACGTTACGGCGCAAAAACTGATTGCACGTATTAAACAAGAAGCCGATAAAGGCACGCAAATCTTCAACATTTTGTTTCATGGTGTTGGTGGCGATCATTCTGCGGTTAGTCAGCAAGCACATGAGGAAATGCTGCAGTATTTAGCCAGCAATCTCGACATATACTACGTCGACACATACATCAATATCATCAAGCACAGCGAAAAAACTGGTGCGAAAAAGTAACAGCAATGAGGTTTAAAATGAAATATCAAGGAAGTTGTCATTGCAAGGCTGTTCAATTTGAATTTCAAAGTGATGAGATCACTACAGCATTACAGTGTAATTGTTCAATTTGCTTGCGCAAAAATGCCATTATGTCGCAGCAAAGCTACTCACCTAGTGACTTTAAGTTACTGTCTGAAAAAGCAAATCTTGCCATATATCATTGGGGTGATGAGGAGGTGAATCATTATTTTTGTAAAACCTGTGGTGTTTACCCGTTTCATGATACAACGGAGCAACCAGGTTATTATCGTATTAACTTAGGTTGTGTTGATGATCTTGAACCACGAGAACTTGCGATTATCCAGTTTGATGGCCGAAATGAGCTGTAGTCAAACCAAGTAAAAATATAACTCACCTACATTTGAGCAAAGGGAACCACGTGCACATAAGAAAATTAAATTCACTGCGTGGGATCGCCGCACTGATTGTCTTTTTTACCCACTTTAGTGACATCACTAATTGGCTAGGTGGCATCTTAGGTGGAGGTTCTGGTGCATACGGAGTGATGCTGTTTTTCCTCTTAAGTGGCTTTTTGATGTCTTATCTGTATTTTGGTAAAGACTGTAACAAGGCCAATATACAGGCTTATTTTTTAGCTCGAGCAGGCCGAGTGCTACCGCTTTATTTGGTGATAGTGGTGAGCTCTTACATTTTAACCCAAACCGATAATCCACTGCTTTATAACATACCCGATGTACAAAGTTTATTAGCACATTTGTTGTTTATCTTTGGTGGTAGCGTACTTTGGTCTATCCCACCAGAGATTCAATTTTATCTTGTTTTTCTCCTGTTTTGGTTGGCTGCTAAACGTCGCCGTGGCTATATTTATGTGGCCATTATTGCGGTGATGATTTTATTGTTTTTAACCAACTTCCCCCGTATTTATGGCGATGTATATGGTGTGCCCTACAATGTATTCAACGTGCTTAGAAGCCTACCCTTGTTTTTTGTTGGGGTGATCATGGGGATGCATTATGACTCGTTAAAAGTACCCGATTACCTGAAAAGCCATTGGTTTATCTTGGCACTGTGTTTAATACCGCTGTTGTACCCTGCCTTGTCACCGGTGACAACCGATGCCAAACGTAAAATGTGGCTAAGCTATGAAGTGTTATTGGTGATGAGTAGCGTGTTCTTTTGTCTGGTGTTTTTGGTGCCTAATAATAATCTTTTATTGGCCAACCGATTTGGTGACTTTATTGGCAAAATATCGTATTCATTGTACTTATTGCATATGCCCATCATCGCGCATGTTAATCAATACGCGCTGGCGGTTGAGTTAAAATTACTACTGTCTTTATTGCTCAGTATTTTCGCGGCTTTTATGTCGCATCGATACTTTGAGAAACCGGTCGCCACTTGGATACGAAACTTGCCGGCAAAGCGCGCCGCCAATAAAGCGGCGACTAAAGCCGCTGCCTCTGTGTAAGCTCGAGGATAACGCTATAAAGGAATCATCATTGAAGTCACTTATTTGTGTCATTGGCTTGTTGTTTTGCTGGTTGGGCTTGACTGCCAATAGCTTTGCAAGTGTTAGTGCTAGTGCCAGCGAGCCGAGATTTGAAGTGCCAAGAAGTACCGTTGTCGAGTTACACGATGAGACAACCTCGCGAACGTATCCATTGTTTATTAAGTTGCCGCGCTCGTATCACGCCAATACCGACAATCACTACCCGGTGATCTATTTAACCGATGCATTGTACAGTTTTCAAATTGCCTCTGGTGCCACTAGATACCCAATGAATATTGGTCGCATGGAAGAAGCCATTATTGTTGCTGTTTCTTATTCAAAAGGCTCTAAAGGCGCGACTAGCAGGGTTCGAGATTATACCCCGAGTAAAGCCTCTGATTGGAAAATGCAAACCGGTGATGCAGAGCAACATGCACTATTTATTCGCGATAATGTAATCCCTTATATTGAGAAAAATTATCGCACACAGTCGCAAAGGCGCACGTTTGTTGGCAACTCGTTAGGGGGCTTGTTGGGCGCATATCTATTGTTTAAGCACCCTGACATGTTTGCCAGTTATATTTTGGGCAGCCCGTCTGTTTGGTTTAATAACCATGACATTTTAGTGGCCAAGGTGATTAAGCCATCGTCGCCAATCAAGGTTTATGTTGCTGTTGGTAGCTTAGAGCGGCCTGAATTTGGCAACAAAAATGACATGGTTGCGGGTGCTGAACAATTGGTTAAAAAGATAACCGCACAATCAGGTGAACAAATCACGCTCAAGTTTGTTGTTATAGATGACGCTAAACATGCGACAGCGTTTCCGACTACTTTGATTCAAGGGCTGGATTGGATTTATGGCAAACCCTGATTGAATTCGGTATAACAGACAAGTCAGCAGAAAAAGATTAAGCACAGGAAGCCGTTATGAACAAATGGGTTGTTACCGGGTTAACAATAATGTGGGTAAATTCAGCTGTTGCATTGCAACAAACTGAGCAACCAGAACCACACCCCAAGACCAGTAAGTCGCCAGTCAAAGCCGGCTGCGAACTGAATTCTCAAGCCTTAGTTGGTAAACATCAGCTGGATAACGGCCTGCGCAGCAAGGTTAAATTTCTGGCTGAGACGGAATCGTTGCGCACCATTGGTGATAAAATGTCGGAGTACAAAATCCCAGCGTTATCGCTTGCGTTGATCAAGCAAGGCAAAATTGATTGGGCTGACACCTACCAAAATAGCCAATTTAGCACTCAACAGCCCCTAGACTGTCAAAGTCTATTTCAAGCAGCGTCATTGTCTAAGCCGGTAACGGTTATGGCCGCGGTGCGCATGCAAGCTGCGGGGAAGATCAATTTAGACAACAACATTCAAGACTATTTAACCGACTTTACCTTGCCATCAGGGGCGCAATCAGAAGACAACCCTGTCACCTTGCGCAATATATTTGCCCATACATCAGGCATAACTCCCGGTGGCTACATGGGCTATGTACAAGACCTGCCGCTACCAAGTGACAGCGACATTTTAAAAGGCAGCCCTGGGGTTAATTCACCTGCTATTGCGGTTGTCGCAGCGCCAAACCAAACATTGGCCTATTCCGGTGGTGCCTATACCTTAGCTGAATTGGCACTGCAAAATGTCTTCGATAAGCCGTTTGCCGATATTATGCAACGCTGGATTTTAGCACCTGTGGCCATGCAGCAATCTGATTTTACCCAACCTTTACCTGCAGCAAAATCTAGCAAGGTTGCCAAGGGCTACAATCAAGCAGGTCAGGTTATCGACGGTGGTTGGCATAATTACCCTGAGCAAGCGGCGGCGGGCTTATGGAGTAACTCGGTTGATATGGCTAAGTTTATGATTGAGATTTACCAAGCGTATCAAGGCAACAGTAAGTTGTTTGCTAAATCTGATATTGAGTCGTTGTTAAACGACGAACGTGATGGTTCAGTTTATGGCTTTATTATTGATAAAACCGGTGGTGGTCTTTCTATCACACATTATGGTGGTAATGCGGGTTATCGCACCGGCATGACCCTAGATTTAACCAGTGGCAATGGTCTTGTGTATTTGATTAATTCAGATAACGGCGGTCAGCTCGGCAACGAATTACTGTTGTCGGCGGCGGCAGTATACGACTGGCATTCATTTGCTCAAATTGAGGTGCAGCGTAAAGCGGTTAACCGCGACCTGCTGGCGAGCTTAGCGGGTGACTATAAATGGAATAAGCAAATTGATGTTGCCATTCGTTTTGATCAACCTAGCGAGCAAATCGCATTAATATTCCCCAATGGTGATGAATACATGCTGACCCCTATCGCAGGCGAGCAACTGGATTTTATCCACGTAAATACTGGCGTAACGCTGTCGTTTTTGCCGGCGGATGATTATCAGTCTTTTCAGTTGTATGGTCAGCGTGCAGTTAAGTTTACGGCGACAGCCAAGGGTAAGTAGCCACAAATCGGTAACAGAATATGTCTAATGGATGATATAAATATCTGTTTTTGCTAGGCTTTGAATACAAAAACGTTATTGTTTAAGACAGCTTGTTCGACATATTAATTCGTCGCAAGTGCAATAACCGAGCGTTATTTTAGCTTATTTGGATTTGATTGTTGTTAAACATACAAAAACCTTGTTACCTGCTTTTGGCCAGTGTGGTTATTGAAGGGGAAGTAATAAGTGTCAATATGAAACCATGATTTGGGCGTTTATCCATGCCCTTATTGTGCGACGTGCCGCTAAGCGGGCACGCGGTTAATCACATTATTTTATTAAACACGGAGTTTGATCGCAGATGGAAGTGAAAATATTTACTAAATTATTAAAACCCAAACGCGGCTTTTGGCCAAGCAGTGAGTCAGCGACGGATGATGGCTTAGAAGCGGAGGTCAATCTTTGGCTCGCATCAAAGCCGGATATTAAAATCACCAAAATCAGTCAGTCGCAAAGCGGTGGTTCTTGGTTTCCATCGACTTTAGTGATCAGCGTTTGGTATCAATCTTAATATGACCACGATATAAGCAATATATGAGCAAGCCAAAAAGTAATAATCAAATGGGGTTGTCCATCGCCATGGGGGCTGGTATTGGTATTGTCTTTGGCGAGCCTTTGTTTGGTGAGCCAGGTTATGGGTTAGTGATTGGTGCCGCAGTCGGTGTCGCCTTTGGTCTAGCAAATAAAGCCAAGCATAACGACCATAACGACGGACAAACCAGCAAAAACAACAACGATGATCAATAATAACTCTCTGTGCATAGGTTATTGGTGTATTAAAGAGCAGGAGTAATCTCGAAATGTACCTTGGAAAATGCTTATGTGGTGCCGTACAAATTGCAGTTAGCGGTGACATTAGCGATATCATTCATTGCCACTGCTCTTTGTGCCGCAAAAATAGCGGAACCGCGTTTGCCACCAATGGCTTTGTCAATGCCAGCGAGTTTAAAATCACCGTTGGGGCAAATAACTTATCGACCTTTTCGTTTAAACCTGGACGCAACCGACATTTTTGTCGATGCTGCGGTTCGCCGGTTTACAGTTCAAATGAGCAAGATCCAAGTCGTTACCGAATTCGGTTGGGCATTTTAGACTCTGATATTAGCGAACGGCCAATATCTCATAACTTTGTTTCATCAAAAGCGAACTGGGAAGATCTCGATGCTGAGTTACCAAGGTATGATGCATTTGAACCGGGTCGCAACTAACGAGCGGATCATTACGCTTAGCCGACGTTGATTCAGCGTCATCAATTTGTTTGCAGAAATTACAGGATATGATGTTAAAAACTTCTTCATTTCAGGTTGTTATAGTGTGCTTTCTGGCGTTGTTGAGCAATGCAGTACACGCACAGCACGATGATATCGAAGATATTTCTGCGGCTCGCGCAGCTAAATTAAATGCGGCGTTTGCTGAGCTGGTTGCAAAGCACAACATTAATACCGCTGGTGTTGCGGTCATTAAACAACAAAAAGTCATTTGGCAAAATCAATTTGGCCAACAATCTTCTGGTGTGCCTGCAACGGCGAACACCTTATTTAACATCGCCTCATTAACAAAGACCATAACGGCTGAAACCATTCTTAGGCTAGTCGCACAAGGTAAGTTATCGTTAGATGAACCGGTGGCACCGTATTGGCTTGACCCTGATCTTAACGGTGACCCCAGAGTGCACCAACTTACCGCAAGAATGTTGTTGTCTCATACTGGCGGCTTTATGAATTGGCGTTATTTTGCTGATGACGGCAAACTGCGTTTTATTGATGCTCCCGGCAACAGCTTTAATTATTCCGGCGAAGGCTATGAGTACTTGGCAAAGTACGCTGAAAACAAGCTTGGTGTACCGTTTCCAAAGCTGGTGCAATCAACCATCTTCGAGCCTTTGTCGATGTCTAGCGCTGCCATTGTGGTGGATAAAAACAACTTTGCGAATATCGCTAAACCGCTCGACAAAGACGGCAAGTTTTATGGCTTTTACTGTCACCCTGCTGGGTATTGCAGTAAAGAAGGCAGCTATTCGGCGGCGGCAAATTTGGTGATTACGGTCGCCGACTATGCCCGTTTTTTAATTTCGTCGATGCAAGGCGAAGGCTTATCGGCAGCGCTTAAACAAGATCGCAATACCATGCAAGGTATTCAGTTTAAACAAAGTGAAATTATCTGTGGTGACGCCCCTGCATCGGCATGCCCTAGCCAACTTGGTTATGGCTTAGGTTGGAGCATGGCGCATTTGCCCAACGGTAACACGATTGGTCATCGAGGCACCAATTGGAGCATTGTATCGCTGACCTATTATTACCCCGACAGCGGTGATGGCTTAATCGTCTTTTTTAATGCCCCCAATAAAGCTGGGATTGCAGGCATGATAGATGCTCTTGAATTGCTCGATCCAGATTCTCCTGAGATTCAGGGATACAAGTTACGATTGGCACGAGCACAATAATATACAGCCTTGTTATTAGGCATTCATTTTTAGGGAAACAACTAAATGATTCGCAGTATTATCAATAAGTTTGGTTCTACATTGTATGTACAGATTTGGCAAAATCGCATCCGGGTTGTTGATATACAAACCAATAAGATATTTGATGAAAAACCGTTGCTGCAAGTCGAAACCGGAAAAAATGGTGAGAAGAATGTTACCGCTATTGGCAATGCTGCCTATGCTAATCCGTTAAACCCTTTTTCTCACCCACGTGCACTGTTGAGTAATTTTTTTGTTGGTGAACGCCTGCTACAAGAAATCGTTAAACAGCTGGTTGGTAATAAATTTATTTCGCCAGCGCCGGCCATCATCATTCATCCAATGGAAAAAACTGACGGTGGCCTAACGATGATTGAAATTAGAGCGTTTAAAGAAATGGCGCTCGGTGCGGGTGCTAGAGACGTTACTGTTCATCAAGGCCAAGCAACATTGGACCTTGCCAGTATTAATTTTAAAGATATTGTTAAACAGGAAGATGACTTGGCGGCAGAGACGGCCTCTATCTAACCAGTTGGTATTTATAGGAATATTATGTATCGCAAACAATTGTTAGCCCTATTGTTATTATCAATAAGCGGTCTGGTTCATGCTGGACAGGTCTATGATACCTTTCCACAAACAATAGATGCTGAAGATAAATATGTATTCTATTCTCATGGCTATATTGTTGAAGGGGAAAACCCAACACCACAGCATAAGGAATGGGGGGTGTATGATTTCCCGCGTATAAAGCAACAGCTTAAGGATGATGATTATCACCTTATCGCTTACCATCGAGCCGCGAATACCGATCCATTAGAGCATGCAAAGCTGTTAGCACAAGATGTGAATAAGTTAATTACTGCGGGCGTTGATGCGAGCAACATTACGCTGTTGGGCTTTTCTCGTGGCGGTGCCATTTCGATTCTTACCGCAAACGAGCTAAGGTCAGATAAGGTAAATACCATCATTCTTGCCGGTTGCGCAGGATTAATAAAGAACAATGCCGATGTTCAAGTGTATGGGGCGGTATTTTCGATTTTTGAAACCTCAGATCAAGTCGGCTCCTGTGATTTTTTAGTGCAACGCAGTGATCAAGTCAGGTCATTTACCGAGATCTCAATTAGCACTGGCAAGTCACATGGCGCGTTTTATCTGCCTAGAGATGAGTGGCTGCAACCGGTAAAGCGCTGGATTAAAGCCAGCGATACCACGCACAATAAAGGCTAACCATGTATTTATTCCCTCACAATAGGCTATGGCAGGCAGACTTTGAAAGGGAAAAACAGGCGATTTTGTCAGCCTTTTGTGGCGCAATCGAGGTGTTTCATATTGGCTCGACCGCAATCAAAGGCTTATATGCCAAGGACTGCATCGATGTACTCGCAGTAGTTGACGATATGTCTTCTGTGGCACCGTCAAAGCAACAGCTGATTGACCTAGGTTACGTTTACAAAGGTGAGTACGGTATCGCTGGTCGGCAATACTTTTCTAAGCCACAAGCTGCGTCGCAAAGTAATCAGCAGGGTAAGCAACAAGGCAAACAGCAACGCAAAACGCATTTGCATATCTATCAGGCGGGAGATGAGCAAATTGATAAACACTTACACTTTGTTAAGGTGATGCGAGGCAATAGCGCATTAATTGCTGAACTAAATCAGCTCAAACGTAGCTTAGCGGCCAAATATCCCAACGATAAAGAGGCCTATCAAATGCACAAAAAGTGTTTTTATGATCGCCTTAATTGTGCAAAATAATGGATGCTGAGCCAATATAAAGACATTAAAACATGGTGGGGAAAATCATGAAAAGTTACCAGTACAAAATCATTGATACACGCGATGTGGATAGCGCAGGCCTGTTTAAAGGTCGGCAACGTGAAGATATTGAAGCGTATTTGAATTCGTTAGGTGCCGAAGGCTGGCAGTTGGTCAATGTCGATTTTAGAGAGTTAGAAGGCGGCTTTGAGTTTGCTGGCGTAATGAAAAAAGAACTATAACCAACAATAATATAACAGCGTTCTCATATGTTCGGTGGTGCCGGATGGGCTGATGAGATGTAAATATCTACTGATTGTATGCCGAGGCAAGCCATGAAATTTCTTAAGCTGTCAGTTTTTAGTCTACTGTGTTTTTTTGCAGATCTGGCAAGCGCACAAGACACCCCTAAATCGCACCTTAAAGTCGAGCAAAATAAGCTGGTGAACAGCAAAGGCGAAGCCGTGGTGTTGACTGGCTTTGGTCTGGGCGGTTGGCTGATGCCCGAAGGCTACATGCTTGGCTTACCCAAACCCTACGATTCGCCACGACGCATTCGCAATGCCGTTGTTGAGTTGACCGATCAAGCAACCGCCGATAAATTCTTTACCCTGTATGAAGCCAATTATGTCAGCGAAGATGATATTAAAGCCATTGCCAGTTGGGGATTTAATTCGCTGCGGGTGCCATTTAATGCTGACAGAATCATGCCTCGCGATAAACAAGGTAAATCAGCACCCTATTACTTTGACCCTTCAGGCTTAGCACTGCTGGATAATGTTGTCGCTTGGGCCAGTAAATACCAGTTGTACGTGATCTTAGATATGCATGCCGCGCCTGGCGGACAAAGCGCGCATAATATTGCTGATTCAGATGGAGTCGCTCGATTATGGCATGAGCCTGAGGTTTATTGGCCGCAAACCATCGCGTTGTGGGAAACCCTTGCCCGTCGTTATAAAGATAACCCTTGGATGATAGGTTACGATGTTCTAAATGAGCCTATGTTGCCCGGCACAGAAGAGCTTGGTGGTGATAAATTTGAGCAGCATGACAATATGCCGTTGCGTAAGTTATATATGCAAATATCAAAAGCGTTGCGCAACATTGATCAGGGCAAAAAAATCCTGTTTTTAGAAGGGGGGTTTTGGGCGCAAAATATGAAAGATTTATTGCCTGCTTGGGATGATAATACCGTTTACGCCTTTCATGCCTATCCTGCGCCAACGTCAATCGAACAACTGCCTACCTCGGTAAAAGAGGTTATCGCCGAAGGTCATCCTGTGTGGTTTGGTGAAGGCGGTGAAAACTGGAATAAATTGGCGTGGCAAGATTGGCTTGCATTCAACCGTAAATTTACCAGCATGATGGAACGTGACATGGTTGGCTGGAGTTGGTGGACTACGAAAAAGTTTGCCCGTGCAACGCAGCCTTGGCAGTGTCATCACCCACAAGGGTTTTCGGTAATTACCACGTATTTAGCCGACCGTGGTCCCAAACCAAGCAAAGAGTTCGCCAGTAAAGTATTGTTAAAAATGGTGGAAAATTTAGCGACCGAGCAATGCCGCTTGCTGCCAGAGTTTGTCGAATCGATTGGTGGAAATTTATCTAAATAAAACCGTAATTTACGCGGTACGTTTATACTTTAAAATGTGACCTTTAAACTCATCTTTAAGGTAATCGGTGTGCTCTGGTTTAAACTGCGATGCGCTATAGCCAAGTGTTTGCATGCGGCCCGTTAACTTGTTTTTTCGACCTCGACCAGGATCGACAATAATAACTTCACACTCGGTTCTTGCGTGTTGGTCAATAAAGCTTGCGAGTAATTCAATGTGTTGATCTTCGTATAACAAATCACTGCCAATGATCAGATCAAACTCGCCTAAATCATCATCTTCATCGGCCCAATCGGTGCGCACAAAGTTGATCGCGTCATCTTCATTAAGCGTCGTGTTACGCTCAAGAAATTTGCCTGCTTGTGGGTGGTGATCGGTTGCAGTGATATCGGCTTGTTGTTTATTTAACAACAAGCTACTCAGTGCGGTACCACAGCCAATTTCTAATATACGTTTGGTTGCGGTGTTGTATTTCGATATATAGTGGGCAAGTACCATGCTTGATGGCCAAACAACACCAAATATCGGCCAAGAGGCTGAACTGATGCCAAGTTTTTCGGCTTCGCCATCAGGATCATGAAATTCTTGTCGATTGCGCAAGGTACACAGGTGGATGTCGATCTTTTCAAACTCAATGGTTTGATAGCATAAACGTAAGTGTGTCATTGGCTGCCTCAATGTTGAGCGCTAAGCCAACTATCGAGGATAAGTGACCAAACGGGGTAGTATCTAGACTACAGCACCTAAGCAAAAAGGCAATGAATTTAATATATTAGCCAGCAACAGCGCGTTTTTTGACAAGCGATTCTGAGCATCGGGTTGATTTAACCTGAAACGGGTATATCTGGCTACACTTAACACAGGCATTGATTAGCGGTTACAGGCATTGGAGTTAAATATGAAAGGTCACTTATACCAGTTTACTATCGAACATGTAGAAGATAAAAAAGGTAATTCGGTTACCAGTAAGCCATTGAGTTTCACGACCAGAAACCATGACGATGTGTTTAAAATTGTTGAGTCGATGCAAGGTAAAATGGATCTTGATAGCCGTGATGCCACGGCATTGGCCGTTGGCTTGAAATTATTTGGCGAAGTGATGTTAAAACACCCCAAGCAGCCGTTATTTAAAGAACTTAGACCGCAGTTTGCGGTATTTATGAAAGGGCTAAAGAGTCTTTAATCGCGTTAACTTGTGCACAGGAGCAAACCATGTCCTCAATTGAAATCAAACAACAGCGGCCGCGAGTTGATGACATACTAGAGCGTTACAAACATCAGATAGGCGAAGATTTACCTGGGTATCGTAATCATGTCTATCGCACCATTACTTATGCTATGCATTTTGTTGATAATGACGCTCAGTATGAACCATTCATTGAGACAGCCTTTGCGTATCAAGACATTGGTCTTTGGACCGATCATCAACTGGCCTATTTAGAGCCGTCAGAAGCGGTAGCGCTGGCGGATAATGCTAAGTTTGGCTGGGGGTTCGATGTTCAAGCTTTGCAAGGTGCAATTCATTGGCATCATAAAATCTCACCTTATACAGGGCCGCATCAAACCGTTATTGAGGCTTGCAGAAAAGCCGATTGGATTGATGCGTCTAAAGGGATGCTCCGCAAAGGATTAGATAAACGCATCATTGCTGACGTGGAAGCTGCCTTCCCTAATTTAGGCTTTCATGACACGCTACTTCGCCTTGCCAAAGACTATGGTGGTTCGACCCTCGTCGGTGGTATTAAAGTCACCTTAGGAATCGTCAAATGGTAGATGGTGTTCGCTTGCTTAACAATCGTCGCTGACGTTTGTCTTTGATAACGTGTATTTACCGTTCAAAAATTTTTGCCACGCAGCAACAAAGGCTAGCACCCAATCCAAGTAAAGTAATTGCCCAGCTCATCAAAATTGACGAAATCTTGAAAATTAGGCCGGATCTTGTTGATAAATTTCCAATGCAATATGCCGAATACCGACAAGCGTTAAACCTTGCTTACGGTTATGACATTGTAAATGACATAGCCTCACAGCCAGCCGTTGGAGAATTAACGGTGGAAACGCACGCCAGAAAAATGATCAGTGCTCGCCATAATAGTGCGGACGATGGTGATTTTCAGTGGTTAGAGAGAATGTTACCTGAGCTCATTACGGTATCTAAAAGACTTAGACGGGCCTACGGTAAATAGGCCGACTCTCCTTACAAATCCCCCAATATTCCTACTAATTTTCAGATTTGGTATAAAATTTAATAGTAATTTCGTCAGTGATCTTCTTGCATCACGAGGCATTGCTGTTGTTTTTCGCTTATCAAACACCATCGTAGGGGTGACATCATGAATGCAAAACTGCTTGTTATTTTATCGGCCGCTGTAACTTTTAATGTGTTTGCCGGCGATGGGCATAGCGCTGTCGCTGATGATGTTATCAAAAAGCAACGTATAAACCTGGAAAAAAATACAACGGGTAAAGGTTTTGGCCCACAGTCGCCTCGAGATATCGATGCCGCGTCAGGTGAGAATACCATTATGTTTAATACCGCACCTGCCTATACGTCGATGAATCTATGTAATATTCATTTCCATAAAAACGCCGAACACAAAGGTGGCGAGTTTACGACCTATGCTGGTAATGGCGATGGCAAAGGCTTTCAATCGGGATACAAATATTCTGGTACCTTATCTGCGGCTGAATCGGCTGCCGTTGATTACGATGTGTGCCCAAGTAAGCATGGGAGCTTGCAGGCTGGCGATACCATTGAAGTGCATTATGTTCATTCCTCAGCGCAAATTAAGCCAGGGCCAACCTTAAATTCCTGCTTTAATGAAGCGATAAAAAATCCGCAATTACGTGTTGAAACTCAGGTGTATGTATTGGTCAATGATGCCAATGCATTAGACTTTGCCAAACTAACCGCGCATGGCGATAAAGTTGGTTTAGTACAGGCGTCAGGCATTCCAGCCAATACGGGAACGGCTATCCAATATGCAGGGTCTACAACCGGTCCAGACTATAACGAGCAGGGATCACCGTTTCAGGTCACTTGGGCGGTTCGCCCTAATGTGGCGAAAGTGAATATCGCCACCGTAGGTAAATGGTGTGAGAGTAATGTATTTAACGAAGATCACGCCCATGGTGTTCGGAATTTGGTGGTCAATCCGAAGCTAGTATCAAGCATCAAATAATGATCTGTGCATACAAGGACGAATGGCAAACAGATTTCGAAACAGAAAAAGCACTTATAACAGCTCAATATCAAGGAGATATTGAGCTGTTTCATATTGGCTCTACTGCCGTTAAAGGCCTATATGCGAAAGATTGCATCGACATACTAGGTGTGGTTCACCAGCTTGCTGATGTGGCTAACTTGGCGCACGGTTTAACTGCTTTGGGTTATCGTTACAAAAGCGCCTACGGCATCGAAGGCCGAGAGTATTTTTCTAAGCAACAACGCAAAGTCCATTTACATATATTTCAGGCCGGCGATAAACGCATCGCCAATGGCAACGATTGAATATGGTGATTGCTTATCAGCCTTGGCTTGCACGGCAAAACCATACAGCGACAATGACAAAATAAACCAAGATAGAAATTTCATATACCCGCGACCCATGCATAATAGCTATGTTCATTATATTAGGTCGAAGGCCTTATATTTCAATCTATTAGCCATAAAGTTGATTAAGCTAATACTTTATTTGTGATGACTTTCAGTGTAAAAATAGAGGTTACCAGCTTTTAAAAAAGAACAGAGATTATGGTTATTACAATTGTACTTAGCGCAATTTTGGCGGTGTTAATGTTGCGTTCAGGTTTGGCAGAGTATAAATATTACCAGTCGGTGAAAACCCTAGAGCCTGATGTTTGGCAGCAGCTTGGCGCGCCGAAGTTTTTAAAAATACCTGTGGTATTTGTCTCGCCTAAAGGGGCAAAATTACTTAAAAATATTCGCAATGAAACCGTATGCGCGTTAGCGAAAAAGCATCGCCATGCCGGTCTTATGTTTCAGCTTTATGTGGTCTCGGTTTTAGTGGTTAGCATCGTCTATTTTAAGTTTTACTAGCATCAAACCGACAATTTCTTGGAGAATTTGCTTGCAACGATTACTTGGTATATTGCTGTGTTTTTTATCTTTTTCAGCGTCTGCCACTGACAGCGACACACTAACGGTTGATCGCGCGGTCAATGCTGACATTGAGTTAGCCTTTGCTAATGATCGCGATATCGAACCGACCTTAAGTGATTTTGAATTACTCAATTATGTGATCATGAGCAATGAGGCTGGCGAACGGTACGCGGTTGTCACTTTAAAAAACCAAGCCAGTGGCAGTCGCCAACTAGAAAGCAAACATCTTATGGCGTTGTTTGCCAATGGTGAACGTAAACAGCCTAGCGACTTTAAGTTAAACTTTGAGGCCAACGAAACTCAATCGCTGACCATTTCATTTGGTCAAAATAAGTTCCCAATACTGGCGATAAACAGCAATAACAGGCATTAATAACAAACACTGATAGCAATAGGTCAGCATGTCTTTATCTTCCGTTACTGTCTCTATGGTCAGCGCTTTTTCCGATAAAAGCGATGGCGGCAACCCTGCTGCGGTTATCGAACTCGATAGCTGGCTTGCAGACGAGTTATTGCAAACCATTGCGAGACAACAAGCGGCGCCGGTGACTGTCTTTGTCACACCCGAAAATAAGGGGTACAACATTCGCTGGTTCACGCAAAGCGAAGAAATCGACTTATGTGGTCATGGCACCATCGCCGCAGCAAGCGTTTTGTTAGCAGCAAACGCAACCACGTCGATACGATTTTTTAGTGCGCATGGCAACCCACAGGTAGAAAAGTACGCTGATCAGTTTTCATTGCAGTTCCCTGTTTGGCCAATTACGCCAGAACCGCAAGACTTTAGTCAGTGCGCCATTAACAACTGTGCTTCGCAGCAGGCTTTTTCCAGTCGAGATTTGGTTTTAGTTTTGGCCAGTGAAGCGCAGGTTCGTGACTTTACTCCTAACCTTGATTACATCAAATCTTTGCCTTGGCATGCGCTTATCATTACCGCCGCAGGCGAGCACTGCGACTATGTATTACGTAACTTTGTGCCTAGTGTTGGCATTGATGAAGATGCTGCTACGGGCTCGGCACAATGTTCTATCGCGGCGTTTTGGGCGAAAAAACTTGTGAAAACACACCTTAACGCGCGGCAGTTATCGCAACGCGGGGGCGACTTTTCTATTGAATGTGCTAACGATGCCATTGTCATCTCAACCGCAGCAACCCTTGATAGGCAGTACTCGTTAGCGCTAAAGGAACTTATTTAAACGTGCGTAATCAATTCTATATGAATAAATATTTAGTACTGGTAATTGCCCTGTTCAGCCAGCAAGGTGTGGCAAATAGCTTCAGCACTGATTTTGTCGCCGCAGCGATTGAGCGGACAACGTATCAGGTAACTTACGATGGCTCATATTATGGTATTTCTTATCCGAACGGTGATGTGCCAAGCAATGTCGGGGTGTGCACCGATGTAGTGATTCGTTCGTATCGAACCTTAGGGGTTGATCTGCAAGTCTTGGTGCATGAGGATATGGCTGACAATTTTGCCTTATATCCATCAAAACGGATCTGGGGGTTAAGTAAAACCGACAAAAATATTGACCATCGGCGTGTCCCTAACCTACAGGTATTTTTTGCTCGTCACGGCGATGTTTTAACCAACAGTGATCAGGCCAACGATTACCAACCAGGCGATATCGTTACTTGGCTTTTACCGGGTAACTTGCCGCATATTGGCATTGTTACCAACAATAAAACCGAGCAAGGTGTACCCCTGATCGCCCATAATATAGGCGCTGGCCCAAGTCTGGATGATATGTTATTTGCATTTCAAATTACCGGACATTACCGATATGTACCGCCCACGTATAAACAAACCGATGCATCCGCATCAAATCCGTAAAGGTGTGATATGAAAACGCTGTTGTTATCTCTTGTTATGTTGTCTTTTAGCGCAGTCGCGACTGAGAAAAGCCAACCTTTAAACGTTAAACTTATTGCCGATAACGTCTATCAGCATATCTCGTATCAGTATATTTCCCCTTGGGGCTTGGTCGCCGCGTCGGGTTTGGTTGTGGTTGAAGATAATCAAGCCTATGTGATTGATACGCCTTGGACGCAAGCGGATAGCAAGCAATTGATTGCTTGGATAGAAGCGCAAGGTTTTCAGATCAAAGCCGTCGTTGCTACCCACTTTCATGAGGATGCCAGTGGCGGGCTTGCGGTGTTCAATCAACTTGATATTGCAACTTATGCGAGTGTCGCGACTAATCAGCTCTTGAGTGACAAAAAGCGAACAACGGCCAGTGAAGTCATAACACAACAACCGTTTGCTCTAACTGAAAATAGCATAGAGATTTTCTACCCTGGCGCTGGGCACTCAAACGATAATGTGGTGGTATGGCTAGCGCAACAAAAGTTATTGTTCGCCGGCTGCTTTGCCAAAAGCCTGGGCAGTAAAAGCCTTGGTAATCTTGCTGATGCGTCGGTCGCCGATTGGCCGCAGTCGATTGATAAGGTGTTAACTCAGTACCCTAGTATTCAAACCGTGGTGCCTGGGCATGGCAAAATAGGCACGGTCGATATATTACATCACACCAAAAGGCTGGCGCAGCAAAAGCTTGCTGCCGATAACGCCGGCGAATAAAACGGCTTCTAGCCAACCTAAAACGGCACGAACTAGCACAAAACAGCACAAACCAGCTCAAAACAACTATATTTAAGCTGTCCTAATTGCATAGGAGATAGGGCCATGAATCTAGCTGAAATAGTACAGCGGGGTTGGGATGCCGTAGGCAGGGGCGACTTTGACGCTTTAGTCGCAGATTATGTTGATGATATGACGTTTATCATGCCGGGTCAGAATGATGTTTTGCATAGCAAACAAGCATTTCGTCAAGCTCTGAATGGTTTAGGTGACATACTACCACCCGGTTTTGAAATCACCGCCATGCGGCAAGTTTCAGGTGATGCGGAAGTTATCACCGTTATGGAATGGAAGTCTGAAAAAATATCTGCGTCACAGCTGTTGGTATTGTTTAAGTTTACCGGTGACAAAGTGCATGAAGAGCGCTGGTTTATCGATACCGAGCAATGGAAGTCGGCTTTTTGATGTCCGAATTTGACGTCTTTGGTTTTCTTTTAGTGGCTTTTTCAGTACAGTAGATTGTTCAATAATATCTAATATTGTCATGTGGTTAGCATGACTTTACTGGGGAAGTTATGCAGGTTCACTTGCTCAAGTCAGACGATGAATTAGCCGCGGTTGCGGATGTGCTATTGCAGTTACGCCCACAATATACGCAAGCATCAATCATCGCTCAAATTCAGAAACAACGACTCTCGGGCTATCAAATTGCCTATGTCTTGGCCAATCAACAGGTGTTATGTGTCGCCGGATTTGTGGTTGGTGAAAAGCTTGCTTGGGGCAAGCATGTTTATATTGACGACTTAGTGACCAATGAGCAACAACGCTCAACCGGGGTGGGCAAATTTATCATCGATTGGTTTAAGGCCTACTGCATTGAGCACGATTGCCAGCAATTGCACTTGGACTCTGGTATTCAAAAATTTCCCGCACATCGTTTTTATTTGCGTAACCGCTTTAATATCGCCAGCCATCATTTTTCCATTACCGACTTAGCCGCCAAGTAAGGCGAACGTGCATTTTATAGGAGTTTCCATGCGTAAATTACTGATAGTTTTATTGTGTCTTCCTTTGTTTTCCAATGCCTCGCCATTAACGACGGTGGAACAGTTCGTCAGCTTAAGTGATGCCACTAAGGTCAAAGGCGCAAGCCAAGCCGACATCGATGCTGTTGCGGCTTTGTTAACTGACGATATGCGCTATCAGCACCCTAATTATGGTGCCGACTTATCGAAAGCCGATTTTATCGCTGGACTGGTGAATTACATGGGCATGGCAGACTCTCTGACATCAAACATTACCAATAAAATCGTAGGTGACAATGCCATCACCATCGCTTTTGTCTCGACCACGGTTATGGATGGCAAACAAGAAGTCGACGGCAAACCACTGATGCGTTTGTTTGAATTTAAAGACGGCAAAATTTCGTTAATAAGGGAATATTGGTAGACCAATAAGTGATGAGTTTGTCTAGGTGATTAAAGGGACTTATTATGACCTGTATTTCGTTTAAAAAAGGCTATAAATATCAGCTGGTTGAATCTTATTGTGTGGACATACCGATAACCCCAGACAAAGATCTTGAATCGCCAAGTGGCTATATTAAATTGTCTGCAACCGGGGCGTTGGTGATTAAAAAGGGCTATGCATGGGATGGTCCGTCAGGCCCTACCATAGACAGCAAAAATTTCATGCGCGGCTCATTGGTTCACGATGCTTTGTATCAATTGATGCGTGAGCAGTTGCTCGATAACACCAACTCACGTGAAGCCGCCGATCGTTTGCTGCAAGAGATGTGTAAGCAAGATGGCATGAGCTCGCTGCGGGCATGGTTGGTGTATCTCGGTTTACGCCTTGGTGGCAACCCTGCCGCCAGTCCCGATAACCGCAAGTCGGTTTCTATTGCCCCTAAAGACTGCCAACAAATTGAGGGCTTATAGCGCCCTCTAAACCTTACTATTTGTTCTAAATAGTTTTTTTACGGCGTCCGGCTACACGGGTTTGCCAAAAAATTCATCAATAAATCGTTGAAAAACTTTTATTTTTCAAAATCTACGACTATAAAAAAATAAGGCTATTGAAAAGCATCGCCGCGCATTTTTGTTGTACGCGCTGTGCTCATTTAAGTAAGTGAGCCGTCAAAATCTAACAACAATAACAGTTACAAGGTGAGCGATATGTTAACCGCAAAACAAGGAAAGGGATTTTTCGCGTTAGTAGTCGGAATTTTCTTAACAACCATATACATGCAATTTATTGATTGGGGTGCGGCAACGCCTGTGCCTGATATTTTGCAGCCTTATCCTGATTTCCCTATTCACTATTTTTCATCGCTAGTTACCGGATTTGTGACCGCATTAATTAGCTTCTTCACCATTAAATTGGCATGTAACCGCTATAAATTAAGAGAAAGCAAACATTTGATGTTGCTGTTGTTACCGACCTTAGGCTACTTAGCGTATACCTTTATGGTGGCGCAAATGTCGTTCACCGCTATTTTGTATGCGCTTATTCCAGCAGCCGGCGCATCGATTATTGCCTTTAATGTCGGCAATACTGAGGCTTAGTCGGTCGCACTTACTGAACATATAGATATCATGTCGAATCATAAAGCCATCAATATCAAGGACAAATTCAGCAAGTTTGACGATCTTTGGTCGCCTCGTGTCATCGCGGCGATGAACGACTACCAATTCAAATTAGCCAAAGTTGAAGGCGAGTTTGTTTGGCACAGTCACCCGCATACCGATGAAGTCTTTATTGTGATTGAAGGCAGTCTTTGTATTCAATTTCGTGATGGTGAGGTGCAGTTAACAGCGGGTGAAATGTTTGTTGTTAGCAAAGGCGTCGAACATAAACCGGTGGCTAAAACCCCCTGCCAAATCATGCTAATTGAACCTAAAGGTGTGGTGAACACTGGTGAGGTACAAAGCGAACTTACCGCCGATAATGACATCTGGGTGTAAAACAAGGTATGTTGAGCTAATCTTCAGCTGTTATTGATTCACGACTGTTATGTTAGTTGCGCAAACCTCACGATTAATCATTCGCCATTTCAACCACCAAGATACTGATTTTATTATCAACCTACTTAATCAGCCGTCGTTTATTAACAATATCGGCGATAAGCAGGTGCGTAATCACAGTGATGCCATTAATTATCTAAACAACGGCCCTATTGCCAGCTATCAAACCTATGGTTTTGGTTTGAACATGGTGCAATTAAAGCAAGATAATACCCCTATAGGCATGTGTGGTTTGCTAAAACGGCCAGAATTAGCACACCCTGATCTTGGTTATGCGCTGCTGCCAGAGCATTGGCGCAATGGTTATATCGAAGAAGCATCCCAGGCTGTACTTGCAGATGCGGCTAAGCAGCATAAAGTCGATAATATTTTAGCCGTGACCAAGCCCGATAACATCGCCTCAAATGCCTTATTGAGCAAGTTAGGCTTTACTGTTATTGGTCATAAAAGTCTTTATGGCAGCGACAACAACCTATATCAAAAACAACTGTAATAAATCCCACATTACCGAGACTGTGTTGCTATCTAAATGATAATAATGGATTAATTTATGGAAAGTATGACTCAGGTTTTGGACTCAACATGGCAACAACAAAACTATCTGCTGTTAGCGATTGTATTTTTGGCCATGTTAGTGCTTTGGTTTTTACCGGCGCTATTGGCCTTGGTGTTTAATCGCAAACAATTCAAATATATATTGCTCGCTTGCGTACCTGCGGGTTTGTCGATGTTGGCCTGGGGTGGCGTGCTCGTGTGGGCTGTTTCGGGCAAAATCAGAGAGGTAAAACCAGATAGCCAATAGCGCGAATAATCGTTATTTTGACCTATACTTGAGGCGCAAACACTAAGGAGGGACACATGCCAAAATATGTGATTGAACGCAATATTGACGATGCAGGTAAGTTAACCGCTGCCGACCTGCAAGGCATCTCGCAAAAATCTTGTGGTGTGATAAGTGAATTAGGGCCAGGTGTACAGTGGTTGGAAAGCTATGTAACCGACAATAAAGTATATTGTGTGTACATTGCCCCAGATGAAGACGTGCTGCGCAAGCATGGTGAAATGGGCGGCTTTCCAGTAGATGCGGTGAATGAGGTTCGTAACATAATCGATCCATCTACCGCCGAATAACACATAGGTATCTGGCCAAGACCAGGCAACCCAAAAAACTCTAGGTATGCCCAGAGCAGCATTGTTCTGGGTTTTTTGTTTGTGTAGAAAAATAAACTGGTAATTTTGTCTAATAAGGTCAACTATTTAGATGTATATGTCTTACTTATCAAAATATAAACCTGATATTGGGAGGGGTTATGGAATTAGGCGCGTTTTCACTTAGCTTAACGGTAAAAGATATTGAAGCATCGAAGCAATTCTATCAAAAACTTGGTTTTGAAGTGACCGGAGGCGATCAGGCGCAACACTGGTTAATACTGAAAAACGGTCGTCATGTGATTGGTTTGTTTGAAGGCATGTTTGATAAAAATATGCTGACCTTTAATCCAGGCTGGAACAACGATGCACAACAAGTGGATAATTTTACCGATGTGCGTGATATTCAAAAGCAATTGCGAGCGCAAGGGGTTGAGTTTGTCTCCACGGCCGATGAGTCCACATCTGGGCCAGCCAGCTTTATCATCGAAGATCCTGATGGTAATCCGATTCTTGTCGATCAGCACCGTTAAATAAAGCAGGCATTATGAAACCTATCGCTGCCGACAAAATAAATTCCCAACAAGGTAAACCTTTTCCTGATCCGTTTCGTCATAAGTTAGAGAAGTGCCATTGGCGTCGTTTATCAGCGCCCTTTAATTTGTCGGCACTGGCGGCGAATATGGAAACCATTGAGCCTGGCGGTCAATCATCGTTGCGTCACTGGCATAGCCATAGCGATGAATTTATTTATATTATTAGCGGCGAGCTAATATTGGTGACCGATGAGGGCCGTTTTACCATGACACAAGGTATGTGTATGGGCTTTGCCGCAGGGGATAATAACGCCCATCATATGCTTAATGACAGTGAGCAATCCGCTGTGTATTTGGCAGTAGGAAGCTGTCACCCAAATGATCAGGTCGAATATCCCGATGATGATATTTGCTGGCGCCAGCAAGATGGTCAATGGCAAGCTTTTAATAAACAGGGTAAACCCTATAAATAGGTATATATAGCAACATGATTAAAGTATTTACCATCATTATCGCTACTTTTGTCTCAACGATGGTGTTAGCCAAAAGCGCGAATTTAGAGCCTGAGATAAACCATTTGTTGCAATATGTCGCGACCACAGATTGTTTATATGAACGCAATGGGACTGCTCATAAAGGCACAGAGGCCAAGCAGCATATTAAGAAAAAATATGATTACTATGAGGATGACATTGAAACCACTGAAGACTTTATTAAATATGCTGCGACCAAAAGCACCATGTCCGGTGATTACTATTATATTCAGTGCCCAGGACAGGCAAAAGTCAAAAGCAAAGACTGGCTTTTAGCTGAGTTAGCAAGTTTTCGCGATAAGTAACCGCTCTGAGCAAGGCGTTGCCATATAACTGTCATAATTCCTTCATATAATCACATTACTTTCATTAATTTGCGTGTAAAATGGTGCTCATAAGAACGCCGTTACAGGCGTGATCGTTTTATGGGTTTTCTAGGTAAATGAATAAAGTTATTGAGGTTTTTCGTCATTTCTTCATGCTCGGCTGGGTCAGTTTTGGTGGTCCTGCAGCGCACATAGGTTACTTTCAAAAAGCCTTCGTTGAAAAACATCAATGGTTAGACAATCAAGCCTATGGCAAGTTGGTTGCGCTAAGCCAATTCCTACCAGGGCCGGGGTCGAGTCAGGTCGGTTTTGCCCTTGGTTTGCAACGCGCCGGATTGTTGGGCGGCTTCGCCGCATTTCTCGGTTTTACCTTACCGTCATTTATGTTGATGTATGCCTTAGCTAAGAGTCAGACCTTTATTCAAGGTGATTTGCTCGATGGCATCATACACGGGCTGAAATTATTGGCTGTAGTGGTGGTAGCCGATGCGTGTTTGAGTATGTATCAAAGCTTTTGCAAGAACAGGCTGACGGCGAGCATAGCCGTTGCCAGTTTTATGTTGTTGGTGTTGTTTTCAGGTATTGGCCAACAAATGTTGGTATTACTGCTTGCTGCCGCAATTGGCGCGCTTTATTGCCAACCTGAGCAAATTGCCCAACATCGCAAACAAAAGGTTAAATTTGTGCCGCTTATCCTGTTTGCCGTTCTGTTTTTAGCGACGCCTTACTTAGCCAGCATGCCTGGCCTGCAGCAAACCTTTGCCCATTTTTATCAATCCGGTGCCTTGGTATTTGGTGGCGGTCATGTGGTATTGCCATTATTGCAAGAAACCGCTGGGCAAACGATGAATAACGATACCTTCTTAATGGGCTATGCGGCAGCGCAAGCCGTGCCTGGACCGATGTTTTCTTTGGCGTCGTTTCTTGGGGTGCATGCCGAACCAAGCATGCCTTTGATAGGCGCAATCGTGGCAACATTGGCGATATTTTTACCCGGATTCTTATTGATCTTGGCGCTACAAGGGGCTTGGCAATCGTTAAATTCTAACGTTAAAGTGGCCGGCGCGGTGGTTGGTATAAATGCCGCGGTCGTTGGTTTATTGCTGAGCGCACTGTATTCGCCGGTGTTTGTTAGCGCCGTAACCGCGCCACAACATATGGCCTTGGTTGCCGGTGGCCTATTATTGCAACGGGTCTACAAATTGCCAATCGGCTTGATGGTCGTTGGTTTTGCTATGTTTGGTTTGGTTATTTAGCTTTGAGCTTTTTTATACCGCTAATTCTAAATAAAAGTTAGGGAAAACATAATCATGGATATATTAATTGATTGCCCCAGAGTGCAAATGCGCCACTTCACACGGGATGACGTCGACGCGGTCTTTGAGTTTTCAGTCGATACACAAGTAAGCCGCTACACTGGTGACGCAGGCTTTGTAAACAGCAAAGATGACGCGATGCACATCATTGAAAACGTTTGGTTAAATGAATACCAAAAGCATGGCTATGGTCGCTATGCGCTTGTTCATAAAAGCGATAATAAGGTGATTGGTTTTTGTGGTTTTAAATATGATGAAGAGCTGAATGCGCCGGATCTCGGTTATCGTATGTTGCCTGCCTATTGGCGACAAGGGCTCGCGTCAGAAGCGGTGAGCGCATTATTAGCCTATGGCAGAGAGACTCTCAACCTAGATTTAGTGGTTGCTGATGCGGCTGTTGAAAATACCGGATCGAATAAAGTGCTGCTTAACCATGGATTTGAGTTTGTTAAAACCCAACCTTTGTTTGGTTTTAATATGAATCACTATCAAATACGTTTGCAAAGCTAGCTGCTTTGCCCTTCGCAGCCATAAAAAAAGCTCAGCCTATGCTGAGCTTTTTGTGTTATAACGAGCAGCCGGTATTGGCTGACTTGCTGAATGAACTAAATAAGCGCAAATAACGTATCCAATGCTAGTTTGGTGAAAAATCATACGCTTGCAGACAAGTTTTTGACAACATAGACAAAAAATTGATGTTAAATTGCTGTTTGTACAATGTTAATTATGATTTTTTTGCGCTAAGGTGATGTAAGCACTTTCATAAAAAATAACCAAGTGCATATATTAAAGGTGGCAAAGATCACCAATAAAAACAATAAAAAACTCAAGGGGTTGGGTGTGGATAATACAAATGAGGCCACGGCTGTGGCAGCTCTGCCTGTAGAAGAACGGCTCGATATATATTGGAATGCAAACAAACGTGTGCTGTACACCTTATTGGCGGTATGGGCGTTTGTTACCTTCGGTTGCGGTATTTTGCTGGCCGATTGGCTTGATAGGTTTCAATTTTTCGGTTTTCCATTAGGATTTTGGTTTACCCAGCAAGGTGCCATGATCTTCTACGTTGCACTGATTTTTATTTATCATTTTTGGATGAAAAAAATAGAGCGCTATTGCGGCTTTATTGAACAAGATCCGGTTAAATTAACCAAACAGTTATTGCGAGAAAACGACAAAGGAGCTTAAGCCATGGATGCGCAGCAGTTATCGTTTTTGTTCGTCGGCTTATCATTTGCGTTATATATCGGTATCGCCATTTGGTCAAAAGTCGGTTCAACCAAGGATTTTTACGTCGCCGGTGGCGGCGTACCTCCGGTGATGAATGGCATGGCGACGGCTGCGGATTGGATGAGCGCTGCATCGTTTTTATCGGTTGCCGGTTTGCTTGCCTTTGCTGGCCGTGACGCGGCGGTCTATTTATTAGGTTGGACCGGTGGCTATGTCTTGTTGGCGATGTTACTGGCGCCCTATTTACGTAAGTTTGGTCGTTTTACCGTTCCCGATTTTATTGGCGAACGTTTCTATTCAAAAACAGCGCGGGTTGTTGCCGTTGTTTGCTTAATCTTTATCTCATTTACCTACATTGCCGGACAGATGCGCGGTGTTGGTATCGTCTTTTCTCGCTTTTTAGAAGTCGACATCGATATTGGCGTCTATATCGGTATGGGCATTGTCTTCTTTTACGCGGTATTAGGTGGCATGAAAGGCATCACCTACACACAAGTGGTGCAATACTGTGTATTGATTTTTGCTTTTTTAGTGCCGGCAGTATTCCTAAGTATTATGTGGACGGATAATCCGATACCGCAGTTTGCGCTCGGCGATACCTTAAACGATGGCTCAGGCATGACCGTCATTGAAAAGCTTGATCAAGTAACCACAGAGCTCGGCTTTAACGCCTATACCTCGACTTCCCGCACCATGATTGATTCTTTGGCTATCGTTGCTTGTCTGATGATAGGAACCGCAGGTCTGCCACACGTTATCGTACGCTTTTTTACTGTACCGCGAGTCGTTGATGCACGAGCGTCTGCGGGCTGGGCGTTGTTATTCATTTGTGTGATGTACACCACCATCCCATCGGTAGCGGCTTTCTCACGTATTAATCTATCGGAAAGTGTCAATGAAACCGCTTATCAAAGCGCGCCAGCATGGATTAAAAATTGGGAAAATATTGGCTTGATCGCCTGGCAAGATAAAAACGGTGACGGAGTAATGCAATACCGCTCGGGTAATGCCTTTTCTCCGGTAAAACCGCAATTTAGTGATCAGCGTGGTGAGTGGGGAGAGCGACAACTTACCAACCAGTTAACCGACAATGACAACGAGATCTATGTTGATCGCGACATTATGGTTATGGCCAACCCTGAAATAGCCAATTTACCTGACTGGGTAGTGGCATTAATTGCCGCGGGTGCGGTTGCCGCTGCATTATCGACCGCTGCCGGTTTGTTGTTGGTGATATCCAGCTCAATTGCGCATGACTTATTGAAAAGCACCTTTAAACCCAATTTAAGCGATCGCAAAGAGCTGTTTTATGCTCGTTTGGCGGCGGTATTTGCCCTGCTTATCGCTGGTTACTTTGGTGTTAACCCACCGAGTTATGTGGCTCAAGTGGTGGCTCTTGCTTTTGGCTTGGCGGCGGCGTCATTGTTTCCGCCGATTGTGATGGGCATTTTTTCCAAACGTATCGGTAAATTGGGTGCGATTTGCGGCATGCTAGCGGGTTTGGTCTTTACCTTGGGCTACATCATTTACTTTGTGTTTGTTAACCCAAGCCTAAATAATACGGATAACTGGTTATTGGGGATTTCACCTACCGGCATTGGCTTGTTGGGAGCACTTGTCAACTTTATCACCGCCTTTATCGTCAGTCACATCAAAGATGATGTACCAAATGAGGTAACCGATATGATTGATGATATTCGTATTCCAGCCGGAGCGCGCAAGGCGATTGAGCATTAGTTCATTGCGGCGCAGGCCGCAATGACGGTGATAATTAACAGACAAAGTTAATTTAATCAGCTTTCACTACATCCAATTTCGGCGCGTACTCTCTACTGTCGTGAGGGTGTTATTGAGCCATTCAAAGCCTTGTTGTTCTGGTATGTAAGGCACGCTGATACTGCCCGAGGCTAACACTAATTGCAGTGAACAAAGCTGGCGTCGCTTTAAAAACCAACTTTGAATAAACTCGGTTTGCTGTACTTTATAGCTTTCAAAAATATAGTAATTTACGCCAAGACAACCTTTGCGAATGTAGAGGTATTTACCATCGTTTGCCCAGCCCCAACGACGATAGCGCATATAAAACAAAAAGCTCACAAACGCTGTTGCCGCGCCAATTGGCGCCAGTGCCTGATAATCATTATGGCTAATTGCTAGGTAGCTAATGATTGCGCTGACAGGTAACACGAACAGCAATATATTGCGCACAAACAAGCGAATACTGACGCGATTAAAGCGTACATTTTTTAAATCGGCATCCGGGTAGGCATCATCAATCAAGTGATGACACTCTTTGTGCGTCACCGAAGGGACGATGATTTTATTGCTGATTTGTCCGGGCTGAACATTGGCAATATTGGCGTTTGATTGCTCAAAGCGCAAATTGATACGTCGTAATAACACATCAAGCCAATCTTGCTGCCAAACAATCTTTTGCAGTCGCGACAGGCGCATGGTTACTTCGGTGCGGGTAAACAAGCCACTGCGACGAATGTATTTATCTTCATATCGAGACAGTTTGAAATTGTGGAACATGATGATCGAACCAATAATGCTGAGCAAACTGACCACCAGCATGATGGTGAGAAAGATACTGAGGAAAGTACCGATAATTTGCCAAATCGACTTTTCGGCAAAATCAAAGTATTGCTCTAGGTTTATCCCCCAATACATACTCCAGCTGATCAACTTGTCGATGACCTGCTCCATAAATGGCGCAATACCGGCGAGTAAAATCCATACTCGGTTATTGGTTAGGCCATGGATCACTAAATCATCGAGGTTGCGTCTATCTAGTACGGTTTCGTCGGCTTCATTATGATGCTCTGTTGGCTCTGCCGCTATGGATTCACTGTCGTCATCAGCCGCCACTTCTGCATTTGCGCTGTTATGAATGGCGAGAATTTCTTGTTTGAGTTGCAAGGCAAAGTCTTTCTTAATGGCGACGACTTTGGCTTCTTGGCGAGCTGAACCTGCGGTATCAAATTGAATGCAGGTATAGCCAAATGGACGATAGTAGAACGGCTCACTCAATTCAACGTTTTGAATTTTGGCAAAGGGTAAGTCGATGTATTTGCGAGAGAGTACGCCTGAGCGAATTTCAATTTGCTGATTCGATAAGCGGTATTGAAAAAAGTAAAAGCTGAGAATCGCTGATATCAATAACAAGGCCAACATGGCGTAGATGAAAGGCCACCAAAATCCGGGGTTTTTCTCGACCTGATTGTACAGAACCAACAAGCCCGGCAGGATATAGACGACATTGCCAACCAAATTTTTGATCAGCATAAGAATGAAATAAATAATGGCAATCGGCGATATGCGTTGCCACGCTACGCTGTTATTAGCCATGTAGCCCTAAGTCCTTATGCGACAATATGTATTGACGCATGTTTTCTGCATCAGCAAGTTCTAGCCCCGGTATTTCGAAGGTGTGCATGCTGCCACCGGCGCTAAATACTTGTAGACAGGCCAAGCCTAACTTGCGATCGATCGGGCCTCGTTTTAACTCTACATGTTGAATACGCAGAATCGGCTGAGTAATTATCGAGCGAAAAATGAGACCGCTTTTATAACTGATGTCCTGTTGGCGTATGGCAAAGGCTTTTTTCGGATCGGCAAAATAACGATAGGCAAAAATGATTAAACCAATAAAAGACCAGACGAAGCAGACAATACTAAAGAAGGTAAGCAGCTTATCGGGCAGTTCAACAAAAGGCTGAAACAAAATAAAAACCATCAGCAATAAAATCACCAAGGTACTGGCTAAGCTAACCATACGGTGTGCAGGAGGATATTTTTCTGACAAGGGCTGAAAATCCAGCTGCTGCAACGAGGTGAATTGATTATGGTCAATTTGCCGATTTTCGAAATCGCTAGAATCACTATCCATGGTGGTTTTGCCAAAGTTTTTTATTTTGCCTAGCTTAACTCAATTTCAGCCTAAATTTAACTTAACCTTGGCAAAAATAAAATGCTCATAAAACGATCAAAAATAATTCATTTGTACTTTATCTAATCAAGAGTATTCTTTTTTATTTAGAACACCTTAGCTATTGTTTCTCAGCAAAAAGGTTTAACAAGCATCTCCACAGCAAAATTGCATACGTATGCAGGCGTAATTCCTTATGCATACGTATGTAGTCATTTGCCTTGAAACTGCAAATTAACGTAACTTTACATCAGTTATTAAAATTGCCGGTTTTTTAAGCACTATACTAATCCGAGGATATCCTGTTCTGGCAGTACGCTTGAAGGATTATGTTGATAGGAAATGGACGGATTAGCCCGTGTCCCAAAGGGACCTGAATTAAGCAAGAGTTGGAATATGGCAACAGCAAACAAAAAGCCCTTCACAGCGGCGCAGTTCAAAAAGAAAGTTTTACAGCACTTAAACTTCACCTGTTCTCAACAGGATTTCCAAGATAACCCTTCTGCGGTGCAGCGAGCTGTCTGTATGGCGGTAAATGAAGTTGTTTACGAAAAACTATCGCAAACAAACAACTATCATCAAGACAATAAAACACGTTCGATCAATTACCTGTCATTAGAATATCTGATGGGTCGTATGTTATCGAACAACCTGCATAACCTTAATTTGTTTGATACGGCGAAGAAAGCCGTTGCCGAATTAGGTTTTGAAATCGAAGACGTGTTCGAAGAAGGCCATGATTTGGCGTTGGGTAACGGTGGCTTAGGTCGTCTAGCAGCCTGTTTCTTAGACTCCTTAGCGACCATGGATTTCAATGCCTATGGTTACGGTATTCATTACCAACACGGTTTGTTCAAGCAGCAATTCCATGAGGGTCGTCAAATTGAAACGCCAGATGAATGGCGTGAATACGGTAATGCCTGGGAAGTTTGTCGTCCAGAAGCTGTGCAAGTCATTGGTGTGTTCGGTAGCGTTGAAACTATCGTTAATGCCGATGGCAGTGAAAAGAAAGTTTGGCATCCAGGGCAAACCATCAAAGGGGTACCATGGGATGTGCCAATTGTTGGCTATAACTCAAAAACGGTAAATACCCTGCGTCTATGGGAATCACGTGCATCAAGTTTCTTTGATTGGGACGAGTTTAATACCGGTGCTTACCAAAGCGCACACGCAGCGCAAAATGCTGCGGAGACGATTTCTAAGGTACTTTACCCGAACGATGAAACCGAAGCCGGTAAAGAATTGCGTTTTATCCAGCAGTACTTCTTCTGTGCTTGTTCTATCAAAGATATCATCAAGCGTTATCAAGATATGCACGGTGATGACTGGTCGTTCTTTGCTGACAAAATGGTTATCCAACTTAACGATACCCACCCGACCATCGCCATTCTTGAGTTAATGCGCATCTTAATGGATGAGTATGACTTTAGTTGGGATGATGCGTTCGCATTGTGTCGTAAGTGTTTCGCTTATACCAACCACACCTTGTTGCCAGAAGCATTAGAAAAATGGTCTGTACGCATGTTTGAGCGTGTGTTGCCGCGTCACTTAGAGATTTTGTTCTCAATTAACGAATTCTTCCTAAACAAAGAAGTTGCCGCAGCATGGCCTGGTGATCACCAAATTCGTCGTCGTTTGTCATTGATCGAAGAAGGTCAGCAACAAATGGTACGTATGGCGCACTTATGTGTTGTTTCGTCATTCAAAGTTAATGGTGTTGCGCAAATTCACTCTGATCTTGTGCAAAGCGATTTATTCCCAGAATTCAATGCCCTTTACCCGGGTAAATTAACCAACGTCACCAATGGTGTGACACCGCGTCGCTGGTTGAAAGCATGTAACCCGGCACTGTCTAAATTGTTAGACAGCAAAGTGAAAACTGACTGGCCAAAAGATTTGGCAAGCCTAGCGGATGTTGCCAAGTTTGCTGATGATGCGAAATTCCAAAAGCAATTTATGGACATTAAGCATGAGAACAAGGTTAAGTTGGCTGAAGAAATTGTTAAGACGACCGGCGTAGAAGTTGACCCGTCTGCTATTTTTGATGTACAAATCAAACGCTTACATGAATATAAGCGTCAGCATTTGAATTTCTTGCACATTTTAGCCTTGTACCGTCGTTTGCTTGATAACCCTGATTACGACATGCATCCTCGTGTTTATATCTTTGGTGCGAAAGCGGCTCCGGGTTACTACTTGGCGAAAGAAATTATCTATGCAATCAACAAGGTAGCTGACAAGATCAACAACGATGCGCGCATTAAAGGCAAGCTAAAAGTTGTCTTTATGCCAAACTACCGCGTGACCTTGGCTGAGAAAATTATCCCAGCTGCCGATGTATCTGAGCAAATCTCTACCGCCGGTAAAGAAGCGTCAGGTACTGGTAACATGAAACTGGCACTTAACGGTGCAGTGACAATCGGTACGCTAGATGGTGCCAACGTTGAAATTGCCGAAGAAGTTGGTGATGACAATATATTCATCTTTGGTAATACGGTTGACCAAATAAAGGCGCTTAACGCCAATGGCTACAACCCGTATCACTATTACGAAACCAAAGAAGAGCTAAAAGCGGTATTGGATTGGTTATACACCGATTACTTTACACCGGGTAATCCGGGCGAGTTAAGTGCCATTGCCAATAGCGTGCTTGATGGCGGTGACCCGTATCGTGTTATGGCTGACTTTGCCGAATACTGTCAGGCCAATATCGACTTAGATAAGGCCTACAAAGACAAGGCGCGTTGGGCGAAGATGGCGATTATTAATACCGCCAAAATGGGTAAATTTACCTCCGACAGATCAATACAAGATTATGTCGATAATATTTGGAAGCTCGAGCCCATCGCCGAGTAACTAAATTAGGCTGGTGCTTGCACCGGCCTTTTGTCATTTTAAAGACGTTGTTAAAAAATAGTTAAACATAAATAAACGCAGTTCAGGAAAGGAAAACGACCGATGCAACAGCAAATCGATGCCATATTACAGGCCCGCCACCAAAACCCGTATGGATTTTTGGGCATGCATGCCAATGACAAAGGCTATTTGCAAATCAACAGCTTTGTTCCAGGCGCGTTGTCGGTAAGTGTGGTTGATAGTAACGGCAAGGTCGTTGCCAAGTTAGATAAGCTTGATGACGCGGGTTTTTTCAGTAAAACCACTCGCCGTAAGAAGCAATTTGACTATCAGCTAAAGGCAGAGTTTGCCCATTCTGAGAAAACCTTTATTGACCCATTTAACTGTGCGCCAGTGCTCGGTGATTTGGATATTTACTTGTTTAACGAAGGCAAGCACAAGCAGCCGTATCAAAAGCTTGGTGCGCACGTGATTACGCATGAAGGTGTGAAAGGCGTGTCGTTTGCGGTTTGGGCTCCAAATGCAAGCCATGTCGCTGTTGTTGGTGACTTCAATAACTGGGATGGTCGCGTCCACCCGTTACGCAAGCGTCTTGATGCCGGTATTTGGGAAATATTTATTCCTGAAAACAGCAGTGCCAACACCATTGGCGATGGTTGTAACTATAAGTTCGAAGTGAAAGACCAATATGGCCATTTATTGCCATTAAAATCTGATCCGTATGGTGCTCAAGCACAATATCGTCCAGACACTTCATCTGTCATAGCCGCACCGAGTGACTATAACTGGCAAGACAAAAAATGGATGCAAACTCGCGAGCTTCGCAATGCCCGTGATGCCGCGATTTCGATTTATGAAGTGCATTTAGGATCTTGGCAGCGTGATGACAATAATGAATTTTTAAATTACCGAGATATCGCTGATCGGCTGATCCCTTACACCCTGGACATGGGCTTTACCCATATTCAGTTGATGCCGATCAGTGAGTACCCTTTTGATGGTTCTTGGGGTTATCAACCGGTTGGTTTGTTTGCCCCGACGGCGCGCTTTGGTAATGCCGATGACTTTAAATATTTTGTCGATGCCTGTCACAGTGCCGGTATTGGCTTATTGATTGACTGGGTACCCGGTCATTTCCCGGTTGATGCCCACGGTTTGGGTAAATTTGACGGTACCTGTTTGTACGAGCATGAAGACGTTCGTAAAGGCTTTCACCCAGACTGGAATACGTTGATCTACAACTACGGTCGTACCGAAGTAGCTAACTTTTTGCGCGCCAGTGCAACCCATTGGTTAGACAATTATCATATCGACGGTATTCGTGTTGATGCAGTTGCCTCTATGTTGTATCTCGATTACAGCCGAAATGAAGGTGAATGGATTGCCAATGAGCACGGCGGTAATGAAAACCTAGAAGCGGTTGCCTTCTTACAGCAATTCAATGAAGAGTTGTATGCCGACTACCCAGGTGCCTTCTCAGTAGCAGAAGAATCAACCTCATGGCCTGGTGTGTCCAAGCCAACGTCGATGGGCGGTCTTGGTTTTGGCTATAAGTGGAACATGGGTTGGATGAACGACACCTTAGAATACATAGGTCGTGATCCAATTTATCGTCAGCATCATCATAACGAAATCAGCTTTGGTTTGGTTTATGCCTTTGATGAGAACTTTATTTTGCCGTTGAGCCACGATGAAGTGGTACATGGTAAAGGCTCTATCTTAGGTCGTATGCCTGGTGATGACTGGCAGCGTTTTGCTAACTTACGTGCCTATTACGGTTTTATGTGGACTCACCCGGGCAAAAAACTGCTGTTTATGGGGTGTGAGTTTGCTCAGTCTGCCGAATGGAATTATGAACAAGCGCTAGATTGGCACTTGCTAGATCATGACACCCACAAAGGTGTGCATGCGCTGATCAAAGACCTAAACCGTATTTATAAAGATACCCCTGCATTGCATCAGTTGGACTGTGAAAAGCAAGGTTTTGACTGGGTTGATTATGAAAACTCAGCACAATCAATTTACAGCTACATTCGTTACGGCAAAGATGGCAGCAACCCGGTGTTAGTGGTTTGTAACTTTACCCCAACCGTGCACCACAATTTCCGACTAGGCGTACCAAAGTCGGGTTATGCGAAAGAGATATTTAATTCCGATGCCGGCATTTATGGTGGCAGCAACGTCGGTAATATCGACGGTGCAAATAGCCAAGCAACACCATGGCAAGGTTTCGATCAGTCAATCGAAATAACCGTACCGCCATTGGCAACCTTAGTCTTTGAGTTGGTATAGGGCATAACAGCGAATGCACATCCTTCCCGGTAAAAACTACCCGCTTGGTGCCAATTTTGATGGTCAAGGCACCAACTTTGCGTTGTTTTCAGCGAATGCAACCAAAGTCGAGTTGTGCTTGTTTGATGCCGTCAGCGAAAGTGAAATTGAACGCATTGAACTGAGCGAATATACCGATGAAGTTTGGCATATTTACTTACCTGAGGTGAAGCCAGGTTGTTTGTATGGTTACCGTGTTTATGGGCCTTACGAACCGCATAATGGTCATCGCTTTAATCCATCAAAGCTGTTGCTTGATCCGTACGCGAAAAAGCTCACCAAAAGCTTTAGTTGGTCCGATCATCATTACGGTTATGACGTGCAATCACGCCAGCAAGACTTAGTGATTGAGCATACTGACAACGCCGGTTTTATGCCGAAATGTGTGGTTACAGAGCCATTGCCGAAAGTCGAGCATAAGGTTCGTATTCCAGATAACGAAGCCATCATTTACGAAGCACACGTGAAAGGCTTCAGTAAATTAAATAAAGATATTGCCCAGCAAAAACGCGGTACTTACCAAGGTTTGGCTGACAAAAAAGTCATCAAATATCTACAAGAACTTGGTATCACGTCGATTGAACTATTGCCGATACATGGCTTTTTTGACGAAGCGTTCGCTCTGGAAAAAGGCTTGAAAAATTATTGGGGTTATAACTCGATGGCGTTTTTTGCGCCGGAGCCGAGATACGCCCAACAAGAAGAGCTTAGCGAATTTAGAAATATGGTGGCCGCCATTCATGACGCTGGCATGGAGGTGATCCTCGATGTGGTATACAACCACACCGCCGAAGGCAATCACCTTGGGCCAACGTTTAGCTTTAAAGGCATCGACAACGCCAGTTATTACCGTCTCGAAAAAGAAGACAAGCGTCTTTATGTAAACCACTCGGGTTGCGGTAACACCTTAAACCTGGCTCATCCACGAGTATTGCAAATGGTCATGGACAGTTTGCGTTACTGGGTAGAGATTATGGGCGTTGACGGGTTTCGTTTTGATTTGGCGCCGATCCTTGGTCGCAAAAACTATCAAAACAACGATAACTTTGACTCCTATACCGCGTTCTTTACCACCTTACGTCAAGACCCTGTGCTGGCTGATGTGCGCATGATTGCCGAACCTTGGGATATCGGTCATGGCGGATATCAATTGGGGCAGTTCCCGGGTAACTGGCAGGAGTGGAATGACCGCTACCGTGATGCGGTAAGACGTTATTGGCGTGGTGACGAAGGCATGGTGCCGGAGTTAGCGAGACGCTTGCACGGCAGTGGAGATATTTTTGAACACCACGGTCGCCGACCGTATGCCAGCGTTAATGTGGTTACCACACACGACGGTTATACCTTGCACGATTTGGTCACCTTTGAGCAGCGTCACAACCATGCGAATGGTGAAAATAATCGCGATGGCCATGGTAGCAATTTCAGTTGCAACTACGGTGTTGAAGGTGAAACCCAAGATCGCCGAATTAATCAAGTTCGAAGTCAGCAAAAACGCAATATTCTCGCCACCTTGTTCCTATCGCAAGGCACGCCGATGTTATTGGCGGGCGATGAACGCAACAACACCCAACACGGTAACAACAACGCCTACTGTCAGGATAATGAAATAACCTGGCTTAACTGGCACAAAGAAGATGAAGAGCAACTGCGCTTCGTCCAGCAGTTAATCAAGCTGCGCAAAGAACATCCATTATTAAACCGCTTGCACTATCAGCACGGTCAAAAGGTTTCGGAGAAAACCGGCCTGAAAGATTTGAGTTGGTTTAATTGTCATGGTGAACCCATGGATGAAAGCAACTGGCACAATAAAGCCCTAAAGAGCTTTGCCATGATGCTTGCTGAAACAAACCATGACCGCAGAAGTTTATACGCCCAACAAAGTCAGTTCTGTGACATATGTGACATCACCGTCGATGACGGCTTGTTGATCATATTTAATGCGCACAGTCACCCGACTCGCTTTCAATTGCCTAAGTTGAAAGGCGTATGGACCGAAATAATAAATACCGCCAACCTGGACGCCGTTATCACCTGCAATCGCATAGATGATACCGAGCTCAGCGTAGAGGCGCACAGCATGATAGTGCTGACATATAGCCAATTTGATATTCAGGAATGATATTATGACACCAATGCAACAGCTTGCTGAACAAGTGGGCTTTCACCCGAGTTATAAGGATTGCTACGGCAATACCGTATTTGCTAATCAGGATGCGCTAAAAGCCCTGTTAGAAGCAATGGATTATGACTTATCTTCTGATGAAGTAATTCTGGCAGCAGCAGAACAATTAAAAAATGGTGTGTGGCAACGCATGCTTCCCGCTACCCATTTAGTGAAAGCGGAATTGAGCCAATTTACCGCACCACTAAGTATCAACAGTGCCTTAAAAGCCAACACCGTTAACTGGACTTTGGCGCTTGAGAATGGCCAGTCGTTAAATGGCAACGAAGACCTCGCTGATTTGGCAATTATCAATGAAGGCAACGTTGAGGGTGTGCATTACCAAAAGTTAGATTTGCCATTACCGACGCTGGCTGAGGGTTACCACACCTTAACGGTCAGCGTGAATGGCAGCAGTGAAAGCTGTCATATCATTGTTGCGCCAAAAACTTGTTTGTCGCCTAATGAAGTGGCAGATTACCGCATGTGGGGTTTAGCGGCGCAATTATACTCGCTTAAATCGGACAACAGTTGGGGCATGGGCGATTTTGGCGATCTGAAAAACCTAGTGTCTGAATCAGCCAAGCGCGGCGTTACCGCCATCGGTTTAAACCCATTACACCCATTGTATCCAAATAACCCAGGTCACATTAGCCCGTATTCACCAACCAGTCGTTGTTTCTTAAACACCATGTACATTGATGTGACGGGTGTTGCCAACTTTGCTAGCTGTAAGCCGGCACAGGACTTGGTTAATTCAGCCGACTTTAAAAAGCACGTGAATGACGCCAACAGTAAGGACTTCATTGATTACCCTTACGCGGCACACCTGAAATTTCAGGTTTTAGAGTTGTTGTACCGTGACTTTGTCGCCAATCATTTGCCGAAAAACAGCGCTTTTGCCGGTGCCTTCAATCAATTTGTTAGCTTGATGGCTGATGACCTGTTAGAGCTTGCCACCTTTGATGCCTTGTATGAGCATTTTCGCAATATCGACGAGAACGCTTATGGCTGGAAAGCATGGCCAGTAGAGTTTCAAGACCCACATAGTGAACAAGTTGAAGCCTTTAAGAAAGAAAACGCTGAGCGTATTGGCTACTTCAAGTTTTTACAATTCCTAGCGGATAGCCAGTTAGGCGATGCGGCCAGTGAAGCGAAAAACAATGACATGCCTGTTGGCTTGTATATGGATTTGGCGGTAGGTTGTGACGGTTCAGGTGCTGAAGTATGGGCTGATAAACACAGCTACGTTGCCGGTGCTGCGGTTGGCGCGCCACCTGATGCGATGAACACTTTAGGTCAGGACTGGGGCTTAACGCCAATTAATCCTGTGGCACTGATCGAGAAAGGTTATATGCCTTTGGTGAAAGCCTTGCGCAGTAACATGCGTCACGCTGGCGCTTTGCGTATTGACCACGTATTGGGTTTGATGCGTCAATACTGGGTTGCACCAGGTATGGCGGCTGATCAGGGTATTTATATTACCTTCCCACTGGAAGAAATTTTCCGCATCATTGCCCTAGAATCACGTCGCAATAACTGTGTGGTTATCGGCGAAGACTTGGGTAATGTGCCGGATGGTTTTGGCGATGTTATGGCTGAGTCTGGCTTGTTGTCGTACAAAGTGCTGTTCTTTGAGCGTTGGGAAAATGGCCTATATTTCCGTCCAGAGTTATACCCTGAGCAATCTATGGTAACCGTATCTACCCATGATTTATCAACCTTAGCTGGTTGGTGGACAGGCAATGACCTGAAATGGCGTCAGGATTTGAATTTATACCCGAATGAACAAATGGGTATCGACGAACGTGCTGGCCGAGTGACCGACCGTGAGCAGCTATTAGCGGCATTGGAATACGAAGGCGTGCTTAATCGTGATGAGTTTCCATCAGCTAAGCCGGCGCAAATGAATCATGCCCTGTCACGTGCAGCACAAGCGTTCTTAGCGAAAGCGCCAAGTCGTGTTTTGTTGGTGCCATTAGAAGACTCACTAGGTTTACATGAGCAAGTAAATATTCCTGGTACGGTTGACGAGCATCCAAACTGGCGTCGTCGTTTACCTATTAATATCAATGACTTTTGGTCACAAACCGATATGATAAACCTGGTTGATGTTATGAATCAGGAACGTCCAAAGGGTGCCTAAAGGCACCTTTCACAATGAAGATTTTATGGGGGAGTTAATGAAACATTTGACGTTAGTATCTTCAGCAATCGCACTATCGTTAGCCTTAAGCGGCTGTGATAGCAGTGATAACAAACAGCAACAAGCAGAACAAGTGGCGCAAACGGAACAAGTCACTCAAGCGGAACAAGAAATAGAAGTAACCGCAACGGACGATCAGCAGCAAAAAATTAGCATTGCGCCGATCAGCAGCCAATTACCACATTACCTAGAACGCGATGTTCGTGATGAAGTGTTTTACTTTGTTATGCCAGACCGTTTCCACAATGGTGATATTGACAATGACCTGGGCAGTAAAGACAAGCCTGAGTCATATGGTGGCTTTGATCGCAGCAGCAATGGTCACTACCACGGTGGTGATATGAAAGGCCTGAAAGAAAAACTGCCATACCTACAGGAAATGGGTATTACCGCATTGTGGATGACGCCTATTATGCGTAATCAGGCGGTGCAAGGTGACAGTTCTGGCTATCATGGTTATTGGGTATTGGATTTCACCGAAATCGACCCGCATTTAGGCTCGAATCAGGATCTTGTCGATCTGATTGATGAAGCGCACAAGTTAAACATGAAAGTGTTCTTTGACATCATCGCCAACCACACCGCCGACGTGATCAAATTTAAAGAGTGTCACGGCGAAAACGGTGATCAGTGGCTACATGAAACCCCAGGTCTTTGTGATTATAAAACCAAAGAGCAAGTCGCTAATGGCGATAGCTATACGGTATTTGTGCCTGAAGGCAAAGAGAATCTTAAAGTACCGGCATGGTTAAATGACCCTAAATATTATAACAATCAGGGTGATAGCCTGTGGAAAGGTGAAAGTGCGATATACGGCGATTTTGCCGGCCTTGATGATATCAATACTGAAGATCCTGAGGTTGTTAGCGGCTTAATCGAAGTATTTAAAGGCGTTGTCTCTGAATTCAAACCGGATGGCTTTAGAATCGACACCGTTAAGCACGTTAATATGGAATTTTGGCAAGAGTTTTCACCGGCGATT
Organism: Thalassotalea sp. HSM 43; assembly: GCF_004752005.1. NCBI lineage: Bacteria > Pseudomonadati > Pseudomonadota > Gammaproteobacteria > Alteromonadales > Colwelliaceae > Thalassotalea > Thalassotalea sp. HSM 43. The sequence goes on along the minus strand of NZ_CP038493.1, from coordinate 1,891,923 downwards.
CTCGAGCACGCTAAAGCTGAAGGCATTCCACAATTCTTTATGTTTGGTGAAGTGTACGACGGTGAACCGAAAAATCTGAGCACCTTTGTTAATGACGGTAAATTACAGTCTATTCTTGATTTTGCCTTCCAAGGTGCGGTTCATAGAGCCTTGATCGAAGGTAAAGGCAGTGATGAATTACAAAAGCTGTTTGATCAAGACCATTTTTACAATGGTGAGTATGGCGATGCGTCGACTTTGGTAACCTTTACCGGTAACCATGATATGGGACGTTTTGCCTTTATGCTTAATGACAAACACCCGCAAATGACGGAAGCGGAAAAGCTCGAGCGTATTAAACTATCGAACGCGTTAATGTACTTCTCTCGCGGCATTCCTGTGGTCTATTACGGCGACGAACAGGGCTTTGTTGGTGACGGTAATGATAAAAACGCGCGTCAGGATATGATGCCATCAAAAGTAGCCACCTATAACGATGACGACTTGCTTGGCACCGACAAAACCACCGCCGACGATAACTTTGACCAAAGCCATGTGTTGTATCAAGACTTGGTTGGTCTAGGCAACCTTTATGGTCAGCACAAAACGTTGCGTCAAGGTACGCAAGAAGTGTTGTATTCACAAGCTACGCCGGGCATCTTTGCTTTTACTCGTACTGACGATCAGTATCAATATTTGATCGTCGCAAATACGGCCAATAGCGAGCAAAATGTCGACTTACAGATGTCACAACAGGATTATCGTCCTATCGTTGTTGCCAAAGATAAGACCGAACAAGCTGGCGCCATCAATATGAACTTGGCACCGCTTAGTTACGCTATTTACCGCAGTGAGAAATAGTTTTAGTGGTAAGTAAATAGAATAAAAAAGGCCGGATTATCCGGCCTTTTTTATTATCAACGAAGCTGCTATGGCAACGGTTTTATTTGCTCTTTATCAGCACCAAGTCTTGTTGTCTGGGAATCAAGTAGCGGGCACCATCTTCAGTAATTTCCACCATTTCTTCAACGGAAATGGTTTTCACGCCGCCATCTTCAAGGTGCCAGCTATGAAATCCATCGAAGGCAAAGACCATACCTTGCTTTAACTTTTTTTGTGCCGCAGGTCTCGAACTTGGGCTGTGCGAACCACCAAGATTTGGTCCAGTATCATGGGCAACATAACCCACCGGATGACCGGTACTCCAGATCACAGGTAATGATTTGGCCAGCACCATTAAATCTTTTTGTGCGGCATCGACTTCAACCCCTTTCACCCCAGGCTTCATTGTTTTAAACGCTTGGTACCCACCTGCTTTGGCGTGTTGCCAATAACTGGCGATGTCAGCTGGCGGTGCTGTTTCATCGGCTCTGAGTACATAAGCAAAGCGCTGAATGTCGGTTACCCAACGATCGTAAACGCGAATGCCGAAATCGGTTTGAATCACATCGCCGGGCATGATCACCTTGTCGGTGGCATGGGAGTGACCGCGATCGACACCGGAGTTCACATTAGGGTTTTGGTCCGGTGCCCAACCATCGCTGACACCATGTTGTTGCATCTTCTGCTTTAACAACGCAGCGACTTCGGCGTCAGTGGTTTTACCGGGTATAACCTGCTGATACGCCTCTAACTGCCATTGCGCGGTCAGCTCTGCCGCTGCTGTCATGATATCGATTTCTGCCGGCAGTTTAATCGACAACCACTCATACACCAGCTCTTCAGATGATACCAACTTGTCACTAAGGCTTTGGCCGAGCGCTTGTTGCAAGCGCATGCGTTGGCTAAAGCTGAGACCATCGGCTTGGGCATTCTTGTCGGAATTATTAACAGCAATGCGTTGAAACTGTTGCTGCTTGATGAAAGCCGCCGCTTGTTTCATGCTCGACTCGCCCTTTTTCACAGCGATGACTTTATCGTGAATACCGGCTTCGCTTAATGCGGTGGATTCACTTTCAGGTGAAAAAGCCACCGATTGTAAGCCCTTGTCGCTGATATAAAACAACAGACTGGCTTCACCGCCGGCGTTTTCGCCACCGACATGATCCGCTAATGGATCGTTGTCATTCTCACGGCAAATAACAATCCAAGCATCGATATTCGCCGCTTGCATCGCTTGAGGTAATAGCTGTGCGATTCGTTGTTTGCGAATTTCAGGCCAAGGTGAAGGGCCTTTAAAGTCATACTGGCCAGCGGCATTAGCGCTGCTGATCATGACCATTAAGGCGAGTAATAAAAAACGTTTCATATCGATAATTCCCTGATTCCATTTGCATTAACTGTACTGACAATTGCCGCAAATGCAAATAGCTAATGACCGACAAATATCGGTCTTTAAGTAAAACACACAATACATAAAGTAAAGTGAGCTTGACATGGTTTGAAAAACACTCTATTGTTATCTCAAGTCAAGTTTATTTTACATTATGACAAGTGAGGTATACCAATGGTTAAGCAAGATTTACAAAATGAACATCAACAATGGCAGACAGAGCAAAAGCAAAAGGTCAAAACACTTGGTCTATGTACATTTTTCTGGTTGGTAGCAACGGCGTTATTGGCATTTGGTCCTAAATTTTTATGGGACTTTAATACGCTGCTAACGGTTATCGCGGTAATTGTTAACTTACTAACCGGTACGGCGATGATCATGGCCAATCGCGCTCATTTGCGCTCACTAGATGAGATGCAACAGAAAATTCAAAGTGAGGCGATGGCCTTATCACTTGGTGTCGGTTTGGTGGTCGGCTGTTGTTATCAGCTGTTGCACAATGTGCGCTTGATCAGCTTTCAACCTGAACTGGCACATATGGTTATCGTCATGTGTCTGACCTATATGATTGGCATGATCAAAGGTGGAGTGAAGTATCGATGAACAACCGCCTAAAAGTATTGCGGGCTGAACGCGACTGGACTCAAGCTGATCTCGCCGCCGCACTGCAGGTATCGCGACAAACCATCAATGCAGTCGAAAAAGGTAAGTTTGACCCGAGTTTGCCACTGGCATTTAAAATAGCCCGACTGTTTGAATTAAAGATTGAAGAAATATTCAGCGAAAACTAATTTCATGGGGTCAGAACACTTGAAACTAACTCGCTTAATTTCATGGGGTCAGAACACTTGAAACTAACGCTGTTAAAATCTGCAAAGTAAATTAAGCTAATCTATCCTTTACATATCATGGATGATATTTAAAGGAACAAAAGGATGCCTCGTTCAAATAGACTCTGCATAGCAGATATCCCCCTTCATGTGATTCAGCGTGGTAATAATCGCAGCAATTGTTTTGTTGAAGCAAAAGATTACCAATACTATCTAAAACTAGTAGGCCAATATGGCAAAGAGTTTGAGGTAGACATCCACGCCTATGTTCTGATGACTAATCATGTTCATCTATTATTAACACCTCGAAAAAATGGTGCTGTTAGCCTTTTTATGCAGGCAATCGGTCGAAAATATGTTCGTTACTTTAATAAGAAATATGAGCGCACTGGTACGCTTTGGGAAGGTCGATTTAGGTCTTGTATTATTGAAACGGGTTTATATTTCCTGACTGTTAGTCGCTATATCGAGTTAAACCCTGTGCGCGCTTTTATGGTGGAAAGTCCTGGCGATTATATCTGGAGTAGTTTTGCTGTGAATGCATTGGGGCAAAAGTCTGATTTTATAGAGTTCCATTCATGCTATTTGGCAATCGCAAATTCAGATGCGAAAAGACAGCAATTGTATTTGGCTTTATTTGCAGACGAACTTCGTGACAATGTTTTAGAAACATTACGAGATTCAATTAATAGAGCCACTGTGTATGGCAGTGATAGCTATAAACGACAATTGAAAGACGAATTAAAAATAAAGATCAGCGTTAATTGCCATGGAGGTGATCGCCGATCTCATCGTTTCAACCGATCTGACCCCTTGAAAAAGGAGCAAGGGCCAGAATCACCATTCAAGTGATCTGACCCCTTGAAGTTATTTGCGGTGCTCTTTTACCTGAGTCCAACAAAGAGCTGATAGGGTTAAGGCGATACCACACAAGTAGAATATGGCGCTCTTGTCGCCGGTTTGTGAGATAAACAAACCAACACCTAAACTGACCAACAATTGTGGTAGAACAACCGAGAGGTTGAACAGTCCCATGTACATGCCCATTTTGTTTTGATCGATTTTCTCCGACATGATGGCAAATACCAATGAAATGATTGATGACCAACCAATGCCCAAAATCGCCATCAATACATACAAGGTGTATTTGCTCTCACCAATCATCGCCACAGCGAAGTAGCCAACCGCCATGGATGCGATGGCATAGGTGTGCACTTTAACTCGGCCAAATTTCTTCGCCATCGGCTCAAGCAATAAGGCTGGTAAGTAGGCGGCTACGATACTTAAAATAAGAAAGGCAATGGAGATGATTTGCCCTAATTCTTTATCGCTAATGGCGGGCATTTTGTCTTGCAAAAAGGCAAACATAAAGACAAACATGGTTTGTACACCAACCCAACTAAAGGAATGCGCTGCCAATACTTTACGAAAACCAATCAAGCCTGCCTTGGCATCACTGTGGCCTTCTTCTTGTGCCATAATGGTTTGCAAAACAAACACTAAGGTTAGAAAGGCACAGGCCATTTCGGCGTAGTAATGGGTTACTTCAACACCGGATATTTGTCGCGCCATGGCGTAAACATCGTAAATGATAAAACCCCATAACGGGCGAATATTAATGAGAATTTCTTTGAAGCTTAATGAGCCTTGCTGACCGTCATCGCTGATCGGTAATTGCTTTGGTTCGGTGATAAAAAACGGTGGAATAACCGATAGAATCAGCACCAATGCTGCGCCCAAATAAATCAGTATGTAGTTACCCCAGACTGCGCCAATGGCGTAGGCGAGAATACCAAAAGTACCTGAGATGGTCTGCATCCAGGTGTAGCCTAAGGTGCGTTTGTCACCTTCTGGCGTCACATCGGCAATAATAGATCGGGTTGGGTTAAAGCTAACATTAATCGCCAAATCTAACGTTAAGGCAATGGCAATCGCCATCGCCAATAAGCTTTCAACGCCCATTGATGTCGAGACGATGTCGATGTTTGGCAAAGCCAGAAGCATTAAGCCCGCCAGCACACCACCGATAACAATAAACGGTCGACGTCGGCCATTCCAGAACCAGACCTTGTCGGAAATGATTCCGATGATCACTTGCCCTAAAATACCGGCGATTGGGCCTGCCGCCCATACCAGACCAACTTCATGAATATCGAGACCGTATTGGGTGGTCAAGATCCAACTTAGCGCGGCTATTTGTACCGATAACGCAAAGCCCATCGCCGTTGACGGCAGGCTGAGTAAGGCATAAAATCGCCTAGAGAGGTTTTTTTGAATATCTAACATAAATTCTTACTATCATTTGGCAAATAAAAGCGAGCGTTGTTGTTATTATTAATCTGCTCGCCGCTGGGTGTCTGAGTTGTGGCTAAGGCACAGGCTGGCCATTACGCGCCTGTAACAGGCGATACCAGTCTTCTCGACGATATTTAATATCTAATGCTCTGGTAGCGGCTTTAATGCGCTCAGGGTTAGTAGAGCCAACAATAGGACATATATTGGCAGGATGAATCATCAGCCAGGCTAAGATCACAATCCATTTTTCTTCGTTATAGAATTGCGCTTGACGATCCAGCTCCTGATGAATGCGGTTTACGGTGTCTTGATCAAAGGTATTACCCCATGCCTCATACACCACGGTAGCAATTGGACACCAAGCCATTGGTACCATATGTTTTTCAAGGCATTGATCTAACGTGCCATTTTCAAATGCACTGATGTTGTGGATGTTGATCTCGACTTGATTTACCGCCAGTTTTTCGGTGCTAAACGATTGCAACATACTAACTTGTGACGGGCTGAAGTTACTGACACCGAATTGTTTGACTTTACCTTGGCGTTTTAATTGCTCGAAGGTTTCCGCAACCACTTGTGGGTCGAATAAATAATCTGGTCGATGCAATAGAAACAAATCCAACGCGTCAATGTTCAAGCGCTGTAATGAGGCTTCGACTTGCGCAGTGATGTACTCTTTTGAAAAATCGTAACGACCAACATCGTCAGCGGTTGGAGTGCCCGCAAAACGGATACCGGCTTTGGAGGTGATGATTAACTGGTCGCGCAACTCAGGTGATTCTTTGATCACTTCACCAAAAATGCGCTCACATTCGCCATTGCCGTAAATGTCAGCATGATCAAAGTGGTTGTATCCAGCGTCAACCGCTGCTCGAATAGCGTTTTTACCTTGCTCAATAGCGTCTGCTGAGTTATCGCCATTAATGCGCATGCAGCCATAAATTAATCGGGAAGATGGCTGATTTAAATGGCCTATTTGAATGGTTTTCATAGGGTTCTCTATTATTTACTGATACTTTTCAGGTTGTGCTGATGGCTTTGAAAGTTCAAAGCACAGCCCTGTACAAAGCTTTGGATATTTTTTTCGTGGTAAAGATCACCTTGGCCTGGTTGGTTTGGCGCCAGTTTAGGGAAAGCGCCATAACCTGCCAGTAAGCAGTTCCATGACATGCTGTCAAAGTGAGGGGAGATATTTTGGCGCTCAATCTCTGCCGCCAAATCTTCGCGGTTGTACCAGGTTTTAAGCACCCCAAGAAGAGAGTCAGAAAGATGATTGTTGTCGCGATTGGCGCGCCAGTAGTCGCTGTCGTTGCGAGTGTTGAGCTTGTAATGAGCGACAATATAATCGCGCACGCGTTCAAATCGCTCGCTGACTTTTTGGTTGTAACTGTCTTGCTGCTGATTGGTAAACTGGCCTTTTTCCATGTCGATGATAAACATCTCGACGGCAATCTGCACCAGATGCAAAGCCGTTGCTTCGAGCGGTTCAATAAAGCCTTGTGATAAGCCGATAGCCAACACGTTTTTATGCCAATGTTTTTCGACTTGGCCGACTCGCATTTTTAAATGATGGCACTCTTGTTCACTGTCGAGCATGCCAATATGGCGACGGAACTCGGTTTCGGCTTGATCTTGATTGATAAAATCAGAGCTGAATACATAGCCATTACCAAAGCGGTTGGTCAGCGGGATTTTCCAGCACCAGCCAGCCGATAACGCGGTTGATAACGTCTCGCTTGGGATCTGCTCAGTGATCGGTGTTGGCATGACCACCGCCGAATCATTAAACAGGTTGTCTTTAAATGATTTAAATTTAACGCCAAGGGTTTTTTGCATCAACAAGGAGGCAAAACCGGTGCAATCAACAAAAAAGTCGCCGTCTATGGTCTCGCCTTGTTTAGTGCACAAACGACTGATGTTGCCGTTTGGCTGTTGCTGCACCTGATCGATATGGCATTGTTGGTATCGTACACCAAGGGACTCTGCCACGCTGCGCAAGTACTGCCCCAGCAATGAAGAATCAAAATGGTAACCGTATTCAATTTTGAATGGGAAGTTGTCCGGTGTTAATGGCCCTTTGCCTTGCTCGGCTAACAGACCATTAAGTAAAAACTTCTCTGGCTGCGTTTCTACATCCAGCCCTAAACGTCGGGTACGGCCATTGACCAAAAACGCACGACTGCTAAAGCTATCGACTTGTGCTGGAAACGGGTGGCAATAGCTGTCGATGCCGGACGCTGGACTCCAGTCAGCAAAACGAATATTGACCTTATAGGTGGCGTTACATTTTGCCATCCATTCGGATTCAGCCACGCCAATAATCTCAAAAAAGCGTTTTAAGGTTGGTGTCGAGCCTTCGCCAACACCGATGATGTTGACATCTGGCGACTCGACCAAGGTAATGCGTACTGGCAGATGCTGCCACTTTTTCGCCATCAAGGTTGCTGTCATCCAGCCAGCAGTACCACCGCCAACAATAACAATATCAAACGCTTTGTCGTTGCTCATGTTACATACCGCAATAGTTTTTTAAGAACTGATCATGGCTTGGCAATTGCGCAATCGGCTCGTTTTTGATTGCCTTGATGCGTTGTAGGTTGGTTTTTAACATCTCATCGCTAAGGGTGTTGGCGATTGGGTGATAATCCTGAGGGATAATGCCCTGACCTAACATCACCTGCAACCAAGAGCTGTCATGGAACAAATCGTTTTGTTCACGAAACAGACGACCGGTTTGACGGAATAATTCAATCTTATGGGTCAAGCTTTCTGGCACTTGCATATTGCGCATGTCTTTCCAGAACAAGCTGTCGTTGCGCTCATTAACATGGTAATGCAGGATGATGAAATCACGAATTTGTTCAAATTCTAACTTCGATTGTTTGTTGTATTCGCTGACATCGGTATCGGCAATACCAGCATGCGGGAATAGGTGCACTAAACGCACTATCGCCGATTGAATCAGATGAATACTGGTGGATTCTAACGGTTCTAAAAAGCCACTGGATAGACCAACGGCAATGACGTTTTTATTCCATTGCTGGTAACGTCGACCGGTTTTAAATTTCAATACTTTTGGATCGGTCAGAGGCTTACTGTCGAGATTATTCATCAACAAGTCGATGGCTTCTTGTTCGCTGTATTGATTGCTTTGAAATACCAGACCATTACCATTACGATGTTGTAATGGGATGCGCCATTGCCAACCACCTTTATGGGCGATGGAACGCGTGTATGGCAAGGTGTGTTCAAAACGCTCTGAGGCAACGGCCACCGCACGATCACAACGCAGCCAATGGCTCCAGTCTTCATAACCGGTTGATAGTTTTTGCTCAATCAATAAAGCGGCAAAGCCAGAACAATCGATAAATAAGTCGCCTTGTACTTTGCGACCGTCTTTTAAGGTTAGCTCTTCAATGTAGCCACTTTGTTGGCATTGTTTGACGTCAACAACGGTGCCTTCGGTGCGCTTAACGCCCATTTTTTCTGAGACTTTACGCAAATATTGGGCGTATAAACCAGCATCAAAATGGTAGGCGTAAGGTAAATCTAAAATAGGATCTTTGGCTTTGATGTGAGCAAATTTACCCTGCTCGGCACACAAGGCGTTTAAATCGTATTGCCAAAGGTGACTGTCGTCATTTAATTGCCCAGCACGTTTTAACAGATGATGAAAATGGCAAAATGCTAATGACTTACCGGCCGCGCCAAAGGTGTGATAATAACTGTGGCCTTGCTCTTTCCAGTTTTCAAACTTTATGGCCAGTTTGATGGTTGCTTTGGTTTCGCGCAGAAACTCGGCTTCATTGAGGCCAAGCACCTGATTTAAATTTTGAATAGGTGGAATGGTTGCTTCACCGACACCGACTGTACCAATTTCATTTGATTCAATTAATTCAACCTGCAATTGCGGACCAATAAGCTTTTGCAATAGCGAGGCAGAGATCCAACCGGCGGTACCACCACCTAATATGACGACTTTGTTAATTGCTTTATTCATGAAATTAATACCGTGTTAACAAGGTGTAAGAAAAACAAGGATTTAGACCTTTATTTAGTAAAAAACCTGCTAGAAGTTATCCTAGCAGGTTTTCCATTAGACTATAACATCGCCAGATTAGAACTTGTAGTTCACGCCTAGCAAGAAGTTACGGCCGTAGTGTTGGAACGTGTTGATTTGACGAGAGTCACCAGCTTGCGCTGTGATGTCGTCTTCATCTGTAAGGTTTTGACCTTGTAGAGTAACACGTAGGCCGTCAAGCCATTCGATACCAGACTTGCTGAAGTCATAACCGATTTGTGCATCCCAAATTTCAACACCTAAGTTTTCTGTTTCAACTAGGGCTAGTGAAGTACCACGAGTTTCTGTTAGGAACTCATCACGCTTGGTACCAGAAACACGAACTTCAAAACCTTCGTATTCATAGTATGCCGTTAGTGAGTAAGTCTCTTCAGAAAGACCTGGGATACGACCACCGTCGTCTAGTTCACCGTCAAGTAAGGTGTAAGACGCAACAAGACCGAAACCTTCTAGGAAGTCAGCAGCTAAACGTAATGGAACGCTTGCTTGGAATTCGTAACCACGTACGAAACCTTCGAAACCGTCTTGAGTTTCAGAAACCAAACCTTCAAGAGTCGCAGGTGCTTGACCTTCGGTACCTTGGTGGAAGTCTGGCATGTAAACGTCAGAGAAATCAGTTACGGTGCTACCAGTACGGTGCCAGTTAGTTAGATCTTTATAGAAGAACGTCGTCGCGAAGAAACCGTCTTCAGCGTAGTAGTTCTCATAAGAGATATCGAACTGGTTCGCTTCTAGAGGCTTAAGCTCTGGGTTACCTTTACTACCGCTCCAAGGACCGCCTTCAGGATCAGGGTTATTGATTTGGTTATCATTGAACGAGAATGATGCCTGATTGTTAGGACGCATTTGGTCCATACGTGGACGAGTTTGTACTTTACCCATAGCAGTACGGATAAATTGGTTCTCAGCAATTTCAAAGCTCAAGTTAAGAGTTGGAAGTACGTCTGAGTAGCTTGCACCACCAGAAACTGGCGTGGCTACCGTACGGCCTACTTCATCACTTGTAGTAGAGAAACCTGTTGATTCTTGGTCAACGTCAACATATTGAATACCGAAGTTACCTGACATGTAGATGCCCCAGAATTCTGCATCAAGGTCTAACTTGGTGTAGAACGTGGTAATTTCTTCGTCAACTGTGTAGGTATCACCTAAACGGTCGTTTTGTACCAATGATGCTTCAACTGCAGTGTAGTAACCAGACTTGTATAGACCCAATGAGTCATATGCCAAGATGCCACCAAGACCGATGAAACCAAGATCTGCAACACCTAATACGTTAGGGATTGGACCGTCACCTGGGTACTCAGGTGCAGTTAGGTAGTCACCTTCGTTAGTTTTTGATTTGCTGCGGTCAGAGTACATTACGCCAGCTTCAATACCAGAGATGATTGACCATTCAACCACACCAGCTAGAGATAAACGAACGCTGTCTAAGTCTTCGTCGTATTCTGGACGGTTAACGAAACCATCTTGTGAATCAGACGGTGCAGCAGCTGGGTTACCCCAAGCTTGAGGACCCGCTAGACGAACTAAGTTTTCGTCTGTGTAATCTGGAGAAGATAATGTTGGGTGATCTGTGTAGTACACACCAGATGATGTCATTTCCCAAGAGCGCGCTGCCGTAGGACGACCATCAACACCGGCACGACCAACACCCGAGTAGCTTTCTACGTCGAAGATAGTTTTGTCTACTTCACCCGTTGAAACGTCAAGTTCAACAGACCAGTCATCGTTTAGAGCGTAATCAACGTTCAAACCGAATGTGGTTAGTTCAGACGTTTGGCTACGTGCATCGTTACGGATTACTGAGTGGAAACCATCCCAGTAACCAGCTGTTACTAGACCGTCTTCAACTTCAGTTGCAGTGTAGTTAACACCACCCCATACCGGACCACCTTCTTCGATACCGCGACGTGCGTCACTTTCTTCAAAGTCGATGTATAGTGCGTCAAGTTGCACGTTTAAGCGATCGTTTGGCGCCCATTCGATGATAGCTGCAACTGAGTCACGCTCAAGTAGTGCAGAACGAACATAAGAATCGTGACCACCTAAAACTTTGTTACCGTCTTCAGTATCAGCGTAACCCCATGCGCGGAAGTTTTCTTCCTGACGTGGTGTTTCTTGCGTGGCAAGAACTAATGCAACACCAATGGTGTCATCAGCAAATTGCTCTACGAAGTTTAAAGAGAAACGGTGACCGTCGTTGTCAAAATCTGGGTTAGCAGCGTCTTCTTGGTTTTCTTCGTAGTTAGCGTTAACAACCAAAGTAGAGTCAGCGTTTAGTGGGCTAACAGTTTGTAGGTCAACCGTACCACCGATACCTTGAGCAACAAGACCAGCTTCTGGAGTCTTGTATACAACAACGTTGCTTACGATTTCTGAAGGGTAAAGGTCATACTCAACACCACGGTTGTCACCCATACCTAGAAGTTCACGACCGTTTAATGAAGTACCTACGTAGTTTTCGTTGAAACCACGAACAGATAGACCACTTGTACGACCGTTACGACGTTCACCGGCTAGACCTGGTAGACGTGCTAAAGATTCTGCTACTGAGGTATCTGGTAGTTTACCGATATCTTCTGCTGAAAGAACTTCAACGATAGAGTTGGTGCTCATTTTGATAGCTTGAGCTTTTTGAAGACTACCGCGAATACCGGTAACTTCGATGATTTCTACATCTTCTTCAGCTAATGCTTCTGTTTCTTCAGCAGCAATCGCCATTGAACTCATTGACACTAAGCCTGCCGAAAGCAAAGCAGAGGTCAATTTATTCCTCTTGAAAGTAAACATATTTTTATCTCCCCGTACCATCCTGGTAGTTTTGGTTGACCCGTATTCCCTTTACGAGCATTTTTTGTATTCCTTACCGAATGTTTTTATTCAATAAGTTATTTTCGTTAATTCTAATTACAATTGATTACAATATGAACAGATTGCATACGTATTCATTATCAGGCACTTACACCAATTGGCTGCAGATTCTAGTTACAAACCGTTACAGATTGAACTGCATGCATACGTATTCATGTTTATATACACCTTGTTTTTACAAGGTTTACAGTAATTTAACATTCGCGAGTAAGTGTAGTGTATTTGAGCGAAAATAGCGTGATTTAAGGGAGTTGCCATGGTACTGCATACGTATGTAGTTGATTTATAGCAAGCCATAGAACACCCTTGAGTCACTTTGAAAAAACCAAATATGCTTTGTGGTGGGGACGATGCATAACAAATTATCAATAAGTTTATTGGCGTTAGCGGCAATCACAGCCTGTTCTGACAAGCCATCAACCAACGAGCAGCAACCTGCAGTAAATGTTGCCAGCGACACCATTGAAGTAACCGGTGCGCAAGGGCATTTTTTGTCGAATGAACGTTTGTTTTATTACGGCGACAAGGTCGAAGGTGTTAGCTATGAATTGGTTAACAGCGGTGAAAATGCGGTTAAATATAGGCTAAATGCAGCTATCTTGTCAGATAGTGAGCAGAAGCAGTTTCCACACCTAGTGGCCAATGGTCAAGCATTAAGCTTTGCAGAACAACCGAGCTTGAGTGAACAAAAGCAATTGCTTAAAGCGCCGTTATTTGTGCAAGTACGTGATACAAACGGCAATCTAGTTAGTAAAACGCGCGTGCAAACCGGTAATGCAATTGATGCACTTTATACCAATGCTGACAATGACGCTGACGAGGTTACTGATCTTGGCAGTATGGTGGTAAACGGTAATACCCAGTTTAAATTGTGGGCACCGACCGCTCGTGCGATTGATGTCTTACTGTTCAATAAAGACAAAACCCGCTATTCACCGGCGCAGCTTGCCATGCAATTTGATGTGCAAACCGGCGTTTGGCAGGCAACCGCACAGCAAGATTTGAGCGAGCATTATTATCAGTACCAGATTGAGGTGTTTCACCCAGCGACCGGTAATATTGAAACCATCGTCACTACCGACCCGTATTCACTGAGCTTGTCAGCTAACAGTGAACACTCGCAGGTTATCAACTTAGATTCGGCGTCAAGCAAGCCTGAAGGCTGGGATGAGCAAGACGATCCTAGTGTGGCAAATTTTGAAGACAACGTATTTTATGAATTGCATATTCGCGATTTCAGCGCAGTAGATAACACGTTGTCGTCAGAAGCTGTGCGCGGTAAATACGCGGCATTTAAAGAAGCCGACAGTGATGGTGCGCGTCATTTACAACAATTGCGCCAGGCTGGATTGAACAATATTCACCTTTTACCGGCGTTTGATATTGGAACCGTAAACGAAGTCACCGAACAACGGGTAAGTTTGAGCGATACGGTAGCTAAATTATGTGAAATTCAAGAAAATCACCTGCTTTGTAGCGATAAAAGCGTCGAAAAGTCACAAACCATTGCAAGCGTATTGCAAAGCTATGACAGCCAAACGCAACACGCGCAGGCGGTGGTAAGTCAGTTACGCAGCGTTGATGATTACAACTGGGGTTACGATCCCTTTCACTATACCGTGCCAGAAGGCAGCTATGCGCAAAACCCTGATGGTGTAAGTCGCATCGTTGAATTTCGTGACATGGTGCAAACCCTGCACAATATGGGCTTTCGAGTGATCATGGATGTGGTCTATAACCACACTCACCAAGCGGGTCTTGAGCCGACTGCGGTACTCGATAAAATTGTACCGGGCTATTATCAGCGCCTTAATCCAGTAACCGGTGCCATTGAACAATCAACCTGTTGTGATAATACCGCGACCGAGCGCAAGATGATGGCCAAATTGATGACCGATTCATTAGTGGTTTGGGCTGGTGATTATAAGATTGACGGTTTTCGTTTTGATTTAATGGCACACCAACCCAAAGATGTCATGCTGGCCAGTCGTCAAGCGGTACAAGCGGTTGACGCGGATACCTATTTTTACGGTGAAGGCTGGAATTTTGGTGAAGTGGCCAATAATAAGCGCTTTGAACAAGCCAGCCAACTCAATTTAGGCGGCACCGAAATTGGTACTTTTACCGACCGTTTACGTGATGCGGTGCGCGGTGGTGGCATGACCTCTGCTGGCGATGATATTCGCAAACAACAAGGTATTGGTAACGGTCTTTATACCCTGCCAAATGAATTGCGTAGCGAACAAGACTCGTTACAGCAATATTTATTGTTTGCCGATCAATTGCGTGTCGGTTTGGCGGCTAACTTGGCCAGCTATCCTCTTGTTGATCGCAATGACAAGCAAGTCACAGGTGCCGATGTGCCTTATGGTGATCAACCGAGCGGTTATGCGTTGGATCCAGCCGATACCATTAACTATGTATCTAAACACGATAACCAAACATTGTGGGATAACAACCAATATCGTATCCATTTTGCCACCAGTACCGAAGACCGTGTTCGTATGCAGGCGTTAGGTTTGTCGTACGCAATGTTGGCGCAAGGTATACCATTTATCCATATGGGATCAGAGCTATTGCGCTCGAAATCCTACTTACGCGATAGTTATGACTATGGCGACTGGTTCAATGCAGTCGACTTTGGCAAACAAGGTAATAATTACAATGTCGGCTTGCCGCCAGCAGAAAAAGATCAGCAAAATTGGCAAGTGATTGGCAAAATTATTGAGCAAAACCAAGGTCGAGATATCGTCAATGCGCAACACATCAGCTTTATGTCAGAGCGATTTATTGATCTACTGAAGATTCGTATGACATCACCGCTATTGCGCTTAAGCAGTGCCGAGCAAATTAACGCGCAATTGCGCTTTTTAAATACCGGTAGTGAACAAACCCCAGGCCTTATCGTCATGCAGCTTACGGATAGTGATGACATCGACCCAGACTATCAACAGATGATAGTGATTTTTAATTCGTCGCCAACAACACAAACGTTTGCGTATCAAGGTGCTGCGGAGTTTAGCTTGCATCCGGTTTTGCAACAAAGCAGCGACGCATTAGCCCAGCAACATGCAGCACAAGGCGACAGCTTTCGAGTTGAGAAATTCAGCGCCGCGGTATTTGTACGTAAATAATGTCAGGGAGATAAGCAATGATGACTGTAAGCAAAGCGACACTGGCGTTGACGTTAACAAGCCTGTTAATGACATCGCAAACCTTAGCAAAAACCGTCGCGGTAGACTCGCCTGATGGCGAGTTACGTTTTAGCGTGTCTGATGACGCGGCTATGGTGCAGTACCAAGTCGACTTTCAAGGTAAGACGGTAATTGACGCCTCAAATTTGGGCATGATGTTTAAAGACAATCATGGCCTCACCGAAGGTTTTCGAATCAGCGACAGTAAAACCGTTGCAGTCAAACAAGACTGGCAACAGCCTTGGGGCGAGCGCAAAACGGTCACCGATCACCATAATGAATTATTGCTGACCTTGAGCCATGAGCGTGACACCGTTAATGAATATAAACTGCGAATTCGTGTGTTTGATGATGGTGTTGGCTTTCGTTATGAAGTCGGCAAGCAAGCTGGTTTAGATAGCGTCGCTATTATTAACGAATTAACGGAATTTAATTTGGGCCAACAAGCGGCGACAGACGGCACCGCATATTGGATTCCGAGTCGTGGTTGGAATCGTTACGAATACGTCTATAACACCAGCAGCATTAAGGATGTAGACCGCGCGCATACGCCGTTTACGATGAAAATGGCCAATGGTGTGCACATCAGCATCCATGAAGCCGCACTGATAGATTACGCGGGTATGTCTTTAGATCAACGTCGTCCTGGCACTTTTAAAGCCGATTTAGCACCGTGGTCAGATGGCATCTTGGTAAAAACAACAACCGACTTTAAAACCCCTTGGCGCACCATTCAGATCAGCGATAAGGCCACCGGCCTGTTAAATTCTGACTTGATTCTCAACCTTAATGAGCCAAATAAGCTTGGCGATGTCAGTTGGGTTAACCCGGGCAAATACATTGGTATTTGGTGGGGCATGCACGTTAAAGAAAATACCTGGGGCAGTGGCGACACTCATGGTGCAACCACCAGTGAAGTGAAGCGCTACATGGACTTTGCCGCTAAATATGGTTTTGATGGCGTTTTAGTTGAAGGCTGGAATGTAGGTTGGGACGGTAACTGGTTCTTTAATGGTGATGTGTTCAGCTTTACCGAGCCTTACCCTGATTTTGATATCGAGCAAATCAAAGCACACAGTAAAAAGACGGGCGTTAAACTGATTGGTCACCACGAAACCTCAGGCAATGTCACCAATTACCGCAATCAAATGCAAGATGCCTTTGATTTGTATGCCGACATCGGTGTTGAACAAGTTAAAACCGGCTATGTTGCAGACGGTGGCAACATCAAACGTGTTGATGAAAATGGTGTGGTCTATAAAGAATGGCACGATGGCCAGTTTATGGTGGGTGAATACCTCTACAACATTGAGCAAGCGGCAAAGCGTAACATCAGTATCAATACCCATGAACCGGTAAAAGATACCGGATTGCGCCGTACATACCCTAACTGGATCGCCCGTGAAGGTGCCCGAGGCCAAGAGTTTAACGCTTGGGGCAGTCCGCCAAATCCGCCTGAACATACGGCGATATTGCCATTCACTCGCATGTTAGCCGGCCCTATGGATTTCACTCCGGGTATCTTTGATATGGGCTTTAATGGCTTAGACAAAGACTCAGATCGACCACAAACCACGCTGGCTAAACAGCTGGCATTATATGTTGTATTGTATAGTCCTATTCAAATGGCGGCCGATTTACCGCGTAATTACCAAGCAAAATTAGACGCCTTTCAGTTTATTCGTGATGTGCCAACAGATTGGCAAGAGTCCGTTGCGCTGGCTGGGGAAATCGGTGATTATGTGGTGTTTGCTCGTCAACAACGCGATGGCGAAGAATGGTTTGTTGGTGGCTTGTCTGATGAACAGGCGCGAGCGTTTACCCTAGACTTAGATTTTCTTGCGAAAGACACGCGCTATATCGCTGAAATTTATCGTGATGGTGACAAGGCGCATTGGGAAACCAATCCTTATGAGATGGTTATTGAGCAAAAGCCGGTCACCAGCACAGAAACATTAACATTAAATATGGCTGCCAGTGGTGGCTTTGCGATCCGCTTTAAAGTGGCGCAGTAACAAACAATAATCAGAAGTATGAGCTAATGAATAAAGAAAAACCGCAATTATCGTTTTGGCAGCTTTGGAATGTCAGTTTTGGCTTTCTAGGTGTGCAATTTGGTTTCGCCCTGCAAAACGCCAACGTTAGCCGTATCCTGTCGGATCTTGGTGCTGACCTGCATTCTCTGTCACTGTTTTGGTTAGTCGCGCCGATTATGGGCTTGATTGTTCAACCTATCGTCGGTGCCGCCTCGGATCGCACCTGGAATCGCGTCGGCCGTCGTAAGCCATATATTCTTGCCGGTGCAATATGTGCAGCATTAGGTATGATTTTGATGCCAAATGCGTCGATGGTGGTAGCCTTTATGGCGCCAATGTTGTTTGGTGCGCTAATCTTGGCGTTTATGGATGCGTCATTTAATTTGAGCTTCCAACCGTTCCGATCACTGGTATCGGATATGGTGCCTGCCAAACAACGTAACAAAGGTTACTCTATCCAAGCCTTACTGATTAACATTGGTGCGGTTATTGGTTCGATCTTACCGTTCGTTTTGACCAATGTTGTTGGCCTTGAAAACACCGCCGAAGTTGGTCAAGTTGCGCCATCGGTAACCTGGGCATTTTACATCGGTGCGACGGTATTACTTGGTTCGGTATTGTGGACCACGTTCCGTACCAAAGAGTATGAGCCAAAAGATTATTATGCGTATCGTGGTGAAGACCATGAGGCTGTGGCAAAAGAGCACGCTGAGAAAAAATCAATCGCTGAGCGTTTAGTCGGATTTTGGCAGTTAATGAAAACCATGCCAGATACCATGCGTCAATTGGCGGTGGTACAGTTCTTTTCTTGGTTTGCGTTGTTCATTATGTGGGTTTACTCGATGCCGGCGATCACTCAGTATATTTGGGGTGTCGAAGCAAAATGGTTTGACCCTGCCTATCTTGAGTCGGTCGGTAGCGTGCCACAACATATTGCCGCGGCGAAAGGCGCAGCCGGTGATTGGGTTGGTATTATCTTTGCCGCTTATTCTTTGTTTGCCGCGGTATTTTCCGTGGTGTTATCAAAGCTTGCTGACAAATTCGGTCGTAAATTGGTGTACTCAATGTCATTAATGGCCGGTGCCCTAGGATACTTTGGATTTATGGCGTTTGATAACCCGCAACCAGTGATGGTTGATTTACTGATCACCTCGGTTGAAGTGCCAGAAGCTGCGGTCAGCTTATTATTACCTATGATTGGTGTTGGTATTTCTTGGGCGGCTATCCTAGCAATGCCTTATGCGATTCTAGCCGGTTCTTTGCCTGCCAGTAAAACCGGTGTCTATATGGGGATTTTCAATTTCACCATCGCGGCACCGCAAATCGTTTCTGGTATCTTCTCCGGTTGGATTTTAAGCTCGGTGTTTGATAATGAAGCTATCTATATCATTATGTTGGCCGGTGTATCTATGGTGCTCGCATCATTGTCGGTATTCCTAGTAAAAGAACACGACGCAGAATAATACCCCCTTCCATTTTCAAGGGGTCAGAACAGATGAAATTTCAAGTGTTCTGACCCCTTGATATGTAAAGCTATACAATTGAATTTTTCTCAGTTACTATTTTCTCAGTTTGTAATTGCTGTAGATAATTCGTGAAATCAGGTTCCAAAGCTACTTCCTTTGATATTGCCTATCGTGCGGGTGTTTCCCAATCGACAGTTTCGCGCGCCTTGCGTAATAGTCCGCTGGTGAACGAGGAAACTCGACTAAAAATTCAAGCGATCGCCAAAGAGCTCAACTATAAAGTGGATAAAAACGCCAGTAGTTTGCGCTCACAGGAAAGCAAAACCCTTGCGTTGCTGTTGTTTGAAGACCCAACCTCAGACGATTCACAAATTAACCCCTTTTTCATGACCATGCTTGGCAGTATTACCCGTGCCTCAGCTCATCGTGGCTACGATTTATTGGTATCGTTTCAGCAGATGGATAGTGACTGGCATTCTGATTACGAAGACACCAATAAAGCCGATGGTATTATATTGCTTGGCTATGGTGATTACGTTGATTACAAGGAAAAGCTGGTACAGCTGCACGCGCAAGGTACGCATTTTGTGCGCTGGGGAGCCGAAGTAAAAGACATGAATATCGCCACCTTAGGTTGCGATAACGTGCATGGTGGCTATCAAGTTACTGAACACCTATTAAAACAAAATCGTAAAACCTGTGCGTTTGTTGGCACCGCATCGCGTCGTGCTCCGGAGTTTTTTGACCGTTACAAAGGTCATTGCCAAGCCCTTAGTGATGCTGGCATACAAGTAGACGCGGAACTGCAGCGTGATGCGATTTCGACCGAAGAAGCTGGCTTTGCGGCAACCATGGCGTTGTTAGAGTCGGATAAGTCGATTGATGCCTTGTTTGCTGCCAGTGACTTGATTGCCATTGGTGCTATCCGTGCGATTCGCGAAAAAGGTCTACAGGTGCCAGAAGATATTGCCGTCGCCGGTTTTGATGATATTGCCATTGCCCAGTTTACCAGACCAAGTTTAACCACCGCCAAACAAGACACCTTATTGGCTGGTGAAATGTTGGTGGACAATGTCTTAGGCTTGATCAACGGTCAACCACCGCAAACCACCCTGTTACCAAGTCAATTGGTGGTGCGCGATTCCTCGCTAGCGAAATAATCATCAAACATGTTTTGCTAATAACTGGCCAAGCTGTAACGGCTTGGCAAAAGTCTTTTTACAACTCGTTTACTTAACGGTTTTGTTCCCCTGTTTTCTCTGGTAGTCTTGATGCATAGTATTAAAAACTAGGTAGTTCATTAAAGACAATGCAATCTCGTTGGCATAATTATTTCGTATATGTTCTCGCGTTTTCCAGCGGCTTCTCGATCATGGGTATCGAGCTTCTTGGAGGTCGTATTCTTGCACCATATTTTGGTTCCAGCGTTCATGTTTGGGGCAGTATTATCACCGTGTTTATGTTGGCCTTATCATTAGGCTATTTGCTCGGTGGTCGACTGTCTTTGCATCAGCCTAACTTGAAAAAATATGGCACTATTTTTATCGCCGCAGGCGCGATGTTATTACCGCTGATAATGGCGGCATTGCCGATGTTGGAATGGGTATTTGATCGAATAGAAGACGCGCGTTATGGCTCGTTAATCGCTTCGACCTTATTATTTTTTATACCGACGGTGATTTTAGGCATGATATCGCCATATTCGGTACGCTTATTGGTCACCAATGAGCATGAAAGTGGCCAAGTCGCCGGTGTTCTGTATTTCGTGTCGACGTTAGGCTCTGCCTTAGGAACCTTGGCAACATCGTTTTATCTGGTGTTATGGTTTGAAGTAAACACCATTATAATCAGCTTCTGTTTATTGTTGGTGGCACTCGGTATTGCCGCCATTAGTCTGAATCATTTGGAAGGAAAAGATGCGCAAGTTCTTGTTAAAAACTAAATCTTTGGCCCTGCTGGTTTTCACCTTTATGGTGATCAGTAGCGCTCAAGCTAAGGTGATCAGCGAAGAGCGCTCTTTATATCGTAATATTTTGGTGGACGAGCAAGGCGATTTGCGTTGTTTAAAGTTTTCGGTAAAACGTAAAACCTCAAGCCAATCCTGTATCAATATGGCAAGCCCAGATACATTGGTGTTTGATTACACAAAATACATGATGGCAGCCTTGGTATTTCACCCTAATCCTAAGCGCGTGCTTATCATAGGATTAGGTGGCGGCACCTTGTCCAATACCTTGGCGCAAATGTATCCTGGTATCGTTATTGATAACGTTGAGATTGACCCTGCGGTGATCAAAGTTGCGCGCAAGTATTTTGATTTTAGAGAATCAGAGCAGGTAAAAAGCTACCCACAAGACGGCCGTATTTTTATCAAACGAGCGTTACGTAAAGAGCAGCAATATGATGTTGTTATCCTCGATGCGTTCAATGGTGAATACATCCCAGAACACCTGTTAACCAAAGAGTTTTTGCAGGAAACTCAAGGCGTGTTATCTGAAAATGGTGTGCTGATTGCCAACACCTTTTCATCAAGCAAGCTTTATGATCATGAAACCGCCACCTATCATGCAGTGTTTGGCAGTTTTTATGAAATCGAAAAAGGCTTTAAACGTGGCAATCGCGTGATTGTTGCCACCAATAACAGCAAATCGCGCGATGTCAGTAAAGCCATTGAGCAGCTAAAAATCTCGTTGCGCCCTTATGGCGTTGATATCAATACGGTATTGGCGTTAATGGAATTAAACGATGATGTCGATGAGGATGTCAGAGTACTGACCGACCAATATTCGCCAGCCAACCTGCTGTAAAATGAAATCCATATGGTTAGATTCTGGAGCACTCAGCTCTAGAATCTAAAACCACCACCTATGGTATAAATTTCGTAAGTTTCCCCTTCAATTTCAAATACTTTCACTTCTGAAGAGAATACATATTGTTCGTAGGTATATTGATACCCTACGCCGTAAAAAACATCGGTGCCTTGGTTGCTGTTGACACCAAAATTGGCTGGACCATAACCACGATTTGCCGCCACTTGACCACCGTTTAGTTGCGATTCTTCTATCTGCCAGCTATTTAGACCGACTTTGGCAAATATCGCTGATTTATTGGTCAGCGGTAAAATGCCTTTGATATTCAGTAATAACGCCGCCGATTCGGTGCCCTTGCGATAGTTGACTTCGCTGGCTTTATCGAGCACACCTTCTTGACCTTTGTGAGCCACATTTAGGTTAGCAAATTCAGCTTCCAAGCCGAAGTAAGGATTAAACTGTAACGCATCTAGCTCAATTTGATGCTCACTGCGTTTCGCTAGTTCAAACAGATTACTGCGCGATTCGATATAGGCAATTTGTGGTTCGAATGCTTGTGAGTACATTGATTCGATTGAGGTTTTTAATTTAGGCTTGATGGGCTTTTGGTTTTTTTTCGGCTCAGCTTTGCTTTTTGCTGACTGCGAAAATGATTCGTCTTCGACTATGTCGTCGATGACTTCTTCGATGTCTTCTTCGATATCTTCAATGGCTTCACCAAGATCAATCTCTTGCTCTGCCGATTGCTGTTGATACTGCCACCAAACTGCAGCACTGATTATTAATAGCAATAACAAAATCAGTACTTTTTTCATAGCCACCTCGATTTCTGACAATACATAGCAGATTATCATCCAGAATTATCAGCTTTTGCTATATTAATATCCAAGCATCAAAGGATCCTGATGCCCCTTAAACTTATAACAGGCTTTTTAACAACCGGTAAAGAAAATTTATAAATTAACTCTGTGAATTTTTGTAAGAGAGGTTATTTTGGCAAACAAAAACGATAACCAATTTGAGCAGGTATTAGCTGCCGCCAAGTCCGCTTATGACAATGCATACGCTCCCTACAGTAATTTCCAAGTTGGTGCTGCGGCGTTAACCTTTGGCGATAATATCGTCAGCGGTTGTAACGTTGAAAACGCATCCTATGGTTTGACGGTATGCGCTGAGCGAAATTGTTTGGCGCAAGCTATCGTTAATGGCGAACAACAATTTAAAACCATGGTGATCTTTACCAAAATGGCTAAATTAACCCCGCCTTGTGGCGCCTGTCGACAAGTCATCGCGGAATTTTTGCAACCCGATGCCAGTGTATTTGCCTGTAATCACTTGGGAGACAAAGTCGAGTGGCAGGTAAAGACCTTGCTGCCGGATGCGTTTACGCCAAAAAACCTAAATGATGATTAACCCAAACCTTGTTAAATAGAGAGACTGCACATGTTCATTCCCCAAGAGATTATTCGTGATAAACGTGATGGCAAAAACCTTGAACAGGAGCAAATCAAAGCCTTTGTTGATGGCCTAGCGAACGGCTCATTTAATGATGCTCAAGTTGGCGCTATGGCGATGGCGGTGATTTTAAAAGGCATGTCTGTTGAAGAGACGGTTAGCCTAACGCTAGCAATGAAAGACTCAGGGCAGGTATTTAATTGGGACCACCTTGATGGTCCTATCGTCGACAAACACTCTACCGGTGGGGTCGGTGATAAAGTTAGCTTTATGTTGGCGGCGATAGTGGCGGCCAATGGAGGCTATGTGCCGATGATCTCTGGCCGTGGTTTAGGTCATACCGGCGGTACTGTCGATAAGCTCGAATCGATTCCCGGCTTTGACGTGCAACCCAGCGAAGATAAGTTTCAGCAGTTAGTTAAAGAAGTCGGCGTGGCAATTATCGGCCAAACCAGCAACATCGCTCCCGCGGACAAACGTTTATATGGTATTCGCGACATCACCGCCACCGTCGATTCTATCCCGTTAATAACCGCTTCAATTCTTTCGAAGAAATTAGCCGCAGGGCTAGATACCTTGGTGATGGACGTCAAAGTTGGTAACGGCGCTATGATGCAAAGCATGGACGATGCCGTCGGCTTGGCTAGCAGTATTGTTAACGTTGCCAATGGCGCTGGGGTTAAAACCCAAGCGTTGATCACCGATATGAACCAAGTACTCGGGGTTAGTGCGGGTAATGCGGTGGAAATCGTCGAAACACTCGATTATTTAAGTGGCAAGTTTAGAGAGCCGCGGTTGCATGAAATCGTCAGCGCCTTAGCCGTCAGTATGTTGATTGATGGCAAATTGGCGAAACATCAAACCCAAGCTGAGCGTATGGTAGAAGATGTGCTTGGCAATGGTAAAGCGGCGGAAGTCTTTGCCAATATGATCACCGCCATGGGCGGTCCGGCCCATTTGTTTGAGCGCTATGAAAGCTATTTACCAAAAGCCAATGTGATTCAAGATATTGTCAGTCCTGGCGACGGTGTTATCGCCGGTATGCAAACTCGGGATATCGGTATGTTAGTGGTTGGTTTAGGTGGTGGCCGTGTCAGTAACGATCAGGATGTTGACCACAGTGTCGGTTTTGACCGTATTTTGCCAATTGGAACTAAGGTCAGTAAAGGCGATGTGTTGGCGCGTATTCATGCCAAAGATCAAGACTCCGCCAATAAGGCCAGTGCCGAATATATTCAGGCGCTGACCTTAGCGGATAAGTTTGAAGCGTTAAATCCAGTGATTTATAAAGTGATCAGCTGATCACTTTATCATTGGTGGGTAGCGCTTACAGGGCTAATTTGGCGGCGTGAATTAACAAATCAGGGTGTAAACGAGTTTTGTAATTTGGGTTGACGTACTGAAACTGAATAAGCCCAGTTTTGTCGATCACGTATACTGCCGGTGCTGGCAATACTAATCGTTCTTCACCCGCGGCGTTCTTTTGCAGTGGGTTCTTTAAATCCATTTTTGCTAGATAACGATCGGTGACTTTTTGCGAGGTAAAAAATGCCAGACCAAAGGCTTGGCTGACTTGTGAATCGAAATCCGACAGCAACTGATAGCTCAATTCTTGATCTTTTAGACTTTTTTGCAAATCTTCCGGGTTATCTGTGGAGATACCAATAAGTTGATAGCCCATATTTTTCAAATCATCACTAATGCCTTGCAATTGACCCATCTGCGTATTGCAGAATGGACACCAACCACCACGGTAGAAAAATAATATGGTTGGCTTGCCTGCTAATGTGTTCGCTAATGGCTGGCTGACGCCATCGATATTGGTGGCATTGACCTCGGGTATCATTTGTCCTGGTAGCAGTGGGCTAACCTGATCGGCACTTTCGGCAACGGATTTATTGGCCATTGCTGGCAGCGATACGGCAACCGTTACCGAGAAAAGCGCAGTGGTTAACATTTTTGTTAGTGTCATAATGGTGTTTTCCTTTTGTAATATTTGATTCAATAGACCCGATGACTGAGAATAAATTTCATAAAATCTGCTAAATGCAGCTCGCTTTTGCTATGATTCGCTAAATAAAGAATATTTCAGGAAATTCATGTCTTCTCTAGCTTCTGTTGTGATCTTTTTAACGGCAGCTGTAATTGCCGTGCCCATCTTTACCCGTTTTAAAATGGGCGCTATTCTAGGTTATCTCACCGCAGGCCTTATTATAGGTCCATCTGTTCTTGGTTTTATCAGTGATCCAGAAGATATTTTGCACTTCGCCGAGTTAGGCGTTGTTTTTCTGTTATTTATTATAGGTTTAGAGCTAGAGCCAGAAAAATTATTGCGTATGCGCAATAACATACTGTTTATTGGCGGCGGTCAACTGCTGTTATGTGCCCTGGCCATCGCCATTCCATTAGTTTTATTCGATTTTAGCTGGCAAGTGTCATTGGTGATGAGTCTAGCATTGGCGTTATCGTCGACGGCGTTTGCGATTGGCTTAATGGAAGAAAAGCACATCCTTAAATCGCCGCTAGGGCAAAAGGGCCTGTCGATATTGTTGATGCAGGACATTGCCGTTATTCCTATCTTGTTATTGGTGTCTAGCTTATCAGGCGCGACAGCGGCAGATGGTGCACCTTGGTGGGTTGGCATTTTAGCCATTGCCGGGGTGTTGTTATGTGGTCGCTATTTGATCAACCCGATATTAAGCCTGATGTCGCGTTATGGCAGCTCTGAAGTTATGACGGCGTCTGCGTTGTTGATCGTTATTGCCACCGCGATGCTGATGCAAATGGCCGAGTTATCCATGGGCTTGGGTGCCTTTTTAGCCGGTGTGTTATTGGCCAACTCAAGTTTTAGACATCAACTGGAAGTTGAAATCGCGCCATTTAAGGGCTTGTTGCTGGGCCTATTCTTTATTGCCATTGGCATGAATATGGACTTAAAGCTGTTCGCGAGTAATCCGTATATTGTGCCTATGGCGGTTGCTTTGGTTGCAGCAAAAGCCTTGATTATTTATTTTCTGGTGCGTGCCAACCAGTCAGCCGACAGTCATCCGATAAGACTCGCTTTGATGTTATCGCAAGGCGGTGAGTTTGCCTTCGTTATCTTTAGTGTCGCCTTAGCCGATGGCTTATTGCCAGAGCGTCTCACCGACCAAGCGACCTTGGTGGTGGGTATCTCAATGGCCTTAACGTCACCGTTGGTGATGATATATGAATACCTACAACGCAAAAAACATCAGGCTCCAGCTTATGATGATGAGCGTGAAGAATCTGAACCCGAGGTGATCATTGCCGGTTTTGGCCGTTTTGGTCAGATCGCGGGTCGTATCCTGTCTGCCAATCACATTCGTTTTACCGCCTTAGATAATAACGCTGAGCATATTGAATTTGTTAAGCAGTTTGGCAATAAGGTGTTTTATGGTGATGCGACGCAATTAAAATTGCTTAGGGCCGCTGGCGTTGATCACGCGCGAGTCATGTTTATTGCCGCCGATTCGGATAAACACGGATTGGCCATTGCCAAAGTGGTGAAAGAGCATTATCCGCATATTCGTATTATCGCTCGAGCCAAAAGTCGTTTAAGTGTCTTACAGTTTCGTGATCTGAATGTGTATACCAGTGTTCGCGAAATGTTTGACAGTTCCTTGTATGCGGCTAAATTGTTATTACAAGAGTATGGTTTTGATGAAGCGCGAGCAGAAAACATGGTGCAAGTGTTTAAAGTTCATGATGAAGAGCTGTTGGATAAGGCTTATCATAAGCAACACTATGATTTACAAGAAGTTATTAAGATGTCGAAGCAAAGCCGAGCCGAGCTTGAGACCTTATTTAAAATTGACCACGAGCAGGACACTTAATGGCCAAGAACGTCAGTGACAAGATACTGATCAGCAGTTGCCTGTTGGGCAACCCTGTGCGCTATGACGGACAAAGCAAAGGCCTGCGTCATCCACAGATTAACTTGTGGCAGCAACAACAACGATTAGTGGTCATTTGCCCAGAACAGGCCGGTGGTTTGCCTACGCCAAGACCAAGAGCAGAGCAAAAAGATGGCCATGTCATGAATGAATTTGGCGATGATGTGACACAGGCATTTGAGCGCGGTGCACACGTCGCGCTGGCGTTATGTGAGCAGCACAATATTGGTTATGCTTTGCTTAAAGAATTCAGCCCGTCTTGTGGTTCGCAACAGATTTACGATGGTAGTTTTTCTGGGCAGCGTATTAATGGTATGGGCGAAACCGCGAAATTACTTAATGCTAATGGCATCCGTGTCTATAGCGAGTTAACCCTAGAACAAATGATTTCAGATATAGAACAAAGACTTAATGAGAAAAACAATGATTAAAAACCGTTGGTTACCGCTATTATTTTCAACCTTATTATTTTCCTGTGCGCAATTGGACAACAGCGAGCAATACTCGGCGGACGCTGAATTACGCCAATTAATCGATGAGGAACAGGTGTTTCGCGACAGCAATAACCCGTTTATCAAAGAAAATAACATTCTCTATTACGATTTGTCGGCAGAAACCTTGGCAAGTCATAACGCCATTTTAGAATCAATCTATCAGCGATTGATGGAAATTGATGTCGCCACCTTGTCAGGCGAGCAACAAATTAATCACTCGATTTTGGCCTATCGTATAAAAAATGACATCGATTCTTATGATAATTTTGATCATTATTTACCGATCACTGCCGAAGCCGGATTCCACGCCTATTTAACCTTTATGGTATCGAGTTCAAGTTTTAAAACGGCAGAAGATTATCAGTTATATATCGATCGTCTCAATGCCTTGCCTCGATATTTTGATCAGCAAATCTATTGGATGCAGCAGGGCCTTAAAAGCGGAATCACTCAACCGCAAGTGGTGTTAAAGGGCTTTGAAGACTCGATCAGTGCCTTTATTGTTAGCGACCCTAGCAAAAGCCAATTTTATCGACCATTTACACAAATGCCAGCGTATATCGATGTCGCTGAGCAGCAGCAACTGCAAAAGCAGGCGCAACAGGCCATCAGTGTGTCGGTAACGACCTCGTATCAAAAGTTTTATGACTTCATGGTCAATGAGTATATTCCAGGGGCAAGACAGACTATTGCCGCTAAAGACTGGCCTAACGGTGAAGCCATTTATAAAAATCGCGTTAAGCACTACACCACCTTGGATTTAAGCGTTGATGAAATCCACCAGATAGGTTTGGACGAAGTGGCGCGTATCCGTGGTGAGATGGAAGCGATTATTGCCAGCGTTGGTTTTGACGGCAGCTTTGCCGATTTTGTTGAATTTTTACGTACCGATCCGCAATTTTATGCGACAACACCAGAGCAACTGTTAAAAGAAGCGTCTTTTATTGCTAAAAAGGCTGATGCAAAATTACCCGGCCTATTTAAAACCCTGCCACGCACTCCGTACGGTGTGATTGAAGTGCCAGCGTCCATTGCCCCTAAATACACCACCGGTCGTTACTCAGGCCCTAGCCGTGATGATCAGGCGGGTAATTACTGGGTAAATACCTACGCTCTTGATCGTCGGCCTTTGTATGTATTGGAAGCGTTAACCTTACACGAAGCGGTTCCAGGGCATCATTTGCAAGGCTCGATTGCCCGTGAAATGGAGAACGTACCGCAATTTCGTCGTCAGACGTATATCTCCGCGTTTGGTGAAGGTTGGGGTCTGTACAGTGAATACCTAGGTACCGAAATGGGCTTCTACCAAGATCCGTATTCAGACTTTGGCCGCCTGACATATG
Source organism: Thalassotalea sp. HSM 43 (assembly GCF_004752005.1). NCBI lineage: Bacteria > Pseudomonadati > Pseudomonadota > Gammaproteobacteria > Alteromonadales > Colwelliaceae > Thalassotalea > Thalassotalea sp. HSM 43. The sequence goes on along the minus strand of NZ_CP038493.1, from coordinate 1,862,880 downwards.
AAATGTGGCGAGCAGTGCGTCTGGTGGTTGATACTGGCATGCATATGAAAGGCTGGACTCGACAACAGGCGATGGACTATTTAGCCAGCAACTCTGCCTTGTCATTACATAATGTGAAGACTGAAATCGATCGCTATATCAGCTGGCCAGGGCAAGCGCTTTCGTACAAATTGGGTGAGATCACCATCAAGAAATTGCGTTTTAAAGCGGAGCAAGAGCTAGGCAGTCATTTTGACTTACGTGATTTTCATGACCGTATTTTAGAAAATGGTTCTATTCCACTGTCATTGCTGGAACAACGTATTAATGATTATATTGCTGAGCAAAAGCAAGCGCTAATGGTGCAATAAGGCAATGTGTTAATTGTGTGTTTTGTTGGAAACGATGAAGAAATTCAGAAAAGAAGACAAGGCACGCAAAGATACGATCAACAACAACTAAGAGTGCAAAGCAAGGTAAGCCCCCACTGTACCTTAGTCGGCAGTCCCGCTGTCATCATCATTAACTCTTGCGAGAAATGATCTAAGACCGGTAACTTTGCGTCCCTAGCTTTCACTAGGTTTGCCTTGGACGAGCTAGGTAAGTAGCCCTATGTGTGATTATAGCCAAAAAGTTCCCGCTGTAAATAAAATATTAAAAAAATGTGGTAAAATTTTACTATTATCGTCTAAAAGGCATGATTTTTAAGGGAATTATCAACAGTTATGAGTCAAGTTTTAAACGAATTACTCGGTTTACTTAAGTTGCAGACATTGGATGACAACCTATTTGTTGGTCAAAGTCAGGACTTAGGCTTTCGTGCCTTATTTGGTGGTCAAGTTATTGGGCAGGCGCTGTCTGCGGCTAGGCAAACCGTGGCAAAAGAGCGTTCTTTGCATTCTTTTCACTCCTACTTTTTATTGCCAGGGGATGCCAAAAAGCCAGTCATTTATATGGTAGAGATTAGTCGCGATGGCAGAAGTTTTTCGACTCGCCGAGTGCAAGCGATGCAAAACGGTAAAGTTATTTTTAACTTAATGGCGTCGTTTCAAATTGTCGAAGACGGTTTTGAGCACCAAGATGAGATGCCCGATGTCCCTGGTCCTGATGGCCTGATGAGCATTTACGACTTGCAGCTTAAACATAAAGATAAAATCCCAGAAGCAATGCATGCCACCATATTTGCTGAGCGACCTATCGAATTTCGACCCGTTAAAGAGTATGACTGGCTCAACCCGCAAAAATCCGAACCTTGGAATCAAGTATGGATGCGTGCCAAAGGTGATATGCCTGATGATTTAGGTATCCACAAATACGTGCTCGGTTATGCCTCGGATTATAATTTCCTGCCAACCGCGGTGCACCCACATGGTCGCAGTGTTTGGTCGAAAAACTTTCAAATCGCCACCATAGATCACGCCATGTGGTTTCATCGTCCATTTCGCTTTGACGATTGGTTGTTGTATGACATTGATAGCCCATCGGCAAGCGGCGGTCGCGGTCTGGTCAGAGGCAAGATTTTTAATCGCGATGGTCAGTTGGTGGCATCGACCATTCAAGAAGGGGTTATTCGCCAGCGCTAATTAACGCTTGTGGCATACACACCTGAATTGATGTAATAAAAAACGGGGCTAGCAGATAACTGTTAGCCCCGTTGTTATATCTATCGCCTGGTTAGCTTTTCGCTTGCCTGTCATGCCAATCAAAACCGGTAGGTGCTTGAAACAGTCGCAATTCAAATAGCGGTGCGATGGCCATCAAATGGTCAAAAATATCTGCCTGTAAATTTTCATAATTTACCCAGACAATGTCATTGGAGAAGAAATACACTTCCAATGCCACACCCAGCTCAGTTGGTTCAAGTTGGCGAACCATGCAGGTCATGTTGTTGTGAACATTGGGATGATGACGCAAATATTCGGTGATATAGGCTCTAAATGTGCCAATATTTGTTAATCGTCGGCTATTTGGGTTGCTTAAATCGTTAATGCCTTTTTGCTGATGATATTCACTTATCTGGTTTTGCTTTAACTGCAGGTATTGATTTAAAAACTCAAACTGCGACAGTTTGTCGATCAGCTCATCACTGCAAAAGCTGATGCTGTTCATATCGATGCGAATGCTGCGCTTTATGCGACGGCCTCCAGATTTGGTCATGCCACGCCAGTTTTTAAACGACTCGCTGATCAATGCGTAGGTTGGGATGGTGGTGATGGTGTTATCCCAGTTTTTGACCTTCACGGTATTCAGCGCAATTTCTAAAACATCACCGTCGGCGCCATATTGTGGCATTGAAATCCAATCACCCGGCGCCACCATGCGATTGGCAGAGATTTGAATACTGGCAACCAAGCCTTTGATGGTGTCTTGAAACACCAATAACAATACCGCGGTTAATGCACCTAAACCACTTAGCAGTATGACCGGCGATTTATCGATGGCGATGGAGACAGCGAGGATCACCGCGACCATGTATATCGCCAATTTCATTAATTGAATGGTGGCATTAAGCGGCAGATACTTCTCTTTACTTTGTTCTTCAAACAGGCTGTAGATAACATTGAGGATGGCGCTAAAACAGCGGGCTACCTGAATGGCGATTAGCACTTTGACAAACAAATCTAATGCCGACATTAACCTTGGATTTTCGCCAATAAAAAAGCCGCTGGCGCCAAGCATGATAACCAGAGGAACCAACCAAGCAAAACGACTAAACACACTGTGCTCGACCAGCAAGTCATCCCATTCATTGCGGGTTTTGCTGACCAAGCGATGTACCAGTGCCAATACTTGGTTTTTAGCGATATAAAAGCTGAACCAGCACACCATGAGCAACAAGAAAAAGCCAATTGCGGCGGAGACAGACGGAACCATTCTGGCGGATAAGCCAGTTAACGATAGATAATGTTGGATAAGTTCAGACATATTTTTAGTTTATTAGCCGTTTTCCAATAGGTTAACTCTGTCGCATGCAAACGGCAACACCTTTACTTTCAGACGAAAGGAATAAGAAAACACAAGTAATTATAAGTGTTTACTAAAAGGTTGTTGCTTAATTGAACGGTTTCTGGTTTCTTTAGGTAATAGCGAGTGGGTAACAATCCTGGCCGGGTAGCGATTGCGAATCCGGCATCTGTCGTTGCCATAAAGTTGTTGTCAAAAGGTTGTCGCCATATTCGGCGCAATCAGTCATGAGTCAAAACAAGATAACCTAATTAAGGACATAAAGATGAAGCGGGTGGTGGTAAAAGTGGGAAGTGCGTTAATCGCACCAGATGGCAAGGGTTGTAATTCTCGCCATATGCTGCCCATTGCCCAGTTTATTCGTGAATTTCAGCAGCAAGGTATTGAAGTAGTGTTGGTATCGTCTGGCGCAGTGGCAGCAGGGCGTATCCATATTGCCCACGGCAGTGCCAATCCTTCGATTGCCGCAAAACAAGCGATGGCATCGGTTGGTCAGTCACAATTGATGGCGCAGTGGCAGCGATTTTTTGACGGGCCATGTTCACAGTTGTTGATCACTCATGGCGATCTAAAAGACCGTGCGCGTTATATCAATATTAAGAATACCCTGCGTTTGTTGCTGGAAAATAACATCCTGCCTATCGTCAATGAAAATGACACCGTCGCCACACAAGAGCTGAAAGTAGGCGATAATGATAATTTAGCGGCCTTGGTTGCTATGGTGTGTGATGCCGACGCGTTATTGATTTTAAGTGATGTTAATGGCGTTTATGATGCCGATCCACGCAGCAATAAAGAGGCGCAATTGATCAGTCAAATTGACCATATCGATGATGCGGTATTTGCCATGGCTGGCGGCACACGTAATCACCTTGCTACTGGCGGTATGCGCACCAAAATTGAAGCGGCACAAAAAGCCTGTGAACACGGTATTCATACCTACATCATTAATGGCTCTGACAGTGACAGTTTTAAAGCGTTTTTAGCGGCGCAAAATCCCGGTACCCATTTTGTTGCCAACCGCAGCTTGAAGAAAGCGAAAAAGCACTGGCTTAAACATACCTTGCTCAGTCAGGGTTCCGTTGTTATCGACAAAGGGGCGATAACCGCCTTGCTTGAACGTGGCGCCTCATTGCTCGCCAGTGGTATCAAGGAGATTTACGGGGATTTTATCAAAGGTGAAACGGTCAACATCACGGCGCATTGTGGCACACGCATATTAGCCAAAGGCATTGTCCAATACAGCAGTAACGAACTGCAACGCATTATGGGTAAAAACTCAGCGCAAATCGTTGAAATATTAGGGTTTTGCCCATCGGTTGAAGTGATACATCGTGACGATATGGTGCTATTGGTTGAAGAAGTAGAAGAGGACTAAGCATGACAGATTTTAATATTGAGCAAGCAGCTCAACAGGCTCGTTTAGCCTCATTACAGATTGCTAAACTCAGCACAGACCGGAAAAACCAATTGTTAACCTTGATGGCCGATACCATTGCTGCCAACAAAGGCAAAATACTTGATGCGAACGGCAAAGACATTGCCGCAGGGCGCAGTAAAGGCTTATCCGAGGCAATGTTAGATCGTTTGTTGTTAACCAACGAGCGCATCGACGGTATTCGCGCGGCGATTATCGATATCGTTAATTTGGCCGATCCCGTCGGCAATAAGTCGGCGGTCACCAGGCGCCCAAATGGTATCGAAGTAAGCAAAATGCGTATTCCATTAGGCGTGGTGGCGATGATCTATGAAGCTCGCCCTAATGTCACCGCTGAGGCGGCGGCGTTGTGCATAAAATCTGGTAACGCGGTGATTCTGCGTGGTGGCTCTGAGGCATTGCACTCGAATTTGGCCATCGCCGAATTGTTGCATCAAAGCTTACAACAGTGTCAATTAAGCGCGGACATTGCCACCGTCATTCCTGATCCATCGCGACAAGTGATCAATGAGATGTTGACCTTAAATCAGTACATCGATTTGGTGATCCCGCGCGGCGGCGAAGGCTTAATTCGTTTTGTCAGCGACAACTCGCGCATCCCGGTGATTCAACATTTTAAAGGGGTTTGCCACCTATACATTGATAAATACGCCGACTTGGATAAAGCGGTTAATATTCTCGTTAATGGCAAAACCCAACGACCTAGCGCCTGTAATGCCATTGAAACGGTGTTGGTTCATAAAGATATCGCCGCTGAGTTTCTGCCCCTTGCCAATACGGCGTTAAAACCGTTTGCGGTCAGTGTGCACGCCTGTGCTGACAGTATCGATTATTTTCAGCATGCCAGCCTTGCCAGTGACGCCGACTATGCCGCAGAGTATTTAGCGCAAGAAGTGGCGGTTAAACAGGTAGATAGTTTTGCTGCGGCAATTGCTCACATTGAGCGTTTTTCATCGGATCATACTGAGGTGATTGTTAGCCAAGATTATTCTCGCACTAATGCCTTTGTTAGTGCGGTAAATTCTTCGGTGGTGATGGTTAATGCCTCATCGCGTTTTTCCGATGGCGGTGAGCTTGGATTGGGCTCTGAGATTGGTATTTCCACCAGTAAATTACATGCTTATGGGCCAATGGGATTACAAGCATTGACCACACAAAAGTTTGTGGTTTTAGGCGATGGTCAGGTACGACCGTAATCTAGCGTGCTTTATATACCTAGCTTATATCTGAGGCGAATATTAATGAGTGGTTGTTATTGACCACTCATCTCGCCGCAGATTGCCGTACCGAGTATTTTCACCAATTGCTTCTTACGCTCTGCGGAGCCCAATACCCACATCAGCTTCGTCGTCGCCGCTTCAGGGGTCATATCTCGGCCATCAATAATATACTCGCTACGTAGGTTTTTACCGGCGGCATAACGCATGATATCAAGGCTGCCATTGTATACATCGGTAACAATAACCGCACACTTAAAGCGATCACCAGTACGCTGTTTCGCTTCTTGAACCACTTCGGCCAAATTAAAATTGTTTGGTGCAGTACCGCTACCAAATACGCGAACCACCAAGCCTTCAATATCACTGCCTTCAATGATCTTTAACAGCATTTCACCGCTAAAACCTGGGCTAAGATTAATGCTCAATACTTTGTCGCTAAACCCGAGTGAGTCGCTGTTTAATGGCGGATAACTGTTTGGCTGGCGACGCAACTGTTCGGCAAAAATGGTTGGTACTGGAAACAGTTCACCAAGGATTTGTGCGTTCGGGGTGCTAAAGCCAATCGCCGAGCGGGTGCTGGATTTGCGCGAACGATTACCGCGAAATAACTGGCCCGCAAAACAAATCATCACTTCGGTTAATTGCGGTAAAGACTTTCCGGCTTGGTCGGCAACAAACAGGGCTAGGCGCAGGTTTTGTAAACCGTCACTGCCTGGCTTGCTAAGTGGCACTTGCGCCCCGGTGATCACCACAGGTTTGTTGTTTTGCGCCAAGGCAAACGATAATGCCGAGGCGGTATAGCTCATGGTATCGGTGCCATGCAAAATAACGAAACCATCGTAGTCATCATTCTCACGAATGATCATCGCCGCCATGGCGTCATAATGGGTTGGGCCAATTTCACTGGAGTCGCTGGTGCCAATCACCTCACCATTGCTAAGTTGCAATGGCTTTACTTCAATTTTTGAACATAAATCACTGGTCAAATCTTCAATAAGCTCAACCAATACTTCCCCTTTGGAAGCCTGCAGTTCACCACTGGCTTTTGCCGCCATGGTGATGGTACCGCCGGTATTGATAACCAGTATCTTATTGCTGCTTTGATTCATGATAATGTTTTCGCTGTTAAATTTTTCGCCATTTTACGCAATTTTTGCATCCACACAAACAAAAAAACGCCGGCAATGCCGACGTTTATTTTCAGTGCTTGCGACTGTCTTGTTGCGACAGTGTTAAGTATAAGACTATTGTTCGCTTTCGACGATACGTTTCATATCGGTCATATAGCCGCGCAGTTGTTTACCAACCACTTCGACCGGGTGGTTACGAATCGCTTCATTGACTTCAATTAGACGCACGTTATCGACACCGTTTGATGCTGACGCCAAGCCTGAGCCAATATCTTCGGCCGTTAAATCGGCAACGAAGTCTTTCAACATAGGCACTGCCGCATGCGAGAATAAGTAGTTACCATATTCCGCAGTATCGGAGATAACAACATTCATCTCGTACAACTTCTTACGGGCAATACAGTTGGCAATCAATGGCGTTTCATGCAGTGATTCATAATAGGCTGACTCTTCGATAATACCGGCAGCACACATGGTTTCAAATGCCAATTCGACACCGGCTTTGACCATAGCAACCAGATAAATGCCTTTGTCATAGAATTCTTGTTCACTGATCTCGGCATCGCTTGCGGCAGCTTGTTCAAAACTGGTATTGGCTGTGCCTTCTCGCCAGGTCAACAAGTTGTCATCATTGTTGTTCCAGTCGGCCATCATGGTTTGCGAAAAGTGACCATCGATAATGTCATCCATATGCTTGTTAAACAACGGACGCAAAATCACTTTCAATTGTTCAGCCATATCAAAGGCACGGATTTTTGCTGGATTCGACAAGCGATCCATCATATTGGTGATGCCACCGTGCTTCAGGCCTTCGGTTACTGTTTCCCAGCCATACTGGATAAGTTTTGCCGCGTAGGCGCTGTCTAAGCCGTCACTGATCATTTTTTCATGAGCGAGGATGGCACCGGTTTGCAACATGCCACATAAAATGGTTTGCTCACCCATCAAGTCTGATTTAACTTCGGCAATAAAAGACGACTCTAATACACCCGCACGGTCACCACCGGTGGCGCTTGCGTATGCTTTGGCAATTGCTAAGCCATCGCCTTTTGGATCATTTTCAGGATGAACAGCGATTAAGGTTGGCACACCAAAACCACGTTTGTATTCTTCACGTACCTCAGTACCTGGGCATTTTGGTGCGACCATGACAACTGTAATGTCTTCACGAACCTGCATACCTTCCTCAACGATATTAAAACCGTGTGAGTAAGACAGGGTTGCGCCTTGCTTCATCAGAGGCATAACCGCCGTTACGACATTACTGTGTTGCTTATCTGGGGTAAGGTTAAGCACTAGGTCTGCCGCTGGAATCAACTGCTCATAAGTACCAACGGTAAAACCGTTTTCAGTAGCCCACTGCCAAGATTGACGTTTCTCGCTGATCGCTGCTTCGCGCAATGCATAAGAGATGTTCAATCCAGAGTCACGCATATTCAGACCCTGATTCAGACCTTGTGCACCACAGCCAACAATGACGATGTTCCAGTCTTTGATGAAGTTGCAGCCATCGCTGAATTCTTCGCGTTTCATAAAACGACACTTGCCCAACTGTTCAAGTTGATCGCGCAAGCTTAGGGTATTGAAATAATTTGCCATAACGGACTCCATTAAGGTGGCAGATTTTAGGATGAGCCATAACCTTAGCCTAAAACATGTGTTGCTTAAAATGATATATTTGCACTACTATGTTTCATTATGTGAAATAATGTTGGTTTTTAAGGGCTGGCTGTGGATAAAAAGTTATTACAAGTATACGTGCACTTGTGTGATTCGTTGCATTTTGGCCAAACGGCACAGGCACATCATGTCAGTCCGTCAACCTTGTCGCGGATGATTCAGCGTATTGAAGATGACATTGGTTTACGCTTGCTGATTCGTGATAATCGCAGCGTCATATTGACTGATGCCGGTGAAAAGTTTCGTGACTTTGCCAAGGCCCAATTGGCTCAGTGGCAACAATTTGCATTGGCGTTAGCCAAAGACCAGCACGAATTAAGCGGTAGATTAACCATTTATTGCTCGGTGACCGCGGCCTATTCGCATTTGCCTGGCATGCTTGATGGTTTTCGTCGCCAACATCCGAAAGTGGAAATCATGCTGCAAACCGGTAATGCCAATGACGCCATAGACAAGGTGTTGCAGGGGCAAGCCGATCTTGCCATTGCCGCGCAGGATGATAAACAATCCGACGCGGTGTGCTTTCAAGACTTAGCACATATCCCACTAACGCTGATCGCACCCACCATAGATTGTCAGATAACACGGCAACTCGATGACGGCGGGCAATGGCAACAGTTACCGATTATTTTTCCCGATCACGGCCCTGCACGACAACGCTTTGAGCGATTTTTAAAGGCGCATGGGGTCAGTAAACCACAGGTCTACGCCACGGTATCCGGCCATGAAGCCTTGGTATCTATGGTGGCGCTTGGCTGTGGTATTGGTATCGCGCCACAGGTGGTAATTGACAACAGCCCAGTTAAAGAGCGCATTCGCTCGTTAGCCAGTGATGTCGCTATTGCGCCATTTGTGCTTGGACTTTGTTGTCAGCAAAAGCGTCGCAGCGAACCCTTGATAGCAGCATTTTATCAATCGTTGCAAAACAACACTGCGGATTAAGGGCCAACACTTTCGGTCAAATGACGTATCAGCCGGTCCATGGCTCGATAGCTTAACGCTTCGACTAAATCGGCGCGATGTATCTCGGTTTGTTGTTTAAGATCGGCAATGGTACGGGCAATTTTTAGAATTTTGTGATGTGCTCTGGTCGACAGACCGAGTTTTTCCATCGCCAAATCAAGAAACTCAGCATCGTCATCGACCAATCGACAGTAACGCTTTAGCTGTGGGCTGGTTAGGTGGGCATTGGCTTTGCCTTGGCGTGTTAATTGCCGCTGGCGACAGGCGACCACACGTTGGCGAATAATCTCACTACTCTCTTCATTGCCATTGGCTTGATTCCAAGCGCCTTTGGGTAGACGAGCCACTTCTAGCTGAATATCAATACGGTCTAAAAACGGCCCGGACAGTTTGTTGAGGTAGCGTAATATTTGCTCAGGGGTGCTGCGTCGATCGCTGTAAAAACCGGTTGGGCTGGGATTCATTGCCGCCACCAATTGAAACTGAGCCGGGTAGGTGGTTTTGTGTAACGCTCTGGAAATAGTCACTTCGCCAGACTCCATTGGCTCGCGCAATACATCAAGCACCTTGCGATCGTACTCAGGCAGTTCATCGAGAAACAAAATGCCGTTGTGGGCTAAGGATATTTCACCGGGCATCGGCGTTGAACCGCCGCCAACCAAGGCTGCTGATGACGCGGTATGGTGCGGCGCGCGAAATGGCCGAATATGCCATCGGCTGGTATCAAAATCATCGCTGCAAATCGATTGAATTGCCGCCGCTTGTAGTGATTCTTCATCGGACATGGCGGGCAATATGCCAGGTAGACGTGATGCCAACATGGTTTTACCGGTGCCCGGTGGGCCGATAAACAACAGGTTGTGTGAGCCGGCAGCAGCAAGCTCGAGTGCGCGTTTGGCAAGCGGTTGGCCGATGACATCTTGCATATCGGCAGAGTGGCATGGTGGTTTGAGGACTTGTTGAGCAGCGGCATCTTCGGCTTGCTGATGCAATGGTAACCGTTGCTGACCACTAAAATGCGCGAATAACTGATCAAGGCGCTGCAGGGCGATGATCGCCACACCGTCAACTCGACTGGCTTGCGCGGCGTTGGCTTTTGGCAAAAACAATTGCCGGTTAGCCTCTCTCACCGCCATTGCCATAGGAATATCGCCAACGATTTTTCGTAATTGACCATTCAGTGCCAGTTCACCGGCAAACTCATAATCGTCGATTTGGTTTTTTGGCAATTGCTGCGATGCGACTAGGATACCGACGGCGATTGGCAAATCAAAATGGCCGCCGTCTTTTGGTAAGTCTGCCGGCGCGAGGTTGACGACGATTTTCTTTTGTGGAAACTCAAAGCCACAATTGATGATGGCACTGCGTACTCGGTTTTTCGCTTCTTTTACCGAGGTCTCTGCCATGCCGACCATGTGAAATGCCGGTAAGCCATTGCTGAGGTGAATTTCAATACATACTTGCGGTGCGTCGAGACCAATACGGGCACGACTGTAAATACTGGCTAAACTCATTTGATGTCCTTATCAAGATGTTTTCCCTACACTATTAAGTCTAGTTGGCAATGGTGATAACTGTAAAATTGAATTTTGAGTTGAATTGCATGCATAACTATTCGCTTTTAATGGTTTTAAATAGTTATAAAAAATATCTTGTATCGCAGAATCAGCTATGCTAAATATTAATGAATCGTTACTGACAGGGCATTAATGGCGATTTTTGCTTTGTCGTTACTTAAAACGAAAATAAAAGAAACTGGTATGAAATTTAGCAAACTTGAACTGATTAAACTAATTCGCGTGGTGATTATTCTCCACACGCGGGTGCGTTGTTGATTCGGTTTGCCGATGTTACAACCCCCCGCTTCGATAAGAACCGGGGGGTTTATTTTTTCTTGCATAGTTATTCCTGAAAAATAAGGGTAACAGAGCAAGTGTCACCAGAAGTGGACAAAAAAGTCGAAATAAAATTGACCAAATTGACTAAAAAGGTCGACATAGAGCATAAAAATGTTGAAGATCGGTGCCAGCAAAATTCAGGCCTGTGGCCAGACACGACAAATAGTTAGGAAAAAACAATGGCTAAAGTAAACGCTGAGCAAATTTGGTTTAATGGTGATTTGATGCCTTGGGGTGATGCCAAGGTACACGTAATGAGTCATGCTCTTCATTATGGTTCATCAGTATTTGAAGGTATCCGTGCGTATGACACGCACAAAGGTACGTGTATTTTCCGTCATCGTGAGCACATTGAGCGTTTGTTCGATTCTGCCAAGATTTATCGTATGAACATTCCTTTCTCGGTTGATCAAGTGATGCAAGCGTGTCGTGATTCCGTCGCTGAAAATGGTTTGAAATCTGCATACCTGCGCCCATTGGCGTTTCTTGGTGATATCGGTATGGGCTTGCGTCCAGCAGATGATGCCATCGCTGATTTGATGATTGCCGCGTTTAGCTGGGATGCCTATCTAGGTGCTGATGCTATGGAAAGCGGTGTTGATGTTGGTGTATCAAGCTGGAATCGTTTGGCGCCAAACACCATGCCAACTGGCGCTAAAGCGGGTGGTAACTACCTTTCTTCACAACTTATTTCACGTGAAGCGGCGCGTCACGGTTACACCGAAGGCATCGCTCTTGACGTAAACAACTACGTCAGTGAAGGCGCAGGTCAGAACTTATTCTTGGTACGCAAAGGTGTTATTTACACGCCACCGGCGACCTGTTCAATCTTGCCTGGTTTGACCCGTGATACGGTAATCACGCTGGCAAAAGAGCTAGGCTATGAAGTACGTGAAGAGTTAATTGCTCGTGAAGGTCTATACCTTGCCGATGAATTCTTTATGTGTGGCACAGCGACAGAGATCGTACCGGTAAGTACCGTTGATGGTATGACCGTCGGTACTGGCAAACGTGGTGAAATCACCAAGCAGCTACAAGATGCATTCTTTGGCTTGTTTGACGGTAGCACAGAAGACAAATGGGGTTGGTTAGACCCTGTTAAATAACCTGTCTCGTTAATTCAGGTTTCAACTATCTCCAACTAAGTTGATCTCTGATTCAGGCAGGTGTTCACAGGGCAGGCGTTAAGCCTGTCCTGGTATAAAACAAATTTTTTGGTTTTAAGGAAAACACTATGCCTAAATTGAGATCGGCAACTTCTACGCAGGGCCGAAATATGGCCGGCGCCCGTGCCCTATGGCGCGCCACAGGTATGACCGATGATGATTTTGGAAAGCCGATCATTGCGGTTGTAAACTCGTTCACACAATTCGTTCCTGGTCATGTACATCTCAAAGATATGGGACAGCTGGTTGCTGGCGCCATAGAAAAAGTCGGCGGAGTCGCCAAAGAATTCAATTCCATCGCCGTTGACGACGGCATTGCCATGGGTCATTCCGGCATGCTGTATTCATTGCCATCTCGCGAGCTGATTGCCGACTCAGTGGAATACATGATCAATGCGCACTGTGTTGATGCCATGGTTTGTATCTCCAATTGTGACAAAATCACCCCAGGCATGTTAATGGCGGCAATGCGTCTTAATATACCGGTTGTGTTTGTGTCCGGTGGACCTATGGAAGCCGGTAAAACCAAGCTCAGTGAGCAAATCATAAAACTGGATTTGGTGGATGCCATGATTCAAGGCGCCGATCCAAGTGTGTCTGATGAACAGTCGGCGCAAATTGAACGCTCAGCGTGTCCAACATGTGGTTCTTGCTCGGGCATGTTTACCGCCAATAGTATGAACTGTCTTGCCGAAGCACTTGGTTTAGCCCTGCCTGGTAACGGTTCAATGCTGGCTACCCATGCGGATCGTGAACAACTGTTTTTAAAAGCTGGCGAACAAATTGTTGAGCTGACTAAGCGTTATTATTTTGGCGACGATGACTCGGTATTGCCACGCAATATTGCCACCAAGCGTGCCTTTGAAAATGCCATGTGTCTCGATATTGCCATGGGCGGCTCGACCAATACGGTGTTGCATTTATTGGCGGCAGCGATTGAAGGTGATGTTGATTTTGATATGAGTGATATTGATCGCTTATCTCGCAAAGTGCCGCATTTGTGTAAAGTTGCCCCAAGCACGCAAAAATACCATATGGAAGATGTGCACCGTGCCGGCGGTGTGGTGGGTATTTTAGGTGAACTGGCTCGGGCGGGTTTACTCGATACCTCGGCGCGCAATGTATTGTGTAGCTCGTTAGAAGAATTGCTCAGCAAGTATGATGTCGCAGTGACGGACGATGAAGCGGTAAAAACCTTTTATCGCGCAGGTCCTGCCGGCATTCGTACTACGCAAGCCTTCTCACAAAGCTGTCGTTGGGACAACCTCGATGTTGATCGAGAGCAAGGCTGTATTCGTAGTTTAGATAATGCCTTTAGCCTTGACGGTGGTTTGGCGGTGCTGTTTGGTAATATTGCTGAAAATGGCTGTATTGTGAAAACAGCAGGTGTTGCCCCAGAAAATTTAGTCTTTAATGGTACTGCCCACGTATTTGAAAGTCAGGATGATGCGGTAGAAGGCATTCTTGGCGGTAAGGTTGTTGAAGGTGACGTGGTTGTTATCCGCTATGAAGGTCCTAAAGGCGGTCCAGGTATGCAAGAGATGCTGTACCCTACGACCTATTTGAAATCGATGGGCTTGGGCACCAAGTGTGCGTTGATAACCGATGGTCGCTTCTCAGGTGGTACCTCAGGTCTGTCAATTGGTCACGTGTCTCCTGAAGCCGCTGCCGGTGGCGCGATAGCACTTATTGAAAATGGTGATGCCATTGCCATCGATATTCCTAACCGTAAAATCAACCTTGAAATCGATGATACAGTCTTGGCTGAACGTCGTCAGGCGATGCAAGCAAAAGGCAAGAACGCCTTTAAGCCGGTCCATCGTATTAGACCAATCAGTTATGCACTTAAGACCTACGCAATGTTAGCCACCAGTGCCGATATGGGCGCGGTGCGTAATACCCAGTTACTCGACGAGCAAGACTAGGAGCCAGTTATGGCTGATACCGATGCAAACCAAGGCTCATGGCACGCTGATAACGTGCCGCTAACCGCCAATGAACAACTCGCGGTTAATGAAATGGGACTGGATTATTTACGCCGTATTCTAACCTCGCCAGTTTATGATGTGGCGGTAGAAACCGCATTAACGGAATTGTCGCGACTGTCGCTGCAAACCGGCAATGACATCTATTTAAAGCGTGAAGATCAACAACCTGTGCACTCGTTTAAATTGCGAGGTGCATACAACCGTTTGTGTCAGTTAAGCGAACAGCAAAAGTCTTTGGGGGTTATTGCCGCATCTGCTGGTAATCATGCGCAAGGCTTGGCCTTGGCGGCAAAACGTCTTGGCGTGCAGGCAACCATAGTGATGCCAATCACCACCCCTGACATTAAGGTCGACAATGTACGTCGCTTTGGCGGCGAAGTGCGTTTAATCGGTAAAAGCTTTAATGAAGCGGCGCAAGCGGCATTGTTGGCGGCGGCTGACGAGCAAAAAACCATGATTCATCCTTTTGACGATGAAGATGTGATTGCTGGTCAAGGTACCGTTGCCAAAGAATTAATGCAGCAGTTACCGGATGCGGATGTGGTCTTTGTGCCTGTTGGTGGCGGTGGTTTGCTTGCCGGTATGGCGGTTTACATCAAACAATTGAACCCTCAGGTAAAAGTCATCGGCGTCGAAGCACAAGACTCCGCCTGTTTAGCTGCGGCGTTAAACGCTGGTAAACCTGTCGATCTTAGTCATGTTGGTCTATTTGCTGACGGGGTCGCAGTAAAACGCATTGGTGAGCATACCTTTTCATTAATCCGCCATTTTTGCGATGAGGTTATCACCGTTTCCAGTGATGAAATCTGTGCATCGATTAAAGAGATTTTCGAACAAACTCGAGTTATTGCCGAGCCTGCAGGGGCATTGTCGCTAGCTGGTTTATTGAAATACTGCCAAACCTCCAAAGGGAATGAAAAATTGGCGGCGGTGCTATCTGGCGCCAATATGAATTTCCACTCTTTGCGTTATGTTTCTGAGCGATGTGAATTGGGTGAGCAAAAAGAAGCGGTATTAGCGGTTGAAATTCCGGAACAAAAGGGCAGTTTTCGTCAATTCTGCAAAGCCTTGGGTGGTAAAGCCATCACCGAATTTAACTACCGCTACGGTAAGTCAGATAATGCCCATATTTTTGTCGGCGTGCGACTGACTGAAGGCAAGCAAGAGTTGCAAGACATCGTTGCTGATTTGCGCAGCAGTGGTTATAAAGTCAATGATCTGACCGATAATGAATTGGCTAAGTTGCATGTGCGATACATGATTGGTGGCTCTAGCCATGATACCGTTGATGAGCGATTATTTAGCTTTGAATTTCCCGAGCATCCAGGTGCATTAGAGAAGTTTCTCGATACTTTAGGTGAGCATTGGAATATATCGTTGTTTCATTACCGCAACCATGGTGCAGCATTTGGCCAGGTGCTAGCCGGGGTGCAGGTGCAAGATGACGACGAGCTGGCGTTTTTCCGCCACTTGAAAGACTTGGGTTATCAGTTTAAAGAAGAAACCGACAACCCGGCATATCAGCTGTTTTTAGGGGATTAGGCCAGGCAGCCTAGCCCTAATGACTTAGCTCTAATAACTTAGCCCTTATGACTTAGTCGTTACAACAGTCTTCGTCGTTTAATTTGGCTTCAAGTTCAGCGACTTTAGCGGCTAACTCATCAAGCTTTGCGCGTGTCTTAATTAACACTTGAGTCTGTACGTCAAACTCTTCGCGGCTGACCACATCAAGCTGTGAGAGCTTGCTTTGCAGTACCTGTTTAGCCTTACTTTCAAAATCATTGGCGACATTTTTAACCTGAGGAGGGATCGCCTCGGTGATTTGTTTGGCTATGTCTTCAATTTTCTTGGCGTTGATCATCTTGTTACTCTCATTTTTACGACTGTGACAATAATACTGCCTGATTATCCTAAATGGTAGCGAATCAGCGAAATAATAGTCATCGATGGCGCTAAAATTCTATGATCAACATCGAAAACCAAGTAAAATTTGTTTTTTGTTGATCAACCAATATTGTCTTTTATGCAACTCAACCCCAGACAGAACGAAGCCAAAAATTATGTGAGTGGGCCCTGCCTAGTGCTTGCTGGTGCCGGCTCAGGTAAAACCGGTGTTATCTGTCAGAAAATCTCCTACCTTATTCAGGAATGTGATTACAAGGCGCGTAATATCGCTGCGGTGACCTTTACCAATAAGGCGGCGCGTGAGATGAAGGAAAGGATGACCAAAATGCTCGGTCGCGATCTCAGTCGTGGTCTAACGGTCTCGACCTTTCACTCTTTGGGGCTAGATATTGTTCGTCGTGAGCTAAAAATATTAGGCTTTAAACCCGGCTTTACTCTGTTTGATGACCAAGACACCTTGGCATTATTAAAAGAGCTTACCGAAAAAGAACTTGATGGCGATAAAGAACTCTTGTCACGGTTGCAAAGCACGATTTCCAATTGGAAAAATGACCTGTTGTTGCCGGATAGCGTATTAAAACGCGCTAGCGGTGCCGATGAGGTTTTGTTTGCTGAGTTTTATCAACGATATCATCAACATATGCGTGCTTATAACGCACTTGATTTCGATGATCTGATTTTGATTCCAACCTTGTTATTACGCAATTATGATGAGGTAAAACAACGCTGGCAGAAAAAGATTCAGTACCTGTTAGTCGATGAATATCAAGATACCAACACCAGTCAATATGAGATGGTTAAGTATTTGGTTGGCGAACGTGCACGCTTTACCGTGGTTGGTGACGACGATCAGTCTATCTATTCATGGCGTGGTGCGAAGCCGCAAAATCTGGTGTTATTAGGTAAAGATTTCCCCAATTTGAAGTTGATCAAGTTGGAACAAAATTATCGTTCCAGTGGCCGTATACTCAAATGCGCCAACGTATTGATTGCCAATAATCCGCATGTTTATGACAAATCACTGTTTAGTGAATTAAGTTATGGTCCTGAGTTGCGAGTGGTTAAAACCAAAAACGAAGATCATGAAGCTGAACGGGTCGCCGGTGAATTACTGGGACATCGCTTCCTAAACAAAAGTAAGTACAAAGATTACGCCATTCTCTATCGCGGTAATTTTCAGTCGCGAGTGATTGAAAAGGTGTTAATGCAAAACCGTATTCCGTACAAGATTAGTGGCGGCACGTCGTTTTTCTCGCGTTCGGAAATCAAAGACATTATGGCGTACTTGCGTCTTATCGTTAATCCCGATGACGACAATGCCTTTTTGCGTATTGTGAATGTGCCAAAGCGTGAAATAGGTCCAGCAACATTAGAAAAGCTGGGAAGCTTTGCCAATATCAAACAAATCAGTATGTTTGCCGCCAGTTTTGACCCTGACTTGGAGCGATCTTTGTCTGGCCGTGGTTTGGCTGCGGTGCAAAAATTTGGTCGCATGATTGTTGAAACAGAAGATAACGCCAACCGAGGTGACAGCGCGGCGGTATTGCGTAGTTTTATTCAAAGCATCAACTACGAAGATTGGCTGTACGATACCTCGCCAAGCCCTAAAGCTGCGGAAATGCGCATGAAAAACGTCACCACCTTATTTAGTTGGGTGACCGATATGCTCGAAGGCACGGAACGTGATGAGCCGATGACATTAGCGCAAGTGGTAACTCGCTTAACCTTACGTGACATGATGGAGCGCGGCGAAGATGAAGACGACGCGGATCAGGTACAACTTATGACCTTGCATGCCTCTAAAGGTTTGGAGTTTCCTTATGTCTATCTGATTGGCATGGAAGAAGGCATGTTACCGCACCAAACCAGTATTGATGAGGACAACGTTGAAGAAGAACGTCGTCTGGCATATGTTGGCGTTACTCGAGCGAAACGTGAACTTGTTTTCACTTATGCACAGGAGCGTCGTCAGTACGGTGAAGTGATTCGTACCGAGCCATCACGCTTTTTGTATGAAATGCCGCAAGACGATTTGCAATGGGAACAAAGTGGCAAACGCAAACAAAGTGCGCAGGAAACACAAACCAAAGGCAAGGCTGGAGTGGCTGGCTTACGCGCTATGCTGGCACAAAAAAGCAGTTCAGAGTAACCTCGCTTAAAATCTTTAGCATCAGGCCGTTAACGCGAGGTCTCTAACGCTGAGTGGTTAACATTAGGCCATTAACATTAGGTGGTGATTAATTTGTCAACCACCGTCGCGGCAGGTTTGTGCTCAGGTTGTTGCTTTAGCATATCTAATTCGGCGCGATGGTATAACTCTTCGACGTCGTCAGCATCCGATAACATGGCGCTGATGCCCGTATGAATCGGCGCTTGTACCTTAAGTTGTGCGACGGGCATGACATCATCAGCAAATATATTCTGAATACGATCTTGTAAATAATTACCTTCTACCAAGGTGGTTTCCGGCATCACTAGAGCAAATCCTCGATCGCTGACTCGCGCTAATAACATGCCTTCTCCGACCAAAGACTTTAACTTATCGGCGACATGACGCGTATATTGTTCGGTGATTTGGTGGCCATAGTTCTTAATCATCTGTTGTGATTCACTAATAAGCACCACCATTAAACTTAATGGTCGTTGGGCTTTGCGGGCATCGTTAAACAGCTTTGCTGACTCAATTAAGAAGTATTGCTTATTGGTACAGCCGGTGAGCATATCGGTTGTCTCATAGATGCTGAGCTGATTCTCATACACCCGTGATTGGCGCGAGAATAAAACTAAGACGATAATCACTTCGACCATGGTAAACAGTACCACGGACTGATAAATCGCATGGTTCATGGCATCATCAAGCACAATTAATGGCTGTGGGTTAGGCACATTTTCACAATAGAAAAATAAGGCGATGGCGGCAATGCTGTGCAAGGCTTTGGTTTTGATTTGCGCCGTATCAAATAATAAGAACACCCCGGTAGGCACTAAATAATAATACAAATGCATGCCAGATTGGTTATCAACATAGACATTGGTGGTTACCCACAAATGCAATAGCAATACGCCAAAGAACCAATTCTTCGCTAAGTAGATACGGTTATACTTCATCAGCCAGGGGCCAATGGCGTAAGCGAAAGTGAAGGTAAGATTGATAATGCCGACCAGCGGTTTACCTAATACCAGCAAATAAAGTAGTGAATAGCTAAGGGCAATGAATACAGTAAAAATAGACACGTAATTAGACATGCGAATTCGTGCAGCCTGATGAAACGGCTTCAACTCTGTACCATATTGAACAATCTGTTTAAGCATAGCGCCACTTTGCTAGAGAAGGTGAAGTATTGATTCTACCTTTTCCAGACAAAGATACACAATGTATTATGGGAAATCATATTGAGTGGGCATTTAACGCTATGTAAAGTGTTAAGCGCAATGGTCGATGTCATCATCTTGTTTGTCGTTTAACAATTTTGGCTGGCCGAGGTAATAGCCTTGACCAAATTGACAACCGGCATCGATGGCTTTTTGCCATTGGCGTTTATTTTCCAGACCCTCTGCGACAAGATTAAAGCCAAAACTTTGCCCTAAACTCACCAATGACTTGGCAAGTTGTAGATTCTTATCGTTATTTACAAAAGAGCGGACAAATTGTTGATCCAGTTTTATCAGCTTGAATGGGTAATTATTCAAGTAATTAAGTGATGATAAGCCACTGCCATAGTTATCGAGCGCTAGGCGCACTCCGGTTTGCTGAAGCAGCTTGAGATTCTGCAATGTTTGTTTTGCCTGCTCATTAAAAGCTTTCTCATTAAATTCGATAATAAGATTTTCGGGTTCGACCAGCTTATCTCTGATCAGTTTTATCAAGGCTCGAGTCTGCTTGTTATGCTGCAAATGTTTACCAGACAAATTAATACTGACAAACAAGTTCTCTTGCTGCGCTTGCCATTGTTCTAATTGCTCAGCGACTTGTTGCATTAACCTGTGCTCAATATCAATGATCAAGCCGCTATCTTCGGCGATCTGCAAAAACGCGTCAGGTGTCATCTGTTTATGTTCAGGATGCTGCCAACGCAACAATGCTTCATAGCCAATGACTTTTTTCGACTGTAATTCGCAAATTGGTTGATACAACAGACTGAATTCGTCGTTAATAATGGCCTTATGCAATTGCTGTTCAAGGTTAAGGTTACAGAGCAGTTCTTCACGCATTGACTCATCATAAAACATCAAGCGTCCACGACCCATTGACTTAGCTTGGTACATGGCGGCATCGGCATCGCGAAGCACTTCCGTTGCGCTTTGGTATTTATGATCGCAAATGGCAATACCTACACTGGCACTGGTATAAAGGTTGTTTCCTTCCAGTTCGAAAGGTGCCTTGATGGTTTCAATAACACGACCTGCAATGTCTTCAGCATCGTCATTGTGTGCCAGGCTATCGAGTAAAACAACGAACTCGTCACCACCAAGGCGAGACAAAATATCGTTGCCACGAATGCATTCAAGGATACGCTTGGCGATTTCGATCAATAATAAATCACCCACATGATGACCAAGGGTATCGTTAATCACTTTAAAGCGGTCGATATCGATAAACAGTACCGCAAAACGGTGATTTGGGTGACGTTTGATGTGTTTAATGGCATGTTCAAGACGGTCGGTAAACATCGCGCGATTCGGCAATTTAGTTAACGCGTCATGATGGGCATCATAATATAATTTCAGTTCACTTTTGCGTTTCTGCTCGACTTGCTGACGTAAACTCAAGTTACTCTTTTGTAGATGCTGGGTTTTCGCAAACACAATGTCTGCGACGTCTTTACTGTACATTTTGAGCAGTTCACTGGCTTTGTTGCGGTGAATCGCAGCGGCAATAATACGGGCGATAAAACGAATCAGCTCAAGGTTAACCGCGGTTTGTTTATTCTGGTTAATAAACCCTTTGATGCCAATGATACCGATAATCACATCATCAATTAATAGCGGCGCTGCTAACCATACATCAACCAAGTGGGTGTGCTTTTGTCGCTTTGGAAATGGTCGTTCGACAATGCTGCTGTCAGGCTCCCAAATGCTCACGGTATCATGATTGATTAACACCGGCTTGGCGATGGAGGTAATAAACTCGACCACATCTGGTGTCAGTTGTTGTTCTATCGGCGAACAATTCAACTCATCAACGTAGTAATGATCGGCTTGCAATTGATTGCCTTGAGTGAACTGCTGAATATATAGATTTTTGGCAGGGAAATAACGGCGAATAATGGCTTGAAGCTGTGGGTAAAACACAGCCATATCTGTCACTGTGCTACAAAGCTCAGCGAGTTCTAATAATCCTGTCTGGGTTTTTTTGGTTGTTTTGTATCGACCCAGTAATTGTTTTAGTTTAGCAGGCGAAGTGCCTTTGCCAGTTAGCATCAAGTTCCTTGTTCCATCAAAGAGCGTTTACCCGGTTAATTTATCGATTATATGGGCTTATAAACACCCTGAGTTTCTAGTGTAGGTGAACAACCGTCACAACGCCAAGTTCAGCACCGTTAAATATGCTTATAGTATAGAAAAACTCTGACTTTCTTGAGGATTAACAATGATTAATTATGGTAAGTTTGAGGCAATAAAAAACCGGGAAAATCCCGGTTCTTTCAAAAACTTATCTATCCACATGTGATTTTTATCTCGATGCGGAATAGCTGCCATGAGGCTTAGATATCGGTAATAGAGCCCTTAAGCTTGTTTAAGGCGTTTTTCTCTAATTGACGCACACGTTCAGCAGATATTTGGTATTTATCAGCCAAATCTTGCAAGGTTGATTTGTTCTCAGTTAACCAACGGGTCTTGATGATATCTTGACTGCGTTCGTCTAACGTTGACAAGGCATTGAATAGTTGGCCGTTAACATGGTTATCCCAGTTAGCCGATTCAACTTGCTCAGACAAATCTGATGATTGGTCTTGTAAAAACTGAGCTGGTGCGTAGGTGCTACCACCTTGACCGCCATCGTCGTCGTTATCGGTCAAATCAAATGCTTGATCCGAGCTCGCCATGCGGTTTTCCATTTCCAACACATCTTTGGTGCTGACACCGAGTGTTTCGGCAACGGTATTCACTTCTTCTTGGCTAAACCAACCTAGGCGTTTTTTGTTTTTACGTAGATTGAAAAACAATTTGCGTTGCGCTTTGGTGGTGGCAATTTTAACAATACGCCAGTTTTTCAAAACAAATTCATGGATTTCAGCTTTGATCCAATGCACAGCAAATGACACCAAACGCACACCAACTTCTGGATTGAATCGTTTAACGGCTTTCATCAGACCGATGTTACCTTCTTGGATAAGATCCGCTTGAGGTAATCCGTAGCCTGAGTAGCTTTTGGCAATATGGATAACGAAACGTAGATGCGACATGATCAAATCTTGTGCTGCAGCTAGGTTGTTATCTGAATATAAACTGGAGGCAAGTTCCTGTTCGCGCTCAGCTGTCAGCATAGGAATGCCGTAAGCCATTTGCACGTATGCTTCAATGCTGCCACTTTGTGGAACAGTTAAGGCCATTGATTGCACATTCTTAGTCATCTGTACCCCTTATAAAATCTAGGTTTGTTGTAAAGCAAAGCCAATAAAAATTTGGCTAGAACTCTGGATACTAGCATAGCTTTCTAGAGATCGCTAATATAAAAAAATGGATTATTTAATCGAAAAAATAGGTGAATAGAATTACTACCCTAACTATATGATTAATATAACTTAAACAAGTTCAATTTTATTCTTAAGGTTTTGTTACAGCAGGTAAAAAAGGCGCAAAATAGCGCCTTTTTTAATCAATTTGCTTAAATGTTGTTTATTCAGCGCTTGGTTCGATATCTCTAATATGCTGACGTACAGATATGTAGCTGCCGAGCAGTCCCAGCACAATTGCCGTTAGGATGAGCGTCATGGTTTCGCTAAAATCTAATGATTGTAATGAGAACTGGCTATCATACAGTTGCGCAAGCTCAATAATCGCGATATCCAAATAAGCTGCTAGCAAAGCTACGGTGAGCGCGGCCAGTAAACCACCAAACACGCCATACCAAAAACCGGTGTACATAAACGGTCGTTGAATAAAGGCGTCGGTTGCACCAACCATTTTCATCACAGCAATAGCACTGCGTTGATTGAGGATCGCCAAGCGTATGGTGTTACCTATGATCAGCACGACTGATAGGCTTAATAATATCGCTAATGAGGTGACGATATCTTGTACCAGTGACATGATCGCCTCAAGACGCGTTAGCCATTCTAAATCCAATTTGCCTTGGGCGACTTCGCGTTCTTTTTCGATCTTTTCCAACAACGCTTTGGCGGCATTAGGTTGGCTGTAACGCTCATTTGGCGTCACTAATATGGTTGCCGGTAGTGGGTTTTCATCAAGGTAGGTCAAGGCTTTGCCAAACCCTGACAAGGCTTTAAATTCTGCCAACCCTTGCTCTGCACTGATGTATTTTACCTTATCGACTTCAGGATAGAGGCGAATACGATTGACTACGTTTTGTGCGCTTTTGTCGTTGGTGTTTAGTTTCAGAAAAACACTGATTTGCGCCGCAGACTCCCAATTGGTGCTCACTTGTTGGGCGTTTTTGGTAAATAAGTGCAAGGTAGCCGGCAAAGTTAAACTGATGCCCAATACCAATATGGTCATGATCGATGCCATCGGCGTACGCCACAGAGCGCCTAAACTGCCGGTCGCTTGTTGCAAATGACGCACTGGCAACATAATCAAGCTGTTGAATGAAAACGCCGAGCGTTTGCGAAAAGTGTTATTGTCTTTATTCATCAACAAACTCCTCTTCACTTTGGCTTAATCCGTCGGTGATCATGCGGCCATCTTTTAGCGTTAAGGTACGATATTTCATGCGTGCAATTAAACCCAGATCATGGGTTGCGATTAACACGCTAACACCCACTGAATTGAAATCTTCAAATAATTTGAGGATATCCAATGACAGTTTTGGATCAAGGTTACCGGTTGGCTCATCGGCAAGAATAATAGGAGGCTTGTTGACAATCGCCCGCGCAATGCCGACCCGTTGTTGTTCACCACCAGAGAGCATATGCGGGTAACATTTGGCTTTGGCGGTCAAGCCAACCTTATCAAGAGCAGCCATAACGCGCTTTTTGATTTCACCAAGGCTTTCGTTTTCAATCACCAATGGCAAGGCAATATTGTCAAACACAGTGCGGTCCATTAACAGGTTATGATTTTGAAAAATCATCCCTATGTTGCGGCGCATATATGGGATTTGGCGATAGCTGATGTTAGAGACATCAGTATTGTTGATCATCACCTGACCAGAGGTTGGCTTTTCCATGACACTGATAAGCTTCAACAGCGTACTCTTACCCGCACCTGAGTGACCGGTAAGAAACGCCATCTCTCCTTTTTCTAAGGAAAAATTTATATTTTTCAGTGCATTAAATCCACCTGGATAGGTTTTGTTAACAGCTTTAAAACGGATCATAATGGATTTTTTATTATTATTAGTTAATTAAAATTGGGGCGTATCACCCCAACTTACTAGGATTCGTTTTGTTTGGCAAACAAGGCGTCGATAAATTCTGTACCATCAAATGGTCGCAAATCATCAATACCTTCACCAACACCTAGATAGCGAATCGGCACCTGAAATTTATCTGCCAAAGCAAAGATAACACCACCTTTGGCGGTACCATCTAATTTGGTGACATTGATGCCATCCAATCCGACGGCTTCGTTAAACAGTTGCGTTTGACTGATGGCGTTTTGGCCCGTGCCGGCGTCAATGGTAAGCATCACTTGATGCGGCGCATTTTCGTCGATTTTCTTCATCACACGTACGACTTTTTTCAGCTCTTCCATCAAGTGCGCTTTATTTTGTAAGCGGCCTGCGGTATCGGCAATCAGAATGTCGACACCTTTACTTCGCGCTGAATGGATAGCGTCATAAATAACCGACGCACTATCGGCACCGGTATGTTGAGCGACAACGGCAATATCATTGCGCTCGCCCCAAACTTGCAATTGCTCGACAGCGGCAGCACGGAAGGTATCACCTGCGGCTAACATAACCGACTTGCCTTGTGCTTGATATTGTTTAGCCAGTTTACCTATGGTCGTGGTTTTACCAACACCATTTACACCCACCATTAAGATCACATGAGGACCTTGGCTCATATCGGGTTGAGGTTGATCCACCGACTCAAGAATTTTAGCCATTTCTTGTTTAAGCAAATCGTATAATGCTTCGGCATCTTTTAACTGCGAACGGCTGGCGGTTTCGGTCAGTGAGTCGATGATACGAGTTGTGGTATCAACACCAACATCGGCAAGCAATAGCTGAGTTTCTAGCTCTTCGAATAACTCGTCATCGATTTTTTTACCGCTGAACAGATCAAACAAGCCACCACCAATATTTTGGCGGGTTTTGCTTAGGCCTTGCTTAAGTCGTGCAAAAAAGCCTTGTTTTTTCGCGGCTGTTTGTTGCACTTCTGGCTCTGGCTCTGGCTCTGGCTCTGGCTCTGGCTCTGGCTCTGGCTCTGGCTCTGGCTCTGGCTCTGCCTCTGGTTCAGTTGCCACTTCTACATCCGTCACTTCTGTGTCAGTGACTGCGTCTGTATCAATGTCTACTGCAGCGACAGGTTCAGACTCGCTAACATCGTTTTGCTCTGCGTCTTGCGAGCTATCGATGCTATCGGCGATGTCTTGCTTATCAACTTCAGGTACAGCTTCGGTAACTGTTTCAGTGTCGGCTTGGCTTGTGCTGTCAGCCTCGGTTGATGGTACAGGTTCTGCTGGTGCGTGTTCGGCATCAGCGACTTGTTCGGCCGGTGCGCTGTCAGCAAGCTCTGTTTGCTCAATCGTCTCTTCTACAGGTTGTGCAGACTGTTCTGTTTCTGCATTGTCTTGTGCCGGTTTTTCTTTCTTAAACCAGCCAAACAGGCCTTTTTTCTTTGCCATAGTTTGAATCTTACTCTGCCGTGTTAGGGGATTATCATAACCGCTCGAATACGCTGTTCGGTGCGAGCAATTTGCAACGTGAGTTGATATGATATGCCTTGGATTTTCAAATAGCGCTTATAATATCATCATCGTAGCGTTGGAAAAACCGCCGAAATGTGAATATCCAAGGAATTTTAGCAAGCAAATGGCAAAAAAACGTAATCCCGCCAATAACAAACAAGTCAGTGGCCAAGTAAGAATCATCGCCGGAATGCACCGTGGTCGTAAACTTGCCGTGCTAAACAGTGACGGCCTGAGACCAACCACGGACAGAGTCAAAGAAACCTTGTTTAATTGGCTAATGATGGATGTGCGCGATGCCATATGTCTAGATTGTTATGCCGGTTCAGGCAGTCTTGGCTTTGAAGCCTTGTCTCGGGGGGCTCGTTCGGTGGATTTTATTGAAATGGATAAAGCCGCAGGCCAGCAATTAAAAACCAATATAAATTTGCTTAAAGCGAATAATGCTAAGGTTCATCAGGGCGATTGCCTGAGCATATTACCGGCCTTAGCACAAAAGTATGAATTGGTGTTTATAGATCCGCCGTTTCGAAAAGGCTTAGCACAGCGCACCATAGACACATTGCAGCAGGCTGATTTATTAGCAGACCAGGCGTTGGTCTATGTCGAAGTTGAAAGCGAACAAACTACCCTAGAGGTGCCACAAAGCTGGCACCTTGTAAAAGACAAAAACGCTGGCCAGGTAAGTTATCGGTTATATCGGCTTAACTGTACCTAAGACGAAAGCCAATTTTCAGGGTGACCTGATAATGGGCAACTTTACCATCAATAATATGACCTCTGGTTTCAACAACCTCGAACCAATTCATATTTGAGACGGTCTTCGAGCACTCATCAATAGCGTTTTCAATGGCTTCTTCGATTGATGTTGGTGAAGAGCCGACAATTTCCAGTTTTTTGTAAGTATGATGTTCAGACATGGCTATCCTCCTCCTGTGTATAAAGTAAGCATAGCTAAAATTTTTCAGTCTGCAGCAGTGTCGATCAGTATTTAATATTCAATACCAAGGTTGGAAAGTCGTTGCTCAGTAACGAGCTTTTTAAGATGCAGGCATGTTTGTTGATTTTCTTTGCTTTTCGCCAACAAATCGATCAATTCTTGATGTGTTTCCTGCTCCCACTGCATAAGCGGGTGCTGATCAATATCTTGTTGATTGATAACGATTTGATCTTGTTGCTCAAACTCGGATGCAAGCAAAATCTCTAGATAATAGCTGACGCTGCCGGTAGATAGCATGGCGACATTGGCGATGGTGGTCGCTTCGTTTTCTTGAATGCCCTGCAATAAAGAGCCTAACGCCATACACGCATCAAGTGCTGGGTAGACGCCAAAAAAGTCGAAGTTATCGACATCGGGAATCACCTCTTCTAGCTTTTCCAATTGCGCGTCATAGTTAATTTTTATCTTGCCTTGCTCCAGTCGTTGCCAAACTAGGTTAAGTTGATTGCGCAAAACATTGATGTCACCAAAGTCCGCTGCTTCACTAAACATTTGATAGTTCGGTAGCATGCGTTCCAATAATGCACAGGCAAATGCAGTGTGTTGCCATAAAGACAAACTCTTTAACGGGAGAGGTTTAGCCAAAATAAATGCTCATAAAAGAAAATTGCGCTCATTATAGCGCAATTTTAAAGGAGATTAACCAGCAGTCTGTGCACCGAGAATGTTGCCTAGGAAGCAACCTCAAGTTGTTTTTGTGCATATTCAAACTTGAGACGATACTCGGTTAGCTGATTTTGCAATTCTGCAACGTCATCATTGATGCGCTGTTTTAGCTCATTGTTTTCATCACGAAGCTGTTTCATGGTGCTGCGAATTTGCTCGTCATTGGCATCGTGTCTTGAGCGTAATGTGGCATTTTTCTGCACAAACTCAGATACTTTTTCGCGCTCAGCTTCGAGTTGTTGCTCGAGTTTGCTCACTTGCGATAACTCACTGCTATTGAGTTTCTTAAGCTCGTCAATTTGTTGTTTCAAGGTGTTTTTATCACCATTGAGAATCTCGATAATGTCATCGGTTTTTTGCTGCAAACTCTCAAAGCGTTTGCTTTCACCGGCAAGTTTTTCGGTTAATACGCTAATTTGCTGTTGTGCACTTTTCAGTTCTTGGTTTGACTGATTATGCAAGTCGCTAAACTGCTGCTTATAGTCGCTTTCCAGTGAGCTTTTGTCTTTTTGTGCGGCGTCACGGGCAGCTTTAAGTTGCACGTTCACTTTACCGTACTTGCTTTCCAGTTCGGCTAACTTCTCTTTTTGTCGCTCGAGGTTGTCCGTCAGGGCGTTGTTTTGTACCCAAGTAGATTTTTGCTGCTTTTCGCTTTGCTCTAATTGTTGCTCTAGCGCTTCAACCTGCTTATGCAAGTCTGCCGTGTGGCTTTCTAACTGTTGTTGATGTTGCTGTTGCAGCTCGCTAAGTTGAGCTTGTTCGCCACTCAAAGATTGATTCAGTGTATCAAGCTGCGTGGTAATCTTTTCAACTTGCTTTTCGCTTTGTTTAAGTTGATTTTTCAACGCTTTTTCTTTGCTGCTGCTGTCACTGATTAATTTATCGAGTCCTGCTTGATGCGCAGATTTTAAATCTTTAAGTTGTTCATTAAGATCTTCAATGTCGCCTTGCAGTTGTTGTGTTAACTGTTGTTCCGTCTCTAGCTGTTTGTTTAAGCTCGTGACTTGTTTGTCACTAGCTTGCTTGATTTGACGTTGTTGCTGTTGCACATCTTTGCTTTGTTCGGCTAATGCCTTATCAAATTCAGCGACTTTCTTCTCAAGTTGCTTATTGGCACTATCGATTAGTTTTTGCTTCTCTTTTAACTGTTTATCGTGTTGTTTTTCAAAATTAAGCAGCGCCGTTGAATGCAGTTTTTGCTGGCTCTTGAGCTCTGTTGCCGCCTCTTTATTTTGCTGTTCTTGCTTCTTGAATTCAGCATTAAGGTCTTTGATTTGTTGCTTAAGTTTGAGCTCGCCTTCTTGTGCTTTGTTCAGCTTGATCTCAAGTGACTTAATAACCGTGGTGTTAGAACCGGAGGCTTTTTCGTAGGTTTTCAGCTGTTGTTGATGCTGGCTTTTCTGTTCGCTCAGTTGCTGTTGCAGATCTTGGTTTTGCTCTTCAGCTTTGCTTAGCTTGGCGGTTGTTTGCTCTAGCTCTTTGTTCAGTTGCTGTTGCTGCTGGGTGATCTTTTTAACATCCGATTGGCCATCGGCGGATTGCGTTTTTAATTGCGCAATTTGATAATCACTGTCTTCCTTAAGCTGTTGTTGCGCTTTTTGTTGTTTTTCAAGCTCTTGATTTAACTTGTCTAATTTTTTATTAAGCGCGGAATTATCTTTATTCAGCGGATCAAGCTGAGATTGCAGCAGTTCGCGGTTTTCTTTGGTTAAGCGCAACTCTTCATTGAGAATTTCTTCATCGCGCAGTTTGATTTTTAGATGAGTCTCAATTTGAACCGCGTGCTCTTGCAGTTTTTTTAACTGGGTATCTGAATGCAACAGCTTTTTCTTCAGCTGCTCTATTTCACTGTATTTTAGATTGACAGAATCATGCTTAGAGCGACTTAACTTCTCGTGCACCAGATGATACTTTTCATCAAGTTTTTGCTTTTGATCAGATAAAGCTTGCTGCTTTTCCTGCTCGGCGTTATCGGCAATTCGTGTTGCCAATTGGTTAAACTTGTCTTCCAGCTGAATAAAGATATCACCTGCTAATAGTTGCAGTTGTTCTTCGATTTCAGTGTTGATCACAGACTTGCTCATAGATGACTCGGCCATGTTGTTTTTGTTTTTGCGCTGCTTCTATTTAATCACGTTTATCAAGGTTTAAAAAGTCCTACCTCTAAAGCTTTGTTATTAACCAAGATAATTGGCAATACCATCAAGTAACATTTGCACCGCAATCATCACTAGAATCATACCCATTAAGCGCTCCATAGCGGTTAAACCACGATTACCTAAAATTCGTTGGAAAGCCGATGAGAAGAATAAAATAACCGCACTGGCAGACCAGGCAATAATCAGTGCCAAAGCCCAATCGGTCATACGGTTTGGATCTTGGTTAGCCATTAAAATTAATGCCGCTAATATCGATGGACCGGCCATCATAGGTACAGCCAATGGCACGAGGAAGGGTTCCTCGCCCTCAGGTAAACCGCTGATTGAGCCATGCGATGGAAAAATCATTTTTATGGCAATAAGAAACAGTATGATACCGCCGGCAATGGATACCGACTCTTGGCGTAAGTGTAAAAAGTCGAGAATCTTTTGCCCAGCGAACAGAAACAATAACATGATGCCAAGGGCTATGATCAGCTCACGAATGAGAATGATACGTTGACGCTTACTGTCGATGCCTTTTAATACGGATATAAAAATAGGTAGATTACCTAATGGATCCATAATTAAAAATAAGGTGACTGCGGCGGTTAACATTTCCATAGTGATGACCTAGTTGTTGTCGGGGGTTAGTTAAGGGCAACTTTATCAGATCTATGATGGCAAATTCAAAGTTCTAGGTGACTAATTGCACCAATGTTATCATTTGCAAACCGGCGAGATATATTGCCCTTGCATAGCTATGCTGTTAATTGGCAAGTATATGCCATATATAAAGAAATTATAAAAGTTAGTATGAAGTATCTTATTTTTGTTAGTGCCTTATGGGCGTTCTCTTTTGGCTTAATTAAAGGCGAATTGACCGGTATTGATTCGCAATTGGTTGCGGCAATACGGTTGTCGTTGTGTGCCTTGGTTTTCTTACCTTTGCTATGGTTTACGCAAGCAACCAATCTGTCGTTGCGCAAAGCCAGCCAACTCATCGCTTTAGGCGCAATTCAATTTGGCGTGATGTATCTTGCCTATATTCAATCCTATCAATACTTACCAGGCTACTTAGTTGCGGTATTTACCATTTTTACGCCGTTATACGTCATTTTAATCGACAGCATTTGGCATCGCCGCTGGCAGGCGAAGTTGCTGTGGCCGGTGTTGTTGTCGATTTGTGCGGCCGCGGTCATTGTTTTTCGTACCCCTGAGCAAGGTCAATACTTGACTGGCTTTTTGTATTTGCAGCTTGCTAACGTCGCTTTTGCTTTAGGCCAAGTTGCCTATCGCTATATCGCCAGTGATG
Source organism: Thalassotalea sp. HSM 43 (assembly GCF_004752005.1). Taxonomy (NCBI): domain Bacteria; kingdom Pseudomonadati; phylum Pseudomonadota; class Gammaproteobacteria; order Alteromonadales; family Colwelliaceae; genus Thalassotalea; species Thalassotalea sp. HSM 43. The sequence goes on along the minus strand of NZ_CP038493.1, from coordinate 1,831,392 downwards.
AAGGCCATGCCCGCAACATGTTTTGGATGTATTTAGGCGGCGCACTATTAACCGTTATCGCCACTTTGCTAACCGTCGACTTTGCCCTTGTTAGTATATCTAATCGCCAATTTATGGTGCTGGTTTATCTTGGTGTCATCGCTTCAGGTATCGGGTTTTACTGTTGGAACAAAGGCGCTAGCCGTGTATCGGCATTACAGCTTGCCATTATGAACAATGGTTATGTGCCTTTAGCGGTGCTGTTTGCGGTGCTGATTTTTGGCGAAAGTGCCGATTGGCTGCGCTTGCTAATTGGTAGTGGTTTACTGGTGACTGCCCTGTGGCTGGCGGATAAAATGAACAAAGGCACTTAATGTGCCTTTGTGTTTGTGCCTTTGTGTTTTTGCCTTTGTGTTTTTGCCTTTGTGTTTTTGCCTTTGCGGTGTTGCCTAAAGCTTTGCCAACCCCGTGGCAAATCGAGCGTTATGCTTTTGAGGCTTGATATTTTTTGATGATGGCGAACAACATGTCTTTGTGTTGTAAACGTTTTTTCTTTAAACCTTCCAAGTATTCATCGGCCGTGTTTTCGACACCTTCTTCAATGCGAATAACTTCGTGATCTAAGTCATGATATTCTTTAAATAGACGGGCAAAGTGATTGTCCGTCATTTTTAAGGTACGGATTTCATCTTTAAACTCTGGAAATTCGTGGTGTAAGTCGTGCTTTTCAATAAACATAATATGTCTTCCTAAAGTTAATAAAATTATTTAGCGCAATCGATACAGGTTTTCGCGTATGGAAGGGCTTCCAAACGGCGTTCATCAATGGCTTTACCGCAGTTGCTACAGATACCGTATTGTTCGGTTTGCAACATCAGCAGTGTTTGTTCTATTTTCTGCAGTTCTAATTGGGTTTGTTGATGAATCTCATCGAGGACTTCATCGTTTTCCGATTCGGTACACTGCTCGGCAAAGTCTTGGCTACGACCTTTTTTAAAGTCAGCTTCTATGGCAGCTAAGCGAATACTTAACTCTTGTTTCTTTGCTTGTAATGATTGGGTGAGTTTGGCAACTATCATCGCTGTTCTCCTTTTATGTTTAGAGTACAGCGACGATTTTAGAGAATATTGATCTGGCTCAATTGGATAACAATTTATTAGCAAACAGTACTGCAAAGAGTGCTATGCAAAATCTAATGGTTACCATAAGTTAATGATAAATATTAACTATTTGGCCCTTGTGGGCGCATTTTTAATTCATTGCAGCCGACGTGCCAATTGGGGCGTTCGTCGCAAAAGATGTTTTGACTTGGCTTTATTTCTATTTCATCGTCCAACGTACCCGCTGGCAACACATAAATTTGCCCGGTTTTAGTCAACCAAGGTAGGTTTGAACCACACTGACCACAAAAACAGCTGGCAAAGTATTTCGCATCTGGAATTTCATAGCGTTTTAGCAGGTTCTCACCGGTTAGCCATTTGAATTGCGACAGTGGCACAAATATATTTGGCGCAAATCCTGAGCCGGTAACTTTGCGACAGCGGTTGCAATGACAATATTGAAAAATACTTAATGGTGTTTCGATTTGATACGTCACTTGGCCGCATAAGCAGCTGCCATTATAGGTTGTTTCGATTGCCATACTTGCCTCTTTAAGGTTGTGGGCTGTGTTTTATGTCGTGCCTGTTGCGAATATACAGCTCTTCTACTTTTGTTCTTGCCCAAGGTGTTTTACGTAAGAATTTTAGACTGGATTTAATGCTCGGATCGTGGGTAAAGCAACGTATCTTGATGCGCTGGCCCAGCTCTTCAAAGCCAAAGTGGGCTTCCAACTCAGTAACGATGGTTTTTAAGGTGATGCCGTGAAGCGGGTTGTACGGTTGTTGTTCCAAGTTGTTGGCCTGTATGACAGTAAAATTCGATATCCCTTAATGATATATCAAAACGCCGGTGGAGTTTAGTTTTAAGGGGGATAAAGGTTCTAGGGGGGATAAAGGTTCTAGGGACTAGGGACTAGGAAGAGCTAAGGATAGCGAGGTAAGTACTAAGGGCTAAGGACTAAGAAAAGAGCAAGAGCAAGATCAGAAGCGTACATATTGCCAGAGGCAAAACCCTCTCAGGCTATCCTGCCTTCCGGGCATATACACAAGGATGTGAGGTATGCAGCGGTGGCGGGATGCCAGTGAGCTGCTAAATACATCCATGCACAAAAAAGCCCGGCAATTCCCTATACCGGACAACGCGACACACCGTTACAACATCATTTGTTTCAAGCTCAGGTCTTAAGACTTGTGGCTTGCAAAGGCAGTGTCGTCTAGCCCGCGTTGTCAAAGCACAGTAAAAACAAAACAGGCTAATTAGATATACCAATTAGCCTGTTAAAAAGATCAGTTTAGAGGCTTAGAGTTGCAGAAATACCGCTAACTCGTCGCTGCCACCAATGTGCTTATTGTCTACGAAGACTTGTGGCACTGTATCGCGGCCAGTAATAGCTTTTAATGAGGTTAAGCTGGCATCTTTACCGAGTAAAATTTCTTCGTATTGGTAGCCATTGTCTGTTAGCAATTCTTTCGCTTTAATACAGAAAGGACAGCCCGGTTTAGTAAAAATACTTACCGCTTGTGGTTTCACTGCATCTGGCGCAACATGCGCTAGCATGGTGTCAGCATCAGATACTTCAAATGGGTCACCTGGCACGTTTGGTTCAATAAACATTTTTTCGATAACGCCGTCTTTAACCAGCATAGAGTAGCGCCAGCTGCGCTTGCCAAAGCCTAAGTCCGCTTTGTCGACTAACATGCCCATACCGTCGCTGAACTCGCCGTTGCCATCTGGAATCAAGGTAACATTGTCGCTTTCTTGGTCTTGCGCCCAGGCGTTCATAACAAAGGTGTCATTGACGGACATACAAATGATGTCGTCAATACCGTGCTTGTTAAAGGTAGGCGCTAATTCGTTATATCTTGGTAAGTGTGTACTTGAACATGTTGGCGTAAAGGCGCCTGGCAATGAAAACACGATGACGGTTTTGCCTTTAAATAAGTCATCGCTGCTGATGGTCTTCCACTCGTCATTTACACGAGTTTTAAAGTTTACGCTTGGTACGGTTGAACCTTCTCTGTTCTCTAACATGGGGACTCCACTTAAGTATTAATCTTTTTGCCACACGGCGAATCTACGGTAAGTATGGATGCTAACCCTAATTAATTAAAACGAATAAAATTTATTGTATCAATCTAAAAAATAGATTCGCTAGTGCGCCTAAACCTGTGCAAATTAAATGTTGCCCTTAAGGTATAGACCAACCAAAGCGTTACTCCAAGCCATTTAATTTGCCATATATGAATATTCATATATAATGTATTTCGTATGTTGAAGAGGTGAACTATGTTAACTGCCGTAGAATTTTATAAAGCACTGGCTGATGACACCCGATTACAGACCTTGTTGTTGGTGGTCGCTGAGCAGGAATTATGTGTTTGTGAGTTGGTCGAAGCATTGCAATGCAGCCAACCTAAAATATCCCGTCACTTGGCGCTGTTAAAACAACAGAATCTGCTGGTCGATCGCAAACAAAAACAATGGGTGTTTTATCGTTTAAACCCCGCCTTACCGCAATGGTGTCAGCACGTACTAGAAACCAGTTTGCAGCATAATCAAAACTACTTGTCTGATGCTGCGCAAAGGCTAAGCTTAATGCAAAATCGTCCTGATAAATGTTGTTAGAGAACCAACTATGACCGATAAACACCCATATGACGTTATGCCATTGACAGATAATGGCCAATTTATTTTCACCCCGTGCCCAGGCACCAAAGCAACGACGTTGCAAGATGCCATTTCAACTTTAAAGCAAGCCGGCGCAGAGATGATCATCTCAACCAATTACGATGAAGAACTACAACGCTTGGACGTCGCTGATCTTGGTGAACAAGTCACCGCTGCAGGTATTCGTTGGCATCAGTTGCCCATCAAAGATGATGCGGCACCAACTCAAGATTTTAATATCGCTTTTGCCGCTGCCATTAATGACATTATCGCGGTACTTGCTAATAACGGCACGATTGCAGTGCATTGCAAAGGTGGTAGCGGGCGCACAGGTTTAGTGATTGCTTTGATCATGAAGCAGTTAGGTTACGCTGATCAGACAATCATACGCTCTGTACAAGAGCTAAGACCGAAAGCACTTAAAAATGCTGAACAATTAGATTTTTTCGAAAAATTTTCGCTGTAGAGGAATGACAACATGACCATTAAAATTGGTATCAATGGCTTTGGCCGCATGGGTCGCTTATCAATGCGTGCCGCATTTGATTGGCAAGATATTGAGATTGTACAGATTAATGATCCTGCAGGTAATGCAGAAGCATTGGCGCACTTGTTAACGTTTGATTCGGTGCATGGCATTTGGCACCACCAAGCAACGAGCGACGGCAACAATATGTTGGTTGATGGTAACGTTATTCCATGCAGCCAAAATAAAACAATCGCCGAGACGGATTGGTCAGGTTGTGACGTGGTTATTGAAGCCAGTGGCAAAATGAAGACCAAAGCCTTGTTGCAAGCCTATCTTGATCAGGGCGTAAAGCGTGTCGTAGTTAGCGCACCGGTGAAAGAAGAGGGCGTGCTCAATGTGGTTATGGGCGTAAATGAACACCTCTATCAACCAGAACAACACCCCATTGTTACTGCTGCAAGTTGTACGACCAACTGTTTGGCACCGGTGGTGAAAGTCATTCATGAAAACTTTGGCATCGAGCATGGCTCAATGACCACCATACATGACATCACTAATACACAAACGATATTAGATGCACCGCATAAAGATCTGCGACGAGCCCGTGCTTGTGGCATGAGCTTGATTCCAACCACCACAGGATCGGCGACAGCCATCACTCATATTTTCCCTGAGTTAAAAGGTCGCTTAAATGGTCATGCGGTACGTGTGCCTTTGGCGAACGCATCGATTACCGATTGTGTGTTTGAATTGAAGCAAGCGGTCACCGAGCAACAAGTAAATGACGCGTTAAAAGCGGCAGCGGATAATGAACTCAAAGATATTCTTGGCTTTGAAGAACGTCCATTGGTGTCGATAGACTATAAAACCGATCCACGTTCATCGGTTATTGATGCGTTATCAACCATGGTGATCAATGGCACGCAACTTAAGTTATACGCTTGGTATGACAATGAGTGGGGTTACGCTAATCGCACCGCAGAATTAGCGCGCAAAGTGGGTTTAAGCGACAAATAAGGCAAGACTATGTTGGCAAACCTGTCGCAACAGGTAAAACAGTATCTGGTCATTACCGGTAATTATTGGGCGTTTACCTTAACCGACGGCGCACTAAGAATGCTGGTCGTGCTGTACTTCCATCAATTGGGGTACAGCCCGCTGGCAATTGCCATGCTGTTTTTGTTCTATGAAATTTTTGGTGTTATCACCAATCTAATTGGTGGTTGGCTAGGCGCCAGACTTGGTCTCAATAAAACCATGAACATAGGCTTGGCGATGCAAATTATTGCCTTGCTTATGCTCACTGTGCCGAATCAATGGTTAACCGTCGCTTACGTCATGGCGGCGCAAGCGTTGTCTGGTATTGCCAAAGACTTGAACAAGATGAGCGCCAAAAGCTCAATCAAATTATTGGTACCTAAAGGCGCAGAAGGCGCACTGTATAAATGGGTGGCGATTCTTACCGGTTCTAAGAATGCCCTCAAAGGTGTGGGCTTTTTTCTCGGTGGTTTATTGCTGACCTTGCTGGAATTTCGCGGCGCTATTTTAGCGATGGCGGTAATGCTCTTGGCGGTATGGCTGTTTAGCTTATACGCACTATCTGAAGATTTAGGTAAGGCCAAATCCAAACCTAAATTCCGCGAAATATTTTCCAAAAGTGAGGCCATAAATTGGTTGTCGGCGGCGCGAATGTTTTTATTTGGTGCCCGCGATGTTTGGTTTGTGGTGGCACTGCCGGTTTATTTGGCGACGGTGTTCGCCTGGGATCGTTACTGGATAGGTACCTTTATGGCGACCTGGGTGATTGCCTATGGTTTTGTGCAATCGCAAGCGCCACGATTTACCGGTAAAAAGCAGGGGAAAACCCCGTCAGGCAGCGCCGCGGTTGGCTGGGCAGCCATATTAGCAGTGGTGCCATTATTGATTGCTGTGTTATTGCCAAGTCAACAGTATGGCGAAACCGCACTCATTGTTGGTTTACTTATTTTTGGTGCCTTATTTGCCATCAACTCGTCATTGCACAGCTACCTGATTGTCAGCTACGCCGACAGTGATGGCGTGTCTATGGATGTCGGCTTTTATTATATGGCCAATGCCATGGGCAGATTAATAGGCACCATATTGTCAGGTTGGGTGTTTCAGGAATACGGCTTACAGGCGTGTTTGTATTTTTCTGCCGCGTTTATTGCTATTGCGGCAATATTGTCCGTCAAGCTACCTAAATAGAGGTCATCAATGAGTAACGTCAATGTGGCTGTTGTCGGCTTTGGTTTATCGGCGAAAGTGTTTCATTTACCATTTGTGAACGCCGTTGATGGCTATTCTCTGCGGGCCATTGTCTCATCACAGCAGCAGGCCATTTTAGAGCAGTACCCTGAGTGTCAGGTTTACCCGACATTAGCGGAGTTATTGGCCGGCGCTAATATCGATTTAGTGATTATCACTAGCCCCAATGACAGTCATTTTAAGCTGGCAAAAACCGCGCTCAATGCAGCATGCCATGTTGTCGTTGAAAAGCCGTTTACGGTGAGCAGTGAACAGGCTGAAGAGCTTATTGCTCTGGCGGCAAGTCAACAACGGCAATTGACCGTGTATCACAACCGTCGTTTAGACGGTGATTTCCTAACCGTTAAAAAAGTCATCGAACAAAATCGCTTGGGTAACCTGCGTCGTGTCGCATCGTGCTTTGATCGGTTTAGGCCTGACGTGCGTGATAAATGGAAAGAACACCCAGGCCCTGGTAATGGCGCCTTGTATGATCTGGGTTCGCATTTAATTGATCAGTCGTTGCAATTATTCGGTTGGCCAGAGGCGGTATCGGGGCGTTGCTTAGCGTTACGCGAGCATTCCCAAACCACCGACTATTTTCAAATTACCTTGCATTACCCCGAGCTTGAAGTGCAGCTTGGCTCTAGCCCTTTTAATGCGGGCAAAAATCACCGTTTTAATCTGCAAGGCGATAAAGGCAGCCTAAATATCTATGGTCTTGATAATCAAGAAGAGCAGTTAGCACAGGGTGTGGCAGTCACGGCATTAGGCAATGATACCGAACGATTTGCGACTTTATCAACGGTTGCCGGTGATGAGCAGGTGGCCTTGCAACAAGGCAACTATTTGGCGTTTTATCAGCAGCTTTTGCTAGCACTGCAAAAACAGCACGCCCCGCCAGTTAGTGCAGAGTCAGCATGGCAAGTGATTAAAATCATTGAAGCGGCGATAAAAGCCAGTGATAGTGGCAATACGATTTATGTGTCGTAGCTAGGAGAGCGATTTGGCGGCGAAAGTTATTGTGGTTATGGGCGTATCGGGTAGTGGTAAATCCACTATTGGTGAAAGTATTGCCGTAAAACTCGGTTCTAAGTTTGTTGATGGTGACGATCTGCATCCGCAAAGCAACATCGACAAAATGGCGTCTGGCCAAGCACTGAGCGACAGTGATCGCAAACCTTGGCTTGAAAGTATTAATGCTTTGCTGCGCACTTGGCAGCAACAGCAGCAAAGTGGTGTTGTGGTTTGCTCTGCGCTAAAAAAATCTTATCGCAATATGTTGCGTGAAGGTGCCCTGGGATTGCAGTTTATCTATCTTGATGGCGATCAGTCATTGATCGAAACACGCATGCAGCAACGTCACAATCATTTTATGAAAGATACCATGCTGGCCAGTCAATTTGCGATATTGCAAAGACCTGATGATGAAGGCGATGTCTTTATTGTCGATATTGATTGCAGCATTGAGCAGGTGGTCGACAAATGCCTGCAGCAGCTAACTAACAAGCATAAGGAATCGTAATGAGCGAAGGTTATCAACCGGAAAAAGTGTGGACTTGGAAACAAGGCAATGGTGGCCAATTTGCCAGTATTAATCGCCCTATCGCTGGCGCGACGCATGAAAAGCAATTGCCAGTTGGTAAACACCCGTTGCAATTGTATTCATTAGCAACGCCAAATGGGGTGAAAGTTACCATCTTGCTTGAAGAGCTATTGGCCAAAGGCATTAAAGAAGCCGAGTATGATGCGCACATCATTAAAATCCTTGATAGTGACCAGTTCTCTTCTGGCTTTGTCGCGGTGAACCCAAATTCGAAAATACCGGCGCTGGTCGATCGCAGTGGTGAGCAAGAGATAAATGTATTCGAATCTGGGTCTATCTTGCTGTATCTGGCGGATAAATTCGGTGAATTTGTACCGAAAGACCCAGCAAAACGGGCGCAATGTATGAACTGGCTATTTTGGCAAATGGGCAGTGGCCCGTATTTAGGTGGTGGCTTTGGTCATTTTTATGCCTATGCACCAGAAAAGTTTGAATACCCAATCGAACGTTTCGCTATGGAAACCAAACGCCAGCTTGATGTGCTTGATATTCATCTGGCCAACAATCATTACATGTGTGGTGATCAATACACCATTGCTGATATGGCGATATTCCCTTGGTACGGTGGTTTAGTCTTAGGTCTATTGTACGATGCGGCTGAATACCTTGATGTGAAAAGCTATACACACTTGGTGCGCTGGGCAGAAGAACTCGCAGAACGCGAAACGGTTAAGCGCGGTAAAATTGTTAACCGTGACTGGGGAGAGCCTCATGAGCAGTTGCCAGAACGCCATGACGCCAGTGATTTTGCTAAGGTGCCTAAAGCGCCGTAGTCAAAACATGTAATTACGACAATAAAAAGGGACCGACGATTATCGTGGTCCCTTTTTGTTTAGCCTTGGTATTTCTATAAGTTAAATTATGGTTTGCAACCATTGGCGGGATAGACGTCGCACAAGAAATTAGTCATTGTTTAGCCAGCTCGAATGAGAATAATAGCAAGTTATGATAAATTGGGGCAGAGATGTCTCTAATTGCATTAATCTTGTGGATAAAATGTTAAATATTCGCTTTAATACTTCGATTAGTTACTGTCTCATCGGGCGGCAGTTTTAATAACAACAGGTTCACAATTTTGAAAATCATCCGTAACATATTTATTGGCGTGCTGACATTGTTCGTCGTACTGATTGGCATTATTCAATATGTATCTATTTCAGCTTTAGACACACTGATAGAACAAGCTGAATCAGAAACTAGGCCATTGTCGAGATGGCACACAACGGCGTCGGATTTAACCGTTAATGACAATGATTTGGTCAACGTCATATTTGTCGGTAACAACTGGCAAGGCAGTATTACGGTCATTGCGTTGGATGGCTATCGCAAAATTGGCGTAATTGATGGTATTCCCGATAAATTGGAGCGCTTAAAAGAAGTACGCTCTCAGTTTATTGAGCGCATGTTATATATCGGTATTCGAGAGCTTGTTGGTGAAGGCAATGATCAATTTGTTGATGATATGTATAGCTCAAATGATGGTCGCAAGATCATCGTGTCTCGCCCTAGTTTCGCCGATGTCGTTGCCATAGATTCCTTGACTGGCGAGGTTGTTTGGCGATTCCCTGTTGCAGGCTTTCGTTCCGATCACATGGCAATTTCTCCTGATGGCAAATACGTTGCCGTGTCAGCTTCAACGGGAGATTTGGTGCATATTATCGATGTTGAAACGGGTGTAGAACATGCTCAGTTTCCTAGCGGCGACTCACCGCATGAAAACATATACTCCAAAGATGGCAAGCACCTGTTCCACGCCAGTATCGGTAATGTTTTCTCTCCTTTAGATTTCGATGGCGGTGGCCTGCTCAAAGGTAAACGTGTTGTACAGGTGGTAGAAACAACCAACTACACTATCGTTGAAAAGTTCGACATGAGAGACAAATTAGATGCGGTAGGCTTAGAACACATCAGCCCTGCTGTTCGCCCAATGGCGCACACCAGCGATGAAGAATATTTTTACTTTCAATTGTCTTTCTTACATGGCTTTGTGGAATACCATTTACCCACGGGCAAAATAACACGCAAAATAGACTTACCAAAGGTAACAACAGCCCCGAAAACTAAATACGTCAACGATTCGGCGCATCACGGCATTGCGATAAGCGCCGATGATAAAACGCTTTGTGTCGCAGGAACCATGGACGACTATGTTGCCATTGTAGATATTCAGTCTGAGCAGTATCAGATCTTGGACGGATTAGGCAAAAAGCCATACTGGGTAGTAACAGATAAGACAGGCTCACACTGTTTTGTTTCTTGGAGCGAAACAGATCAAGTATCGGTGATAAGTTATCAAGACGCAGCCGAAGTTGCTCGTATAGATGTTGGAGATCACCCGCAAAGGGTGCGTGAGGGCGTATTGGTTTTCCCTAAATAGTCAGCTTTTATTGGTGTTTGCTGGCTAGCTAAAACAGCTCTTGGCTAGGTAAACATCAAAGTGGACTCGATATATCGATTACCCTAATTAGATGAAATATCCTAAGACTGAATCTAATAAATATACTAATAAAAAAAGCGACCACTCAAAAGAGTAAGTCGCTTTATAGGTTTCATTGCTATTTATCAGTCACACGTTTTTGCATGCGTTAATCCACTATTCAACCGTTACTGATTTCGCAAGATTTCGCGGTTGGTCAACGTCGGTACCTTTAATGATTGCCACATAATATGACAATAATTGCAGTGGCAAGGTGTAGATGATTGGCGCAATGACATCATCACAATGTGGCACGTTGATTACCTTCATGGTGTCGTCTGATTCAAATTGTGCATCGACATCCGCGAATACATACATCAAGCCACCACGAGCACGTACTTCTTCAACATTTGATTTTAATTTCTCAATCAAATCGTTCTTCGGTGCAACAACAATAACCGGCATATCGGCATCGATAAGCGCTAATGGACCGTGTTTTAATTCACCTGCCGCATAAGCTTCTGCGTGAATGTATGAAATTTCTTTTAGTTTTAACGCCCCTTCCATGGCAATCGGGTATTCATCACCGCGGCCAAGGAATAAAGAGTGATGCTTGTCGGCAAAATCTTCGGCAAGATCTTCGATTTCATCCGCTAATGATAATACTTCATCAATTTTAGCGGGCACTGACATCAAGGCTGAAACCAAGCTGGCTTGCTTGTCTTCACTCATACCTTTGTACTTACCGAGAGCTAGCGTCATCATCATCAAGCCAACCAACTGAGTGGTAAAGGCTTTGGTTGATGCTACACCAATTTCCGCACCGGCTTTGGTCATAAAGGCCAAATCTGATTCGCGCACCAAAGACGACCCCGGCACATTACAGATGGTTAGTGAGGCTTTATAGCCAAGCTCTTTACCTAATCTTAATGCCGCTAAGGTATCAGCGGTTTCACCAGATTGTGAGATGGTAACCAATAAGGCATTTTTAGGGACGAAAGATTTGCGGTATCGAAACTCTGAGGCGATTTCGACGTTACAGCTGACACCGGCGTGTTCTTCCAGCCAGTAACGCGCGACCATACCTGAATGATATGAGGTACCACAGGCAATGATTTGTACATGTTCAATGTCTTTGAATATCAATTCGGCGTTATCACCAAAAGCATTGATATCTATGCTTTGATCTTTAAAACGATTGGCTAGTGAATTACGGATTGCGGTTGGCTGTTCGTAAATTTCTTTCAGCATGTAGTGGCGGTATTCACCTTTATCACCGGCGTCATGACTGACACTGGCTTCGGTCGCTTCACGTTCGACCGGATTGCCTTGTTGGTCAAAAATATTGACTTCAAAACGGGTGATCTCAGCAACATCGCCTTCTTCTAAAAACGCGAATCTACGGGTTACTGGCAATAATGCCATCATGTCAGAGGCAAGGAAGTTTTCACCTAAGCCATAACCGATAACCAATGGGCTACCAGAACGGGCGACAACCAAACGCTCGGTATCATTGCTGTCCATGATCACTGTGCCGTAAGCACCTTCAAATTGCTTAACACTTTTTTGCACCGCTTCAACTAAGCTGTTGCTTGTTTGCAATTCGTGATGTACCAAATGGGCGATGACTTCGGTATCGGTTTCTGAGGTGAATACATAGCCAAGGCCTTGCAGCTTGTCACGTAACTCTTGATGATTTTCGATGATGCCGTTGTGCACCACGGCAATCTGTTCAGAGACATGCGGGTGGGCATTATTTTCACTTGGTACGCCATGGGTTGCCCAGCGAGTATGGGCAATACCGACACCACCTGTGGCAGGGGTTTCAACAAGCGCATTGGCAAGCTCTTGCACTTTACCGAGGCGACGAACGCGACCCAAATTATTGTTACTGTCTATGATCGCCACACCGGCTGAATCATATCCACGATATTCTAAACGACGTAGACCTTCTACTAAGATATCTGCTACATCACGTTGTGCTACTGCACCTACAATTCCACACATAATAATACCTGCTTGTTATTCTATTGGTGCACAAATCACGTTAATGCCTTGTGCTTGTATTTGTTGTTTCACTTGCTCAGACAAATTGTCATCAGTAATTAAGGTATTGACGCAATTCCACGAAAGTTCAAGGTTGGGAATACGGCGACCGATTTTTTCTGACTCAACCATCACAATCACTTCTCTTGCTGAATCACTCATTACCCGCGATAAACCGATAAGTTCGTTAAACGTCGTGGTACCACGGTCAATGTCGATACCATCGGCGCCAATAAACAATTGGTCGAAGTCATAAGAGCGCAATACTTGTTCGGCAATTTGCCCTTGAAACGCTTCTGAACTGGAATCCCATGTGCCTCCGGTCATCAATAACGTCGGCTCACTTTCAAGTTCATTTAATTGATTGGCAACACTGAGCGAATTGGTCATCACCACCAAGCCTTTCTTATTGCTCAGTAGTTTTATCATCGCTGCTGTAGTACGACCGCTATCAATAATGATGCGATTATGATCTTTGATTAGCTGTGCTGCTTGCTTACCAATGGCCTGCTTTTGCCGTGACACCTTATCATTATGCTCGGCGGAGGTGATTTCAGCTGGCAATGGGATTGCACCGCCATAGCGGCGCAGTAACAAACCGCTTTGCTCAAGCGCTGACAAATCCTTGCGTATGGTCACTTCTGAGGTTTGAAATTGTTCGGCAAGTTGGTCAACACTGACCTCACCCAAATCATTGAGCTGACTAAGGATGGTATGGCGGCGAAGCTGCGTATTTCGTTTAGACATAAGTTTCGTTAGTTGTGATTATTGGTTTTATATCGGACTCGTAACTTTCGTTTCGAAACTTTCGTAATTAAAACAAAACATTCATGAAAACGCAAATTATCTACGGTTTTTTTGCCTATTGATGGCAAAAATGCTACATTTAGCCGCCAAAAATTTAATTGTATATACAAGCTGCTGGTGCCACGGTATTCGTGACTTTGGTCAATCGATCAGCATTAGCAAGCCAATGAGGGGAACTATGAGTCAAGCAAGTTATACGTTAATCGAAGGAAGCTTACCTTTATTAATCTCGATGCCACATAATGGTACTGAGATCCCAGAAGATATTAAGGCGGTTATGACCGATGTCGCTGGCAAGGTAGAAGACACCGACTGGTACCTCGATAGACTGTATGATTTTGCGAAAGCCATGGGTGCCTATATTTTAATGCCGAAATACAATCGCTATGTGATTGACCTAAACCGCGACCCAAGTGGCGTGAGTTTATACCCTGGCGCCGATACGACCGAACTCTGTCCAACCAGCTCTTTTAAATCAGAGTCATTGTACCTAGCAGGCAAAAAACCTGATCAACAAGAAATCGATCGCCGTGTTGACCTTTATTGGCAGCCGTACCATCAAGCAATCAGCGACACCTTAGCGCAAATCAAACAACGTTTCGGTAAAGCGGTGATGCTCGAAGCGCACTCTATTGCTTCGGTTGTACCTCGCTTTTTTGATGGCCAGTTACCGGACTTTAATTTTGGTAACAACAGCGGCGAAAGTTGTGCCGCCGAAATGTTGCACGCAATTGAACAGCTAGATTTTGCACCGTACAGCCAAGTGTCGAATGGTCGCTTTAAAGGTGGCTATATTACCCGCGCTTACGCCAAGCCAGATGCCAATATTCATACCTTGCAGTTGGAGTTATCACAACGCACCTATCTTGATGAAGACACGCTTGACTACGATCAGCAAAAAGCCGATGCGGTAAAACCTAAGTTGCACAACTTAGTTAAACAACTTATTGAATTTGCTCAGCAATAACCTTGTATGTTGGATACTGAAATGACAAAACTATTCGCAGAAAATATATTATTGAGTCATGGCGAGCACAGCCAATGGCATCAAAATAAGACCTTGGTTATTGAAGATGGTGTGATCAGCGATATCATTGATGGCCAGCTCGATGGTGCCGAAATTGCCACCGGTCCCGTTATTCCAGGTATGGTCAACTGCCACTCACATGCATTCCAACGTGGTTTTGCTGGCTTTTCTGAGCAAGGCTCAGAAGGTAATGACAGCTTTTGGACATGGCGTAATATCATGTACCAATTTCTCGATGCGATAAGCTCAGAACAGGCGCAAGTGATTGCCACACAATTGTATATTGAAATGCTTAAAGCCGGTTATACCCGAGTCGCTGAATTCCATTACTTACACCATCAGCATGATGGCGATAACTACCCGCAGCTATCGATGATGGCCAAGGCTATTTTCAGTGCCGCCAATGAGTCAGGCATTGGTTTAACCATGCTGCCAGTATTGTATCGCTTTAGTGGTTTTGGGCCATTGCCCGCCAATGCAGGGCAAAAACGTTTTATTAATGATGTCGAGCAATTCAATCAATTGGTGAGCGAATGTTTTGCGTTAACTGAACACCATAAAAATGCCAACGTTGGTATTGCGCCGCATTCATTAAGAGCCGTAGACAAGCCATCGTTACAAGCCGCGGTGAGTCATGTGCGCGGTTTAGATAGCAAAGCACCAATACATATTCACATCAGTGAGCAGCAAAAAGAAGTCAATGACAGTATTGCCCATTACGGCAAACGCCCGGTGCAATGGTTATTGGATAACATGCAACTTGACCAACACTGGTGTTTGATTCACGCGACTCATATCGATGACAGCGAACTGCAAGGAATTATCGACAGCGGTGCGGTGGCAGGCATTTGCCCAACCACAGAAGCCAATCTTGGTGACGGTATTTTCCCAACAACGGAATTTATGGCCAAAGGTGGTCAAGTGGCTATTGGATCCGACAGCCACATCAGTGTCTCGGCAATTGAAGAGCTGCGTTTATTGGAATACGCACAACGTCTGGTGCGCCAACAACGGGCGATTTTAGCGGATAATACCACCGCTTCTGTTGGTCAATATTTATGGCATCACACCACTAAGGCTGGTGCTATGTCGACCAACAGTAATTGTGGTGAATTGGCGATAGGCAAGCAGGCCGACTTATTGGTTCTCGATGAAAGCCGTAATCGATTGTTTGCAAATGCCAATAAGCATCTATTAGATAGTATGATCTTTGCCAGCCAAGATAACCCAATTCAGGATGTAATGGTCAACGGTCAATGGCAGATCAAAAACGGTCAACATCAGCAGCAAGCTGCGATTGCCGATGCTTTTGCTAAAGTGCTACAAGATTTAGGCAACAACCGATAACCAGCGTGTATTAAGGCCTGTGACATAGAAGTTTTACGATATCGTCATCGAACTGTCACACGCCTTAGTTATAACCTTCAATAACAGATTTGGAGGTTTTTATGGATACGCAAATTCGCCCAGGTTGTAGACCGTTTTACGACGATATTAACTTTAGCCGTGGCTTAGCCCGCAGTGGTTTTTTTAACAAACGCGAAGTGGATACTTTGCATCGTTATGGTGCCACATTACAGGCTTTAGTCGCCGGCACGTTACTGCCGATAAACGATGATGAAGTTGACTTTATCAAAGCACTACAGCAACCGTTAGCTAACCTGCATGCTATGGCGGGTCTATGGCGCAAATACCAAGCGGCGGTGTCGAGTACGCGCAGAGCCTATACGGTCAGTACCGGTGGTAAGCGCATCGAACTGTCCTACCGTTACGAAGTCGAGACAGTGTAATTCAGTCATTAAAAAAGCCAGCAGTTGCTGGCTTTTATCGATTTAATCTCTGCGCTATATGGGTTAGAGAATGCGGTACTGATCAACGGTATCGCAAACTTGTTGCAAATACGCGCGGCGCAACCTGGTATTGGTCTTCAGGTTAGGGCAATACTCATCATAAAACAGGCGAAGATCATCACGACTGGCGGCAATGGATTCAACATAAGCCACTTCTCGCTTAGAGTATTTTTTAAACTCCGGTTGCAACACCGTAAGGATTTTACTCGGTGCAACGCGAGCTTTCGTATCGGCAATTTCACTAAAGTTTTGTTTAGCGCTGCCAATTTGTTCGTTATACCACGCCGTTAGTTCTGCATTAGGATAGAAGTGCAAATAAACGGCAGCAGCGACAATAATAACCAAAATTTTTTTAAACATAGTTGTTCACTTATTGTTGTTTTAATAGCAACCGCAAATGCTATATGTGGTCCATACTATACAAGATGTATTACTAGGGGCTATTTTTTAGCCGTTAACTTTTTGTTAAAAACAGCAAAAAAGTTAATCTAAATCATACTTTAGCGCGATTTGGTTGATATAATTAACACAAGTTACAATAAAAAGCGCCAGACCCTAGTTCAGATTATACACATTTGTATGTTCGAGACTAGCACTTCGGAATAAATTATGACCTCAGAAAACAAGCCGAATCAAGCATCCCGCAAGGTGATTCCGGTAAAAGAGATCAAAGTTCATAAGCCCAAAGCGGCAGATGTTCAGCAATACAAACCTCGCGACCAAATATATGTGCGTAAAGTTGAAGGCTTATTTCAGCGCTTACGTCGCAAGATGAACTTGTTCTTTTTGGCTTTGTTCGCGGCGATTCCGTGGATTTCTTACAATGGTCAGCAAGCGGTTTTATTCGATATTGGTGAACAGCGCTTTAATATATTTGCCTTAACCTTATGGCCACAAGATCTGACGTTATTGGCTTGGTTATTTATTATTGGCGCCTTTAGCTTGTTTTTTGTCACCACCTTCCTCGGTCGGGTGTGGTGTGGTTATTTATGTCCACAAACCGTCTGGACCTTTATCTTTATTTGGTTTGAAGAAAAATTCGAGGGTTCCGCCAACAAGCGCAAAAAACTCGATCAAAAACCGTTAGACATCGACAAATTTTGGCGTAAAGCTGCCAAGCACAGTTGTTGGATCTTTTTCTCGTTACTTACCGCCATAACCTTTGTTGGTTATTTCACGCCGATGCAGCAATTGGTGGTTGATTTTGTCACGTTTAACGCATCACTTACCGCAACGACGGTGATCTTGTTTTTCACCTTCTGTACCTATGGTAATGCTGGCTGGATGCGTGAAGTGATGTGTTTGCATATGTGTCCGTATTCTCGCTTTCAATCAGCGATGTTTGACGAAGACACCCTGACCGTTTCCTATGATACCAAGCGCGGTGAATCTCGTGGTCCAAGACCTCGAAAAGCCAACCCGCAAGAGTTGGGCTTAGGCGATTGCATCGACTGTAACCTGTGTGTTGAGGTGTGCCCAACCGGCATTGATATTCGTAACGGCTTACAATATGAGTGCATCAACTGTGGTGCCTGCGTTGACGCCTGTGACGGTGTGATGCAGCGCATGAAGTACAAACCTGGGCTTATTAGCTACACCACAGAAACCGCATTAAAGGGCAAAATCGTCCATATCCTCAGACCTAAATTGTATATGTATGCGGTGGTTTTATTGGTGATGTGTGGCTTTTTTGTTGCCGATTTAGCGACTCGAGTGCCATTGCAACTCGATATCATTCGTGATCGTAATGCCTTATCGAGAGAAAATATCGATGGTTTAATAGAAAACGTATACACCCTGAAAATCCTTAACAAGTCGCAAATTGATTCGACCTATCAACTCACGGTTGAAGGGTTGCAAAATCATCAGTGGCAAGGACAAAGCACGGTAAGTGTTAAGGCCGCGACCATAGATACAATAACCATCTCTATTGCTGTCGACCCATACGATTTGCAGGAATTTCAAACCGATATATCTTTTGTGGTGAAACAGGTTCAACCTGATGATGAAGATGTTATGATTCGCCAATCCAGTGTGTTTTTTAACAAACGATAACGGTATTGATGGCAGATTTCAGTTTTCAGGAACTATCCCCTGAGTTTATTCTCGACGCGTTGGAAGCCCACGGATTTTATGTGGCTTCCGGGCTATTAGCACTTAATAGCTATGAAAATCGTGTCTATCAATTTCACGATGACGACAAAGTAAAATACGTTACCAAGTTTTATCGACCGCAGCGTTGGAACTTGGCGCAAATCCAAGAAGAGCATGACTTTGCCTTGGAGCTGGAGCATGAAGAAGTGCCTTTGGTTGCGCCGTTGCAACGTGATGGCGAATCTGTGTTTCACTATAAAGGCTTTTGCTTTGCGGTGTTTCCGTGCCGAGGCGGGCGCATATTTGAAGTGGATAATCTTGATCAGTTGGAATGGATGGGACGCTTTGTTGGTCGCATGCACGCCATTGGTAATCGCAAGCCGTTTCTCCATCGTCCAGCCATTAATAGCGATGAATATTTACTGCAAGCGCGAGACATTATCAAGACCGCAGACATTTCGCGGGGGCTGCAATTACCGTTCTTGACCAAGTGATTGAACTGACTTTAGGGCAATATAAGCCTGGCAAACAAATTCGTCTGCACGGTGATTGTCACGCCGGTAATATCTTATGGACCGATGCCGGACCGCACTTTGTTGACCTTGATGACTGTCGCACTGGGCCTGCAATTCAGGACTTGTGGATGATGCTCAGCGGCGACCGACAAAATAAATTGTTACAACTCGATACCTTGCTAATGGGCTATGAAGAGTTTTTTTCATTTGAACATAGCGAGCTTTCATTGTTAGAATCATTGCGTTCAATGCGATTGATAAACTATATGGCTTGGCTAACCAAGCGCTGGCAAGATCCGGCATTTCCTCGTAATTTCCCTTGGTTTAACACCGAGAAATACTGGGAACAGCAAATACTTATGCTCAAAGAGCAATATGCTACTATGCAGGAACCCGTGCTAAGCTTGAATCAAGGTCTATAGCAATAACTCTAAAGGAATCTTTAAAAGATGAAAAAATTATTTAGTATCTTTGTGCTGGCATTAATGCTGCCACTAGCTGCTTGTGCAAAAGACTACCAAGAAGGCAAACACTACACCGTGGTTGGCGAAACGTTAACGGCAAAACCAGAAGTGCGTGAATTCTTCTCTTTCTACTGCCCGCACTGTTTGAGCTTCGAACCGTTCATGAAAGATTTGGCTAAATCATTGCCAGAAGGTGCTACTTTCGAAAAGAACCACGTTGACTTTATGCGTGCAGCAAGCCCGCAAGTACAATTTGAAATCACCAAGTCAATGATTGTGGCACAACAATTACCACAAGAAGAAACCTTGATTGCGGCGATTTTTGATGCGATTCAAAAACAACGCAAGCCGTTAGCATCACAAGCTGAATTGCGTGAACTGTTTACCAAGCAAGGTGTTGATGGTGAGCAATTTGATAAGCTAATGAAAAGTTTTGGCGTGAATTCAAAAGCCAAGCATATGAAAAAGCTGCAAGAACAGTACACCAAAAACGGTGCACTTACCGGTGTTCCAACCATTATCGTTAATGGTAAATACCGAGTGAATGCCAGCGAGCTAGATCGTGGCGACTTCCTAAACGATTATAAGAACATCGTTTTGTATCTTCTGACATTGAAGTCATAAGATTGATTCACTAATAAAAAAGGCTCTTAAAGGAGCCTTTTTTATTGCCTTGATATCACTACCCGAATGGCAATTAACCTCGAAATTCTTTCTTCGTAATACCGCGCTATTAATACCATGTTAGTAATAACGTTTGTTGGCCAACTCCTGTTGATAACGACGATATAACCTCAGGCTCAATAAGGTGGCAATGATGCTGAGTACTATGCTGGCACCGATTTGCCAAAATGACATCAGTTGCACACCGCTGCCTGCCAACGCAAAAATCGCCATTTGCGGAAAGTACCCTAAGTAAGAGGCGCCAATAAAACGTCCAGCATGAATATGGGCAATGCCAGCACTAAGGTTGAGTAAAAAGTTATTACCGGCGGGTATCAAACGAATAATAAAGGTTTTTTCAAAGGTATCGCGACTGAGAAAATTGTTGACCAAGGCCACTTTATCGCTAAACCTTGCTCGTATTTTTTCAGCAATAATAAAACGCGCAAAACTGTAGGTAAGAGCACAGCCAATGGCGGCGGCAAAGGTCGCAATTAAGGTGCCGTATACAAAACCAAAGGCATAGCCTGCGGCGAATGCAGCGACTTGTCTTGGCAGGCTAACAGCTATCGCCAAGGCAACCACGGCGATAAAATAGAACACGCCCTGCGCGCCTTGATTACGTATCGTGGTATCGACCCACTGTTGATTGAAATGGTCAAACACGCCGAGCACATGAAAACTGCCAGCTAGAGCTGCACTGATCAGCAAAAAGATCAGTATCAGTTTGATCAGTGCCTTGTGACGTTGATAAAAATGACTCACAGCTCACACCATGACCTGCGTTTACCACCGGCATAGGAATAACCATGGCCGGCGTTAATCAGCAGTTCAGCTAAGTTGTGGCCATCGACGTAGACATCAGCCAATAAGCGAAAGTATTTACCGCGTTGTATATTACGTAATTCCACTTTGTTGCTGTTTTCCAATAGCTGTGACGTAAATTGCTTTGCAAGTTTGGCTTTTTGTTTTTCAGCCGCACATTTTGCTCTTAATTCTGGGGTATCAACGCCTTTGACGCGAACTGGCGTATTTTCACCAATCACACTGGGCCAATTGTCGATATTAACGCGAAAGGTGTCACCATCGTAAACGCTGGCAACCACCACCGAGGTAATGCTGCCATAATCTTTGCCAAAAGCACTGACACAGAACAAGCCGAAAACTAGGGCGCAGAGAGTGTTTAATTGCATGACTGGCGGTTATTTATCTGGGCAAATAATGACTTTTTTTGCCTCAATAAATTGTTGGCGCTTATTATTGGCGACATAACTTAAGCTGCCTTCAATCAGTAATTGTTGACCAAGCACGGACTTATTATAAAAATAATCCGCGGCTTTACCCCACAAATGCACCAAACGCTCAATGCGTTGGCCATTAAAGTGATGATCTGACTCAACAAAGCCTGGTTCATTAATGCTTACGCTAAATTCTGCCAAGGTGGCATTGTTCTCGGTTTTTACCAATTTTACTTCGCTGGCTAAGGTAGCATTACAAATGATTTGGTTTATACCATTGTGCACGCCGTGGCCAAGTAGCGATAACGACTCAACTTGCACAAAGTCTTTTTCTCGTTTGCTGCTGGTCGCCAGTGCGCCGTGAATTAACACCAACTGACCTTTACCCGCATAAAGGAACTGGTCTTCAACATGTTGGCCTTCAAAGTGACAGGCATGATAACTGGTCCAGTCTTTATAACTGTTGGTTTTCTTATCAAACCAAGAGTGATTGGTGGCAATCACAAATTCGGCAACCGGCACCACGGGATTAGCACGATAGCGAATTTCTGGCTTGGCAACCAAATTACCGGCCAAAATAATATGGCATTGTTGTTTTTGTTCAACTTTTTTGTTGATTGGGCGTAGAGTTTCAGACATAAAAGTGTAGCGTTTGTAAAGATACCTCATCATATTCGAATTGCTGTGATTCGCCAACCATTTCAAAGTTATTGAGTGTTATCTATGTGCAGAAATAAGGCCCAATGTGATTGGGCCTTTAGTGATCGTTCGATGAGGTGCGTAAAATTACCGGCTAAGCAACGGGTAGGATTTCCAAACCACTGCCTGCGCGACAGTCATAGATATCGGCGATTAGATCAAATTGTGCGTGATAGTGTTGCTCAATGGCACGTTTCACGGTCGCGACATCTTCAGCCCGACATAAACAGACAACCGCACCACCAAAACCGCCTCCGGTCATGCGCACAGCCGCTTTATCGGCAAGTGCACCCTTGATGATATCGACAATGCCATCGGTAGCTGCAACGGTTACTTCAAAATCATTGCGCAACGACTCATGGGATGCCTGCATTAAATCACCGAGCTTTTCTAAGTCATTGCTGGCTAGCGCATCAATGGCGCTAATAACGCGCTGGTTTTCGGTAATTACATGGCGGGCACGACGATATTCATCATCTGTTAAAGCGGTTTTAAATTGTTGCAAAATATCCAGATTTGCATCACGAAGCGATTTGATATTCATCTTTTGCGCTGCACTTTCACAATCTATGCGTCGTTGGTTGTATTCGCTATCTACTAACTTACGCGGGTAGTTGGAATTGATAATGACCAAGTTTAGATCGTCTGGAATACGCACAGACTGAGTTGATAAATCGCGACAATCAATTTTTAGGGCACAGCCCGGTTCGCCTTTGGCGGAGATCATCTGATCCATGATGCCGCATTGACAATCCATAAAGTCATTTTCAGCTTGTTGACCAAGTAGAGCAATATCTTCGGTGCTTAAAT
Source organism: Thalassotalea sp. HSM 43 (assembly GCF_004752005.1). Lineage (NCBI taxonomy): Bacteria > Pseudomonadati > Pseudomonadota > Gammaproteobacteria > Alteromonadales > Colwelliaceae > Thalassotalea > Thalassotalea sp. HSM 43. The sequence continues at coordinate 1,808,676 of NZ_CP038493.1, read as the reverse complement.
TTAATTTAGCCGTGTCATTAAACATACCACCAATAGCCACTTCCAGTGCTGCAGATGATGATAAGCCACTGCCTTGTGGCACATCAGAGTCAATCAAAACATCAACACCGCTCAGTTGATGGCCTTGGCGTTTTAATACAAAAGCCATGGCTCTAATATAATTGCCCCATTGTGAATCGCCTTGGCTGATGTCTGCAGAGACATCAAACCTGTCATGTTCGCCTGGATATTGGGTTGAATGCACGGTCACCAAAGTATCGTTACGCTTGCGATACAATACTTTGGTACAAAATTCCAGTGAGCAAGGTAAGACAAACCCTTCACTGTAATCAGTATGCTCACCGATAATATTGACTCTTCCTGGTGCTGAGGATAACGCTTGTGCGGGTGCTTGATATATTTCTTCAAACAGCACCGATAATGATTGCGTCATGATTACACTCCTTGTTTATAGTGCATGCTTGCAGCAGCATTAAGTATGTCTGCAGCTTTTTCTGCGGTAAGATCGCGTTGACTTTCTGCCAACATCTCGTAGCCAACCATATGCTTTTTCACCGTTGCTGAACGCAATAATGGCGGGTAAAAATGCGCATGCAGTCGCCAATGGCTGTCATCATCAAGATCACTCGGTGCACCATGCCAACCCATAGAATACGGGAAACTGCAATTAAATACATTGTCGTATTTTGTGGTGAGTACTTTTAAAGCATCAGCCAATGCGTCTTTTTGCGCTTGATTGAGCTGCCCCATATGGCGAACGTCATCCCGGGCAAGCAATAATGTTTCAAAAGGCCATGCCGCCCAATAAGGAACCACAACAAGCCAATGTTCATTGCAAAATACAACGCGTTCATTTTGTTCTATTTCATAGTCAACGTAATCGCCGAGCAAATTTGTTGAATTTTGCTGTTGGTAGTGGCGCAGGTTTTGTTCTTCTACAGCGATCTCTGAAGACAAGTGGTTGTGTGCCCATATTTGTCCATGTGGATGAGGCTGTGAACAACCCATGACCTCGCCTTTGTTTTCAAAGATGTGCACACATCGATACGTTTGTGATAGTTCAACAAAGTTTTGTTGCCAGGTTTCAATGACTTGTGAAATGTCAGAGGTAGATAGCTCCGGTAATGTTTTATTATGATCCGCGGAAAAGCAGATCACTCGACATTCGCCCGTTGCGACATCAGCCTCGATGAAATTATTTGCTGATTGTTCGACGCGATTGTCATTGTCACTCACTAGAGCGCCAAAATCGTTCACAAAAACAAAGGTGCTATCATAATCTGGGTTAACAACGTCATTAGCTCGCTGATTACCAGGACAAAGAGGGCACGCCTCATCGTAAACGGGTAGTTGCAGATCAGTGCTGTTTTCTGTGGCACCTGACCATGGACGATTGTTACGGTGCGGTGATACCAACACCCAATCTCCAGTTAATGGGTTCTTACGTCTGTGGGTAAATTCTAATTGACTCATACTGTTGTGCTCTTGTTACAGTCCTTGAGGGTAGTTTTGCTGCCAACGCCAGGTATCGCGTGTCATATCGTTAATGGTTAATTTGGTTTGCCAGCCAAGTTTGGCCTTGGCTAAATTAGCATCAGCATAATTACAGGCTATATCGCCTTGTCTGCGAGGGGCCATCTGAAAGGGAATTTGCTGACCGGATGCCTTGGAAAATGCAGCGATGATTTCCAGCACAGAGTATCCTTGTCCTGTACCCAAATTATAGGCTAAAAAGCCTGAATCTTGTTGGTGATTAGTAAATGCCGCAACATGACCTTCCGCCAAATCCATAACATGAATGTAATCTCGCACACCGGTACCATCATTGGTGTCATAATCGTCACCAAAAACACTGACTTTGTCGCGCTTACCAACCGCGGTTTGTGCGATGTAAGGCATTAAGTTGTTTGGGATGCCGTTAGGGCTTTCCCCTAAAAGACCACTAGAGTGTGCGCCAACGGGATTAAAATAGCGCAAGCTAATCGCCAGTTGCTGCGAGTCTGATTGACAGTTATCCGCGAGTATTTGCTCGACCATAACTTTGCTCCAGCCGTATGGGTTAGTGGCCGAGATAGGATGCTGTTCATCAATCGGTAAATACTGCGGTTCACCATATACGGTTGCAGAAGAACTGAAAATAATGCGCGTAACATCATTGTTATACATTGCGTCGAGCAGGGTAACCGTGCCGCAGACATTATTTTCATAATAACGACGTGGTTGCTGGCAAGATTCACCTACCGCTTTAAGCGCTGCAAAATGAAATACTGCGTCGAATGACTGTTGTTTAAAGATCTGTTCGAGTTGATGTTGATCACGAATATCACCTTCAATGAAGCTGAACGTTTGACCACAAATTTTGTGCAACTGTTGTAATACATTGATGCTTGAGTTGCTGAGATTATCAAGGATGACTGGCGTTATACCGGCATTGTGCAACGCGATACATGTGTGACTGCCAATGTAACCTAGACCACCGGTAACAAGAACTTTCATATTGTTATTCTAATTATTACAAGACCTTTATTTGTATGATAAATATTATTAAAGGCTTGTGCAAGAAGATTTATGACAATTTAATGATAATTGTCGTAGCTCTTTGTTTCTTAGTTATAAAAATTGCCTAAGCTAAGCGAAAAAATCAGTAGAATCGCGCTTGTTTTAAAAATACCTATATATAGGTGGTTAATTGCCTCACTAAATGGTTGCTATTTAAGGCCATAGTTACTTATTATATGATTAAAATACAGATAGCAGACATTAACCTAATCTTTTGAGGGAAACATGGCACAAAAACACAATCTAACCTATCAGTTAACCCATGATTTAGGTAAAGCAATTGTTACCGGACAATACAAGCCTGGAGACGGTTTACCGACGGAAGCTGAACTTTGTGAGCAATTTGATGTTTCTCGCAGCGCGACACGTGAAGCGGTAAAAATGCTATCAGCAAAAGGCTTAATTGCATCAAGACCTAAAAAGGGTATTCATGTTCTCTCTGAAACCAACTGGAACATGTTTGATCCAGATGTATTGGAATGGATATTAAGCAGTAACCCATCTTTGCAATTACTGAAATCGTTTACCGAAGTTCGTGCGGCTATTGAACCGCAAGCTGCAGCTCTGGCATCGACGAATGCCACGTTTGAACAGTTGGAAATGATTGAAAAAGCGCTTGAAAGAATGAAAGCAGCGGAGCAAGGCTTAGATGATATCTTAGATTCTGATATTGAGTTTCATACCTCTGTTTTGCGTGCCAGTGGTAACCCATTTATCGTCCAGCTTACCGACTTTATTGCGACCGCGTTAAAAGTAAGTATTCGTTATACTAATGCCGCCAAAGGTGAATCCGGTGACGTTGAAAAACACGCTTATATATTGGACACCATTAAATCGAGAAATCCGGTTAAAGCACACGATGCGGTGAAAGAGATTCTTGATGAGTCATTAGCCTTGATAGAGAAAAACCTAAACTAAAGCGTTTTTGCCCAGCTGTTCGATAGTCAAGTTTCTATCGAACAGCATCTTCTGAGCTTTTGTTAATACTGCCCATCCAGCACATCCATAGTGCGCAGTGTTGACGATGTATTGGCCTTTATTATTGGTTTAAACCAATAACTATAACAATAGTCGATATCGATATAATCATATTAAATATGATTATATATATGAACGTCCTTGAAAACCAAATTGCCGCTATAAATCCACCTAGACCTTTAAAAATAGAGCTTTCGCTTGTTTCGGTGATATTTCATTAAACACAATACTTTCTTATTTATAATATATGTAACATAAATGTTGATTCGTATTTAACCCTATGTTAACGTTTTGGTTAATGGTTGTTCTCTCTGTTACTTATGCGTTGATAAGTAATCTTCGAGATAACGATGTTTAACGATAACAATAACAATCAAAAAATAACAAGTGACACTTGAAGTATTCAAGGGCGGGGAAACAATGAGAAAGTCCAAAATAAGCTTAGCCTTGCTTGCAGCTATGGCGATTCAGGCGCCAATTACTTCTTATGCGTTTGCAGAAGAAGAGACAGCACCGGAAGCGCAAACAGCAAAAGAAAAAGCTGAAGCGAAAGAACAAGCTATTAAAGAAGACGAAATCGAAGTCATTACTGTTGGTGGTATGCGATCGAGTGAAGTTGCAGCCATCAATATGAAAAAGTTTGCCGATACCATCTCAGATAACTTATCTGCAGAAGAAGTTGGTGCCTTACCTGATCAAAGTATCGCCGAATCTCTTGAGCGACTAACCGGTGTAACAGGTAACCAAGACAATGGTCGAAGCAATACTATCTCTGTGCGTGGTATGGGTGGTGCGTACACTCTGACTACCTTAAACGATCGTGAAATTGTCAGTTCATTTGGTTCTCGTTCGGTCAACTTAAGCTTATTCCCGTCAGCAAGTATTCGAAAGGCGCAAGTTTATAAAACGGCTCGAGCCGACGCTCTAGAAGGTGGTATTTCTGGTCATGTAAACATGGAAACCTTCAAGCCACTGGAAGTCAATCGTAATATCAGAACACTCTCTGGAACGATCAACACCAATGATTTGCACGATGATTTAACCAGCAATGAAGATCACAGTTTATTAAAAGAGCTTACCGACAGTGATAAATATGGTCGTCATTTCAGTGGCCTAATAAGCCAGCATTTAAATGATAACCTAGCGGTATCTGTTGGTGGTTCATATCGTGATGATACGCGTTTTATCGAAGGCATTAAAAATGCGGCAGTATTACAGAATTTAGGTTGGACAACGGACTGGAACGGTGATGGTGTTAATGATGAAATTGCTAACCCAGCATCAACCCTAAGTTCAAAAATTTTTGATGAAAAACAAACGGCGGTATTTGGTGCGTTGCAATACGCTCCGAATGATGACCTGCTTATTAGCATCGATTACTTAACGTCTAAGTATGAATATGAAATGGATCAAGCGGTTATGAGTCACTGGGGTTTGACCAGTGGTATCTCTCATGTTGATCCTGCTCTTGCCGATATTAACCCAGATAATCACTATGTTATGAGTGGTATCTCAAGTGTAAATAGCATTGGTAAGTGGGAAACCAACGCCTTAAACGAAGATGAAACGGAAGTGTTCGGTGTTAACGTTAAATACGATATCACTGACGATTTGCGTATTAATTTTGATATTGCTAAATCAACAGCTGATCGCGTCTGGGGATGGCGCACCGGTAATGGTAAATACGGTGCCAATATGAACCATTACCTCGAGTGGGATCATTATAATGATGAATATGGTTTCTCTTATTTAGGCAGCGATACTGATGGCAGTGCCTTTAACCCAGAAACCTATGAGTTAGATCGCAGTAAATTAACCCAAGAACTAAACAATCCAGACTTATTTACTTTTGAGAAGCTAACCAATGGTCACAATACCATGGATAGTGAAGTAAAAGCGGTCAAGTTTGATATCATCATGGATACCGATTTTGGTATTGTTCACCAGCTTAAATTCGGTGCACGTTATTCTGAGAATACTAAAGACTTTAAAGATGACGGAGAAGTTTATGAAGCCAAAAACTCTCGCAAATCGAAAGATGGTCAAGACTGGATTTCCGATGAAGATTGGGCCAATACTTGGGCACAAATCAGTGATGTCGACTTCCATGCGCTAAATACCTCGTTAACCAATAACCCATATCAAAAACTTGATAAGATTAATGGTTATGATGAGTTTTTCTATTTCAACCCTAAAGATATCTTGAACGCAAAATCGAGTTTGTTCCCAGAAAGATACTTAGATGATGCTGATAAGTTGTCTAGTTATGAAATCGAAGAAAACACAACGGCTGTTTATGTGCAAGCTAGCTTCGCTGGTGACTGGTATGACGGTATCATTGGTGTTCGTTACTTTGAAACAGAATTGGAATCATCAAGTTGGCAAAGTCCGTTTTACCTAACCCCTGTTGATGAGAATTTAAACGAATTTGAACTAATCATCGGTGACCTAGAATGGGCAACCGAAAAGCATGATTATAGTGAAGTGTTACCGACATTAAACGTTAACTTACGCCTTATCGATGACGTTGTCATTCGTATAGGTGCAGGTAAAGCGGTCATTAAACCGAGCCTTGGTGAGATAAACTCAAGTGTCGATCTGAAAGACAATAACTTTGATGAAAACGCACCAGCTGATAGTAAACCTCTAGGTAAAGCCGGTAACCCTTATCTGGATCCTATTGTTTCGACTCAGGGTGATATATCGATTGAATACTACCCAACCAAGTGGGATTACTACTCTCTAGCAGGTTTCTACAAAGATCTTGACGGTATTTATGAGCAAGGCGCGACCTATATTCCAGCGGAAGGTGTTACCGATGCCGATGGTAACCCACTTGCTTTACCTGTAACCTCTGAGGTGAAGGCTGATGGTGGCCATGTTTATGGTGTCGAATTTTCATTCCGTCAAAACTTGGGCAAATTCACCGATTACTTGAAAGGCTTTGCACTATCAGGTAACTACATGGACTTCTATCACGATGCGCACCAAGATTACAACAATCGTTCGCCTGGTGATACACCGTTAAGTCGACCTACGGAAATTTACTATCAACCTGTTGGTTGGATCGATAGTACCTACAATATCGCCCTGACCTATGACTATGGTAAAAGCTTCTCAGCGCGTTTGAACTTTAATCAACAAGAGTATCAAGCGACCAGAGATGGTCAGAACTACGCCGTAAGTTGGCCAAGTGAAAACTTAAGTCTGAACATCAAGTACAGAGTAAACAAATATGTGCAGTTCTTTGCCCAAGGTGCAAACTTGCTAGACGAAACGACCACAAAGGGCAACCTTTCAAACGATAAGGTCGGTGTGGCGCATAAAGATTTCATCTGGGAACAACAGCATCGCGGTGTCACCTATTATGCAGGTGTGCGCTTAAATTTCTAATCTCCCTCGCCGCTTAACCTGCGTATCATGTTAAGCGGCAAATTATATAGAAAAGATTGATAACGCTGCATACATGGCCTATCAATCTTTTTTTTTAGTTTTGCATAAACCTTAGGATTTCACACAATGATGCACACTCTTGTTAAATGGCCTCTGTGGGTAATTTGTATAACCTTTACCATGCTTTCATCACTGAGCGCCTGCAACGACACAGCCATTGCTCAGGTTGAACCAGAAGCGCCTCGAACTCGCATAAATATTGATTTTGACTGGCAATTCAAACTGGGCGATGACGCCGCAGCGAAACATGCGGCATTTGATGACAATGATTGGCGAACGCTTAATTTACCTCATGATTGGAGCATTGAGGGCGAATACGACCAAGAAAATCCAGCAGGCATCGCTGGAGGATTCCTACCGACGGGAACGGGCTGGTACCGTAAGCATATTAGCTATCAACCAAATTGGCATAATAAACATGTATTCATCGAATTTGATGGTGTTTATATGAATTCTGAGGTGTGGGTTAATGGCAAATTGGTAGGTAAACGTCCCTACGGTTATATCAGTTTCAGTTACGACATCACCGAGCACCTGCATCAAGGTAATAATGTGATCGCTGTTCGTGTAGATAACAGCAGAGCGCCTAGTGGTCGTTGGTATACCGGTTCAGGTATATACCGTCATGTTTGGTTAACGACGACGAACAAGCAACATATCCCATACAGTGGCACGTTCGTGCGAGCCGACAAGGTCAATGAACAGCAGGCCGATGTGAAAATTCGTACGGAAATTGCCAATTTAGATAAACGTGATGCTCAATTAACGCTACGCAATCAAGTGATTGACCAGCAGGGTAACGTAGTTGAGCAGGTGCAAACTGAGGTGCAAATCATTGCCGGGCAAATAGAGCCGGTTGAACAACAACTGTTGCTCAACAAGCCACAGCTTTGGTCTCCAGATTCGCCTTATCTTTACACCATCAAAAGTGTACTACAGCAAGGTGACACCATCATCGACCACTACCAAACGACAACCGGTTTTCGTTCACTCGAATTCAGTGCCGAAAAAGGTTTCTTACTTAATGGCCATGAGACAATATTAAAGGGCATAAGTATGCACCATGATGCCGGTCCTGTTGGTGCTGCGGTACCTGACGATGTATTGCGCAGACGTATGCAAACATTAAAAGATATGGGCGTTAATGCCATTCGAACCACGCATAATCCATTTGCTCCTGAGTTTTACCAAATGGCTGATGAAATGGGCTTTATGTTGATGAATGAAGCGTTTGATGGCTGGTGGGATGCAAAGGCTAAATATGATTACGGCTTGTACTTTGAGCAGTGGTGGCAACGCGATCTCACCGACTTTATGCGTCGTGATCGTAATCACCCGAGTGTCATTATGTGGAGCGTTGGCAACGAAGTGCCAAACTACACTCCTGAGCAGCAAAAAACGCTGGTTGAATTTGCCTTAACATTGGATGATACCCGTCCGGTAACTCAAGGTCGTGGTTACGCAGGAGGCTATTTAACCATCGCTGGCTTTAATGGTCATGGCGAATTCAAAGGCGCAATAGAGAAGTTTCATAAGAAAAATCCTGATACGCCAGTGATTGGTACGGAAATGACGCATACCATACACACTCGCGGTATTTATCGTAGTAAAACCAGCTACCGAGTTAGAGATTTTCCTGCGCCATGGGAAGTACGCTCTACAGCGGGTCCGAAAAAGATCTGGCAAAATATCAAAAACAAAGTCTATGACATCCCTGATTTAACCGAACAAGAAGTATTTCCGGGTATTGATGGTGCATATGGTTCGTCGTTTGATAACTCTGTTGTACGAATGCCTATTCGTGAGGAAATTAAAATCGCTCGCGATCTGCCGTACATGCTAGGCACTTTCCGTTGGACAGCCTTTGATTACTTAGGTGAATCGTTCGGCTGGCCAGCAAGAACGGCGAACTTCGGTGTACTTGATTTAGCCGGCTTTGCCAAAGGTCCTTATTATCTTTACCAGAGCCAGTGGAGTAAAGAGCCAATGGTGCATCTCGATCCACATTGGAGCCACCATGGTAAAGAAGGAATGCAAATTCCTGTGGTTGTCTACACCAATCTACCGTCTGCCGAACTGTTTTTAAACGGCAAATCTTTAGGTGAGAAAGCGATGACAGATGACATGCAATTGGTTTGGCTTGTGCCATATCAACCTGGTGAGTTAACTGTCCACGCTAAGAAAAATGGCAAAACAGTGGTGACAAAATCAGTGCATACGGCGCAGCAAGCCTATTCGGTAGCAATTACTGCGGATAAAACCCAGATCAACGCCAATCAAACCGATGTGGTTCACCTGACTCTGGATGTCGTTGATAAAAATGGCCATATGGTCCCGGAAGCCAATAATCGCCTTTATATTGATGTATCCGGACCGGGTAAGCTGATTGGTGTTGAAAATGGCGATATTCTCGATCTTGAGCCGCATAAAGTTGCTAATCGTAAGGCGTTTATGGGCAAAGCTCTGGCGTTGCTGCAAGCGACGGATACAGCAGGGCCTATTACGGTCACTATTAAAGGTGAGGGACTCGCACCGACATCACTGCTTATTAACGCGCAGTAATAATCTGGAGCATGACTATGACGAACACTTATACGAGCAAAATATTACCTTTATTGGCTGTCTCTGTGCTTGCTATTGGTTGTAAACAATCGCAACCCGAGAATCTTGCCGATAGTGCCAATAGCGTGCATGAATCACAGCCGCAACGTGACGATAATCGCCCTAATATTATTTATATTTTGGTCGATGATTTGGGTTACGGTGATATCGGTGCCTTTGGCCAAAAACATATCAAGACACCAAGCCTAGATGCAATGGCTGAACAAGGTATGCGCCTAACTCAGCACTATGCCGGCAGCACTGTTTGCGCACCGTCTCGAGCGTCATTGGTTACGGGTAAGCATCCAGGAACAGTCCAGATTCGCGGTAATTATGAATTAGGCACTTTTTTAGACGAAGAAGAATTCGGCCAGATGCCGTTGCGTCCAGGTACAGATACTATCGGTACTATGATGCAACAAGCCGGTTATGAAACGGCGCTGATAGGTAAGTGGGGCTTAGGCGGACCAGGTTCTTATGGCACCCCGAATAAACAAGGCTTCGATTACTTCTTCGGCTATTTAGATCAAAAGCAGGCGCACAATCACTACCCAACACATCTATGGAAAAACGAACAATGGTTTGCCCTAGATAATGAATATCTAGATACCCATCAAGCGTTGCCTGAAGGTGCGGATATCAATGATCCACAAAGCTACAAACCTTATCAGCGTGATGATTTTGCGCAGCAGCGCTTAGCGGATGATGCGCTACGATATATAGATGAGAATCAACATAATCCGTTTTTCTTATACCTGTCTTTTGCTGCACCACATGCGGCATTGCAAGCGCCCAAGGAAGAGATCGCCGCGTATCAGCATTTTGAGGAAACACCAAATGTTGGTGGTGAGCAAAGATACATGCCGGTGTTGCAACCCAAAGCCACCCGAGCTGCGATGATCACTCATTTAGATCGCTCTATTGGCAAGGTGATGCGCAAGCTAGAACAGTTGAACCTGGCCGACAATACTTTAGTCATTTTTAGTAGCGATAATGGTCCTTCATGGGAAGGTGGTGCTGATCTGACCTTTTTTGATAGCAATGGTCCATATCGAGGCTATAAACGTGATTTATATGAGGGTGGCATTCGTATGCCAACCATTGCATGGTGGCCTGGAAAAATAGCCGCTAACAGTCAATCAAATCATTTATCGGCGTTTTGGGACGTGATGCCAACCATCGCCGAAGTCGGTGGCGCTACATTGCCGGATAATATTGATGGTATTTCTTTTTTGCCAACCCTGTTGGCGAGCGATAAGCAGGCTAAACATCAGCACTTATACTGGGAGTTTCATAATAATAATGGCGAACACGCTCAGGCCATTCGTTTTGATAACAATGAAGGTCAATGGAAAGCGGTGCGTCGTTATAATGAGAAATTTAGAACCAATCCACCGGTCGAGCTATATAACTTGAGTGTCGATCATCAAGAGTCCACAGACGTCGCCGATATTTTTCCTGAGCTTGCCAAGCATATGGTTGAGCTGATGGACAACTCTCGTACGCACGCCGACATTGATAGTTGGAATTTTGACTATTGGCCAGATAAGCATTAACGACATTTTTTACAGTGGAGACTTAGATGAAGCAGTTACGCTTGTTACCTCTGGTGTTGTTGTTTGTGGCAGGCCATAGTACGGCAAGTGTTGGCAAACAACGTATCGAAATTAACACGACAAAAATCGTCAAAAGTTTGCAGCAACCTCTGGTAGGTGAGAATGTAAACTTTTTAATGAGTTCAGATACACATTGGCCACGTAAAGTGAGCATGCAACAGCGCATTGGCGAGATGAAACTTGGTATGCTGCGTTTTCCTTATGGCCATTTAGCGGATAATTATCTATTCACAGATGCACCATTTAACGATGGCGCTGACGGCTTAACACCAAGAGTCGTCAGTCGCGGTACGGCCCCTGGAAATTATCCTTGGGCGGTTGATGATAAAGGATATTTTAAAAAGTCGCTCGATTTCGACGAGTTTGTGCGCTATTGCCAGTCTTTACAAATAGAGCCGTTGGTCATGGTTAATATGCTGGGCTGGCAAAAAAGCGACAGCGTCGTTGATTTTGATGACTTGAAACAGCACGCCATTGAATGGGTTCGCTACGCTAATATTACCCGAAATTACAATATCAAATACTGGCAATTGGGCAATGAAGTTGCCATGCATGTCGATAAAAGCACCTACTTTAAACACTTTGTTGAAATTGCTCAGGCGATGAAGCAAGTTGACCCGAGTATCCACATCGGTTTTGGCGAAGATGGCCGCAGCAATTGGATAGCCGAAGCGCTCAATAATGAAGATATCGGTCAATACATCGATTTTTTATCACCGCATCAATACTTATTTGGCCGTGCTTGGTCTGAATCATATCTCAGATGGCGCAATTACAACGGCAAGATAACCAGCAAAATTGATAAACTGCAACGCTACGCAGACAACAGTACACATCACAAACAGGTACCGCTGATCATTACTGAGTATGGTGTCACCGGTGGCGACTATCCTGAAAGCAAGCCAAAAGGTTATGCCTTATTTCGATCGGCACAGAAAAACAGTAACGCGTCGATGATATTGAGTGCAGACAAAACCTTTGTTACCAAATACTGGGGCAAGGGCATTAATAATCATGCGATTCATATTAAGCTGTTGAAAGATGGCGATTTTGTCTTACGTCCTTATGGATGTGATGGCTGTTTTATTACGGCGGGCGAAAATGCCGACAGTGAGTTGCAGATTGCTGAGACTTTCAGCGACAAAGCACGTTTTCAAATTATAAAAGCCGGCAAAGAGCATTATCGAGTTAAGTCAGTGGCATTTGCTAATCGTTTTATCGCGTTTAATTACGACAACAACCGCTTTAATTTGTCGGCCAGCAAGGCCAATAAGGGCGAGCAATTTAACATCGTCGACTTAGACAAAAAGCCCAAATTGTATGCTAATGCTGACGAGGCTCATATCGATCAAGGCATGAATTATGCGAATGATCTTTGGAAGTCTTTGCTGTTTGCTGAGATGACGTTAACCACGCATAACTTTAAAAATGTCAGCCATATGATTCATTGGAATACGCACAGTTCTTGGGACGGTGAGTTTGGTGGTTTTCATGGCTTGCTAGCAAACTCATTGAATAACACTGCAGAGAATACGCTTACGCCGATTGGCGAAGTGATTAAACTCATCAATAATCACAGTTTATCTGAGGTTATACAATTGCCGGAAAAACATGGCTTTGTGCGCAGTTATGCGACGCTGTCTAAGGATAAAAGCCAAATGTCTATCGCCTTAATTAATAAAAATTACCACGCTGAAGCTGTGCAAATAGATTTAACTGATTTCAATCACGACGGTCAATTTCAGCAATGGGTGTATACCGGCGAACATCCTGAAGATGAGTTCCCGACAGTATATTTTGATGAGCTTAAAGGTGATAAAAAACTGAGTAATCGCCAGCAGTTGCAGATGCAACTATCACCACTATCGCTAACCATCATAAAGCTTAAGGCACAATAAGCTGCTACCGACCAGCCTGACACTCGATCAGGCTGCTGTTTCTTTCATTTTCTGGCATTATTTAGTTTAAGTAAATTAATCGTAAATATTCTGTATTTCACGGCCACTTTTATTTATCATATAATTCATACAATAAAAATTAAAACCTTGGTTGATTATGAAAATGCTAACCAGAAAAGCAATAATGACTTTAGCACAACTTAGCCTTGTTACTGTTTGCACTGGCTGTGTTGCTGAACAACCGACAAGCGATTCGAGAGAAAATGCAACGTCAGCAACTCCTCCCAATATCATCTACATTCTTGCTGATGATATGGGCTATGGTGATCTCGGCTCCTACGGTCAACGCAAAACCAAAACACCAAATTTGGATGCATTAGCGCATCAAGGCATGCGCTTTACCCAGCATTATGCTGGATCAACGGTGTGTGGACCTTCTCGTGCCAGCTTACTCACGGGGTTGCATACGGGACACAGTCCTATTCGTGGCAATCCAGCATGGACTAATAGTGGTACGCCGGTTGATCTAAAGCCGCAAGACATCACTATTGCCGAAATGCTTAAAGATAACGGTTATAAAACCGCGGTGATCGGTAAGTGGGGTTTATCGGAAGCCAAAGAGGACAATAATGCGCATTTACCAGCGATGCCAAATCAGCAAGGTTTCGATTACTTTTATGGTCTAAAAGCACATTTAGATGCGCATCATTATTACTGGCATCGTTTATTTGAAAACAACCAACCTTTTGTTCTTGAAGACAACGACTACTTAAATAATGAAGGGGTCTATATTCACGACTTATTCACTGATAAAGCGCTTGAATATGTTGCGCAACAAGACGCTGAGCAACCATTTTTTCTCTACCTTTCGTACACCATTCCTCATTTAGCACTTACGGTGCCAGAAGACTCTAAACAGCAGTATTTAGATCTAGGTTGGCCAAAACGTGAAATGGATACCCAAGGCCACTATCGCAATGATGCCGAAGGCAACACCACTTACGCAGGGATGATATCGCGCATGGATGATGATATTGGCAAATTAATGCAAACCCTAGAACAGCATGGCTTGGCTAATAACACACTGGTTATCTTTAGCAGTGATAATGGTCATGAATACGATCGGGGTTTTTTCGACAGTAACGGAGCGTTAAAAGGTCGTAAACGTGATTTATACGAAGGCGGTATTCGGGTGCCATTTATCGCCCGTTGGCCTGGAAAAATTGCCGCCAATAGTGAGTCTGATCACGTGTCGGCAATGTGGGACATGATGTCGACATTTTGCGATTTCGCGGGTGCTAAACAGTGCCCTAAAAACGATGGTATTTCTATGGCCAATACCTTGTTAGGTGATGGCAAACAGCTGCAGCATGATTACTTGTACTGGGAGTTTAATGAGCGTGAAGGCCCACTGCAAGCCATTAGGCATGGCGATTGGAAGTTAGTAAAGCGTTATAATAAACCGTTAGAGCTTTATAATCTTGCCAAGGATATTGGTGAGACAAACAATATCGCTAAGCAGCACCCTGACATCGTCACCCAATTGGCCAAACAAATTGAGGCATCTCGTACACCGCACCCAGAGTTTACCTTGAAAAAGCTGCCAAATCCTTGGAAAAAGAAAAATAAAAACAATAAGAGCTAATCAATGATGAAAACCATGTTTAAACCATTTGTCTTGCTAAGTGCCGCTTTGATGTCATTATCATCAATGGCCAATACCCTTAGCTATTCATTAGATAAACAAAGCTTTAATGCGCAATGGCAGTTTGCCAAAGGCGACATTGAAGGCGCACATCAAAGTGATTTTAACGATGCACAATGGCGTGTTTTAGATTTGCCTCACGACTGGGCCATCGAAGGACCGTTTTCCAAGAAATACAGCGCTCGTAATGGTGGCTTACCGGTTTTTGGTACAGCGTGGTATCGCAAATCATTTACCCTGCCGGAGCAGGCCAAAGGCAAGTTAGTTCACTTAACATTTGATGGTGTAATGGCCAATAGTGAAGTTTTTGTCAACGGCACCTTGGTTGGCAAACGTCCATTTGGCTATATCGGCTTTAATTACGAAATCAGTGAGCATCTAAATGCTCCAGGTAAAGAAAACGTTGTTGCGGTTAAAGTTGCGCCAGAAAATTATGCTGCTCGTTGGTATTCAGGCTCTGGAATATACCGCAATACTTGGATTGAATTTAATAACCCTGATCACATCGAACAATGGTCAACACAAATAAGCACGCCTAAGGTCAGCGATGAACAAGCCAGTGTCGTTATTTCGACCCATGTTCATGGCGAAAACGAGGATCTAAAACTTGCTGTTGAAATACTCAATGCCAAGGGCGTAATCGTCAGTAAAAAGGTCAAAAAATTATCCAGTATTACCACCAATGGTGTTACTGAGCTTAGCTTAAATATCGACAAGCCGATTCGTTGGGATGTCGAAAACCCATACCGTTATCAAGTAAAAACAAGCTTGTTAAATAAGGGGGAGGTGGTTGATTCAGAGCTTAATCCGCTAGGCATTCGCACTATCGAATTTAAAGCTGACGATGGCTTTTGGTTAAACGGCCGTCGAGTGCAAATTCAAGGGGTATGCTTGCATCATGATAATGGCCCATTAGGTGCTGTTGCCAATACCAGAGCAATTGAACGTAAATTGCAGATTATGCAAAACATGGGTGTAAACTCGGTGCGTACAGCTCATAACCCACCATCACCAGAATTGGTCGAGCTAGCGGATAAAATGGGAATTTTGCTGCAAGTCGAAGCGTTTGATACCTGGAAAAAGCCGAAAGCAACGGTGGTTAATGGCTACCATAAATACTATAACCAATGGTCAGAACGCGATTTAACCGACATGGTAAAAATCCATCGCAATAACCCGTCGGTAATTATGTGGAGCATAGGCAATGAAATCTATGAGCAAAAGAAAAAAGACGGTTGGAAATATGCTAAGCGGTTAACCAACATTGTTAAAAAAGCCGATCCGACACGCTTGGTGACGGCAGGATTAAGTGACTATCCGCATTTTGTGAAAAGCAAAATTGCCGAAGAAATTGATATCGTTGGCTTAAATTACAAGGCAACTGAATACGCTGATATCATCGATCTATATCAAGGTAAACCCGTGTTAGGTACTGAAACCTCTTCTGTTGTGAGTACCCGTGGCGAATATCATTTCCCGGTAAAACCTATCGAAAAACACCCAACTAAATACGTTTCAAGCTACGATAATTACGCTCCATATTGGGCTTATATTCCTGACATTGAATGGCACTATTTAGCTCAAAACCCATCGGTTATGGGCGAGTATATTTGGACCGGTTTTGACTATATTGGCGAGCCTACTCCTTATGGCGGTCGTGATCATGGTGATAAGTTTTATTGGAACCAAGATTGGCCAGCGCGCAGTTCATCATTTGGTGCGGTCGATTTAGCGGGCTTTGCTAAAGACAGGTTTTACATGTATCAAAGCCAATGGACACAAACCCCAATGGTTCATGTATTACCACACTGGAATTGGCCAAATCGAATTGGCGAAACTATCCCCGTTGTCGCCTATAGCAACGCCGAAGAAGTTGAATTATTTGTCAATGGCAAGTCTATGGGCAAGAAGGTAAAAGGTGTCGATACGGTACGCATTCCAGTGAGTTTACGTTATCAAAAGCAAATGCAATATTTTGATTCACCGTATCGTTTGCAGTGGCAAGTCGAATATCAGCCTGGCGATATTAGAGTGGTTGCCTACAGCCAAGGCAAAATGGTGGCGGAAAAACAGATTCATACGGCAGGTCCTGCATCGAATGTTGTGCTCAGCGCCGATCGAGTGGTGATTGACGCCGATGGTGATGATTTATCGTTTATTACCGTCGATGTTGTCGATGCCAATGGTAATTTAGTGCCTGATGCAGATAACTTAATTCACTTTAAAGTTGATGGCCCAGCAACCATTGCTGCTGTAGGTAATGGTGACTCTGCAACAACGGAGCCGTTTATTGCTAACTACCGCCGCGCTTTTAATGGTAAAGCCTTGTTAGTTATTCGCAGTAAACAAGGGCAAAGCGGTGACATTACAGTGAGTGCATTCAGCAAAGAATTAACGGCGAATCCTATTCGCATACAAGCTCAATAATCAGCAAGGCAGGTACGGTGAATAGATTTAACTTATTGATAGCAAAGTTTCTAACAGTCTCGTTAGTACTGAGTAGCGCACTTAGTGCCGGTCTTGTGCATGCCGAATCAACAGTTGCACAAAGCAAACCAGAAAAAAAGCCAAATATCCTTTGGCTTATTACCGAAGATAACTCTAAGCATTACTTAAAGCTTTACGATGATGCCGGAACCAGTATGCCGACGGTGGAAAAGCTTGCGTCACAAGGCTTGACCTTTAATAATGCGTTTTCCAATGCACCGGTGTGCTCAACGGCACGAACAACATTGGCAACTGGCATTTATGGGCCGAAACTTGGTACCTTGCATCATCGTGGTTATCAAGAGGTATCGTTACCGCAGGGTTTTAAAACCTTTAATGAATTACTACGAGATGCGGGCTACTACACCACAAACCGTGCTAAAACCGATTACAATTTTATCGCACAGGATAAGCTGTGGGATGAGTCATCAAAAACAGCAAGCTGGCGAAATCGTCAACCGGAACAGTCATTTTTTCATGTGCAAACCTTTGGAATTACCCATGAAGGTAAGCTGCACTTTAATAAAGGCCAAGTACAAAACCGCAAGACCAAACACGATCCAAAACAGGTCCGCTTAGCGCCAATCTACCCAGATACCGAGTTGTTTAGATACACTATGGCTCGCACATTAGATAACCATAAAACCGCAGATGCGCAAATGGGCGCGGTCATTAAACAACTTGAACAAGACGGAGAATTGGAAAACACTTTTATTTTCTATTTCGGTGATCATGGCGGCGTGTTGCCCGGTAGTAAGGGATATCTTTTTGACCGTGGTTTGCATGTACCTTTAGTGGTACGAGTACCGGAAAACTTTAAGTATTTAGTTGGCAAGGGTTTAGCGAGCGAAAACACTCGAGTTGACGGCTTTGTTAGTTTTATCGATTTTGCCCCGACCATGTTATCACTGGCGGGTTTAGATGCAGAAAAGCAAATGGACGGTCAATCTTTTTTAGCGAAAGATCTCAGTTTGCAGCAACTAAATAAACGTAACAATACGTTTTCACACGCTGATCGTTTTGATGAAAAATCTGACTTAGTGCGTTCAATCCGTATTGGTAAATATAAATACATTCGCCATTATCAACCGTATTACAGCGACAGTTTGTATGCCTATTATCGTTATCGACAACACGCCTTTAAACAATGGAAGCAACTGTATCGCGAAGGTAAATTAAATGCTGCGCAAAGCGCGTTTTTTGAGTTGTCGGGCACAGAGTCATTATACGATATTGAAGCCGACCCTTATGAAACCAATAATCTGGCGACCGATGAAGCCTACCAAAATACCTTGCTGGCGATGCGAACGAAATTACGGCACAGATTGATAAACTTGCCTGATTTGGGTTTTTTACCAGAATCGATGTGGTTAGCACAAAGTAAAGGCAAGGCCTTTGAATGGGGGCAGGCGCAACAGCCGAACATTGAACAGCTTATCGCCATTGCCGATTTGCAATTACAGCCATACAAAGACGTGCAAGCCAAACTCGTTAATTACCTAAACACCGGCACTGATGCGCAAAAGATTTGGAGTCTTATCAGTCTTAGCTCTTTTGGCTCTCAAGCTTCTGAACAAACTACCTTAGTACAACACGTGTTGACAAATTCATCGCATGTTTTAATAAAAGCCCGTGCGATTGAATTTCTCACTCTACAACAACAAGTGGATTCTGTCAGTGAGCTAACAAAATTGATCAGCCACGAGCCAAACCCATTGGTACAGGTTGAACTGCTAAATATTGCCGCTTTTGTTTTTGAGCAAACCGGCGAAACGTTTACTGTCCCGACATCGATGACGTTAAAGCCTCCTGTTCGTGGCAGCGATAGCTTTAAAATCGATTCTTGGATATATGAGCGCTGGTTGTATATCAGCGGAAAAATCAAGGTATAACAGGGCGCGTTATGAACAGTTTTATGCAAACATTACTTACCCTCAGCATCTGTTGCAGTATAGCCATAGGGGGTAGCGTGCAAGCTTCAGAGACCAGCACCGAGAGCAAGCAAACACAACCCAATATTCTGTTTATTGCTTTTGATGACTTACGGCCTCTTATTGGCGCCTACAATGAACCCGAACCTATTACGCCAAACTTGGATGCGTTTGCGCAAGATGCAGTCAGATTTGATCGTGCCTACGTTAACTATCCTTTGTGCAACCCATCGCGCGCGGCGATGCTTACCGGTGTGCGTTTTGATTTGCAGGGGGATTGGAAAAACAACAAACATCAGAACCTGATCAAGGCGCAAACGACATGGCCAAGAGTATTAAGAGACAACGGCTATTGGACAGCAACTCGAGGTAAGCTCTACCATGGCAAAGTACCTGGTAGCGAGAAAAAGTCTTGGGATATTGCTGGTAAATTTTGGCAAGGGAAATACAAAGATGGCGGCCCTAATATAGAAAGTAAAATCGTCGACATTGGCGGTCGCCAAGATCAGATAAAAATTTATAAAGACAAGGGGGCAGGCCCTGGCTCGTTGATGTATGCCTCTGTGGACGGCCCTGACGACTTGCTTATCGACGGTCAAACTGCGAGCTCGGTTATCGATTTAATCGTTAATAAACGTGATAAAAGTAAACCCTTTATGATTTCAGCCGGCTTTTCACGCCCACATATGCCTTGGGTTGCTCCGAAGAAATACTTCGATATGTATCCGCAAGATGCAGGCAAACTGGCACCTTACCCTATTGGTGCTCCAGAGGCTTTTGATAACGCAAAGTACAAAAGTAAAACACGCGACTTTGGTTGGAACGAAGGTGTGGATGATAATACTGCGCAACAACTTATCAGAGGTTATATGGCCAGCACCAGCTATGCTGATGCGCAAATGGGTAAAATCATTCAGACATTAAAAGATGAAGACCTGTATGACAATACCATTATCATTGTTTGGGGCGATCACGGTTATCATTTAACAGATCACGGTTTATGGCGTAAAAACACGCCATTTCATATTGCTTTGCGTAGCCCACTTATGATTAAAACGCAAAATAGTAAAGCAGGCATAGTGGTTGACACCTTGGTGCAAAATATCGATCTGTATCCAACGATAATGGAACTGACAAACAGCACTCCAAACAAAACTATAAACTTACATGGCAGAAGCTTAGTCCCTTTGTTGCAAGGCGAACATGTTGCTTGGGACAATGTCGTCTATACCGCTGCAAAAGGTACCCATGGATTGGTCACCGAGAAGTATCGTTTTACCAAAGTTGATAGTGGCAAGCATGAGTTATACGACTTACTGCAAGATCCTAATGAATGGCATAACTTGGCTGGCGATCCAGCCCATAAAGAGATGATTCAAAACTTTTTGCAAAAACTAAGCAAGGTAAACTGGAATAGGCCGTAACAAGCCTTGGTAAAGAAGTGTAAAGTCAGTGGCTGAATACCGATGACTTGTTAATGTTAAGTTAAGCAAAAAAATAATGGTATGGAGAGTATGGCTAAAAATCATCAACACGCGGCAATTGCATTAAATCGCTTTGGCTACGGTGGTAGCGGCGAAGAGTTGCAGTTAGCGGCCGGCAATCCAAAGGCCTATTTGAAGCACGGCTTAACTCCTGTTGTTTTTAATGATGAATTACCAGATTCGAATACCTTGATGAGCAAAGCTGGTGAATTGATTAAGCAATACAGGCAAGCAAAAAAATCAGGGCAAAGCGAAGAGCAATTAAAACAGTTGCGCCAACAAAGACAGCGCCTGAGCCGACAGAGTTTTCAGAAAGTGTCGGTCAGCAGTATCACTGGTGCGGTACACTCTACCAATACCATTAACTGGCGCTTGCTTGACTTTTTCTCAAACCATTTTTCGGTAACGGGCCAAGGCCCTGTGATGCTCATACTGGCACCGACGTTAGAGCGCGAAGCCATCGCCAACAATTTGTTCGGTCGCTTTGAAGATCTGTTGATTGCGGTGGTGCAGCACCCTGCTATGTTAATTTATTTAAACAATGAACAATCATTTGGCAAAAATTCGCAAGCCGGCAAGAGAGGCCGAGGACTCAATGAAAACTTGGCACGTGAAATCTTAGAATTACACACCTTAGGTGTTGACGGTCCATACAATCAACAAGATGTCATTGAGTTGGCCAAAGCCATAACAGGTTGGAGCGTTGGCGCGGTGCAGCGTGATGAACAGCCGGGCTTTTTATTTCGCAGCTTTGGCCATGAACCAGGCAGCCGTCGATTATTGGATAAAACATACAAACAGCAAGGTATAAAGCAGGGCTTAGCCATGCTAAAGGATTTAGCAAATCACCCAACTACGGCCCAATATATATGCCACAAAATGGTCAAACATTTCATTATGGATAAGCCTGAGCCGAAACTTGTTGATGCCATGGTCAATACATGGATGGCAAGTCGAGGCGATATAAAATCTGTGGTCGCGACCATGATCGATTCAGATTATAGCTGGCAACCACAACGCCAAAAATTTAAAACGCCAAGAGATTATGTGATCTCGACGTTGAGGACACTGGGCTTAAATCAGTATAAAGAAAAACAGTTGTCTTATACCATGCGTGAATTAGGTCAGCTTCCGTTTAAAGCAGGATCACCGGCGGGCTACAGTGATGAACAAGCGGATTGGGATGGTAGCAGTGCGTTGGTGGCCAAAATTGATTGGGTTAGCATGCTTGTGGCCAAAGTTGATGTATCGGCGATGGATATCATCAATAATAATTTGGCGCTGGCTAACACGTCCCTTACGTATAACATGGTAAGTCGTTCTGAAAGTCGAGACCAAGCATTAGCATTAGCGCTGCTTAGTCCTGAATTTATGCGACGCTAGGAGGCTGTATGCATAGACGTCAATTTATTAAATCAATGGGGGCAGCATCACTGTTTATGTTGCAAGCTCCTGCATTGAGTAAAGCCCTTGCTGAAAACAAAACCAAGAAATTTGTTTGGGTGGTATTACGTGGCGCAATGGATTCATTGCATACTGTCATACCAACCCAAGAAAGTCGGTTAAGTGCGCTGAGACCTAAGCTGTCAAAAAGCTTTAAAGCCGAACCACTGGTACTGACTGAGCAGTTTGCTTTGCATCCTGCTTTGCAAAATTTTCATCGCTTGTATCATCAAAAACAACTGATCCCCGTGGTTGCCGTTGGCACGGGGTATCCAAGACGTTCGCATTTTGATGGTCAAGACTATCTGGAAAGTGGTTTGCCGTCGATGGATCATGATACTGGTTGGTTAGGTCGGGCATTAACCGAGCAAACAACTCAGCCAAACAGTAAGGGCTTAGCGGTGGCCAATTCTGTGCCGATCAGTATGCGAGCTAGTGACAAGGTGAGTACATGGTACCCATCAAATCTTAAAGACGCAGATGAGAATATTTATGAAGCACTTTTGTCGCTGTATGAATATGACCAACAGTTAATGAGCCGATTGCAAGAAGCGATCGATACCAAAGCGGTCACTGGCGATATGGCGAGTAAAAAGAGTCATTTTGTCGAATTATCGAAAGCCTGTGGTCGATTGTTAAAAAGTGACAGCTCGACGGACTGTGCGATGTTGCAGCTTGGTGGCTGGGACACACACAATAATCAAGCTTTTCGTCTCGAGCGTCAATTAGAGCAGCTCGACAAAGGCATCGATGCTTTGCAGGCGGAACTGGCCGAGCAATGGCAAGATACTGTGGTTGTTATCGCCACAGAATTTGGTCGAACGGTGAAGGAAAATGGTACTGGTGGTACCGACCATGGTACCGGTGGTGCGATGTTTTTGCTTGGTGGTGCGGTTTCTGGCGGCAAAATCTTAGGCCAGTGGCCTGGGCTGGCGCCAGAGCAATTGTTTAAGCAACGAGATTTAATGCCGACCACCAATACTTTCTCTTGGATAGCAACTGCTTTACAACAACACTGGCAAATGAGTGAACAAGAAATCGCTAAAGTGTTTCCTGATTGCCAAATTTATCCTCACCCTATCGTTAGCTAATTGGAAAATGAGCAAATAGTTTATTTACTTTTTGCTCGTTTTTGTTAGGTTTAGCGTTCAATAATAATAAAATTACGCCTTTATGATACGCATTCTATTTTCCCTTTCGTTGCTGTTGTTTTCACTGCAGTCTTTACCATCCATTGCCAGTCCTGAAAACTGCGTTAGCTGCCACAGTGAGCAGACTAATGCCTGGCAACAATCCGATCATGCCAAAGCGATGGCGAAGGCTAGCCCGACATCCGTGTTGGCTAATTTTGATGATGTTAAGGTGGAGCATTACGGCCAAAAGGCGCGCTTTTATCGCAAAAACGTTAGCGGCGACAGCCAATACTGGCTCGATATAGATTACGGTGAGAAAGCGCAATCGCTACAAATAGAATATACCTTCGGTCATTACCCACTGCAGCAATATTTGGTTCAAACCAAACCTGGAAGTTACCATATCGTTCCCTTTGCCTGGGATACGCGTCCAGAAAATCAAGGGGGGCAGCGCTGGTATCATATTTATCAACAAGAAGAAATTAAGCCACAAGACCGTTTGCACTGGCGACAACCATTACAAAATTGGAATGGTATGTGCGCTGACTGTCACTCGGATGGTTTAAAACGCAATTATAATGCTGCTGAAGATAGATTTGATACGTCTTGGGACAATATCAATGTCGGATGTCAGTCATGTCACGGTGAAATGGCTGATGACCATTCAAAGCCGTCTCTGGCTACGGTAGATAAGTTGGTCGGTGGTTGGCAATTATCTCGCGGTGAAAAGATTGCTAAATGGGTCGGTGATAAGCGTGATAATGCTTTTATGGACAGTTGTTTTGCTTGTCACTCATTGCGTTCGCCACTCACCGATGGCATCAGTGCTAGCACCGCATTTCTCGATCAATTTAGCCCGTCATTATTAGAGCAGCCTTTGTACTTTGACGATGGTCAAATTAAAGAAGAGGTTTATGTCTACGGTTCATTCCTACAAAGTAAAATGCATCAGGCCGGTGTGAATTGTTTGGATTGCCACGACAAGCACACAATGAAGGTTAAAATCCCAGATAATGGATTGTGTTTGCAATGTCATAACAGTGACAATTATCAATCGGAAAAACATACAGGTCATGCCTTAACCAGTGCCGGCAGTCAATGCGTTGAATGCCATATGCCTGAGCGCACCTATATGGGTGTCGACGAGCGTCGTGATCACAGTTTTTCCATTCCTCGTCCACATTTAGCGGACACCTTTGATATACCAAGCGCCTGTCAGAATTGTCATGATGACAAGTCGAATAAATGGGCGGCAGAAAGTCTTGTTAAATTGCATGGTAAGCCACAGGCACAAAGCCAGAGTGAGCTAGATTTTATTCACTTAATGGCAGGCCAATATGTATCAGCTGAGCAACATTTGCAGATGATAAATGATACAACCTTAGCCGAGATAAAACGCGCCAGTGCCATTATGCATTGGCGTTATACCGGGCAGCCGTTAACAGACGCTATGATCCAGCCATGGTTGAATTCCGACCTACCATTGCTGCGCTTAGCGACAGCCAAAATGGGGAACTTGTTAGCTATTGAAGACCGGTTGCATGCTTATAAGGACTTGTTAAACGACGCATATAAAGCGGTGCGTGTCGCCGCTGCTGAGCATCTAGTGGCGACAGGGATGGAGAGTAACGCCGTGTTTGTTAAAGCCTATCAAGAGTTATTGCACGCCAATGCGATGAGCGCTTGGCGAGGTGAAGGAAATTTGAATCAAAGCTTACTCGATACCAATCAAGGCAAATATAAACAAGCGATTGCGTCGCTACAACACAGTATCAACATCGACCCCTATTTTGAATCCGCTTACGTCAACTTGGCTGAGCTGTACCGCAACACAGGGCAAGCGCAGCAGGAAACAGCAACCTATCGCCTAGGACTGCAAACAAACCCAACATCAGCCGTACTTAATTACAGTTTCGGTATGCATCAAATTCGTGCAGGTAACAAACAGTCGGCCTTGTCAGCGTTTAATAAAGCCATTAAATATGAAGCAAGCAATCCGCAATATGCCTTGGTGTACTTTTTGACGTTAGACTCGCTAGGACAAACACAAAAAGCCTTAAGACAAATAAAATCGACCTTGCGCAAGTATAATTATGACCCGCAATTGTTTGAATTAGGGGTCAGCTATGCTCGCAAGCTTAACGATCAGCAAAGCATGCAATACTTCCAAAAAGTTTATAACTCACTGCGTAGTCAAGGACAGTAGGTGTTCGTCAATTTATCAACAATAAGATAAATGCAAGCAAGGCCCTGTTAATCTCAAAAAGAGAGCACCGTCATATCCCCGTATGTTTTTGACGGGGATATGACGAAACAGACATGAACACAAAATGCAGTCACTCCGCAATGCAGTGAGATTAGCCTTTGCAGGACGATGGGATTATGACTTACTAACCACTACTGAGGTGCCTTGACACAGCGTACCGCATTGTTAGTCTTCAAGTGTTCTGACCCCATGAAAAGTCTTCAAGTGTTCTGACCCCATGAAAATAACGTACAGATTAGACAAGCGAAAAGGTTAAGACCTGCCCCGATTTAACAATGATGTTTTGCGTAAATAGGACATTAATATCGGCCCCTTTTGTTGAGACAACCGCGTCGCCAAAGTCTGTTTCTATGTGGCGCTTTAACAGACCTTTAATTTTTATTCGTAGCGATAAAGTCGCTAGTTCTAACTCACCATAGAGAATGCTTAATCGCACCAAATTGTCTTTGCATTCAAAGTTTCCCCAACCATCAGCACTGGTAAAAGCAGCTTTAAAATAACCCTTGTTGTCTAGCCTTGGTTTGAATCCAATGTGTTTTTTTGGTCCGTCATATTCAAATCCGCATACGGCTAAAAATACCCCATACGAAGCCATCGCTCTGGCGTAATGATCGGAGCATTCTATTTCGTTAAACGGATTTCTTTTATCGCCCTGATAACGGTCGTGGACAGCGCGAGTGATGGCCAGCCCTTTGGTTAATAGCTCTGGGTCATACTCACTCTCCCATATCATATGACCGCCAACTTGATATTCAAAACCGGTCATACACTCGTTAAAGTAACCGTATTGCCAATACTGCTGCCAGTCGTCTGCTCGTCCACCTTTAGGCCAAGTGCACATCACCAGACCCGCTTCTCCGGCTAACGCATATGTTCGCCCTTTCGCTTTCGGATTTTCGATAGAGTCCCTTAGCCGGCCAACGTCAGGGCAAAAGTTATAATCCCACAGACTGTTTAATGAAGCCCTTATAATCTCGCCGTCGTAGAGTCGACCAAGATTAAGCTGACTAGCCCACCATTGCCCCATGACTTGGTCAATATAGCAGCCATCGCCAATACCTATGGCATTGGTGTGGTTTGGATCAATTTGTTGGGTGAAAAAGCCATATTCAACATTAAATAATTTAATAATGTTGCGTTTGCCTAATGTATAAATGCCCGTACAAAGGGTCTTAAACTCATCATCGCCAACAATGCTGGCCATTTCAATACAGGCTCTAAGCGCTGCGATATACAAGGATCCGTGCACCGGGATTTTACCGTACCATTCTGCATCTAAGGTGTTGTGTTGTTCACCTTGAGGGATCCCGTCAGGCATGCCATTTCTGGCATCAACAAGAATGAGATATTGCATCGCTTTTTTGGCATTAGGCCAAACGCGATTTAAAAACGCACTGTCGCGACTCATTTGATGTTCACGATAGGTTCTTAAAATTATGCCTGCTTGACCATCGGTGGCATCTTTTTCTCCATATTCGCCACGAAAAGATATTGCGCCGTTACTTTTTTGGCCAATACCGTAGTCGGTTCGCTCCCGCAAATCCCGCTCTAAATCGGGAAACAAACGTCCCACAGCTTGCGCGTAATGCCACACATGAGCACAGGTGCCAGCGCAGCAGCCTATCCCCTCCCATGCCCAAAAACGACCGTTATCTAATCGGTATGAGGTATTCGTTTGTAATGCATTGGTTGGAATGATTGTTCGTTCAAGTAGCCAGTGTGGTAAAGAAGAAGCAAACCAATTATCTCGCCACAATTTAGTTAAACGATACAATTGGTCAAATGATTGAGCAACATCGAGTGCAACAGCCATTGCATCGCTGTATTTAGACGCATACCAACGCTTGTGTTGTCTATGCTGCTTTTTCCACAGCGCTTTTTGGTTGGCAAAATGCCAGGCAACAATAAATGTCACGTGCTCTGTCTGCCCTGGCGCCAAGGTCAATTTTGATTCGACCTGATGAATAGCAATGCCATTTTCATTACGTTTATCTAAACGGACTTGAGCATTGCGGTTTAGGCAATACAAGGCAAACGAGCCATAATCGGCACGTGTGCTAATGGTGTGTTGCGCCGCGGTATTTTGGCCATTGCAACCACAGATAAATCCTGCGCCGTTTTTGTCGGAAAACTCAGTGGCTACCAGTTCGGCACGATAGTGATTCGCGCGTCCCTGCAAAACGGGGTTTTCAGACCAGGCTTCAAACGCTATATCGATCGGAGCGTCACTTTCATTTGTGATCTTATAGCGCATAATTGTCGCAGGGTAACTCGAACGATTACTATCCAGTGGAATGAAAGGCGTCATCGCCTCTAATGAAACCGACGTATTGGCATAACGGTCATTATATTGTACCTCGGCTATTGGCATTTGCCCGGTAAAGTTGATATCACTAAAACCATTATTATCTAAGGTTCGTCTTAGTTGTTCTCCGTGTTGAGCAATCGTGATGGCAAACCCTTGATTAAAGTGCCACGGACTTGTTTGTGCAGGAGGGTTTATATAATTGGCACCGTTTCGCGCTTTAATGTCACTATCACCATGTTCATTTCTTAATTCGGAATGTTGAAATGTCTGCGGTACTACGCCTTCATGGTTTTCATTAAAAATATCCCATACCCACAGCTTGCCATCACCGCCAACATACACGGTGCCAGTCCCTATACCACTGACGGGCATACCGATATATTGCAATTGTTGCCAACCACGATATGTCGTTGGCTTACCTCGTACAACAAGTGTTTTTAACCACTGTTGGTCAAGCTTCTTATCAACAGGAATAGGTCCTTCAGAATCATTTTTAGATTCATTATCGCTATTAAAAGGGCCTGCCATAATGGGCATCGACACACCAGTCGACATGGCAGCGACGCCGGCACTAACACGTTTTAACAGTGTTCGACGTTGCAGGTCTACCCCGTTGTTGGGTTGACAGCAAGAACGATTTTGTTGCTCAATTACCGGCTTGCAAGGCACTATTTACTGCCTTTTTGTTTATTTTTATTTTGCTCAGCTTTATACGCTTTAGTTTGTTTTTGATTTTCTTTTTTTGCAATAATCAAACCTTTAAAAGCAGGCTTTTCAGCTAACTCAGACTCCCATTCTTGCATCTCTTCATTTTGTTTATCAAATGTATCGGTATTCGATTTATATAAGTTCGTTGTTTCAGATAAATCATTGTCTAAATCATATAAGTGCTTTTGATCCTTGCGTTTAAATAAAATGGTTTTGTCTTTACCCTGTCTTGCGGCTAGGATGCCTTTGTCAAAATTACGCCAAAATAAGATGTCATGAGGCGCACTTTTATCTTCACCGGTTAGATATGGCAGCAAGTTAACACCGTCTAGAGGCTTATCTTTGGCAATTGGTGCGTTTGTTATACCGGCAAAGGTTGCCATGATATCCAGTGAACTAATCGGGTGTTCATATACTTGTCCTTGTGGAATCGTACCGGGCCAACGCATGGCAAATGGCACGTGAATACCGCCTTCAAAGTAATCACCTTTTGCGCCGCGTAACAGTCCGTTATCGGAACCATTTTTTGTTTCCGGTCCGCCATTGTCAGACAGAAAAATGACTAGCGTATTGTCATCAATACCTTGTTGTTCAAGCGTATCGAGAATACGACCAACGCCATCATCTACGGCGCTTATCATAGCAGCATAGGTGCGTCGCTTACCTTTAGGGATATGTTTGTTACGCTCAAGTAATTCTTGCGTTGCTTGCATAGGCGCATGCGGTGCGTTGTAGGCTAAGTATAAAAAGAATGGATTATCTTGTTCGCGTTTAATAAATTCGACCGCTTCGTTGGATAATTCATCGGTGAGGTATTCATCGGTTTCAACAACTTTTTCGTTCTCTAAAATCTTGGTGTAATACCAAGACAACCAACGCTTTTTGGGATTTTCTTGAGCTAAGCCTTGCTCCACATCTTGATAAATCAAATCTTCAGGGAAATATCTGTGACCACCTGATAGAAATCCGTAAAAGTGGTCAAAACCACGTTGATTGGGGCGTAATTTTTCATGGGTGCCCATATGCCATTTACCAATAATGCTGGAGGTATAACCAACAGGATTTAATACTTCTGAAATCATTTTTTCTTCCAGAGGCACACCGGCATTTATATCATTTGGATCCATGTGTGGGTTGCGATCAAAGCCAAATCGTCCTTGATATCGCCCGGTCAGTAACCCGGCTCGACTTGGCCCGCAAACCGCGTAAGTCACGTATCCATTGTTGAATTTTGTCCCTTCATTGGCTATGCGATCAATGTTAGGTGTACGAATGTCTTTGCTGCCATTGAAGCCGACATCTGCATAGCCCTGATCATCGGTTAATATAACGATAAAATTGGGCTTGTCCGCTGCAATTGCTTGGCTTGCCGCTAAAAAGGCAATCGCCATAAAGAAGGGTTTTATTGCTTTCATTAGTTAGATTATTCTTATTAAAGGTTTAATTATGAGGGGAGCAAGCAGCTCCCCTCAGTGTATTAGGCTCATACTCTTAGTGAGTGTCACCTAGAAATTTTCAACTATCTTGACGTCATCAAGATACGAAGCCTGTTGACCAGCTTGTGGACGCCAATAATAGATTTTTAAGGTATCTGTTGTGGCGCCAGTGGTAAACGTAATTTGCTGCTTGGTATAACTGCTATCGTAAATATCTACTTTATCGATGGTGCTGTTGGTCACGCCATCTTTGACGCCAAACACCACTTTGGCATTGTTGCTGTCTTCGACCTTGGCGTAAGCAGAAACCGTATAGCTAGTATTTGGTTTGACCACGATGAACTGGTTGGCCGACGCATTGCCATCTAATTGTAAGGCGTTAGCGCCATTAAAGGCCTGTAAGCTATCAATATTGACCGAATTCCATGTATTCCATGAACTTAGTCCCTGTTCAAAATCACCATTTTCAATACTGACGTTAAATGGCTTCAATTTTATCTCATCAATAAAAGCTGAGGCGTTATTGCTTGGTGGCTGCCAGGCATATACTTTTACCGATGTTGTGTTGGCATCTGTGGTAAAGGTGAGGTGTTTAAAGGTATAGCTGGTGTCATACGAGTCGACGCTGGCTAAACCTTCATTACTGACGCCATCGTTAACGCCAAGTACTAATCTTTGACTGCTATCACTGCTTTTCATAAAGGCTGACAACGTATAGGTTGTCGATGGCAAGACGTTAACAACCTGATTGATAGAGCCTTTATCGATGAACTTAGCGGATGCACTACCGGCAAATGCGTCAGAATTAGAGGTTGTGGGGTTATTCCAGGTGGTCCAATTGCTAAGGCCTGATTCAAAGTCGCCGTTATTAATTAGGTTTTCAGGAATTACTGGCTCTACATTGAATTCTACCATGGTTAACGTATTCGCTAATATGGTGGCCATATAGTTGCCATTACTGGCATTGTTCCAAAGACCTATGTTGACCACATCGCCCGGGTCAGTAAATCGTTTGGCACTTTCTACGGACAAAATATCATAACCACTGATGCTAAACTCGGCATTCTCGCTGTTATCTCGTTTACTCAGCACATATACATAGGCTTTATCGCCTTTGATCACCGTTGTTGCCATTATTTGTCCATCGGTGGAGCTGGTACTGACGACGTGACCGTTTAAGCTGTATTTATATAGCTCAAACACGTGCGCCATAGGACTAGGGGCGTAACCGTCATCAGAATTAACCAAAAATTGAAACTCAGCGGTAGAACTATTTTGCCATTGCGTCGTCCACATAGCCCCTAAATCCAATCCGCCTTGAATAAATTGCATTTGCATTTCGGATGCCATCAATGCCGTTTTAAACGGGGTGTGTTCAGGATTGGTATTGTGATCACCTGGTGCAATGTTCCATTCCAATGCTGCAAGCTTAATGTGTGGTTTGCCTAGTGATGTGGTTAACGAATCGAAAAATTGCATTTCTTCAATAAAGGTACCGCCGTCGTACCATTCGGTTTCGTTTTCCATCGGCGTTTTTGCTTTCCACGCATCCCAGGTTGACACTCCCCACTTCCAGTACCAATGAACATCAATATAATCAATGTTATCGCCCGCGACGTTTATGATGGTAGTGTAATCAGCGGTATTGGTTCTTACTTTGTCGGTCCAATTGGCAATTAAAACCGCATCTGGCACTAAGGACTTGATAGCAGCGGCGTAAATATTGATTTGTTCGGCGTACAATTGCGGTGTCCATGCTTCACCATCATTGTCTTTATCTTTGTTATAGCCATTACCGTGATGATAAGTCTCATTATCGAGGTAGAAATATTTAACATCAAAACCTTGAGCGATACAGTAGCTGATCATGTCTTTTGCTTCTTGCAAAGCTTCGGCTTCTCTATCCCATTCAATACCTGAGCTCATATTAATGCCTAGCATAGGCTCTGTGTCAGCAGCTTGGCTCAAAGCAATGTACTCATCTAAATCCATATAGGCCGAAGGGTCAGAATCATTGCTGCTGTTGTAATTAGGATCCCATTTATCAATCCAGCCTACGCCAGTTAAATCATTCCAGTGATACATGGTGGCTACTGTGCCACCTGGCCAACGTAAAAAGCCGGCACCAACATCCTGAAACAGTTGTGCCATCGTACCGTCGGCGTAAATAACATCCGCTTCTTCTGAATAAACCAGCCCTTGGCCCTGAATGAGCGGACTTACTGTATGGCTAATACTTGTGGCATTGATGTCTATTTGTGTGGCGCCATTAACAATGCTGCTATACATCAGCATCGAGGCCACCATTAAATTAATTTGTTTGGTCATTACTGTTCCTCATTATTTTTGTTATATGTTCAGCTATTTTGGTTTTTCTTTGTGAAATATCCGTGCTGAATGAGTTTGAGTTTATGATCCTTGTTGATATTAAAAGCTAACTTTACCTAGAGTATATCTTGCTCTGATAGCACTGTTGGGTGCCTATGAGTTGTAGTTTGAGACAGTTGTTATTTTTAAATACTGCCAACCTTTCATATCCTCGCCAATTAATATAGTATTTATATGATTAATTTACAAATAACAAAATTAAGATGCTTAGAAGGCTGACTATTATGGCTAATAGGTGTCTTAAGAAACTAATAAATAATGACCATTGGGCTATGTCATGTCGCTTGCTAAATATATTCATCTTTTTGCCATTTTTCTTTTTTTGTCTGGTGTTGCTATAGCAAATACGCCACAGAGCAGTACGCATGATTGGGAAAATCCACAACTAATCAGTCGCAACAAAGTCGAAGGACATGCCTTTTTTCGTCCATTTGCACAACGCAGTGCGGCGCAAAGTCAGCAACAATCTAGTCGTGTGCAGTCGCTTAATGGAAAATGGAAGTTTCATTGGGTCGGTCAGCCAGACCAACGTCCGCTAGATTTTTATCAGCGTCATTATGACGTCAGCGAATGGGATGAGATTGATGTCCCTGGAAATTGGCAGACGCAAGGCTACGGCAGGCCAATTTATACCAATCATCCTTACCCATTCGCTAAAGATCAGCCAAGGGTTATGAGTGAGCCGCCAAAGCACTACAGCAATTTTTATGATCGCAATCCTGTTGGTAGTTACAAACATAAATTCAGCTTGCACGAGGGGCTTTTAGATAAACAAGTTTTTATTGAGTTTCAAGGCGTTAAATCGGCATTTTATCTTTGGGTAAATGGGAAAAAAGTGGGCTACAGTCAGGGTAGCATGACGCCAGCGGAATTTGACATTAGTGACTACGTGATTGCTGGAGAAAATGATTTAGCGGTAGAAGTCTATCGTTGGTCTGATGGCAGTTACCTTGAAGGTCAGGATATGTGGCGATTCAGTGGTATCTTTCGTGATGTCAATCTGATCGCTCGACCTAAAGTGTATTTGCATGATCTTCTAATAAAAACCGAGCTTGTCAATAATTACCAGGATGCAAAATTTAATCTCGATTTTGAATTTAAAAGTCAATTCGAGGGCATTGATTTCAATGACTATCAGCTCACTTTGAATGTGTTTTCTGCAGATGGTCATATACTTGCAACGGAGTATGCTAAAACAATGCACCGAAATGGCAAGCAACTTGGTTCTTTAGCCATCGACTTTGACAATGTGAGATTGTGGAGTACCGAATCGCCAACCCTTTATTCGTTATTATTGGCTGTTGTCGATAAACAAGGCAAGGTACTTGAGTATGTACCATGGGACTTTGGCTTTAAAGAAACGAAAATAGAAGATAATCAATTTTGGGTGAATGGCAAATCCATCAAAATTAAAGGGGTAAACCGCCACGAGCACCACCCGCGAACCGGTCGTTACGTTGATCTTGAAACCATGAAGTTGGATATTGAATTGATCAAACAGGGTAATTTCAATTTGGTGCGAACCAGTCATTATCCCAATGATCATCGCTGGTATCAGCTCGCCAATCAATATGGCTTATATGTTCTCGATGATGCAAATCAGGAAAGTCATGGCTATAAAACCCGTAACAAAATACTTGGTGACAATCCCGACTGGACTTTAGCTCATGTGGATAGAGCAACCTCTATGGTGCACACCAATAAAAATTACACCGCTATCGCTATCTGGTCGCTTGGCAATGAAGGAGGTAAAGGCCAAAACTTTATGGCCATGCGAGACGCCGTACTTGCTATCGATAAATCGCGTCCAATCATGTCCGATACCGATATTAATGCCTCAGACTTTGTCGAACGAAGCTATCGTACCACTGACAACGTAAATGAGTTTTTGCAAAAATCAGAAAAACTCAACAAGCCGTTTATCCAGCGTGAATACGCTCACGCCATGGGTAATTCTTTGGGTAACTTCCAAGAACATTGGGACAAGATTTACGCCCATGACAACTATGTAGGCGGTGCGATTTGGGATTGGGTTGATCAAGGCTTGGCCCGAGTAAAGAATGCAGCCATGGTTAGCTATGGCAACAATCCGCAGCGTCTTACCCTAAACAATAAAAGAGAAGTATGGGCGTATGGCGGAGACTTTGGTGATAAGCCAACGGATGCTGAGTTTTTATTGAATGGCATCGTTGCACCAGACCGAACGCCTTATCCGGCATATTATGAAGCCAAAAAGGTTCAGCAAAATATTCTGTTTACGCAAACGCAGCAGCCGATGCGCATTAACATAATGAATCGTTTTAACTTTACTGATCTACAAGCGTATACATTTCGCTGGCAGGTGAAAATTCAACATAAGCTGTTGGCTGAAGGGGATTTTTCAATGCCATTAAAGCCTGGTCAAAATAGTGATTTTGAGGTGCCTTATGATCTTGCTGGCTATCAAGGTGATGAAGAATTACTGCTGCAGCTATCGGTGCATTTGAATAAAGATGAAGTGTGGGCGGACACGGACTTTGAAATTGCTTTTGAGCAATTTGTGCTCAAACCTTATAACTTTCACGAGATAAAACAAACGAATCAAGCACAGGCGAAAGTCAGCCAAACTGACGAGTATATAAATGTACAAGCTGGCGATAAGAAGATGGTTATTGACGCAGTAAGTGGTGAGTTAATAAGTTATCAAATCGGTCAACAAGAATTATTAGTCAATCCATTAGCGCCCTACTTTTGGAAACCAGTCAATAATAACCAAAGCCGAAACCAGTTTGTTGATCGCATGGCTAACTGGATGAATGCAGCCGCGTATAGGCAAGTACACGCAGTTGATGTCAAACAATTATCATCTGGGCTTGTGCAGGTAGATGTTCAAGCCAAACTTATTGTTAACGACGCCAGTTATCACCTTAGTTATATAATCAATGGTGATGGCGATATTCAAGTACAAGGTACTTATGCCCCGAATAAACAGCGTATTAATGAAAAGTTTATGCCAAAGTTCGGTATGCGATTTGCGTTGCATCAATCATTTGATGAAATCTCTTGGTATGGTCGTGGACCATTTGAGAACTATCCTGACCGCAAAACAGCGGCCAGAATTGGTGCCTATGAAAATACCCTAATGGGCTTTCAAGTGCCTTATATTTCCGCAACGGATAGTAGTAATCGATCTGATATTCGGTTCGCCGCCTTTGCCAATGACCATTACAGGTTGCATATAACCGGATTGCAGCCATTTAATTTCAGAGCCTGGCCCTATGATGAAACTGATTTATATTCCGTAAACGATAAAAATGACAAGTTTTCGGAATCGGCACGCATTCGCCGCAAGCATTATTATGATTTACCGATTCGTCCTTACATTAACGTAAATCTAGATTTGGCTATACATGGCGTTGGTGGTGACCATAGTTGGGGCGCTGAAACCATGGATAAATATCATGTTAGAGCGGACAAGGACTGGCAATTTGGCTTTATCCTGAAGGCGCAAAAGGTGAAAGAAAGAAACGCTAAGTAATTGTTGGCTATTGTCATACAAATAAGGCGTTTAGTTATCTAAAAAAGCATCAGTAACCTTATGGGGATTGATGTTTTTTTTTTGGTGAAATGTAACTTAACGATTCTTAAAGAATAATTTGTTAGCGCTGGGTCAGTTGGTTTATATGGTTTTTGTTGTTTTTGTTAGTGTTTTTTTTGCGTGTGGATCGCATTGATATTAAAAAAATATTTATTTTATGATTTATACTATAAAATACTTTACAAATTCTTTACACGGTGTACATTAGGGTAAGGTCCCTATAATAGAAAAAAATTCCGTGGGCTCAATTAATAAAAAAGAAAGTTTTTGCAACAAAACAGCATTTGTTGGAACAATCAAATAATAAGAGAAAACTATGAGCAAATTAAAAATAACCAAGGTTGCTAAAGCAATAACTGCGACGTTACTCTTTGCGAGTACTCCAACACTTGCCAATGACAATATCATTGTCTCTGAAGACTTAGAAAATGTAACTGGATTTGCTTCAGGCAATAGTGGATGGGGCAATGGTCCATTATTATCAGATGGTGCAACCGCGGCTTATTTAGTTGAAACCGCAGGCTTTAAATCGGGTTGGTGTCGTTATATCGATAAAACACGTACTCAAACCATGAAAGCTGCTGCGGGTTCAGAAGCCATCCCAGCAGGTAATGACAGTAATGTCACGGCGTTTTGTAATCACAACCGTAACAATGATGCAGCCGGTATAGGTCGAATTGTTGAAGGTGTTGACGCCGGTAAAACATATAAAGTGACAGCCGACGCTGCAACCAAAGGTAAAGTTGTTTGGGGCTTTTCCTATGTAAAACTGAATGAAGATGTCAGAACCGTAGTAGCACTGACCAATCACGTGGTGTCAGATGGTGCTTGGGTGTCGGTTAGCGACTCTTTCACTGTTCCTGATGATATTGATACAAGTAAAGACTTTGTTGCCTTTATCCACACCGCGCCAAGCGATACATATACAACAACAGGCGATATCAGTGTCACCGAGCGTTCACTTTTATGGGCCGATAACTATGAAATCGAGTTTATCCCGCAACCGGTCGAATATTTCACTGATGCAGATTTAGAAAGTGTGACTGGTTTTGCGTCAGGTAACAGTGGTTGGGGCAACGGTCCATTATTATCAGATGGTGCAACCGCTGCTTACTTAGTGGAAACCGCTGGCTTTAAATCAGGCTGGTGTCGTTTTATCGATCAAAATCGAACGCAAACGGTTAAAGCTGCTGCCGGCTCGGAAGCAATCCCTGCCGGTAACGATAGTTTAGCGGTGACTTTTTGTAACCATAACCGAAATAACGATGCCGCTGGTATAGCTCGTCTTGTCGAAGGTATACAAGCTGGTCAAAGTTACACCGTTTCAGGTGATGCAGCGCACAAAGGTAAAGTTCGCTGGGGGTATTCATACACTAAAGTTGGTATGGAAGAGGTCACCGTTGTACAGCTTGATAATATGGTTGTTTCAGATGGTGCTTGGGTGAATGTTAGCGACGACTTTGTCGTACCTGCAGACGTTGATACCAGCAAAGAATTTAAAGTTTTTATCAGTACCGCACCGAGTGATACATACACAACAACAGGCGATATCAGTGTCACCGAACGTTCTTTATTATGGACCGATAACTACTCGTTAATGGGCCCTCCATCTTTAGCGGATTCCGATGACGATGGTGTTCCAGATTCAGCTGATCCGTTCCCAAATGATCCTGCTGCAAGCGTTGATACCGATGGCGATGGTATGCCTGATGATTATAACGAAGGCTGCGATACTGCCTGCCAAGAAGCGTCTGATTTGGTAATCGATGATGATGATGATAACGACGGTATTCTCGATGTAAATGACGGACATCCATTAGATAATACACAAAGTGTCTTGGTGACGTTTAGCCAAGAGTCTTTAGCTGTGGTTGAAGGTGAATTGGTTACCATCGATGCCAGCCCGTCAATTCCAAACAGTGAACTTGCCAACTATGTTTGGGCCCAAGAATCTGGATTACCGGTAGCTCTTAGTGCTGATGGCGAAATGGTGTCATTTACGGCACCGACCGAGATCAGCCAAGCTGAAGAAATTGTTGTTTCATTGACCGTTACTGGTGCGGCTCATAGTGACAGTGCAACCTTCCCTGTCACCGTAACTAATGCACCTTCGATAGCCACGGCTATGGCAACCATGACCGGCATGCTTGATAGCGAAAATATGGTTCTTGCTTATGGCGAAAAAATCCAACTCGATGGCTCTGGTTCATTCGATAGTGATGACGGTATGCTAAGTTATCAGTGGAAAGTCTCAGGCGGTGTACCGATTCAGTTTAGTGATGATAGCGCGGTTGCACCAACGTTTTATGTACCTTTGGTGAAAGCGGATAGCGCGGTTGTATTTTCATTAACAGTAACCAATTACTTACGTGACTACGATGGTACTTATCTTACTGACGAGCTAGGTAATATGATTGCAGGGGGTTCAGATACTTATGAGATCCCAGTAACGGTTAAGAAAACCTACCCAGTTGTAGAGTATCCATTAGAATATTTCCCTGACGGTGATATGGAAAGTGTGACAGGCTTCATTACAGAAGGTTGGGGTATCGGTAACTACGGCTTCAAAGAGCCGAACGCTATTTTCACCGCATTGCTTGATGAAGAAGGTGAAAAAATTCCTGCGCATGGTCAAACAGGTAAAGGTTGGTCACGTTACATTAATGAAACGCGTACACAAATTGAAAATGGCTTTGATGTACGAGCTCCTGAAGGCCGTAAAGGTGTTGTTGCCTTTATGAACCATAAACGTGAAAGACATTACAATGGTTTGTACCGAGAAGTGGAAGGTATTGTGCCTGGTGCAACGTATACTCTTACCATTGATGCGGCAGCAGAAGGAACGGTTCAGTTAGCCTATGTATACACCAAAATTGGTGATGAATTGCCAACGTCTGTAGCCTTAGATGCTCAAGCTGAATCTGCCTACACATGGAAAACCCTAAGCCAAGATTTTGTCGCGCCAATGGATATCGATGTAAGTCAATCATTTAAAGTGTTTGTTCGCACAGTTGGTGAAGATTCTGAAGTGCTAACCAATTTAGACTCTTCAAGAATGTGGACAGATAATTATTCATTGCAAGAGCAACCAACCGGTGTCGACACTGATGCTGATGGTGTTATTGATATTAATGATGGTTTCCCGAATGACCCATCAGTTGCAGCCGATACCGACGGTGACGGCATGCCTGATGATTATGTGAAAACCTGTGACGATGCGTGTATGACAGGTTCTAGCGCAACGATAGATGATGATGACGATAACGATGGTGTGCTTGATGTTAACGATGGTTATCCAAAAGACAGTCGTAAAACTATCAAAGTATTGATGGCAAAAGGTGGTAACGATGTGGTTGAAGCTCAGCTGGTTACTATTGATGCAATGGCAACCATTCCGAGCAGTGACAACGCAACGTATACTTGGAGTCAAGTGTCGGGTATACCTGTAGACTTAGTCACCGAAAATATGGGTGGTAGTGTTAGTTTTGTTGCTCCCGCTGAACTTGCAGAAGCGGCCAATATTGAGCTTATGCTAACGGTAGATGATGGCATGAATACCGCGAGTGAAATCTACGCCGTGCAGATAACCAATGCGCCAGCAACCATCACTCCGCGAGCAAACATGAATGGTATGGTTGAAGCGACGCAAATTGCCTCAATGACCTTAACCGCAGGCGAATATGTCACCATTGATGCTAGAGACAGTATTGATAGTGAAGACGGTGAGCTAGGTTACCTGTGGAAAGCGAAAGGTGGTGTACCAATTACCTTTGATGATGCCACGTCGCCAAACACATCGTTTGTTGTGCCAGAGATCAATACCGATGCGGTTCTGACGCTCGAATTAACCGTTACCAACTATCTACGTGATTACGATGGTTCGTATATTCTTAATGACAATAATGAGATGATACCTTGGACTTCAGAAGTACTTACCATTGAGGCTAATGTTGAGAAAACTGAACAGCCGAAGCCTGATAATGGTTCATTTGGTTTCCTAGCGGTATTGTTCTTGTCTGGAATGACATTCGCTAGACGTTTGTTTAACGTTAAATAATGATCTAAACCAAATCGAAAGGCTTCTCATCGTGAGAAGCCTTTTTTATTTAAAGCGATGACATTACGACAATAACTGCGCAACATTAAGGATGAGAATAAAGCCCATGAGTAGGTTAACTAAGTTAAGCAAAATATTAGCGATGAACGGCTTACTGTTGAGCAGTCTGTGCTTTGCTAATGCAATTAAAACTGCCGATGACTACTTTAGCCAGCAAAACTATTTACAGGCGTTTGATTCATATTTAGATGCAGCACACGCACAAGAACCTCGCGCTTATTATCAACTCGGTGTAATGCATTATAAAGGGTTGGGAGTAAAGGCCGATCAAGTCAAAGCTTTGGTTTGGTTTACCATGGCCGCGAAAAATAATTATGCTAATTCTGCTGACATAGTTAAAAGCTTGCTCGGCAATGTCGAGGCAGAAGAGAAAACACAAATTAATAAGCTTATTCTGTCGTCTATTAGCAAGTTGGATAAAGAGCTATTGTTTCGCACGTATCGACCTGTGGTAAATAAATCGCTGTTGACTAACCCGGTAACCTTTGCTGGTGTCGACAGCTTGGATGACGTCGAACTTATTACCGACCTAGGCTTTGATGGTGCGCTATCGCCTTTTGCCAATAATTTTGATCCGGTGACCGAAAGCGTTAGCACAGGCAGTGAGGTCGAAGACTTTTTTGTGATGGAGCCATACTTTCTCATCGTTGAGTACGATGTTGCTCGCGATGGTTCGATTCGTAATATTACCGAAATTAAAGCCAGTGGTGATGTACGTTCGGCGGTTTACGATTTATCGTTGAATAGTATGGCTAAACCAAGTTTTGCAGATCAGCCATCATCTTTTGTACATCGTTCTTTTATGGGCATCGCCGGTTACTCAAGACTGCGCATTCGAAATGAATTTGAGATGTTTTATACCAGAACCCGATTGCAAAATAATAAGTTCAAAGACAGTGCCGACCCACAGCAACAATATGTTTATGCGATGACCTTAGCCAGTTTTCCTTGGTTGGTAAAAGATAATAAAGAAATCGATGAAAATCTTGCTAAAGCTGCACACAATGGTTTCCCTGCAGCGCAATACGAATACGGCTTTCGACAATATAGCCAACAAACCAATGTTGAACAGGGCATTGACTGGATTTACCAGGCAGCTCAACAGGACCATAGTCAGGCTCAATATCGATTAGGCAAAATGTTTTTGAATAGTCCATGGCTCGAACAAGATAAAGACAAAGCCACATTTTGGTTGCAACTTGCCGCAGGCAAAGGCCATTTGCCGGCCAAACTTAATCTCGCAGAAATTCGCTTATTGAGCGCAGAAGAGCATTTATTTGATGTTGCAAAAGCGCAAGACTTGCTTGTTCAGTTAAAAGAAACGCACGAAAATTACCCGCAGTATCATTATCTCCAAGCGATGGCTTTCTTAAAAATGGAACCAAGGCAGTTATCTAAAACCGTTGATTTTTTACGCAGCGCCATCGATAGAGGTAACGAACTTAACTGGGATGTCAGTGCTTGGCAAAGAGAGCTTGATAGTTGGACCTCTACAGGTACGGTTACCATTGTTGAATAGCCATAACATACAATGTTAATAATTGATGGGCGCGTAAGCGCCCATTTTGTTATCGCTGTAATATAAACTGAGGTGACGCACTGATCACATAGAGCAGTAATTTATATCGATACTCTGGCGCTAAATCATCGAGTGCAGTAACCAATTGCTCGCTGATTTGTGTCTCGTTATTGGCAGCCAATTGCCCAGCAAGTAAGTAAAAATCAGCATAATCGATTAATGCTTGCGCTTTACTACTGTTATCGCCATTGCTTGACTGCCAAAGTTGTTCAAGGTGTTGCTCATCGAACTTTACACTTAATTGCGCTTT
Source organism: Thalassotalea sp. HSM 43 (assembly GCF_004752005.1). Lineage (NCBI taxonomy): Bacteria > Pseudomonadati > Pseudomonadota > Gammaproteobacteria > Alteromonadales > Colwelliaceae > Thalassotalea > Thalassotalea sp. HSM 43. The sequence goes on along the minus strand of NZ_CP038493.1, from coordinate 1,766,759 downwards.
GCTGTAATTGGTAAAGTTTTCCACACGCCAGCGAGACAAACCCGAATAAATAAATTGATAATAGAGATTAATATTGGTGTATAACTGGGACTCTGTTTGCAGTTGCAACTCTGGCGCGACCAAAGACTGACTGGCAAGTTCGCCGGCCGGTGTATAGTCCGGTAAGTAAAAGTTAAACACTGATGCTGCCCCTAGCGCTCGTTGTGCAATTGGTAAATCGCCTAGACGTAAGAGGCTGGCGTGACTAGCATAGCCGTCACTAACGGCTAAATTTAAGCCGTTTTGTTGCTCGTTTAAGGGGATACCCGAACGGGCATTAAATAACCGCATCATTGCTGTCATGTGCAATATAGGCTCTTTTACTTTGCCAAATGTTGTTGAGTTTAACGCATGTGGGTTTCTCGCTTCAGGATCTAGTAAAATTGCCTTCACTGTCGCCTTTAAATCGCCATTTTGTGCAAAGGCGGTGGCGACACGCTCAATATAGGCTGGACTCGGATTTGAGGTGACCAAACGTTGAATCAGTTGGCGTGAAATAAACGGTGCTGTTGACGAATGAGTAACCAGCGCATTGATGGTTTGGTCTAACTCGGTCATAGCGGCTTGGCTGGTATGATTGACGCCCTCATCGATTATGACGGTGTTGCCATTATCGCTAAACAATTGCTTTTGTTCGAAGTCATGAAATTCACTAAAAAATTTCATTGGCTCTAACCAACGGTATTGTTGCTCAGCCACCCAGTCTCCGGTTAAAAACCAATAGTTCTCTTTTTTCACACCGTCGCTAAGCTTATGGCTAAAGGACAAGCCGGTGAAAACTCGTGACATATTACGAATGGTGTCATTGTCATAGGTTTGCATAGGTAAATTGTCAGCGCCCAATTTGACTGCCCCGTTGGCACTACGATGAACTAAGCCAAAACTAAATAATTGCATGATTTCTCGGGCGTAGTTTTCATCTGGGAAATAGCCATTTTCAGCATCTTGTTTTTGGTTGCGTAAATGACTCAGCCAGATACCCATGATGGGGCTTAAGGTGACGTCTTTTAATAGCTGGTTATAGTGGCCAAACGCCTGATTTGCTAATAAATCCCAATAATTTGCCGTGCCCTTGTAGGCGTTTTTAAGTTTTTGCGTTTCATCACTGACCACCAATATTTGGCTTAAAGCAAACGCCATACGCTGCCTTAGCTGATCATTACCATGAATCGCCATATTCCAAAAAGCATCACGACGTATGTTCCAACCATCTTCTCCTTCGCCGTTATTGCCAAGCGCAAAATGCGGTTTAATCTGCTCTGTTAATGCCAGCATGGAATTAGCATCGATATTAATTTGTTGTTCTATCCATTGATTGTATATCGCTATTCGATTGCTGCCATCGTCATTAATCTGCGCTCTAAGTTGCTGATATGATTCAGGTGTTGCGCCAAAGCTGGCTTGATTTAAAAACCGTACAACGTCACGGTCGACATCGGTTTTAGTCAGTTCACCTTGTTGCACTGGGGCGACATTTTCATCGTATTGCAACGTGGCGGTAATTTCGCCATGAGCATAATTGGCGCTGTGAATGTTGACGAAAAATAGGCCTGAAAATAACGCGTCTAACATCTCCTGTTGCGTTTTAAAAATACCGCCAGGGGACAGATCCCACTCAAGATTACTTACGTTACCAAAAGGCTCTATATCTTTTATTGCTTGACCTGAAGGCGAAACATGAATGTGTTGATCGGTTTGCTCCGAGCTAAGATTTGAAAAGGAATAGTTTAAATAGCCATGTGAGTTGTCGCCGGCAAGAATAAAGCTTAGAACACCAGACGCCGAGGTAAGTGCATCGCCTTGTGGTCTAAAGGTACCATAGAAAACTTTACGGCTTTGGGCACTGTCTTGATCGTCAATAAGCTGTATGTCGATGTTGCTGTGCCCAAGAATGTATTGGCTATTTTGAGTTAACGTTACTGACAATGTTTCTGGAACTTCATGCTGTTCATCTTGAATTGGCACAACTTCGATAATGCGTGAATTTTGATTCTCTTCTATGACAAAACTGGCGCCAACATCGCTGCCATCCGCATATTTTAGATTGTAATCCTGTGTATTGGCAGAGCCTAGGGTGATATCACTATTACCGGTCAGCTGATAACCAATTGTTAGGCTCTCGGTACCGCTATCGCGGCTGATCTTAAACTTGGCAACCTGGCCATTTGCTTCCACGGCTTGATTGAGCAGAGATTCGATTTTGACGCTTGGTGTTGGATCGGGAGACTTAGCGACAGGATCATTCTTGGAGCCGCCTGATCCGCCACCACAGGCACTAAGCAGAATCGTTAAAGCGACTGCAACGCTTGATTTAATATGCTTCATTGTTCTGCCTCTACTTTAAAAATGCCAGATTTGCTGCACTGGCAAATGGGTCACTAAAGTTATTAATGCTTGGAAATAACGATGGCAGGGCGATCTTTTCGACACCAAGCCAATTGGCCATAATGGCGTTCACTTGTGTGGTGGCAGTGGTCGGAATCCAGCGCCCGCGGCCATCACTGGCATCCAAGCCCTGACGTAACATTAAATCTGGATGGCTGCCGTACAATTTACCGCCATCGACCATACCGCCAAGCACCATGGCATGTCCGCCCCAAGCGTGATCGGTGCCAGTGCCTTCGTCGTTGCCATTTGGGGTTAAGGTTCGACCAAATTCTGAGCCAATAAAGGTCAAGGTATTATCAAAGTCGCCTTGGGCGACTAAAGCATTGCGAAATGCATGTAAGGCGTCGTTTAATTCTTTTAGCAGTGCTTGGTGATTAATGAGAATGTTTTGATGGGTATCAAAACCACCCATTTCGACAAAGTAAACCGGTCGATTATTGGTTTGTGCTTGTCGTCCCGCAAGCATTTTCGCGATGGTTTTTAATGATTGGCCTATTTTACTGTCATTGGCGCCGGCGCTGCTAAATATATCGTCGTAGTCGACACCATTTTGTGCAGCACTAGTAAAGGTACTATTGACAATGACTTCGGCTTGTTGGGCTGATGAAAAAATATCGCGATATTTTTGCATCATCAAATGCGATGACTCATCCACATGTTGATAATTTTGATTGACCAACCACTTTCGATTCCCCGTGTATTTCGTTAACGCGATTGCGCCGTTATGGTTCATGGCATAGGTAGAAGGTTGCCCATTACGGGTTACTTGAAAACTGTTTAAACCTGACAATGATATCAGTGGCGATATATTGGTACTTTGGTTGTAGTCTTGCAATAACTCGGCCATACGGCCACCCCAGCCATGGCGAAAGGGTTTCACTGGCTCACTTTGAAACTGCAATTGTTGATCGCTGTGTGAATAAAGTTGTGGTGGTAAGTTGGCGGTTTTGTCTAAAATTGCGTCGCGACTTGTTGGTTCTACGAGGTTACCTAGATTACAGACAAAGGCCATTTCTTGTTGATTAAACAAGGTCGCCAAATCACCACAAGATGGATGTAAGCCAAACCCTTGGTATTCGGTATCGTTATATACATTAGCAGTGTCTTGCAATTGCAACGGATGTAATTGCTCGTTGGCAATTGCTATGCTGCGACGACCGTGTTCATAATTGCGGCGTAACGCACTGTCGCCATGGGGGATCAAGGTGTTGAAGCTATCATTACCACCGGCAAGGAAAACATAAACTAAGGCTTTAAAGTCTTGTTGCTCTGCGCTCAATGTGCTGGCTTGTACGAGCTGCGACCAACCGGTAGCACTAGCGCCCGCCATCGATGCAGATAGCGCTGATATTTGCTTTAAAAACTGCCGGCGTGATTTATTGTTATTATCTGGCATATGCGTTTCTCAACTCTATTTTTATTATTTGGTATTATTTATAATATAAAATTAATTGCTTGTCGATTTTATCAACAATAATTACTGATTCGTTGTTTTCGCTTGATGACATCGGCTTTACAATAAATTTACAAAAATTTGTAAACGATCATAACGCCAATGATTGAGCTTGAATCGACAAAGTGATAATGTAGTATTTATATTATAATTAAGTTAAGCATTGATATGTTGTTTATAAGAACGATGTTACTGGTTATCTCTGCCTCAAGCGTGTTGGTAGGCCAAGCATGGGCTAGTGGCAAGCTAACGGCTGAGCAGGTCAGTGGCAATTCAGTTAAGCCTAATTTGGTGATCATTCTTACCGATGACCAAGGTTATAACGATGTCGGATTTAATGGTTCGCCAGATATACGAACGCCAAATATCGATAACATTGCTGCACAAGGCACACGATTTACCAATGGTTATGTAACGTTCCCTGTCTGCGGACCATCTCGAGCGGGTTTACTGACGGGACGTTATCAAGGTCGTTTCGGGTTTACTATCAACCCCACCATTGACCCTAGCGTCGAACAAAATGGCATTCCAACGTCTGAAAAAAACATAGCTGAAGTGTTACAGCCAGCGGGTTATAAAAGTGCCATTATAGGTAAATGGCATATGGGTACACACCCTGATCTTCGTCCGAATCAGCGTGGTTTTGATTTCTTCTACGGTTTTTTATCCGGCGGTCATCGTTACTTCCCTGAAGAGTTAACCATTAATGATCTTGGTGATGTTAAGAACAAGTTTGATTGGTATAAAACGCGATTACTTCGCAATGAGACTCGCGAAGATATCAGTAAGTATTTAACCGATGAATTGTCTGATGAAGCGGTTGAGTTTATAAAGCGTGAAAAAGACAATCCGTTCTTTTTATATGTCGCCTACAACGCACCGCATGCACCAGTGCAAGCAACGCAAGAATACCTGGATCGTAATCAACACATAAAAGATAAAAAACGTCGTACTTACGCGGCGATGATCAGCTCTGTTGACGATGGTGTTGGACGAATTATGGAGACATTGCAGCAGCAAGGTATCGATGACAATACCTTGGTGGTGTTCTTATCCGATAACGGCGGTGCAAAAACAAATGGTTCAGACAATGGTGAGCTGCGCGGTCATAAAAACTTATTATTTGAAGGCGGCGTTCGCGTACCATTTGCTATGCGTTGGCCTGGAAAAATCCCTGCTGGTGTTGATTATCACCAGCCGATTAGCTCATTAGATATTATGGCGACTATCGTATCACAGGCCAATGTTGATACCAGTGACAACAAACCTTTAGACGGTGTTGACCTGATTCCGTTCTTAACGGGTGATATAAAAGGCCAACCGCATGATGTACTGTTTTGGCGTCATGTCAAGACCGATTCTCATGCGTTGCGCCGAGGGGACGATAAAATCGTTCATGATAGGCAAGGCGACTACTTGTTTGATATGCAAAATGACTTTGTAGAGCAGGATAATTTATTGCCACAAAAGGCAGCGCAATATCAAACCTTAGAGAAAGAATATCAAGCTTGGGAAGCGCAACTTATTGATGCGATCTTCCCTGGCCTAAACCATTGGCCGAAAACGACATCGGTGAAAAAATCGAAAAAGAACAAAAAAAAGAATAAAAATAAGGCGAAACAGAAATGATCAAATCAACTAAACTTATCACCACAGTTATCGCATCAGCGATGCTGTTTGGTTGTGGTCAATCGAGTGTTGAGCAGCCAGTAGAAGTGGTTGCCAAAGAGCAAAAAAGACTGCCAAACGTGATAATTTTTTATATCGATGACTTGGGCTACGGTGACTTAAGCAGTTATGGTGCTAGCGGTGTGCAAACACCAGAAATCGATCGTATTGCCAATAAGGGTATTCGTTTTACCGATGGCCATTCATCGGCGGCAACGTGTACACCGTCTCGTTATTCACTGCTAACCGGTGAGCATGGCTTTCGTAACAAGGCAAAAATATTAAAAGGGGATGCTCCAGCCTTAATTCAACCTGGCAAACCAACCTTGGCGTCTATGTTGAAAAAAGCCGGTTATACCACAGGAGTGGTGGGCAAATGGCACTTAGGATTAGGCAATGGCAACGTTAATTGGAATGAAGCGATTAAACCTGGTCCATTAGAGATAGGTTTTGACTACAGCTTCTTATTGCCTGCGACCGGTGATCGCGTGCCAACGGTTTACGTTGAAAATCATCACGTAGTCGATCTTGATAAAAATGATCCAATCACGGTCAGTTATAAGAAAAAAGTCGGTGATCGCCCTACCGGTTATGAAAACCCTGAATTACTGCGTTATGTCGCCGACAAGCAGCACAATGAGACGATTGTTAATGGCGTGAGTCGTATTGGCCATATGGCTGGTGGCGAGTCAGCATTGTGGACAGATGAGGACTTTGCCACGGTATTTACCGATAAAGCCATTGAGTTTATGCAGGCCAATAAAGATCAACCATTCTTCCTATTTAAGTCATATCACGATATTCATGTACCAAGACTGCCTAATGATCGCTTCAAAGACAAAAGTACAATGGGTGTGCGAGGTGATGCCATTGCACAAATGGACTGGATGACAGGGCGCGTGATTCGTGAAGTTGAGCGCTTAGGATTAGCTGAGGATACGCTGATTATCTTTAGTTCAGATAACGGTCCGGTATTATTTGACGGTTACCAAGATAGTGCCATTGAATTACTTGGCGATCATAAACCAGCAGGCCCATTCAGTGGTGGTAAATACAGTCGCTTAGAAGCAGGCACTCGCGTGCCTACCATTGCTTACTGGCCTGGCACCATTACACCGCAGGTTAATGATGCTTTGGTTTCGCAAATGGATATTTACCGCTCGCTAGCAACGTTAGTTGGTGTTGACGTAGCACAAGATGAAGCGGTAGATAGTTTAGATCAACTACCAGTATGGTTAGGTGAGACTGACAAAGGTCGTATCGATCTGTTAGAAGAGTCGCTCAGTAACGTCGCATTACGACATAATAACTACAAGTTCATTCCGGGCAGTGAGCAAAAACCGAGATTCATCAAATCAAAGAAAATTCGTGGTGGTTACCAAAAGCAGCACCAACTATACGACCTAAACCTTGATCCAGGTGAAAACAACAATATTGCTAAGCAAAACCCTGAACTTGTTGCACAGTTTGAAGCCCGTGTTAAAGAGATTGTTGCGGGTCGCTATTAATGAAAATTGTTATTCGTCAGGCCACGCAGGTGATCAAATCCTGCTTAGTATTAGCTCTTTGTAGCGCACCTGTTGTTTATGCCAGTGGCGATGCATTGCCCAGTAAAAATGTTGATAAACCGAACTTTGTGATTATTATTGCTGATGATTTAGGTTACGGTGATTTAGGTTATACCGGAAGTACCGAAATCCGCACGCCGAATATTGATGCATTGGCAAACAGCGGTGTTATCTTTGAGCAAGGTTATGTATCTGCACCGGTATGCGGTCCGTCTCGTGCCGGTCTGATGACCGGTCGCAATCAGGTAAATTTTGGTTTTGATAACAACAACGTCAAACCTGGACCGCAATACAACCGTGAATATTTTGGCTTGCCTGTAACCGAGAAAACCATTGCCGACAGATTATCTGAGCAAGGTTATGTGACCGGGTTAATGGGCAAGTGGCATTTAGGAGATGAAGAGCATTTCAAAGCACACAATCGAGGCTTTGACGAAGTTTGGACTTACCCCGTTGGCGGACATGATTATTTTCGCTCCGAACCTGACGGAGAAGGCTATTTATCACCACTGGAGAGCAACTACAAAACCCCGGACCCAATCACCTATATTACCGATGATACGGGTAACGAAAGCGTCGACTTTATCAAACGCAATAAAGATAAACCATTCTTCTTATACGCCTCATTTAATGCACCACATGCACCACTGCAGGCACCTGAGCAAGATATTGCTCTGTATAGCCACATTAAAAATGAAAACCGCCGAATTTATGCCGCGATGATCCACCGACTTGATATTAACGTCGGCCATATCATAGCCCAGTTAAAACGCAGTGGAGTATACGACAATACGGTAGTCGTGTTCTTAAGCGACAATGGTGGCCCAGGTAAAGGTCTTGATTCAAGAACCGTCAATGCGCCATATCGTGGCTCAAAAGGTATTTTACTGGAAGGCGGTATTCGCGTGCCATTTATCATGTCGTGGCCGGCTAAATTAGCCGCCAATACGGTCTATAAAAGACCGGTAACGGCACTGGATTTAACGCCGACCTTTGTTGCATTAGCTGGTGGCAGCATCAGCAAAAAAGACAATATCGACGGTCATAATATTCTGCCTTACGTCAACGGCGAGCAACTTGGTGATCCTAATCAAGAAATGATGTGGCGATTTACCGTCAGTGCGTCTATTCGTGATGGTGATTGGAAACTGATTCGCTTACCTGATCGATTACCCATGCTTTATAATGTTAAAGACGATGTCGCCGAATTGCATGATGTCGCTAGTGAGCATCCGCAACGTGTACAGACCATGCTTAAAGCTCTAGGCAGTTGGGATGTGTCAACACCACAACATTTGTATATGGAAGGGGCGAAATACAAAAAAATTCAGTTGAGAAGTTACGATGCTGAATATCGAATCGTCCAACCAGTTGCAAAGTAAGCTTGATGATGTCGCAAACAACGTCGACGCTAGAGCAGCTTGTTTCGGGCAACCATACTAAAACATGGTTGCTGCTCATTAGCGTGCTGCTATCGCAATGCAGTTTTGCCAACGACAACTCGCCATATTTTGATTTATGGTACCAACAGCCTGCGAAGATTTGGGATCATGCCTTACCAATTGGTAACGGTCGATTAGGGGCTATGGTGTTTGGTGGCATTGTACAAGAACGACTGCAATTAAATGAAGACACCATGTGGGCAGGTAAGCCGACGGATAAATACAATAAAGGCTCAAAACAACAACTTGAGTTCTACCGAAAAGCCTTATTTTCCGGTGATTTTAAAACGGTTGATGACAACATTATGAAGGACTTCTCCATTGATATGGAGCCAAAACGTTCTCATCAAACTTTGGGTGACTTACATATAAACTTTGCTCATGGCGAGCAAGTCAGTAGCTATCAGCGAACACTGTCGCTAGAAAACGCCATATCCACAGTGCAATATCAGCTCGATGGTAGCCAATATACTCGGCAAACATTTGCCAGTGAGCCAGCACAAGTGATGGTGACTCGCATCACTGCTGATACGGCAAAAGCGATTAGTTTTAATCTCGTGCTCTCTCGCCCGCAAGATAACGGCTTTGAAACAGCGACAGTGCGTAACATCGGCGACGATAGTTTGCTTATGGTTGGCCAAGTTACCCAGCGTGGTGGCCTCGATCCGGATCACGGCGCAGGTGTTAAATTTTATAATCTTGTCAAAATTGTCGCCCAAGGTGGCAAGGTATTTAGCGAAGATAATCGGTTATTCGTAGAGAATGCTGATCAAGTTGATATCTTTATTGCCGCCAACACAAATTTCTATAGCGAACTATACCAACAACACACACATGAGCAATTAAATGCCGCCATTGGCAAGGGTTGGTCAGCGCTTAAACGACAACACATACAAGATCACCAAGCTTTGTTTAAGCGTTCCGCTCTTGTAATGCAAACAACCGCCAACTCAGTACTTGCTACCGATCAACGTCTGAGTAAGGTACAGCAAGGTGTCGAAGACCCAGCGTTTACCGCTTTGTATTACCATTATGGTCGCTATCTACTTATTGCGAGTTCACGGGTTGGTAGTCAGCCCGCTAATTTACAAGGGATTTGGAACCGCCATATAAGAGCACCATGGAACGCAGATTATCATGTCAATATTAATCTGCAAATGAACTACTGGCCGGCAGATATTGCTAATTTAAGCGAGTTGCAGCAGCCATTATTTGCGTTTATACAGCGTCTTGCCGAACGCGGTAAACAACGTGCCGAACACAACTTTGGCGTGCGAGGCTGGGTTAGTCCTCATGCCACAGATATCTGGGCGTCACCATGGACAAGAGCGACAAAGCCGCATTGGGGCTTGAGTCATGTCAGTAATGCGTGGTTAATGAGTCATATGGTCGACAGCTACCAGTTTTCACAAGATGATGAATTTTTACAATCACAGGTTTGGCCATTATTAAAACAAGTCTGTTTGTTTTATTTTGATTGGTTGGTACCACATCCAGACAACGGCAAACTGGTTTCAGGGCCTGCTGCCTCGCCGGAAAACTCTTATCTGGTAGAGGAAGGCGGAAAACTTGTGGCTCGGGCGACAACCATGGGGCCTGCCATGGATCAACAAATCATCGCTCAATTATTTAAAAATAGCCTACGCCTTGGTAAAAAGTTGGCGGTTGATGACGAATTCTTAACACAGCTTGAGCAACATTACGCTAAATTGTCGCCGGGTATCCGCATTGATGACACAGGGCGGATTATGGAGTGGTTTTATCCCTATCCAGAAGCAGAGCCAGGGCATAGACACATCTCGCATGTATATGCTTTGTACCCAGGAAATGATATTCACCCACTGATCACCCCTGAATTTGCTAAGGCCGCGCGAAATACTATCGACTTTCGTCTCCAACATGGCGGTGCAGCGACAGGCTGGAGTCGAGCTTGGATGATTAATTTTATGGCTCGCTTATACGATGGCCAATCCGCTAAACAGCATTTGGATGTATTGTATCAACGGTCAACCTCGAGCAATCTATTTGATCTACACCCGCCGTTTCAAATCGATGGTAATTTTGGTGCAACGGCAGCGATTGTGGAAATGCTATTGCAATCCCATGCCGGCTTTATCGACCTGCTCCCTTCGCTGCCTAAGCAGTGGTTAAATGGCGAGATTCGCGGCATCAAAGCACGGGGTGATTTTGAGCTCGATATTAATTGGCAAAATGGCCGGTTAGTGGGCGCTCACATGCGGGCAGGCGTTTCAGATAAAGCGAGAGTTCGTTATATGGGTAAGCACATACAGATCACCAACAAGGATGGTGAGGCAGTTCCTGTTACACATTTACAACATGGCATTGTTGAGTTTCGCACTGAAGCCAATAATGTGTATAAAATAACAATGAAATAATAAGTGAATATCGTGAACAAATTAGTATCTATAGCAACCTTGCTTGTCGCCCTTGTGGGCATGACAGCGCCAAGTATCGGCGCTGATAAAACGCAAAACGCTAACAAACCAAATATTGTTTTTATCGCCGTTGATGATATGAACGATTGGGTTGGCTATATGGGGGGACACCCTCAAGCAAATACGCCAAATATTGACACGCTGGCGAATCAAGGTGTGGCTTTTATGAATGCGCAAACCGTATCCCCGGGTTGTTCGCCGAGTCGCAATGCTTTGTTATACGGTGTTGAACCATATAATTCAGGTTTATACCCATTTTATGAGCATGATATTCATAAACAGTTGCATGAAAAATACACCAGTTTGCCGCAGTTTTTAAAAGAAAACGGTTATAAAACGTATGGCGCAGGTAAAATTCATCACGGTCCTGAATATAGCGATTTAGAATGGACCGGTTACTTAGACGCCGAGCGTTTTAGTAAAACCTATGTTAAAGGCAAAGGCTTTAAATTCAATTCAAAGTCATCTTACCGAGCAACAAGCAACCCACTTGAAGAAATGTTCGACCATCAAGTCGCGTCTTACGGCATTGATGTCATCAACCAAACGCACGATGAACCGTATTTTGCCGCTATTGGATTGGTTAAGCCACACCTACCTTTTGACTGCCCCGTCGAGTTTTACGATGCGCAACCTGAACAGGTTGAACCCCCCGCAATTCTTGCCAATGATTTAAATGATATTGGTAAAGAAGCGAATAGTATGCGCCGTGTTGGTGAAGATAAAAAGTTTACGCAGGGTAATAAATGGAATGATGTAAGACGAGCATATCTCGCCTGTATCTCGTGGGTAGATTACAACGTTGGTCGTATAATGGATGCAGTGAATAATAGCCCAGATGCAGACAACACCGTTGTTATTTTATGGTCTGATCACGGCTACCACTTAGGTGAGAAAAAGACGTTTAAAAAATTCACCTTATGGGAAGAAGCGTCACGCGTACCATTTATTATTCATGATTTGCGCCAAGAAAAAAAGCAAGGTCGTAAGGTAGAGCAAGCAGTAACGCTTATTAATGTCTATAAAACCATCGCCGATTTGGCCGATTTAACGCCACCTAAACATGTTGATGGATTTAGTTTAGTGCCACAGTTAAACGACCCTGCCACACCGGTTGCACAACCGGCAATTTCCACTTGGGGCCGTGGTAATTATTCGGTGCGAACCAAAGACTGGCGCTTAATTAAGTATTTTAATGGCGATCTAGAGCTTTATAACAATAGAGTGGATCAAAACGAATGGAACAACCTTGCCTATAACGAAAAGTATCAAGATAAGTTAGATGAGCTACTAGCCAAACTTCCTAAAACTGAAGCGCCTATTATCGAACAATACATTTCATCTTGGAGTTTATTTGGTGCAGATAAACAACGCTTGAAAAAGGCCAGCGCTGAAATGTCTAATAAAGACAAAAAAGCGAACAAGAAAGCCAAAAAGCAAGCGAGAAAAGAGGCGAAGAAAAACGCTCAACAAAGCAACTAATGTGCACTAAACGACGTTAACTAAAAAAGGTCATAAATGAAGCCACTTATAATTGCATTTTGCTATTTGTTGGCAGCCAATAGTGTCTTTGCCCTGCAAAGCGAACAACCTATGTCGGTTAAGCCATTAATGCAAACGGTCGAGTGGGCGCAATCGTGGTGGCTGCCGAGACACCAAGAAAAGTTGACATTGAAGCAGCAAATGTCGTCGGTAGATTTGGTGTTTCTTGGCGATTCCATCACTCACGGTTTTGAGACCAAGGGACAACACGTTTGGCGACAATATTACCAACCACGAAACGCTTTGAACTTAGGCTTCAGTGGCGATCGCACAGAACACGTTTTGTGGCGACTTGAGCATGGCGCTGTCGATGACATCTCGCCAAAATTGGTGGTGTTAATGATCGGAACCAATAACACTGGTCACCGACAGGCCAAACCGGAAAAAACCGCTTTGGGTATTCAGGCCATTTTGACCCAACTTGCGCAGCGATTACCCAATACCAAGGTGTTGTTGTTGGCCATTTTCCCTCGCGGTGTCAATGCGGATGATCCGTTAAGACAGATCAATGCAGGGGTAAATGAAATCATTAAATCGTATGATGATGGCGAGCGTGTGCATTATTTAGATATCAACCATATCTTTCTAGATGAGCAAGGAATTTTACATCGCGATGTGATGACAGACTTATTGCATCCTAATAAACCGCAATACAAACGTTGGGCACAAGCCATTGAGCCTGCCGTAATAAAATTAATGGCGAACTAGGGAGGCCGTTAGGCGATGATATCGAACTACATAATACCAGTTGCTGTAATGAACATTTTACATTGGGTTGTGGCATATGATTCGGCTCAGCATATGGCACATAGAACAATGAGTAACACCCATGTCGCGAAGCCATTTCAGTTTCAAGGTAACCCGCTTATTCGTCATGTTTTCAGTGCTGATCCATCCGCACGAGTGTTCGACGACACCATGTATGTATACACGTCTCATGATCGAGACGATACCAACTCTAACGCACATTTTGATATGACGGATTGGCACGTGTTTTCTAGCAAGGACTTAATCAATTGGCTGGATCATGGGCCATTTTACAGCCTCAACGATATTTCTTGGGCTACTCATCAAGCATGGGCACCAGATGCCATCAAGCGCAATGGGCGATACTATTTTTACTATCCAGTTGAGCAATCGAAAATAGGTGTCGCGGTGAGCGAGTCACCTACTTATGGCTTTCATGATCCGCTCGGTAAACCCTTGATTGATAATACAGGCAACGAAGAGGTTGTCGGGTCAGAACCTATAGATCCCGCCATTTTGATTGACGATGACGGCCAAGCATACCTGTATTTCGGTTGTCGTCAACCTAAGGTTGTTAAGTTAAAAGATAACATGATAGAGCTTACAGGCGACATTGAACCCGTGCAGATCAATGGAATTGACCAATTTAGTGAGACATCTGGTGGTGGTTGGTATGGTGAAGCTCCATGGGTGTTCAAACGTGGTGATTTGTATTACTACATGTATTCCAATGGGTGGCAACAGGACACCACCTTGGTTTACGGCATAGGGAAAAGTCCGTTGGGGCCATTTACCTATATGGGCGAAGTGATGAGCCCTGTAGGAGCAGGAACGAGTCATGGCTCAATCACTCAATTTAATGGTGAGTGGTATGTATTCTATCATTCACGCTTGCTCTCCAAACAAGCGAAACAACGCTCAGTGCACATGGATAAAATCCATTTCGATGAACACGGAAAAATCATCCGCTTAACATATCAAGCCCCTATTTTGCCGTGACCTTGTTAACTTAGCTATAGCGCCTGAGGTACCTGATATAGGCACGGTAATGACTGCAGCCTTTATACAAACAGCTAAACTGTTGCTTGACGCAGATGATATCTACCGAGTTGATAATGGCAAGGAGTGAGTTTCTAGCCAAATGGGATTATGACCGGTTTTGTATTGCTGTAATCGTGTTAGATGGCCGGTGCTTTTATTGACGCGATAAACGCCCAAGGTGGCATTTTTTTGCCCTGCGACAAACACAAAGTCGCCATGATCACTTAATGTGAACGAGCGAGGAAAGTGCTCGGTAGCAAAGCGTTTAATGAAACTTAGTTGACCGTCACTGTCACTAACTTTATACAGTGCAATATGATCTTGCACGCCGGCTTGATCACGACTGGATATATACAAAAATTTTGCATCACGTGATAAGTGCAAATCGGCATTGGTGATTCGGGCGCTGGTATCATCACTGTTGGTTAGCGTTTGTACTAAGCTCAATTGATTGGTGACAGGGTCTTGTTGCCAAACCGCAACGCCAGGTTTGATTCTCTCTTGCGTTGTATAGGCAATATTAAGGTGTGGGTGCAATACAAGGTGACGTGGTTGCCTTGCTCCTTTGTTGGCACTCAAAGCAGGCGATATTGGTGATAACTTGCCCGTGCTCTGATCAAACGCCAATTGAAATATTTTGTTCGGGCCGGTGGCAGGTACATATAACATCTGATTATCTTCGCTAAAGCGCACTGCATGTACCTTTTTCGCTAGGGGCAGTTGTTCGATAAGCTGACCTGTAAACACTCCCTGCTGGAGCTTCCAAATAGAAACGTAGCCTTTCCCATACGATGCACCGGCAATATATTGACCGCTATTATCCGTGTTGAGCTCTGTTGTTCTCGCTGAAATTGGGGCGCTATTTAGTTGTGTTAATCGGCCATCAATGGCGACGCTAAAAGTCACTATGGCAAATTGTTTGGTGGTGCCTTTTGCGTTGCTATCGGACGACGCTATGGCATAAAGAAACTGTTTATCAGGTGAAAAAGTAAATACCGATAGACCGCTCAGGCGAAGCGTTTGAATTACCGTTAGTGCGCCAGTTTCAGCGTCTATATTTTGCACGGTAATGGTATTGCCAGAAGACAGGTAAAGCATTTCTTGTGCTTCGGCGGTAATGTTGCTCAGCACACTCAGGAATAGACTCAGTAAAAGCGGGTTTATTGACATTGATTTGCGCGGCTTATGATTATAGAGCATTAAATAGTAGCTGGCATAGTGGCTAACGTATCATCGTTAACGCAGTCTATACCAGCGAAATTATTGTTGCTTAGTCGCTTATTTTTTACCTTTTTTATGGGCTGCAGCAAACTCTTCTAACGAGATTTTCTTATCGTTATTTTTGTCCAATTTCTTTAGTTTTTTATTGCTGCGTTTAACTTGTTCGCTTTCACTTAAATTCGCTTTAGTCATCCAATCGCGAGTGGTGCCACGAAATTCATCGCTGTTTAAGTAACCACTAGAGTCGGCATCCAGTTGCGCGAATCGCTCTTGCAAATACGGCGAAACGGCATCGCCTGCAATAGCATTAAGCGAACAAAAGGTAAGTGTTGTCAGTAGTAATTTTTTCATCTCATTTCCTTTCTTTATTGTTGTTCTATCTTTGTTTCTTTCATAAACGAGTGTTTAAAAAATGGCAGTAAAGTTTACTGCCATTGTCTTGACGAGTTATTTTAACTCGTTGTGAGTACCTATTTTCATCGCCAGCTCTGCTTCATAAGCCGGAGCTTTGTCAATCGGTGTTAGAGTAAACGAGTAACGGTAGTCTTGAGGTTTTAGCTGGTATTTCTGCCACGCAGATGCCCCCCAACTGTTGTCACCACCGACACCTGTTTGTTTAAAGTCGACGTTTACATTAACCAAATCTCGTTTAACGATGTCAGTATAATGACGCTGTGCTTTTTCAAGTCCTGGATCAAAGTCGCTTTGTGGTTGGTGATGGGCGCTGAAATCAAAATTAGGTAAACCTGATATTTTCAGACCTATACCGTCTTTATTGGTTAAAGTTGCCCAGCGAATATCACTGCGGTTACCGTTTTCTTGTGGGCGAATGTAAGCAAACGCCAAGTCTTTTACTTCCCCTTGGTATATACCAACAAACGCCGAGTTCTTGCGATCCCAGTAGTTTTCATGTGGTCCACGACCGTAATAGGTAACTTGATCAAACTCCACAGGCATCTGAAAATTTGAGCCGATGCGAGGAATTTCGCTGTATTTATTACGCTTGCCTTTTTTACCGTTTGGCTTATTAAACTCAACTTTCGCTTTAGCATTACCGCTAAAACCGAAATCAACATCGACTTTGACTTCACCAAGACCATTGATAGTGTAGCTATACGTGACCATTGATTCAGCATCCGAGAGACTTACCACCTGCTCTAATACCGCTTCATTTGCGGTGCTTGAGACAAGTTTAATGCCCTGGCCTTGCTGATTATCATTGGCTGTTTTCCACACCTGTGCGCGGTGTACCAGATTCTGTTTTCCACCACCAAAGTCATTATCTGTTGGTGCACGCCATAAATTAAACTTCAATGGTTGTTGCAGCAACTCGGTGCCGTTTACTTTGTAAGACGTCAAGTAACCGTTTTTATTAAACAACAGGTTAGCATCACCAGCAGATACCTGCGTTAACTCTGCTTGCTGATTAACGCTCACTTCGCCGCTAGCGCCGCTAACAAATTCATTTATGTCGCCTTGTTGCAGCATGATTTGCTCGCTAGCTAGCAGGTGGCCTTGGTCGATAAGTGGGTGCTTACCTTTAGCTGTGGCATAAAAGTTTATAAAATACTCTTTACCAACCGTTAATCCTGACAGCTCGTTAGCGAGGCTAAATGCCACCTTGCTTTGTGCCGGGGCAACGACATCAATATTGCCGGTTTTAACGACAACACCGTCTTCGATTAGGCGCCATTCAAGCTCTGTATCCGAGGAGTCGGTAAAGAACTTTTCGTTAAATAATTCAAACGTACCTTGGCCAAGACTGATAAAGTGCAGCTCTTGATAAATCTTTTTCACTTCAAACAATGCCGGATGAGGGGTTCGGTCCGGATTGACTAAGCCGTTTAATACAAAGTTACCATCGTTATGGACTCCTTCGGGTTCAAAGTCGCCACCGTAAGCCCAAAATTCATTGCCGTTTTGGTCTTTTTTAAGCAGACCCTGGTCCATCCAATCCCAAATAAAGCCGCCTTGTAATTGGCGCTCTGCTCGTACAAAGTCCCAATATTCCTTAAAGTTACCGTTCGAGTTCCCCATTGCATGCGAGTATTCAACCCAAAAGAATGGACGTTCAGGATACTTACCTAAGTATTCTTTTTTGATTTTAGGAACCTGTTTATACATCCAAGTAACGGCGTCTTGATGCGGACGGGTGTTTTTGTTGTATTTTGATTGCTGTTCGGCACGCTCATATATGGTTAAGCGCGAATCATCGCGTTGTTTTAACCAATCATAGGCTTTGACATAGTTGATACCATCACCAGCCTCGTTACCCATAGACCAGAAAGTAATCGAAGGGTGGTTTTTATCACGTTCAACCATTCGTTCAATGCGATCTAAGTGCATACCTTCAAATTCAGGCTTGTTGGCTGGTGTATCGGTTGGTTTGTAATGGAAACCGTGAGATTCGATATTGGCTTCATCGACAATGTATAAGCCGTAAGTATCTGCTAAATGGTAAAAATATGGATCATTTGGATAGTGTGCGGTACGCACCGCGTTAAAGTTGTTTTCTTTAAGCAACTTTACGTCAGCGAGCATGGCTTCACGGCTAACCACGTGACCAGTGCGTTCATCGTGCTCGTGGCGGTTAACGCCTTTAAGTAAAATCGCCTTACCGTTAACCAAGAACTGGCCGTCTTTTAATTCGACGGTTTTAAAACCGATTTGCTCACCTATGTATTGCGTTTCGGTATCATTATCATAATGGGCGGCAATGGTTAGCTGGTACAAGTTAGGTGTCTCAGCCGACCATGGCGCAACATCTGCAATGTTAATCTGGCTGCTTACCGAGTCTTGCTGACCTGCTAAGACAATCACAGATTCGGTTTTACTGGCCACTTGTTTACCGTTGGCGTCGGTTAATTGAATATCCAACTTAACGGTTTGCGCAAATTCATCTTTATTACTGATATCAATCGTCAGATCAAGAATACCGTCTTTATAGTCGTTCGATAACGTGCTTTTAGCAAAGAAATCGCGCACATGAGTATTTGGTGCGGTATGCAGATACACGTCACGCTCAATACCACTAACTCGCCAGAAATCTTGATCTTCTAAGTAGCTACCGTCGGTATGGCGAATAACCTTAGCCGCCAATATATTATCGCCGTCTTTCAAATACTTGGTGATATTAAATTCAGCGGCGGTTTTACTACCTTCACTGTAACCAACCTCTTCACCATTGATGTATAAATAAAAACCGGAATTTACACCACCAAAGTGAATAAATACTTGCTGACCGTCCCAGTTATCAGGCACCGTAAATGTGGTGCGATAAGCGCCCGTTGGATTATCATCGGCTGGCACAAATGGCGGGTTTTTTGGGAAAGGGTACTCAATATTGGTATAAATTGGGTAGTCATAGCCGTGCATTTGCCAGTTACTAGGTACCGGTATTTCGCTCCAGGCACTGATATCAAAATCGCTTTTATAAAAGTCTGCTGGAACCTCATTCGGATTTGCCGACCAGTGGAACTTCCAGTTACCGTTCAGTAATTTGTAATAAGGTGATGAGGGGTAGTCATCACTAGCAACCTTTGCGGCATCGTCGTAAACAACAAACGTAGCACGAGGTTGTTCGGTGTTGACTTTATAAACACTTAAGTCTTGCCAATAAACAGGGGCTTCTTTGGCACTGGCTGTTACGGCTTGGGCGGCTTGCTCGCCATTACAGCCGGCGGCTAATAAACTAGCCAGAATCGCCACAGCAATTTTATTTTTATTCATAGTTGTTATTCTCATCTAATTTTTGCTGCGCTAAACGCATTAATTGTGGTAAATCGAAATCGTTTGATGCAGCGACGGTATTACCTGTCGCGTCAAAATTGGCCACCGTTTTAGAAAAGTGGTTTTTCTTAAACAGCACATCTTTAATATCTTTGAGCTTTATTTGCAGCTCATCTTCAAAGTAAATTTGATTATTTTCAAACAAAGTATTGATTGGCCAAGGGCCACCCCAGTTATCCATTTCCACTAGCGTGTTATCTACTTTATCGCCTTTTTTAGGAATAATAATCAAATTGTCATAAATTTGTGTATCTTCAATTGGCCCGGTTAAATGAAATGTTGGTGAAAACATACCTTTAAAGGTCGGGTAAGGGCGAATACCATCATTAACGCTAACATTACCGCGCACTATGGTGCGCAGAGTGCCAATATTAATGTCTTGTTTGTATTTATTGCCGTTGTTGCATACCAATAAAAAACCGCCGTAATTATCATGGCTGTAGTTATGCTGAATAATGGTGCCAACGGAGTTCCAATCTGCGTCAAAGCCTTGCCCATCCCATTTGGCTTTATGGCCACTGACTTCATTGTATTGCACTAAGGTGTTGTCGGCACTCCAAGGCCAAATGCCTGCCGCCGCATCACCTTCGGGTAAAGTGTCAGGAAAATCTCTGAGTATATTGCCTTCAATTAAGGCGCCATCGGTCCCGACGACAACGATGCCATCGCCAGGGACTTTTTCAATGAGGTTACCACGAATGATCACCCCTAAACTTGGGAACCATTTTTTACGATTGGCGTAGCCTTTAAAACCTATGCCATTACGAGCACTGTTATGAATGTAATTATTGGTCAGCTGTAAATCGATAAAACGAGATTGTGTTTCATCGCCGGTGCTTCTAACTAAGATTCCGTGACCACCACCTTGCTTCTTTTTGAGTACACCATTGATGTGACCGATTATTAGTTTGTTCAACACAATGCCGTGCAATTCACCAATATTATTGGCTTCAATGGTCACGCCGGTGCGACGTGGTTGTGGTTGCTTACCTAAATTGGTAATAAACAGGTTATTTACTTGCCAATATTCGATGTTTTTCAGTAATAAGGTATGTTGTTTCCAACCTTGGCCGTGAATTTTAGGCTTAGCGCCTTTGCCGTATGAATCGATGATGATTGGCTTATTTTTTTCGCCATTACCTTTTGGCTCTAATGCGCCGGTAAATACGCTACCAGATTTAAACAGTACTTTATCACCGGCTTTAAATGTTTGCTGGTTGACTTTATAAATGCTTTTCCATGCCTTGTTTTTTTGCGTACCACTGTTGTTGTCGTTACCTTTGTGTGAGTCGACGTAATAGGTTTCGGCAAGTGCAAATTGGCTTGTTAAAGCAAACAGCATCGTCAGTAATATTATTCTCATTGTATAAAACCTTGTTTGACCAAAAACGCGTCCATTGCTAACAGCGTTTCCTGATATTTTGCGTCGTTAAAAAAACCATGTGGCTGGTTTTCATAAACGATTAGTTCAAATTCTCGACCCGACTGTTGCATGCGTTTTTGATATCGGTAAACCGAACTCAATTTGATTGCGGTGTCTTTTTCACCAAATAGCCCTAAGGTAGGTGGCGTCTCTTGGCTGATGTTATGTAACGGTGAAAACTGCTGCCAATAGTCTTTGACTCGATCATGACCATAGCCGCCGGGGCCGTTATCAAACACAGGATTAAATAACACCAATGCTTGGGGTCGATAGCTGATGCTCATATCGTCCTGTTTATCTTCAATGCTTGTGGTTGTTCCTGTGGCAGCGGCAAGCTGTCCACCGGCTGAGCCACCGCCTGCTGCAATTTTGTTCGGGTTAATGCCCAACTGATGAGCATGACCTCTGATCCAGCGCATCGCCGACTTAGCATCTTGCAACGCGTGCATTGGGGTTGCTTGGTGTACTTTCTTGACGCGATATTCGACGCTAATTGCCACCATGCCGCGTTCGGCTAAATGTTTGGCTTGCCGAAAAAAATGCGATGGCGCCCCACCATTCCAGCCACCACCGTGAAAGAAAACCATAGCCGGTGTTTGATCGTTGTTGCTATGTCCCTTAGGGTTGAAAATATGCAGCTTTAGGTGATACTCGCCAACACTTTTGTATGCAACGATATGATCAGCAGTCAGTGTGGGTTGTGCGCCCATACTGTTTGCAGTCACACTGATAAACAGCAATACACTGGCAAGAGCGGTGATATACATGGGTTTTATTGAGTTCATTTATTTGCCGCTGCTATTGCAAGCGCTTGTGTGGTGAGCCCTTGCATTCTTTGGGTTGGCATTTCAGGTCGCAATACATTGCCTGTTGCGTCAACAGGGTATTGTGCGCCCTCTTGTTGCAGTTGGTTGATCATCAATGTCATCATTGCCGTCAGTTTATCAGGCTCTGATTCGGCTAAATCATGACTCTCTGATACGTCCTTCGCTAAGTTATAAAGCTGATAGCGTTTAACGTTGTTTTTCTGTAGCGGATTGTACTGATATATCAGCTTCCAATCGCCATTAATTAAGCTGGTGAAATATGAGTGGCGATGCTTATGTGGAAAATGCATGAGAAAGCGATTATCTCGATGATTGTTATACCGGCCGGCCAATTGTGCGTTTAGTTCAAAGCCATCAATGATGTGTTGCTCTGGGTTGCTTAGCCCAGTTGCGGATAATATTGTTGGATATATATCGAGAACCGTCGCAACCTGCTCATTTAGCTGATTATTGGCTATGGTAAATTGCTGCTGTTGCGGATTGTTATGGTCAATGCCAGCCCAAGAGATAATCAGTGGCGCGCGCATGCCACCTTCCCAGCTAGTACCTTTTTTACCCCGCAGCGGTGAAGAACTGGCTATGGCATTATTACCTCCTAGCGGTGCATCACTGCCGTTGTCACCTAAAAAGATGATTAAGGTTTCTTTGTCTACGCCAAGTTCTTTCAAAGTACTAATCACATCGCCTAATGATTTGTCCATACCCTCAACTAACGATGCGTATGCTTTGGCTTTATCGTTGTAATGAGCCGACTGATAGTTGTTGATAAAACGTGGGTCGCTGTTAAAAGGGGCATGCACCGCATAATGTGACAAGTACAATAAAAATGGTTTCTGTGCGGCAACTGCTTGGCGTATTTGCCTATTGGCTTCAAGAGTCAATGCTTCGGTTAGAAACACATCATCATCGTAGTACTTTTGTAAATGTGGAATGTTGTGAGTCAGCGGTTGCCCTGTTTGTTGATATTTTTCATGGTTGCCATAGTGATCTCTGCCGTAATAGCTTTTCGGTCGCCCCCAAGCAGCGCCTGCAATATTGATGTCAAAGCCCAACTTACTTGGATCTGCGCCATCGCTGTTTAACGGACCGAAGTGGCCTTTGCCAATATGAATGGTTTGATAACCCGCTTGTGTTAATAATTGTGCAAAGGATACTGATTGCTGATTAAGCCCCTGCCAGTTCCAAGCTGTTGGACCAAATGAGCCGCGATTATTCTCGCTTGGGTTAATCCAGGTTGTTGTATGATGACGAGCCGCATTCTGACCCGTTAGCAGTGAAGCTCGGGTTGGCGAGCAAACACTTTGTGCATAAAATTGACTAAACCTGACACCTTGCTCTGCTAATTGCGCCATATTAGGCGTCCGATACCATTCATTGAGCGGCAATTTTTCCGTCATGGGCTTTTTGCCAAGCATTGCCACTGAGGTATCCATCACGCCCATATCGTCGACCACAAAGACGACAACATTCGGCCGTTCTGGGGCAGTCGATGTCACCTCAAGATGACCGCAACTTGGCATAAAAGCGGCTAAAGCGAGAGCAGATAAAATTAGTAGATACTTCATTTAGTATTCGTCATTTATTGCCTGTTTATTTGCGCGCTACGCTTTTGTAAAGGAGCAGGCTAAGACAGGGCATTGTTATTGTTCAAATGCATTTATACTATTTATATCATAATTAACTTTAAGGGAAAACTTAATTTATTATCTATCTATTACTAACGATCTATCGAGATAACTTATATTGTTAGATTCTTTTTTAAACAATGACTTATTAATGACTGTATGTAAGCGATTACAACTTGATAAAGCACCGCCATAAAATATGCATTGTCAAAAGGTGATAAACATGTGACAGTTAGTTGAATAATAATAACTACAGTATTGGGGTGTGGTATGTCGTATACGACAAAATATCCAAAGCTGGAGGGCAAAGTTGTTTTTATTACTGGCGGTGCTAGTGGTATTGGTGCTGAATTGGTAAAGGCATTTTGTCTGCAGGGTTGTCGAGTAGCGTTTATCGATATTGATGCGCATGCGGGCAATACTTTGCAACAGCAATATAGCGAACAAAGTTGGTTTAAAAAGGTTGATGTAAGCGATATTGCAGCGCTTGAATCTGCTATCCAAGATGCTGCTGAATACTATACAGGCATCGATATATTACTGAATAACGTTGCCAATGATACTCGTCATTCACCGGAAGACATTACCCCGGAACAGTGGCAACAATGCTTGCAAGTTAATTTAACGCCAGCGTTATTCTCTTCAAAAGCTGCGTACCGATATATGCGCCAGCGTGGTGGTGGCAGTATCATCAACTTTAGCTCAATCAACGCCTTAGTGGGCTTTCCTGAAATGGCTGGTTATATTTCTGCGAAAGCGGGTTTGTTAGGTATGACCAAAGCTTTGGCCAAAGATTTTGGTGGCAATAATGTTCGCGTCAACGCTATTGTCCCAGGTTGGGTTGCAACGGAGCGTCAACTCAATGACTGGCTAACTGAAGAAGTCGAACAAAAGTGGATGGAAACCATGGCGTTAAAACGCCGGATTTTACCTGAAGATGTGGCTAATTTAGCGCTATTTTTGGCATCAGATGACAGCTCAATGATTACCGGTCAAAGCATGGTCGTCGATGGTGGTAAAACATGATCGAAAGCCAATACTTAATTGCAATCGATTGGGGCACGAGTCGATTAAGAGCGTATTTGTGTTCTCGCAACGAGTCTGAAATGCAACATGTTGCGACTTTAGAAGGTAAGGGCACACAAAAGTGTGTGGGCCAGTTCGAGCAAGAGTTATTTAATGTCATTAGCCCGTGGCTTAATGAGTTTGGTGATATGCCTATCATTATGGCGGGGCAAATTGGTTCGAGCATTGGCTGGCATGAAGCACAATATATGGCCTGCCCATTAACGCCGCAAGATATCGCCACAGGTTGCTTGAATTTTCAAAGCCGCGATCAAGATATATACATCGTTCCTGGCGCAAGTTGTCAATTTGCTGATGGCAGCTTTGACGTCATGCGCAGTGAAGAGCTGCAAATTCTCGGTTGGTTAAAGGCCAACCCTCAATATCAATTGGGCAGTCATGTCCTATGTTTACCAGGCACGCATACAAAGTGGGTGCGCATTGAAGATGGCCAAATACTCTATTTTCGTACCGCCATGACCGGCGAGTTATTCGATTTGTTGTCGAATCAAAGTATGTTGCTTGAGCATGAAGTTACTGGTGAAAGTGATGAACATTTCTTGCTTGGTATTGAGCAAATTTTGCATAATCCCGAAAGCAGTCTAACCCATGAGTTGTTTTTGGTTCGTTCCAAGCAGTTACTTCACGAGCTGTCGCCACAGCAGGCAAAGTCCTTTCTATCAGGCATGTTGATAGGCGCAGATATCCGTGCAGCACAACAAGATCCTTTGTGGCAATTTTCGCAATTAAGTGATGTGCATCTTATTGGCGCGCCTGAATTAAGCGAACAATTTGCTAAAGGTCTGACTCTGATCGATATCCAAACAAGTATTATGGATGCTAAACAAGCGTCGTTGTCTGGTTTTGCCTCAATTGAAAGAAATATTCAATAAAGCGAACGAATACTGCCTCCATACCCTTTAAATTTAATCCTATTTATATTATAAATAGCTATGTTAATGAAAGGAGAAAGAGATGTTGTCTTCGTCGGCACTGCCAGCAGTTGCTATTTTAAGAGGCTTACAACCTGAGCATGCTGAAACCATAGGCTTAGCACTTTATGATGCGGGATTCCGTGCCATAGAAGTACCTCTCAATCGAGAAAATGCCTTTGTCAGTATATCCATTTTACAGCAGAAACTTCCCAGTGATTGCTTATTAGGTGCTGGCACGGTAACGGCTGTTGAGCAGTTACAGCAGCTTAGCGAAATGCAACTTGACTTGGCTATATCTCCTCATTTAGACAGTGACTTACTTCAATCCGCTTTAGATAAAAACTTATTGCCGATGCCTGGTATGTTTACGCCAAGCGAAGCATTTCGAGCATATCAACTAGGGGCTAAATGGTTAAAGCTGTTTCCAGCAGATAGTTTGGGTGTTAGTCATTTTCGAGCAATGAAAAGTGTCTTGCCAACAGATTGCAAGATTGTTGCCGTGGGTGGTATTGACGCGAGTAATTTACAGAGCTGGTTTGATGCCGGAATTGATGCCGTTGGTTTGGGCTCGTGCTTGTTTTCTGAGCATGATAGCGTGTTTCAATTTAGACAAAAATTAGAAAACCTTATGATCGCATTTAGTGCGTTAGAAAAATAATAAAAATATTGGAGAGTTAGATTATGAATTTATCGACATTGGACATGTCGGTTTTCGCGTTTTACGTTGTTGCCTTAATAGCTATTGCTTGGGCTGTATCACGCGAGAAAGCCGGTCATGAAAAAAATGCCAATGATTATTTCTTGGCGGGTAACAGTCTACCGTGGTGGGCTATTGGTGCCTCGTTAATCGCGGCAAACATTTCGGCAGAACAAATCATCGGTATGTCAGGCTCTGGCTATAAAATTGGTTTGGCTATCGCTTCATACGAGTGGATGGCAGCGATTACCCTAATGATTGTTGGTAAATACTGTTTACCTATCTTCTTAGAAAAGAAAATTTACACCATGCCGCAGTTCTTGGAGCAGCGCTTTGATCATCGAGTCCGCACCGTTATGGCGGTATTCTGGTTAGGTGTCTACGTGTTAGTAAACTTAACCGCAATCTTGTGGTTAGGCGCATTAGCAATCAATACCATTGTCGGTGTTGATGTGGTTTACGGCATGATCTTCTTAGGTGCCTTTTCAGTAGCCTATTCACTTTACGGTGGCCTTAAAGCGGTCGCATTAACCGATATCATTCAGGTTGTACTGCTGGTATTAGGCGGCTTGTTCTTGTCTTATATCGCCCTTGATCTGATAGGTAATGGCCAAGGTTTAATTGCCGGCTTTACTGCCTTAACAGAGCAGGCACCAGATAAGTTCGACATGATACTGAGTGAAGAAAGTGAACATTATATGGACTTACCGGGCTTATCTGTTTTGATTGGCGGTATGTGGATCATGAACTTGTCATACTGGGGCTTTAATCAATACATTATTCAACGTACGTTAGCCGCGAAAAACTTACGTGAAGGCCAAAAAGGTATCGCCTTTGCTGCTTTCTTAAAGTTGTTGATGCCTATCATTGTTGTCTTGCCAGGTATTGCCGCGTACTTATTGATTCCAGACTTGTCGCGTCCAGATCAAGCTTACCCATCATTGCTTAACTTAATGCCTGAAGGCTTAAAAGGCTTGGTATTTGCTGCGCTTGTTGCTGCCATCGTGTCGTCATTAGCATCAATGACTAACTCGATTGCAACTATCTTCACCATGGATTTATACAAGAATGATGATAAGCCTAAATCACAAGCTCACTATGTGAAAGTCGGTCGTATTGTCAGTTTATCGGCGTTGATTATCGCGATGATCGTTGCCAAACCATTGCTTGGTAAATTTGATCAGGCATTCCAATATATTCAAGAGTTCACTGGCTTCTTTACGCCGGGTATCGTGGTCTTGTTCTTTACTGGTATGTTCTGGAAGAAAACCACAGCAAATGCTGGCTTAGCCGCAGCATTGGGCTCAGCGATTTTAAGTTTTGCGCTTAAGATGTTGTGGCCTGAATTGCCGTTTATGGATCGTGTTGGTCTAGTATTCTTACTGTGTCTAGCTATCGCTATTGTTGTATCACTGGTTGAAAACCATGGTGATCATCAACATGCTGTTGATCTTAAGGGTATTAATTTTACCACCAGTAAAGGCTTTAATGTCTCGACTATCGCGGTAAGTATCGTACTTGTATCGCTATATACTGCGTGGTGGTAACCACATGGCAAACGTGAAAGTTGGCAAGTTATTGCTTGAGATTGAGGTAACCAATACCTTGGCGGAAGGGGTGCAATGGCACCCTGAAACCGAGTCGATTTGGTGGACCGATATTGAAGGACTCGCCTTGTACAGCTTTCACTTGCCAAGCAAGTCAGTTATCAAACACTCGACACCATACCGTGTTGGGTGTTTTGCTTTTATTGAAAACGACCCGCGTCTTTTAGTTGCCTTTGAGCAAGGTATTGCCTTTTACCAAATAGACAGCCAAGAGGTGCAATGGCTGGCAAAACCGGAAGCGCAATTACCTACCCATAGATTCAATGATGGCCGAGTCGATCGACAAGGTCGCTTTTGGGCTGGAACCATGCTTGAAGACCAAAGTTTGTCTACTCGTGCGGGTCTGTACAAATACAGCGCAGCAGAGCAAGCGCAGAAGATGATTGATGATGTGCTTATTTCTAACGGTCTATGTTGGAGTCCATGTTCGAATGTTATGTACCATGCGGATTCACCTAAGCATGAAATTTATCGGTATCAGTTTGAGCCAATATCGGGTGAGATAAAGCATAAGTCGTTGTTTGCACAAACCGCACAGAACTGCTTTCCTGACGGTTCGACAGTAGATTCTCAAGGATTTCTTTGGAACGCTCAATGGGGTGGTTCTAAAGTCGTTCGTTACGCCCCTGACGGCCGTATCGATATGGAGTTATTTGTGCCTGTATCGCAACCATCATGTGTTGCCTTTGCTGGAACGCAGCTAGATTTATTGGTTGTTACCAGCGCAAGGCAGGGCTTGTCAGCCGAGCAAATCGCCTCGCAACCTAAGGCTGGTAATCTTTTCATATATCAATTGCACGGTATTCATGGCTTGGCCGAATCTAAATTTGTGCTGCCCGCATAATTGTTAGGTTGCCATCTAATTTGCTCTATTTCAGCCGATCACGATAAAAAGTATTATAAATACGATTTTATATGTGGTAAGTTAATTTCAACTAACAACAATAATAAAAACATCATGGAATATATTACGATTGCAGATAATAAAAGTAAGGTCGTTATTTGCCCTGATTTAGGGGCAAGTGTGGTTGAATATCGCTGTAAAGTAGCGGATAAGACCATTGATGTATTTCCTTGTACCTTGAGTGCAAACGAAGTCACCGAAGCATCATGCTTTCCTTTGGTACCTTTTTCTAATCGTATTCGTGATGGCCGTTTCAATTGGCAAGGCCAAACCGTGCAATTACCGCTTAATCAGCACGGTGAAAAGCACACCAACCATGGACATGGTTGGCAATCAAACTGGCAGGTGATCAGTAAAACCCGCAACAAGGTAGAATTAGATTTTAATTACCATCAAGCACCTTGGCCGTTTCCTTATCGTTCGGTATACACTTTTGAGCTGCAAGACGGCGCCTTATTACAAACTCTGACAATCAAAAATGTTGGTCATGAATTAATGCCTGCAGGCCTTGGCTTACACCCATATTTTTCTCGAACTCAACAGTGTTATTTACGCGCTGATGTAGACAAAATGTGGCATGTCGACGAAGAGTCGATGCCAGTATCTATTACCGACGCACCAGCGTGCATCAATGATCAGCAAGGTATGGTGATCGACAAGCACGTGCTCGACAATACCTTTACTGGGTTTTCTGGCGTAGCCGAGGTTAACTGGCCAGAATGGCAAGCGAAAGCGGTAATCAGTACCTCGGATAATTGTGAGTTTTTAGTGGTTTATAGCCCCGAGCAACAGCCATTCTTTTGCGCCGAGCCTGTGACCCATTCGACCGACGCGATTAACTTATCTCAGCAGGGCGTTAAAGGCACTGGGTTTAAAACGCTGGCGCCAGAGCAAGAAATGCAAGTTTGGATGAAAATATCTCCCCAAGCAGCTTAGGAAGGGGTCGTTAATGTAATGCGACAGGCCATATTAACGACGCCTTCTTGAGTGCTTAACTTCAGGTCTTACCGCTAAATTTGGTCAGTGAAAGGTAATAACAGCTACATAAAATCCATAAAAAAGCCCTTCATTGAAAGGGCTTTCTGTTTGCTTATTTGGCTTTGCTGTTGAGCCTGTATTGGTACAGGGCGTAGTTCGCTTTGCGTACATAGTCTAATAGCTGATAATACGGTCTGTCGGTTTGCGATACAAAACCGGCATTGGCGTTTTCACCAACAACGCTGCGCCCTGCCGTTGTGGAGTCGCCCCACATAAACCAATGTACGCCAATATTACGCGCGTCATTTAAGGCGCTGTGTAGGAAGTTTTGATATTTTTCTCCACGATTGCGTTGTTCACTAGCATGACCCAACCCTGGGTAGAATTTGCCGCTATCGATGGCGCCAAAATTGAATTCAGAAACGATATAGGGTTTGTCGATGCCTTGCAATGTAGTAAAGGTATCGGCGGTTAATTCATTATCGTATTGATTAAACGACACCACATCCAAATATTGCGCACCGATGGCAACATTATAGGTATTACGATGATCTTCATTAACATGCCAGCGACAGCCTAGATACAGCTTATTGGGTGCGTAGTTATCGATGGCGGTTCTTATCGTCGAAAAATACTTGTGCGTCATTTTTTCATAAAACACAATGTTGGCGTGCTCTAGGGTGTCTAACGGTAAGTTTTTATTGGCTTTTAAAACTTGTTGCCAGTTGTTTAGTTTGCTGTTCAATAGCGTGTTTAGCTTGTCTATGGTTTGGTATTGAGTCTTTAATATCTCGACGTATTGACGCTTGGCAGCACTGCTGCCATTTTTTGTTGCTAAATGCTTGGCCAAGGTATTTGGGCTTTTCCAATACAATTCATTATCGACAAAAAAACCGATGAAATACGGATCATTTTTAATACCGCTTGCGGCTTGCTTTACGCGTGTGTCGACTGCGCTGGCAAAACGCGGGTTAAAGACATCAGGAAATTTACTGGTGATGCCAGGTACCCCCCAATTAGTACCAATAGTGTGAGTATAGGGAATGGCATTGTCTTTGGCCATAACCTGGCCATTTAAGTTAGAAAATCCAGCCACTGTGTTAGTGCCCCAGCTGCGCATACGCTCAAGCCCTAGTTGAAAGTATTGGGATTGATAATCAGTACCGTATTTGCGGCTTAAATTGATTTTTCCAAAATCAAACTCGCCATTTTTTAAAAAGAATTGTTGATACGTTTGGTTATTTGCTTTCGGCATAAATTCAAAGAAGTGTTCACGTCCTACTATCGGTGTACCTACCGAGAGCTTTAATGCCGAATTAATACCTGACGACCAAAATAAATATCCATCAGGGTCTACGAACCACCATTTTCCTTTGTACTTAGCAACACGAAAGTGACCAGTAGCGTCGAGCTTTGGCCCCTGTCTATAGCCACCATATTGGCTCCATTCAGGAGAACCTGGATATTTATCTAAGTTTGCTCGTTCTTCGGCGACATCCTGTTTTAATTGTTGATCTGATTTGGTTTTTCCCAGCCAATCCGCATGCTTGTATTGCCCATAGTTGTCGATAAACGGGAAGAATGCAGCTTTGTCCGTTTGATATAATGGCGAGACTGATGGGCGTAGCAAATAGATTTTTTTAATGGTGATATTGGCATCAGTTTGTTGCGCGGTGACTGTAATAGCAACGCGATTGGTTTTGGTCAAATCAAAACTTCTGGTAAAAGAGACAGAATCTGGCATGCCACGCGTATTCGGGAAGTCTTCGTTCATCTCTTTATAGACAGTTGAACGGGTCATGTAATGCGGCAGTAACAGGTTATTAAACTTACGAGTTTCTAGCGGCTCCAACCAACCGATAGCTTTAATGGGCTTGCCTTTATAACGATTCAGTTGACCGTCGACTTCACTGTCAAAACGAATACGTTGTTCGCTGTTGTTACTTAACTCCAGCACTAAATAAGCAAATTGATGGGTATCCCACTGACCATTAAA
This sequence comes from Thalassotalea sp. HSM 43, assembly GCF_004752005.1. Classification (NCBI taxonomy): domain Bacteria; kingdom Pseudomonadati; phylum Pseudomonadota; class Gammaproteobacteria; order Alteromonadales; family Colwelliaceae; genus Thalassotalea; species Thalassotalea sp. HSM 43. The sequence continues at coordinate 1,735,348 of NZ_CP038493.1, read as the reverse complement.
ACTGATTTGCCCGGTATCACCTTGGCGAATGTGTAGCGTTAATCCTTGGTTTTGCCATACTAACCTGGCATTGCTGTGTTTAATGCCAAGTTGTGCAAATGAACGGTCACTCGGTTGCTCACTAAAATTGAACAGTACCTTGCGTTGCAGGCTTTTTGCATTCACCGTGGCGGTTAGGCTGATGGCCAGTGTCATTACAATAGCGGTGAATAATTTACAAAAATTACAGCGATATATCATTTAAAAAAATCCTGCACACAGTGCTCTTTACAAAAAATAACTTCCAAATCCTATTAAAATATTATATATATTACAATAAAGGTTAATTTATTTGGGTTAATCTGTTATTCAGTGATCATAAGCTAACTCAGTATAAGCTGGCTATTATTACAATATAACAAGCAAATATTTTCAATAAATTAGGAAGTTAGATGGATTCGGGCTTTGTCATTGTTGCAGACTGGGGGAGCAGTAAACTCCGTGCACATTTGTGTCAGATCGACACAGATGACAAGCTAGTGCCTATCGATGTGGGTTTTGGTTTAGGTGTCACCAAAGTTAATGGCCAGTTTCAGCAAGAGCTGGAAAGTGTTAGTGCAAACTGGATTTTGCAATATGGCGAAATGCCTATTTTACTGTCGGGACAAATTGGTGCCAATATAGGCTGGCATGAAGCGCCGTATGTGCGTTGCCCTGCAAAAACCAATCAGTTGGCGGATCATTTATATCAGTTTAGCGTTAACGACATGCCGGTTTATATTGTCCCGGGCATGTCTTGCATGCTCGACAATGATACCCCTGACGTGATGCGCGGTGAAGAGTTGCAAGTGATGGGCTGGTTAGCGCAAAAACCTGAGCGCCAACAAGGACAGCACTTGTTGTGTTTACCTGGCACACACACCAAATGGGTGTTAGTAAACAATGGTCAGATTGAAGTATTTAAAACCTCTATGACCGGTGAGCTTTATGAATTACTCAGCTCGAACAGTGTCTTAATTCAAACCGTCAATAATACCTTAAGTGAACCAAGTTTTATGCAAGGTATAGAGTTGGCGTCCCGTCAAACAGGTTTCTTTAGTCATGGTGTGTTTAGTGTGCGAACTAGGCAACTATTTGGACAGCTTAACCCCGAAGACTCGTGTTCTTACCTCTCTGGTATTTTGGTTGGTGCTGATGTTCGTGGCGCGGTGACCTCATCGGCATGGAATATGGAAAACATTGCCTGCGTACATTTGATCGGCGCGACCGATTTAGTCTTTCGTTTCGAGTTAGCCCTTAAACACCATGATGTTGACGTTATTAAACATGAAGTTGAAGAGGTCAATTTAGCTGGGTATCAACAGATTATTAAACAGATCAAAGCCGCTGATTGATAGCCGCTGTTTTGCTGCATTTGCCAGCTTTAGTCCATACAAATAAGAATAATAATTATGTTTAAAATCCGTGTCATCATTAACTCGATTATTACTGCTCTGGTTCTCGTCGCAGCTTATCCAATTAATGCCCAACAACCACCTAATTTAATCGTGATATTAACCGATGATCAGGGTTATGCCGATGTTGGTTTTAATGGCTCGACAGAAATCTTCACACCCAATATCGATAAAATTGCCAAACAAGGTGCTCGTATAACGAATGGCTACGTTACTTACCCGGTTTGTGGGCCAAGTCGAGCCGGCTTGTTAACGGGCAGATATCAAGACCGATTTGGCTTTGTTGGCAACCCGACCATAGATCCAACGGTGAATAATGCCGGCATCCCTTTGTCCGAGAAAAACATAGCGGAAGTGTTACAACCTGCCGGTTATGCCAGTGCCATTATCGGTAAGTGGCATATGGGGACGCACCCTGATTTGCAGCCGAATAATAGAGGGTTTGAACACTTCTTTGGTTTCTTATCTGGCGGTCATCGTTATTTTCCTGAAGAATTAAATATTGAAGACTTATCTGAGGTCACTAAAAAGTGGCAGTGGTATTCAACCAAACTATTGCGCAATAAAGAGCGCGTTGAAATCACCGACTATTTAACCGATGAATTATCAAATGATGCGGTCGATTTTATTCAACGCAAAAAAGACCAACCGTTTTTCTTATACCTTTCATACAATGCGCCACATGCGCCATTGCAAGCAACCGAGAAATACTTAAAGCGTTATGCCCATATCAAAGACGAACGACGTCGTACCTATGCGGCGATGATAAGCGCCGTTGATGACGGTGTTGGTCGTGTATTGGATACCTTGCAAGAAACGGGTATTGACGAAAACACCATGGTATTTTTTCTGTCTGATAACGGCGGTCCATTAACTAAGAATGCCTCCAATAATGGTGAGCTACGCGGTGGTAAAGGCGATATGTTTGAAGGTGGTGTACGGGTGCCGTTTGCGGTGCGCTGGCCAGCGAAAATTCCTGCCGGTATTGATTATAACCAGCCGGTCAGTTCACTTGATATTTTAGCCACCATTGTTGCTGAATCGAACATCGACATGAGCGCCAATAAACCATTAGACGGTGTTAATTTGATCCCATACTTGCGCGGTGAAAACAACAACGCGCCTCACGACGTTTTGTTTTGGCGAGGTTATACCCGTGGTATGGAAGCTTCACGTACCGCCAACGCCAAAATGATTAAACACAAGCAGCAAAAAATGTTGTTTGATTTGAGCACGGATATCGGCGAAAGCGACAATATTCAAGGCAACAACAGCGACGACTTTGATGTACTGCAAGACGCATATCAACAATGGAATGAGCAGCTGCAAGAGCCTGCTTTTCCACGCTTAGGCTCATGGGACTTTAAGAGCCAAAATGCACAGTCGGACAAGTCGCAGACCGAACATAAGCAAAACCAAAGCAATAAGAATCTGAATAAGGGCATAAACCATGAATAAAACCCTAACAAGTTTGGCCATCATTGTCGCGAGCATGCTTGCCGGCTGTGGTGAGTCTGCGGTACAAGCACCGCAACAAACCGCCAAGGTTGCCAACCAATCGAGTACACCAAACATCGTGATTTTTTACATTGATGATTTGGGTTATGGCGATATTGGCAGTTATGGTGCGATAGGTGTGCAAACCCCTGCGTTAGATGAATTGGCTGCTAATGGAGTGCGTTTTACTGACGCCCATAGTTCTGCAGCAACATGTACACCGTCGCGTTATTCATTGCTTACCGGTGAGCATGGTTTTAGAAGCCAAGCCGAAATTTTACCTGGTGATGCGCCAGCGATTATTCGTCCGGGTAAACCGACCCTAGCCTCTATGCTGAAAAAAGCTGGTTATGCCACAGGGGTCGTTGGCAAATGGCACCTTGGTTTAGGCGATGGTGATGTTGACTGGAACCAAGATGTTAAACCGGGTCCATTAGAAATTGGTTTTGATTACAGCTACTTATTACCCGCAACAGGGGATCGCGTACCAACCGTTTATTTAGAAAACCATAAAGTTGTTAACCTTGATGTTAGTGATCCAATTGAAGTCAGTTATTCACAAAAAGTTGGCAACAGACCAACCAGATTAGAGCGCCCTGAATTGGCGAGGGTGGTAGCGGATACGCAACACAGCGAAACCATCATTAATGGTGTTAGCCGCATTGGTACCATGGGGGGTGGTGAGTCTGCGCTGTGGGTCGATGAAGAATTCCCTGACGTGTTTACCGGCAAGTCGATTGAATTTATCCGTGCCAATAAAGATAAACCGTTTTTCTTATTTCATTCATACCATGACATTCATGTACCGCGCTTGCCACACCCAAGGTTTCAAGGAGTCAGTGACATGGGGCCTCGTGGTGATGCCATTGTACAAATGGACTGGATGACCGGTCGTGTTGTCGACGAGCTAGAAAAACTAGGTATCGCCGATAACACACTGGTGATTTTTACCTCAGATAATGGCCCCGTTCTTAACGATGGTTATCAAGATCAAGCGGTGGAATTATTGGGTGAACATAAACCCTCTGGCCCGTTTAGAGGCGGAAAATACAGCGCCTATGAAGCCGGTACTCGGGTACCAACAATCGTTTACTGGCCGGGCAAAGTAGCTGCTAGTGTCAGTGACGCATTAGTATCACAGATTGATATGTACGCCTCATTGGCTGCACTGGTTGATGTTGAGCTTAGTGAAGGCGAAGCGATGGACAGCCTCAACACCTTAGATGTGCTGTTGGGCGAAGCCGAGTCAGGTCGAACCGAGCTTATTGAAGAGTCGGTTGGCTCATTTGGCTTTCGTAGCGAACAATGGAAATACATCGTGCCGACCACAGATACCTCCAATACCGAGTTCTTAGTGCGCAAAGACATTGAGGGTGGTTTTATGGCGGAGGCGCAGTTATTTGATCTCAGCAAAGACCTGTCAGAGCAGAATAATATCGCTGCACAGCATCAAGATAAAATATTGGCAATGGACAAACGAATCAAAGATATAGTCGCAAACGGCTATCAATAATAATAGGAGACCTTTGATGAAAATAAAATTGATGGCATTAATTGCTTTGTGCTCTGTGAGCACACTGAGTTTCGCGAATCAGACGTATTTCAACAAGCTTGATGGCGATAAAAATGGTGGTCTAAACATGGCAGAGTATACAGCCTTCACCAAAGGGTGGATGGATAAAAAAGACCTGTCAGAAGAAAAGCGCAAAAAGTTTAATAAAAATGGCTTTAAGAAAATTGATACTGATAAAGATGGTCTAATTTCTTTTGAAGAGTTTAAAGCCCACAAGAACAAGAAAAAGAAAAAATAACCGCGCAGTCTTGCCATTAAAGCCACTTTTTAAGTGGCTTTTTTTATGTCTGTGCTTGTTATTTGACTGCATTAAAAATAATATGATTTATATTACTAATAAAAAGGCATTAATATGCACATATCTCGACTCCTTTGCTCGTTAGCGTTATTGACAAGCGTGTTGGCAGCATCAGCCTTAGCCACTGACTACTACGTTCACCCAGATGGCAGTGATAACAATGATGGCCTGAGTGAGCAAACCCCGTTGCAATCGCTGACAAGAGTGAACAGCATTACGCTTGAAGCGGGTGACGCAATATATCTGGCCGCCAATGAAACTCACATGGGCAGCTTAGAGTTGCGCTGGGAGGATGGCACCGCAGAGCAACCTATTGTAGTGAGCAGTTACGGTGGTGAGCAAACCGACCGTGCAAAAATTGATGCGGCAGGGTATTTAGCTGGTATTAGCATGCTAAACGTACGTCATATTAATATCAGTAATATTGAAATTATCGCCAATGCCGGTGCGCAACATAAAAATCGACTGGGTCAGTGGATGCGCTTAGGGGTGTTAATTGATGTTAACCACCACAATGCCGTCAACCCATACGGCTACATTTCGATGGACAACCTGTTTATTCACGACATATATCATGAAGAGTTTGGCTTTGATCGCGGTAATGACAATAATACCCCGAATGGTACGCAAAACTATGGTTGGGGCGTGCGATTGTTTAACAACAATAATGGCACCACCAAACTTACCAATATCAGTTTGAGTAATTCTGAAATTGCAGATGTAGCGCATACCGCTTTTAAGATCACCTCAAACTCTAATCGCGACATCGAGCAACGCCGCTGGGGTAATGTGTATCAGGTGTCTTTGACCGACAACTACATACATGACATTGGTGGCCCAGGCATTCAATTTGGCGGCACCAACAGTGGTTATGTTGGTCACAATAAGGTGCATCGCACAGGTAGTGGTAGCGACAGTCGAAAATGGAATCGCGGCAGCGGCATGTGGCCTTGGGGCTCTAAAAACCTATTGATTGAATTCAATGAGTTTACCGACGCACAAGGGCCTGCCGATTCGGCGGGTTTTCATATCGATTTCAATTGCAGTAACGTGATTGTACAACACAACCTGAGTAAAAATAATGCCGGTGGGTTTATTGAGATCTTAGGCAATAATGAGAATAACAGTTACCGCTATAACGTCAGTATCAATGACGGTTACCGTAAAAAAGGTGTTGATGGTGCCAGTCATGACGGTAAGATCTTATGGCTAAGCGGTTATGTTGGTAAAAACAATCCGCAAGTTGCGCCGAAAAATAACTACCTCTACAACAACACCATCTATACCAAACCTGAGATATTAGCTCAATTTGCGGTGCATAATGAAACCGATGGCTTAGTGGTTGCCAATAATATTTTTTATATTGAAGGGGCCAGCCGGCACATAGACCAGAACATCTATAACTTAGTCGATGGTGAAAACCCAACCCAAGATATTAAGGTTACTAATAATCTGTTTTTGTCGACGGACAACTGGCCTGATACCTTGTTAGCACAAAGCAGCGACGCTATTATTGGTGAGCCAAGCTTTAGCAACAAAGGCGGCAATAGTGCCCTTGATTACGTGCCAACGAACAGCGAGCTTATTGCCAACAAAGGCGTTGACATAGAGGCTATTGCGGACGACCCTATTGGCTTGGTTGATGGCTTTAATGTCGAAACCGATATCCTCGGTAATGTGCTTGATGGTAACCAACACATTGGTGCCATTTCACCGTTTAAAACCACCCACCCAAGCGCGGTTATATCATCAATTTTAGCGGAGCAAACATTTCAAACGCGAATTTTGTTGACCGTTACCTTTGATACTAAGGTCACTGGCCTTGAGCTAACAGATTTCGTTGGCAGCAATGCCACATTAACTCAGTTAAGCAAGCTTGATGAGATGACCTGGCAGCTTGAAATATCACCGCTGCAATATGGCTTGGTTAGCATTAGTCTATTAGCTGACTCGGTAACGGATAACCAAGATATCGGTAATCAAGGTGCTGAATTCTCTATCATTTATCAGCAAATAGCTGACGATAGCGACACTAAGGCACCTGTTGCTAGCTTTTCTGGGCCAGTTGAGCACACCCTATACGATGCCGATATTGCCATGGCCATTGAATTTGATGAAGCCATTGCCGGCTTTGATGGCAGTGATTTGCAGTCAGTTAACGCTAGCATCAATAATCTTTTTCAAGAGTCAGACTTGCTTTGGCGCTTTGATTTGGTTGCTAGTGATTATGGTGAGGTAAGCGTTACGCTACCCGCAGATAGCGTCTACGATGTGGCGGGTAATTACAATGCCGAGGTGCAGTTCAGCGTAACCTACCAACAGCAAAGCCAGTCTCAAGTTCCAGCGCAAAAAGATTCAGGCGGCTCAGGCGGTAGCGTGTTCTTTTTATTGTGGTTCGGTTTGTTGATGCATTTTATCAAGCGCCTTGGTATGTCATAAACAGCAAGTGTTTTTCTCTGAAAACGGGAAATAGTTGTTGAATAATCGTTAATAAAGTCGTTAAATAACCGCTCTAAAAATAATAAAGAAAAAGGATTTTGTATGATCGGCAAACCACAATTTACCTTAGGTAAAGTATTCAAATGGCTACCATTGGTTATTGCGGCAATCTTGGTATTTAGCTCGTACTTTATTGTCTTGGAAGGCCATGTCGGTGTTGTTAAACGTTTTGGTGAAGCCAAGCATCAAGAAAATCCTGGTTTGCACTTTAAAATTCCTTTCATTGAAACCGTAGAACACATTGAAGTTCGCACGCGCAAAAATGCCGAAAAAATGGCGTCGAGCACCAAAGAGCAAATGCCGGTCACCGTTGAAGTGTCGGTTAACTGGACGGTTAACAAAGAAGCCGCGCTAGATTTGTTCAAACGTTATGGCGGCTTAACCCAGTTTGAACAACGTATTCTAGACCCGCGTTTTCGTAGCGCCACCAAAGACACCATTCCACAGTTTGAAGCTGAGCAATTGATTCAAGACAGGGCATCAGCGATTCAAGGCATTGAACACCGCTTAGCGGCTGAAATGGAAGGCTTTCCAGTAGTTGTTGATAACATTCAAATCGAGAACATTGTATTGCCACAAAAATACATTAACTCGATTGAAGTAAAGCAAACTGAAAAGAACTTAGCTGCTGCCGAAGAGCACAAACTTGAGCGTCAACGTCTAGAAGCGCTGCGTGAAGTAAATACCGCCGACGCAAAAGCTCAAGGTATTATTAAAGTTGCCGAAGCCGAAGCCCAAGCCATTATCTTAAAAGGTGAAGCAGAAGCCCAAGCGATTGAAGCCAAATCTAAAGCACTTAAAGACAACCCATTGATCATCGAGTTAACCCAAGCACAACAGTGGGACGGCAAACTGCCAGTAACCATGATGAGCGACGGTACTGTACCTATTATGGATATGCGTGCTAAGCAATAACGCGCATATCAACCAATCAAGTTAATAACAAATGGGTAAGGAGACTGGCTATTTGTTAGCATACGCGCTCAAACTGTTTCATAGATTGGGACGAAATGGAAAAGTGGAATAATTCCGTATGTCGTGCATTTATCCACTTCATTACACAATTAAGTAACTATGGACAGTACGGCTCTAGAATTCAGAAATTCGTGTTTAGATATTTTGAGCTTTTTATCGTCTCCTGAAAGACAGAGAAAATTTGCATCGAAAGTTGAATACATCGATTATAAAAATGAGTTTATTTGTTGGTGGTTTGATGATTTAGTTATGGACTCTTTACCACAAGGAACAGGTTTAATTTCTGAAAGCTTTAATACCACTGAAAAGTGTTTCCTTTGCGAGTTTACTAAAGTTTTTGACGAGAATTTAGGCAGTGAAGAGCAGCCTATTGAAGAGCTATTAAATAATACTCAATGGAAGCAAGTAATAGCAGCTGCTCAAAAAACACTAGATAAAATTGCTAAAATCACCTAACCAGCGCATTAAGAAACGGGGCTGCTAAAGTTTGGCTCGGATTCGCGTCGCTACACATTTTAGCCACACATTATCAGCTCGTTAGCTTGGCGTTATGTTTTTAGAGTTGTACAGCCGAGTAACGGAGAAATAATCAATGTGGTCTATATACTGGCGGTCACTACTAGGGGTAGTCCTTGTAATAGGTTTGACTTCGTTTTTGTACCGACATCTGAGTGTTTTGGAGCTGATAGTTAACCCCAATTATCACCCTGCAATTTTCTGGTGTTTAACATCATTGATATTTTCAGTGGCTTCATTATTTGAGAGGAATGGCCTAGCTTATGTTTTTTGGGGTAAGAAATTGCAATACACTAAACATTATTGGCGTTCCCTTAACTTAATAACTATCGTTTTTTTCCTTGCTTTCGCGGTTTTGAGTATCGTAATCCATTACAGTTTTAATGAGGTTTTTTGGTCGTACTATAAGCTTTTTGCACAACCCGTACTCTTATTGCTTTGCCCGCTACTGTTTGGTAGTTTGTTGAAATATATATCAAAACACAACAAGGCGTGTAATTCGGATTCGTAATAGTTAACTCGTATCCACATTGCTCCATAATTTTTGCCAACCATTAACTTGCCGCTTATGGCGACGTTATAATGACTAAAATAGAACTTCAGTAAGCTAGAGTTTTATAATCCGGTGAACTTCTCATTATCCGCTTTTGAGTCTCCAGATGTTATGTAATTGGAGCTCATCAATAACTAACCTCTCTGTATATTCAGCCAAAAAAAACACTGCCATGACCTTTTGTTTAGAGTTATGGCAGTGTTTTGGTTTGCGACAAAAGACGTTGTCTTATCTTGTTACTTACCGATATAAGCCAGCATGTTTCTGACAATAATATCGGCCACCGGGTCTTTACCTAGGTTGGGTACGGTTTGCAGTGTTGACAAGATAATTTTTCCTTGGCCTAAGGTGATTTCAGATACATCTGAACCTAGCCAAACATCGCCTGTGCCTTTGTAATGGCGATTCATCAAGGTCATGTCGGGGAAGTTATCATTGGCGACAACCGTCACTAAGGCTTTTTGTTCTAAGTCGACCATAGACATCTTCGCTCGGACATGCTCGTAGACGCCATGCATGGCTTGTTTAACTGGCAGGCCTTCGAACATTGGGTGATCTTCAACAATGTGTGACATACCACCCCACAGGCCCGTTGAGGCTTTCATTGCAATCTCAACCGGTAAGTTCAAGCTTTTGCCTTTGCTTAACACACCAGCGTTCCATTTCGGTTTATTGTATGGAAACTGCAAATACAACACCGTGCCGCCTTGATTAGCAAACGCATTAAGTTGTGGATTAACCTTTATTTGGCTGTCTTTGCCAGTAATGTGCATTGCGACGACAACCGGTGTATCAATCGAAGTGTCGGCATTAAATGGCGTCGCATTAATGTTATTGTCATTAAAAAACGCTTTAAGGTTGCCGGTATGATCAATGAAGGCATAGTCGCCGCTTACCGGGTAGTTTTGCGGCGTAAACACATCAAAATCAAACTGATTTTCGGTGATAAGCTTGCCGTCTTTGGTCAGCATTTTGGCGACTATGGTGTAGCGCCCAGTTAATTCTTTGCTGTTTAGCTGGTACTCAAATAAGTCACTGACGTCTTTGCGGTAGGTGACGTTTTCGCTGTGTTGATAGACAACTTGATTTTGTTGATCGCGAATTTCCACTGCAAGTTTGGCTTGTTGAGTTGCCAATTCATTGACGCCCTTGATGGTAAAGCGCATGTCGTTGCCTTGGTAGACGTTTCTAGGAAAGGTACGTATCGAGACAATCTGCTTTTGATTCGCGGCTTGCGTTAACTTATACACTTGCGGCTTTGGATCGCGCCATAAATCGAGCAAGCCTGCGCCCATAATCCAATCACCACCGGTTAGCGCATGCACACAATAACCAGTGACACGTGGGTTAATACGAGTTGCTTCGATCATGCGGGCATTGGCTTTACCATGAATCAGCTGCTGCTCCATGTAAAAGTCTTGCGGGCTGCTGTAAATATGCGACAGCTTGTTTTGCAATACCTCTGTCAACTGGCTGCCCAGTTGTTGATGATAGCGTGTCGGTGGCACGATAGGGTTGCCCACGTCCTCAAAGCGTTGATTCACTTTATCAAAATCAACGTAGCTGCCATAACCTAGCTCAGAGACAAAAGTGGTTGCCCCCGGTTTAACGTGATCGCCAATCGGATTCACATTGATACCCATTTGCTTACGTTCTTTTTTGTTGTAACTTAAGCCCGCAAATTTGTCGTACCAAGTATTGGTCATATTAGGACCTGGGTAGGTATGTACATCGTTAAAGCTAATAAAATTGCGCTCGTTTGGTAAAAACACTTTGGCGCCAAATGCCCAACCGCCAGATTCATCAAGAATCAATCGACTTGGGTCAAGATCGCGTGCCATCATTGATGTTTCTTGCATCATTTGTTTTAACACTGGGCGACGGATCTCGTTAAACAATTCCCACATAACGATACTGGCTCGGTTGCGATCACGTTTTATGGTTTTTGCTATTTCATTAATGACTCGGTTTGGTAAATCCGGTGTATTAACCGGTAAATCCATACACTCAAGTACTGGCGAACCAATTACCATCACCCCCATCTCATCGGCTAAGTCGAGCCATTGCGGCGGTGGCGGCCGACGCCATGGGCGGATCATGTTAAAGCCGGCTTCTTTAGCTAAACGGATTTCTTTGCGTGCCATATCCATATCTACCGGAGTGGCGACACCAACTGGGTATACGCCTTCAAGAAATACCGCTTTGACATACACTTCTTCATCATTGAGATAAAAGCGTTTGTCCTTGACGGTAAATTGACGTAAACCAAAGTTTTCAGTAACGCTGTCACTGATCTTGTCGTCGCGGATAATCTGTGTCGTCAGCTGGTATAGATTTGGCGCATCAGGTGACCACGCTTTGGCATTAGCAATGTCGATATTGGTTTGCCATTCGCTCTTACCTGGTTGTAGTTTGGCGCTGATTTGCTTACTAGCAACTAGGCTGTCGGTTTGCTTATCGCGGATCTCAAATCGAATACTGTCGTCGCTATCATAAACATCAAAGTTGGTGGTGCTAACGGTAATGTTTGCCGATTCTTTACCAAGATCAGGTTGTACAAATACATCGCTAATATACGAACCATCACTGGCCACTAAACGCACTGACTGCCAAATACCGCCGGTAATACCACCGCGCCATTGTGGCGTTTCCATTGCGCCCATGCCATCAATCACTTTATCGGTATCGAGTAATATTGGCCCAAGTACACGCACGGTAATGACGTTTTCTTGGTCAAAATGCAACAGTGAATCAATGCGGAAACTAAATGGCGTGAAGCCACCTTCATGCACACCAACGACGTGGTCGTTTAGGTACACTTCGGCGCGATAATTAACGGCATCAAATGCCAAGTGAATGATTTGTTCTTGCCACGCTTTTGGTGCATCAAATCGTTTATGATAAATCGCCGCGCCTTCGTAGTCTTTTTCGATACGCTCCCAAACACTGGGGACGTTGATATCACGCACATCATCGAGTGCGAGAAAGTTGGCACTTTGATAAAGCTTTTTCGCTTTACCTTGATTGTCTTTATCAAAGTAAATTTGCCACACACCGTCTAATGACATGGTGTTTTGGTGTTGTACTTGTGCTGCGGCTTGGCCACATAGGCATAGCATGATGATGCTAATGAACACTTTGCCAAGGTGCTGAATATGTTGTTTGATTGTGGTCACGGAGTGAGCTCCCAAATTAGTGTTGGTTGTTAAGGGTTCACCAGAACCGAAACACGTTTTAAGGTTAGGTATTCTTGCAAGCTGTATTGCGAGCAGTCTTTGCCGACACCACTTTGCTTTAAGCCACCATGGGGCAGTGACACATCATAATGCACCTCATTAATACACACGCTACCGGCTTGTATTTGGCTGGCAGCCTGTAAACCTTTCTGAATGTCTTGGGTATAGACATAAGCCGCTAAGCCATAATCACTGTCGTTGGCCATGGCAATAATATCGTCGTCATCGCTGTATTTGATGATTGGCAACACCGGACCAAAAATTTCCTCACCGGCGAGCGGCATATTTGTGCTCACATTGGCCAATATAGTGGGTTGCAAGTAATAGCCTTTGTTCGGCTGTTGTGGGATCTGACCGCCACTCACTAATTCTGCGCCCATATCGACGGCAGCATTTATTGATGTTATCACTCGCTCTCTTGCTTCGGCGGTTAACAATGGCCCCATTAACCGACCTTCGGTGCGGCCACTGCCAAACTCAATACCTTGAACATGGGCTTTGGCTTTGGTAATAAACTGCGGATACACACTTTCATGCACAAAACAGCGATTTGGCGAGACGCAAACCTGGCCAGTATTGGCAAACTTGAGATTAACCACATCTTCTGCGGCTTTGTCTAAATCTGCATCAGGGTAAATCACAACAGGGGAGTTTCCGCCGAGCTCAACAGAAAAGTGTTTGATGTTGGTGCAGGAGGTTCGCATGGTATCAACCCCCGCTTTGGTTGAGCCAATCATGGTAAACAAGCTGACTTTATCCGATTCAAGTAAGGTGTCCGTTAATGCGTAATCATCGCCGGTTATGACATTGATCACCCCTTTTGGAATACCTGCTAGCATGGCAATTTCAGCACATTTTAATGTTGCTAGTGGTGTTAAATGCGCGGGTTTGATGATCGCCGTACAACCCGATGCCAATACAGGGCCAAGTTTGTAACCAAGGTTTAGCAAAGGGAAATTCCACGCCAAATAGCCGACAACCACACCAAGTGGTTGGCGCATTACGTAGTTAAGAAATCGACCATTACCGTCAACGATAACCGGTTGATCGATGCGCTTTGCTTCTTCAATAAAAAAGCGTAAACAAGTGATTAGCGTCTCAAAATCGTACTCGGCATTATCAGCAGGTTTGCCGGTTTCTGCGATCAACAAATCAATGATTTCACTACGTTGGTTTTCTAATAGCTCAGCGTAACGCAAAATCAATGCACTGCGTTGGTTTAAGGTCATTGCTGACCACAGGGTAAATGCTTGTTCGGCTCCATCTAACGCCTGTTCAATGTGCAATGCTTGTAATTGCGGTGCATGGCCAATGATGTCTTCTGTCGCTGGATTAATGACAGCAATACTGTCTTCAGTGTTGATCAACTCGCCGTTTATCAACATTGGAAATTGGTGTTTATTCATAATGTTTCAGACCGTTTGATAGTAAATTGTTCTAATGTGTGAGGATCAATTTGCACGCCAAGACCGGCAGCGTCAGGCACAGTCGCCACACCGTGTTTAATGTCGATGCTGGTGCTGTAAAGCTCGTCTCTTAATGGGTTTTCGGTACGATCGTACTCAAGCAGCAAAGATTGTGACTCGGCTCGGCCCGGTTCAACATAAGCGGTGGCAAGAAAATGCACCGCCGCGGCTAGATTCAACTGCGTGCCCCAGACATGAGGAATACAATTAACGCCGTTCGCCGACGCGATGGCGCGTATTTTTAACGCTTCACTTGGGCCACCACAGTAGGCCAGATCCGGTTGAATAATATTGACTCCGCCGCTGGTCAATAATTTGTCAAAGCCAAATCGGGTTTGTTCACATTCGCCAGTGGCAATGGCCAAATCCAATTTGTTGTGCAAGCTATGAAACTGGCGTAAGTGCTCAGGTGAAAGCGGTTCTTCAAACCAATGATACTGACACTCATCTAGCACGCGGCCAATACTGATCGCTTCTGGCAAGTCATAGGCGTGATTAGAGTCGGCCATCAGCGTGGTATTCGGCAGCGCTTCTCGCATCGCTTTTATGAGTTGCTTATCGAAGTTTAGGTTTTTGCCGATTTTAATCTTCATCGCTTTGAAACCTTCACAGGCATATGCTTGAGCTTCTGCAACCAATGTTGACAATAACTGCTGCTCGTTCATATCTTGAAAATACATACCGGTGGCATAGCAGTCAATTTGCTGTCGCTGGCGACCTCCCATAAGCTCACTTACACTTAAATTCAGTGCTTTGCCTTTGAGATCCCAAAGTGCCATATCAAGACCAGACATAGCGCCCATCATGATGCCGCCGCGAGCAAAATCTAAACTGCTGCGCCACATATGCTGCCAAATTACCTCGCTTGACAGTGCATGCATGCCGATGATTCTGGGCGCATAAAAGTGTTCCACCGCGGCTTGGGTGACATCGGCTGGACCATAACATTCGCCCCAACCGGACAAACCGGTGTCAGTGATCACTTCAATGACCAAAACATTGCGTTGATCATAGGTCCATTGCGAAAAGCCAAACGGCTTTTGCAATGAACAGCGCAGATGATAGCTGCGTATTGCGGCAATCTTCATAACGGCTTACTCGTTGTATAGATCAGCGTTGATTTCAGGTTGATATATATCGACCGTGTTCACAGGTTGCTGCTCGATTGAGTTAGAATAACCCAGCAAACAAATCGCGCTGATTAACACCACGATACCGGTGACCATGGTTTTAAATGGGCCAGGAGCACCTTGCCATTCACCGGTATAAATACCAATCACGGTTGAAATGATTAACGCTAAACCGAGCAGCATAGGCCAGCCAATGACTGGGCCAATATCACCCATTAAAGCAGCACCTTGACCATAAACACCTAAGGCAGCAAACCAAAGTAATCCGGCAATAATCGCCCATTTGTAGGCTTTAGCGGCATTTTGTGTTGAAAATGATGACCAAGAATTGTTTTTAAACAATAAGAATAACGCGTAACCGGCGTTCATCGCGTACGCACCGAGTAGCACAACAACCCAGCGCGCTAATGCAGTATTACGGGTTAAGGCACCTGCTTCTTCGGCGCTGCTACCTATGGCTTCGGTTGCTGAGAAGCCAACGTTTAGTAATGACGATAAAATACCGCAGGCGATGGCGATAGATAGGCCTTTTTTGAATGCAGAGCCCGTCGCAATACCGGCAATTTCTTGCCCTGATTCGGCTAATACTTTATCGCGATTAATGCCTGCTTTTGCAACAATGGCAACGGCAACAAGCATGATCACCATACCGGCGATAATGAATGGGATCGCAGGGTTGGCAGAAAAGTTATCGATTTGCACTAATGGAATTAACGAGCCCATCAATGCAGCCAATCCCATAACAATACCCATGGTTAGGGCAACACCAATGTAGGTCACACAGACACCAAACATGATGCCACCTATGCCCCATAAAAAGCCATAAAGCGCGCCTTCTTGAATTGCTTGGGCTGGTGAATTTGTAATAACCGTAACTAAGTCTGGGACCACCATAACAGCCCAAATACCTGGGAATACAATCATCGCGATGGTGACATGAATTAACCACCATGCTTCCCAAGCTAATGGCTTGGTGTACTTCATACCAAGGCCAAAAGTACCTTGAAAGACACTGGCCAATAAGACCAGTAGCAGTGGCAACATTATTTCAATCATAAGGTTTATCCTGTTGTTATTATTATATTTTTAGTTTTTATACTTGGTGTTTTAATAAGCGTTTTAAAAGTCGACGATTTGCTCGTCAACGGTGACCGATTGAATGTAGGCAACTACGTCATCATGCTTTGGATTGACGCAATAACGCTTAAAATCATCTTCGTTAGCAAAGGTAGAGATCAGGCCAAGATCAAAAAACTGCGTACCATAATTACCAATGTTGATACCTACATCGTATTGCACAATTTCACTGATCTGTGCCGGTAAGCTGTCCAGTTTTTGCTTTACCACGCTGGCTAGATCTTGCTTATTCATGCCATCTGCGGCGTCCTTTAATTTCCATAAAACCAGATGTGTATACATATTCACTCCAAATTCTCGTTATTACTATTTTGTTTGTCTGTTACTGATTTGTAGTGCATTGAATTTGGCAACGTTCATCGCTTCAATGGTGGCTTGTTTCGCGGCTTCGCCATCCTTCACACGTAATGCATCATACAAACGCCAGTGAAACGCATTGGCTTGTTCTAATCGTGGTAAATCGTATTGATAACAGGTGGCGGTAAAGACCTTGACCAAAATATGGGTGTCATCGAGAACTTTTTGCAAGTAACTATTGTTTGTCGCTTTAACAATCAATTGATGAAACTCATAATCGGCGGTTAAAAATGCGTCGAGCTCATCACCTTCTATAAACGCATCACTTTGCTTAGCAAATTCATCGGTGATGTCTTGCATAATCAGTAATAAGTGACGTAATTGCTGCAACGCTCGCGGCGTGATCGACTGCGCTGCACTTTCTGCGGCAAAGCTTTCCAGTGCACTACGAACACCATACATATTGGCCAATTCATCAGCCGACGGCTTTTTTAAGGTGGCGCCAAAACGCGGCGTAAATTCAATGATGCCATCTTGTTGCATTTGGCGAATGGCTTCCCTAACTGGGGTTCTGCTCATGCCCAAAAGCTTTGCTAAATTATTTTCAGATAAGGCGGTGCCACCAGGTAAATCACCGGAGGTAAACATCGATAACATACGGTTATAGGCTTGCTGGCTTAATGTGGCATGGGTATTAGTCATTGTAATTTGTGTCTTTTTATAGCTAATCGATTACTTGTATACAATGTATACAAGCGCATTTAGATATGCAAGAATAAATAAGATAAATACGATATATGTGTGTTGATAGGAGTGGTAAGTGAAGTTTGTGTACGTGAAAATGCTGATGTTTATTGGCTTGTGTGGTTTGTTGTCACCTGTTTCGGCACTGGAAAATCGATCACCATTAGCCAATGATGTCGTCGGTTTATGGACAATTGACAGTGATACCAAGCCATCATGGCAAGCAAAGTGGATTTGGCACAAAGACGTAGAGAGCACATCACTAGCGCTATTTCGTAAATCATTTACATTGAGCACTGTGCCGAGCCAAGCAAGGTTAATGATTACCGCCAGTAACCGTTACAAACTGTATATTAATGGCGTTTACGTCAATCGCGGTCCGGCACGCAGTGCGCCGCATCATCAATCTTATGACGTGCTTGATGTCGCCAGTTTATTGAACCATGGCGATAATGTGATTGCGGTGCAAGTCCATGCCGATAATTTGTTATCTAGCCATCAATTAAGCGCTCGTGCTGGTTTATTGCTGCAACTGGATATGGCCGAACAAGGCTACCTGCTCAGTGACCATAGTGTCAAAACCACCGCTGATCCTGCTTGGTTAACACCGAGTCCCAAAATGAGCCGTTTTCATCAGCAGGTTAATGATCGTGTCGATATGCGCTTGGCATTGGCAAATTGGCAGGCAATTGATTTTGATGACCGTAATTGGAGCAATGCGGTTGAGCTTAAACGCAATACCGGCTGGCCTGCAGTACAAGGCAATGAACAAGCGCATGCCAAAACCGCGCCATGGATTGAGCTCGTGCCGCGTGATATTGAATACTTACATGAACAAACACGACCGGTGACAAAGCTTGTTGCGGCGCAATATATTGATGATTATTTTGCCACAGACAATCACAGCCTAATAACTAACCCCAAAAAAGCGCCGAAAGTGCGTTTACAAGGCAAGCAACTAGATATTGATGAGCAGATGCCGGTGCTATTGTCATCAAGCGATAAGCCTGTTTTGCTAGTATATGATTTTGGCGAAGTCATCAATAGCTTACCAGAATTTACTATGCGTGGTAGTGCTGGTGACGTTGTTGAAATCATTGGCATACCGTTTATGATTGATGATCAATTTAGTTATCATATGGTGGATGCCAATTTAATCGACCGAGTGACCTTGTCTGGCAAAGTTGACCGCTGGCAGGCGCAATATTTTAAACCGACGCGTTATTTAGGGGTTATTGTAAAACCACAAAAAGATCTGGAAATACAGCATCTAGCATTGCATCAATTGGCATTCCCATTCACTGAACAAGGCGATATTCAATCAAACTCGGCGGCGTGGTTAAATCAATATGTGCAAGCCAGCAAACAAACCCTTAAAGTAGCGACAACTGACGCCTATACCGACAATTACCGTGAGCGCAGGCAATACGCGCAAACCGGGTTTTACGCCGCACTGGGTAATTATTACACTTTCGCCAATCAAAGCTTACAGCGCCGATATTTACTACAAACCGCACAAGAACAATGGGCGAATGGCTTAATGCCCGCCTATGGGCCGTTACAAAGCGAAGACGCCATGGTCATTCTCGACTCTAATTGTTTGTGGATTCGCAGCCTATATAACTATTACCTGTACTCTGGTGATAAGGTGACAACTCTATCATTGATGGCAAATGCTGAACGGTTAATGGTGTTGCTAGGCTCTTTTACCAATCAACATGGCTTGCTTGACAGCCCGCCGTTTTCCTACTGGCTCGATCATGCCAAAAATGATCGACGCGGTGCCAACTTAAACCTTAATGGTCATTACTTGGGAGCGGTAGAAGATTACAGCAGATTACGTGAATTATTGCAGCTGCCGAATGCTCAAAAATATCGGGATCAAGCGAAAAGCATGCGCAGCTATATTGCAAAGGCTTTTTGGCAGCAAGAACGGGGCGTATTTGTTGATGCGGTTATCGATGGCAAGCAATCGACGGCGATAAGCGAGCATGGTAATGCTATGGCCTTGGCTATGCGGATTGCCTCACCAGCTCAAGCACAACGTGTTATTGCACAGGTGTTAGATGGTAGCGATCATGACTACATGAGCCACGCTAACGGTATGGTGGTAGTGACACCGGCGATGAGTTATTTTTTACATAAAGGTCTTGCTAGTTATGGTGAAATAGACAGTTCATTGGCCTTATTTAAACAGCGCTTTGATAAGATGCTAAACGCTGAGCACAATGGCACACTTTGGGAGGAGTGGTGGTTAAATGGTACCGGTCGCAGTGGCAAATTTGTCGATAATGGCCGTAGTCGTTCTGACGCGCAAACCGAAAGCGCATTCGCCCCAGCGCTATTTGCCGAGTATGTATTGGGCTTTGAGGTTATCGAGCCGGGAATGAAGACCGTTCGTATCCGCAAGCAGTCGCATTCAATAGGCGATGCCAACGCCACAATCATGACCCCACAAGGACCGCTAATAATACAATGGCAATTTAATAATGTAGGGTTGTTATCGGTGGATATTCCTGACGGGGTTACTGTGCTTGTCGATAATCAAAGCCTAGGGCTTGCAGGAGCCGAACAGGTTCTTACTTCAGGTGTACACAGCATTCGATTTTAAATAGGCACTTTAAACCTTTGGCGTTTAAAGGCACAAAAAGCCGGTATTTACCCGGCTTTTTGACTATTGGATTGCTTACGACTGGTGTTTTTCGATAAGTGCAATCATTTGTTGCTGCAATTGTTGTTTTTGCTGCTGATGGTTTTTGTCAGCGGCTAAGTTATGCCATTCGAACGGGTCGCTTTCATGATCATACAGCTCTTCTTGCCCATCTTTATAACGAATGTAACGCCAACGTTCAGTGCGGTAGGAATAGGTGTTTTTCCATACATAATGTTGCGGCAAGTCTTTAATCACCGCCACATGCCAAAGGGCTTTTGGGTTAGTGCCAACCGCTAAGCCTTCAATCGGTTGATCAATACCAACGCCCATAATGGTTAACGCACCTTGCGGCCCCTGCCATTGATCGGTGCTGCTCGGCTGCATCAATGGTACCAATGAATGACCACCCATTGGTCCTGCGTTTTTATTTCGTGCGTTGCTTCCGGTTAAGGTGGCAAGCTCTATAAACGTTGGGTATATGTCTATCAGCGATACGGGCTGTTGCACTTTATGACCGGCTATAGTTTTACCAGGCACTCGCCATAACATTGGGATTTTGGTGCTTTCCTCCCACGGTGAGTTTTTGTATAGATAGTCTTTTTCGCCAAACTGCCAACCATGGTCACTGGTAAATACGACAATGGTATTGTCATTAAACTTGGAACTGTTAAGGGCATCCATCACTAGGCCAAACTGTTCATCCATAAAGGCGATGCAGGCTAGATAGGCTTGTATGACTTTCTTTAAGCCCAAATCATCGTCAGGATACGAATCTTGCAAGGCTTTAAAGTAGGCTAAGCCCATTTGCGTCATGGGGTAGTTATCTTTAAAGAAGGTATCGTCAATGTCACCAGTTTTAATGTTTGGCAGTTCAATCGACTCAAGCGGAAACATATCGAAGAAACGTTGTGGTGCGTATAGCGGGGTATGCGGTCGGACAAACCCTACGCCCATAAAAAAGGGGGAATTGCTATCTTGTTGCTCAAGTTGTTTAAGCTTATTGACGGCCCATAGCGCGTGTTGCTCATCTGGCAATAAATCGCGGTCGTCCTCACTGACATAACGAAAGCCTTTGAACGGGTAACCCCAGCCCGGTTGGCGTTTGATCTTGGTGTTATTGTCAAACGTCGGTACATCGGTTAATGGTGCAAACGAGCCGTCAACAATATTGATGCTGCGAAATGGCTCTGGTACCGACGGATGGCCGACGATCTTGTTGCCATCATAAGCATGAGGCCCATAGTTAATGCGTTCTTCAACGCCCCATTCATGCCAGTATTTCAGGTCATTGTGATGCAACAGTTTGCCGGTGCCGTACATCTGATAACCGTTCTCACGGAATTGTTGTAAAAAGGTTTTATTGTTTTTCAGTACATGTTGTTTTTTTAAGCGAGTCCAGCCAAAATCGCGCGAATCATGTGGATAGACACCGGTAAATAAGCTGCTTCTTGATGGTGAGCATACCGGCACATTGGTATGTGCGTTGCTAAATTGGGTTGCTTGCTCGGCGAACCTATCGATATTGGGGGTTTTACTTTGTGGATGACCACCAAAGGTGCCTAGGTAATCATTTAAATCATCAACGATGACAAATAATACATTCGGTCGCTGCTCATCTATAGGTGCATCGTTTGAAGCGTATGCAGGGAGTGCAACAACAGTGAATGCTGCGGCTGCAAACCATGTTAAACAGTTGATCAAAAGAGTCATTGAAAATCCTTACAGTGTGGTTTGCAGTAAATTATTAACTTGTTGTCTTAGGTCATTAATAACTTGCTGATATTGCTCGTTTTTCGCTTGGTTATGCCACTCGTAAGGATCTTGCTCGTGGTCATAAAGCTCCGCTTCGCCGTTACTATAACGAATATAACGAAAACGTTCGGTACGATAAGAGTAGTTTTGTTGCTCGACTTGCCATTTTTTACCGCTATTTCCGTAGTTACCGACCACGGATAATGCGCCTTTGGGTCCTTGCCATTGGCTCATTGTATCGGCATCAATAAGAGGTCTTAAACTGTGGCCACCCAAGTCACCTGCCTTGTCATTTTTCTTGTGATTACCGCTTAAATTGGCGTAATCGACTAAAGTTGGGAAAATATCAATAAGCGATACCGGTTGGCTAATCTTTTGCCCTTGCTTGGTATTGTCTGGGGTGCGCACGATCATTGGGATACGCGCACTTTCTTCCCAAGGTGAGTTTTTAAACAAATAACCTTTTTCACCCATTTGCCAGCCATGATCGCTGGTAAAGACAATAACGGTATTGTCATTTAGTTGCGGATGCCGCTCAAGGGCGGTTAGTACTTTGCCTAGCTGCGCGTCCATAAAGGTAATGCACGCTAAATAGGCTTGTAAAAAGTGCTTTAACGCCAGTTCTCGGTCACCGTCAAACGATTGCAGTAAGGTACGATAGTACCTAAGGCCTTTGCCATCTGTTGGAAAGTTGTTTTGAAAAAAGGTGTCATTCTGATCATCTGGCAACCAATGTGATAAGTCGATGTCTTCGAGCGGATACATATCAAAGTATTTGTCTGGTGCGTAAAGCGGGGTATGTGGACGAACAAAACCTATGCCCATAAAAAACGGCGCTTGGTTTTCGGCTTGCGCTAGTGTCTTGAGTTGTTCGCTAGCCCATTGCGCATGCTTTTCATCTTGCATCAAGTCGCGATCGTCGTCACTGATATACCGAAATGGTTTTTTATCCCAACCGTAAACCCAACCTGGTTGATTACGTTTGCCTGATGATTTAGCGACAGATAAACGACCAAAGGCGCCATCAATGGCACCAATATCGGCAAATGGTGAGGCTACGTTGGGTGAGGCGCCATTACTGTCACCATTAAAATATAACGGTCCATAGTCGTGCTTATGCGGCATGCCCCATTCCTGCCAAAGCTCTGTTTTACCACCATGCATAAGCTTGCCGGTGCCCATCGTTTGGTAGCCATTTTCAGCAAACAACTCTTGCAAGGTTTTGTTGTGTTTTAATACCGGTTGTTTGTGTTGTTTAGTCCAGCCGAAATCTTGAGAGACATGCGGATATACCCCAGTAAACAGACTATTGCGTGAAGGCTGACAAACGGGGATATTACTTTGCGCATTAATAAAGCTGCTACCGCTGGCGGCAAGCTTGTCGATATTTGGTGTTTGAACTTGTGAGTGGCCGGCAAAAATACCCTGATAATCGTTAAGATCATCAACAACAATCAAAATGACGTTAGGTCGTTTGTCTTTTTTATTCAGGTTAGTGGTTTTATCACTGGCGGCACTGGTGCTACTAATACCAAGCAAAAACAGGCAAAATAAAGTACATAAATAACGGAACATAGCTAAGCTTACTTTTATTATTAATATATATAATATAAATTAAAAGCAAAGAAATAAAAATAGTGCTGACAGATACTTATGAAAAAAATAACGCTTAGAAAAATCATTGCGCGGCAATGGATATTGCTGCTGTTCACTTTGTTTAGTGGCTCAACCAGCGCCGCGGTCACGCTCGATGCCTACTTTTCTGATGGTATGGTATTGCAACGAGATACCGCCTTGAACATTTATGGTGCGGCAGATGTTGGCGAAAAGGTCACGGTACGATTAAATAAGCAAGACTATCATGCCGTTGCCGATAGCGATGGCCAATGGACAGTTAATTTGCCGCCGCAAAGCGTAGCCCGCAATCAGCAAATTCGCATTAACGACATTATTATCAATAATGTCGCGTTTGGTGATGTCTGGTTAGTCTCTGGTCAATCGAACATGGCCTTTCCTGTGGCTAAAGTATTATCGACATTTCCAGAGCAAACTCAGCGTCAGCACTATCCTGATATTCGTCAATTTAAAGTGCCATTAAGCTATGATTTTTCTGGACCTAAGCAACAATTGCAAGCCGGTCAATGGCGGCTAGCAGACCAACAAACGGTTAAAGAGTTTTCGGCGGTCGCTTGGTTTTTTGCCGATGCACTGGCCAGAAACTACGATGTGCCTATAGCCATCGTCAATTCTTCGGTAGGTGGTACGCCTATCGAAGCGTGGATGAGCGAACAATCGTTGGCAGCGTACCCTGAACAATTGGCTCGTGCACACAAATATCAAGACAGTGCACAGCGTCAGGCATACGCAAGCAACACCAAGAATATGGTGAAGCAGTGGCAGTTGAGCGCTAAGCAAAACGACATGTTACTGCAAGCAGGCGCTGATTTACTTAACGATGCCAATACCTATGCCGATTGGCCTACATTAGCTTTGCCTGGTCAAATGAAGCTGGCCAGTAGCGACTTTAAACAGGGCAGCATTTGGTTACACAAACGTGTCACCTTAAGCGCACAGCAGGCTAATTCAATACAAGCCCGTTTGCTATTGGGCAATATCCGCGACAACGACATAACCTATGTCAATGGTGTAAAAGTTGGCCAGACAGCAAGCCAATATCAACCACGTCGATACGCACTTCCAAACAATCTTTTGCAAGCCGGAGATAATTTTATTACCACCCGAGTCGAAGTGATGCGAGGTCAAGGGGCGCTGATTCAAGGTAAAAAATACTGTTTGCAACTGCAAAATCAATGTTTGGATTTAAGCGGTGAGTGGCAATATCAGGTTGCTGCTAAGATGCCAGCGTTACCTCGCGTACGGCCGTTGCATTGGCATCCAACCGGCTTATACAATGCGATGATTGCGCCATTAGCAAAGCTGCGTTTTAAAGGCGTTATTTGGTATCAAGGCGAAGGTAATACCCCGAATGCCGATCAGTATCAAGACTTAATGAGCAGCATGATTGACGATTGGCGTAGCTTGTTTGCTAACAAAGAGCTGCCATTTCTTTATGTACAGTTAGCTAATTTTGGCAAAGTGGACCGCCAGCCAGCGGCAAACAGTAGTTGGGCCAATTTACGTCAGGCGCAAACTGACGTATTGCAATCTATGCCACACACGGCCATGGCGTTGGCGATTGATGTAGGGGAAAGTAACGACATTCATCCACAAGATAAAAAGACCGTTGGTGAGCGCTTAGCATTAGCGGCACGTTACCTGGCTTATCACGAGGATGTGCAATATCGTAACATGCAATTGTCGCAGGTCGATTGGCAACACAATAAAGCGTTATTGTCATTTGCGAATATGGTGTCAGGCATTGAAATCAAAGGTGAAGAAATTCGTGGTTTTGCTATTGCAGGTAGCGACGGCAAGTTTGTCTGGGCTAAAGCAAAAACCCATCAAGATAAAATCGTTGTCTGGCATCCGAACATTGCAGCGCCGGCGTTTATTCGCTATGGCTGGGGCAATAACCCTGTCAGGGTTAATGTCTACAACAGTGAACAGCTGCCGTTGATTCCATTTTCTGTTAGCAAAGACCGGAAATAAAGGTTTAACTTTTTGATGAAAAAATGCCCGATTAAAGGGCGTTTTTTGTCAGCGCTAATAACTTAACTTTTAATGATTCTTTAATGTTTTGATGCTTGGTTGAATCGGCAAGGTTATGGTGTTCATTTGGGTCATCGTTATGGTTATACAGCTCTTCTTTATTGTTGCCATACAAAATATAACGCCATTGCTCAGTGCGCAGAGCAAAGCTTTTTAAGCCGTGTTCACCCCACTGCTTGACCACGCTTAGCGCATGTCTGGCAGTATTATCGGTGCCATTAAGTAAAGGTAGAAGGCTTAAACCGTCGAGTTTACCGCCTTGTTTGTTTTTACGGTTATCGATGCGAGCATCAGCATAGTCCATAAAGGTTGGGTATAAGTCGATTAAACTAACCGGCTCAGCAATTTTCTGCGCCTTGGCTTGACGTGGATCGTAAATAATCAACGGCACCTTAGTTGAGCGTTCCCACAAGTTGTTTTTAAATAGGTTGTCTTTCTCACCTAAGTTATAACCATGGTCACTGGTTAAAACGATGATGGTATTTTCTTTAAATGAGCTGTTATTTAGGGCATCAAGTACTTTGCCTACTTGTGCATCCATAAAGCTAACACTGGCCATGTAGGCTTGATAATACTGACGCAGCGCTTGATCTTTTGAGTCAAAAGAAGCCAATAAGCTATGGTAATGTTTGCGACCACGAGATGGTTTTGGCGCCGACAAGCTTTCAAAATGGGTATCAGCAGCATCATCTTCTTTAAATGCTGGCAGGGCTATTTCATCGAGTGGATACATCGCAAAATATTCATCAGGCACCACCAACGGTGTGTGCGGACGAATAAAGCCAACGCTTAAAAAGAATGGCTTATTTATGCCTTGTGATTGCATTTCGGTGATTTTATCAACCGCCCAGTTAGCGTACATTTCATCGGGAAGTAAATCACGATCTTGTGGTGATTTGTATCGAAATGGCTTCTTAAACCCGCCATAAAACCAGCCACTATAGCCCGGTGCTTTGTTGCTGGCTTTTACTGTAGGGACTTTTGAT
Organism: Thalassotalea sp. HSM 43; assembly: GCF_004752005.1. Taxonomy (NCBI): domain Bacteria; kingdom Pseudomonadati; phylum Pseudomonadota; class Gammaproteobacteria; order Alteromonadales; family Colwelliaceae; genus Thalassotalea; species Thalassotalea sp. HSM 43. The sequence goes on along the minus strand of NZ_CP038493.1, from coordinate 1,708,934 downwards.
AAAGCAATAAATGTTGAGTCTAATGGTCCTACTTCGCGGTTATACGGAGCCGGTACGTCAGGGTGACCGGTAACCTTTTTGCCATTAAATGCCAATGGCGTATAGTCAGGTCGAATCGCAAATTCATCCCAGGCATTTGGCCATTGATGATGGGTTAGCTTACCGGCACCAGTGCTGAAATAACCTGATTCTGACAGCGATTCCATGATGGTTTTCGAGTTGCTAAGCATGGTGTTTTGGCGCCAATTCCCAAAACCGTATTGCCCAGATTGGTGTGGGTAAATGCCTGAGAACAGACTCGCTCTTGAAGGGCTGCATATCGGCGCATTGGAATGCGCATTGGTAAATAGTGCACCTTGATTGGCAAGCGCATCAATATTTGGAGTTTTTATGCCTATATTAGCATTCATCACGCCGACAAAATCATTGAGATCATCGGCCATAATAAAGACTATATTAGGTGGTTGCGTATCGTCATCTGCGCTGCAGGCAAAGCTTGAGAGTAACAGCAGTAAAAATAAATTTTTCATTGTTTAAATCGCTTACTGATTGGCTTTAGCACTGATTTCAATCGCGCCGATATCAGGTTTATCGACGATTGGGTTACCTAAGATATCGTGCTTAACGGTAAGTGCCTTAAATAAACCTTTATCGTCACCAGGTATAAAAGGAATTTCAATGCCTTTGTTGGCAATCACATCCGTATTTTGTGGTGTATAGTCGCCAATTAATTGAGAACCTGGATTGGTAAATGCTACATCCGCGATAACAGGTGCTTGGTCTTGAATGAGTACTTGTTTTGGCCAGTTGCTCTGTTTCAGGAATATATTATTGGTAAAGATAACGTCTGATATATGATTGGTACCGTTTGACTCTGGACGGTATTGATCGCCTTTGACCAGTTTACTGTCACCTACGATATGGAAAATGTTATTGGCGACTAACGCACCTTTTGCCATGCGGGTCACCGCAATTTTGCTGACAATTTCATCACTTACATAAATTGTATTATTGTATATGTAGCTATTGAAAGGGCCATTGTGTGGTTTGTTTTTGCCATTAAAGCCGCTTAACCAAAACGTTTTCCCTTCTTGAAATGCAACCCCTTTCTTTTTGACGCGATGGCCATCATTGACACTGACGTTATAGCGATAAGCGTTATTGTAATTGTTGCCGAGAATTTCAATAAAACCGCCGGCATTATTGGCGCTTAAGTTGTACTGTACGATGACATTGTCACAATTAAAGTCGATATGAAAACCAGCCGAATCTGCAGGGCCATTGGCATTTAGGAATTGATTGTGCTCCACCAAAATATGGGAACTTCCCCAAGTCCACATGCCGCTGCCACGTCCCCATTTCCGGGTATCATTTGTGCTGCCAGATTCATCAACTTTATTGTTAAATACATGCGCATTGGTGACGCCACTCATTTGCATTCCCGGCCCACCGGTCTTCAATACTTGATTGTTACTTAAAGTGACATTATCAAGATTGCCTTTTACGCCGTTAAATTTAATACCGGTGTGTGCGACATTGTAAACAATGGAGTTATCGACGGTGACGTTGTTAAGTTTGGCTTTTCCTTTCGTAAAAAAACGAAATCCCCAGCCGTAGGCTTCGGTTCCCATAGCGCTCGCTGTTTCAGCACGGCTTCGCGACTTACCTGGGTCATGAAAAAATATGTCGCGTACTAACATGTTTTTAAAGGTTATACCTGAATAGGTGTTGTTGCCTTTGTTCGCTTCAACATAAACACCAACACGCATCATGGTTTTCTTTTTACCGTTTTGCTTATCCCACAGTTTTTGCTGCCATTTATACACGCCGCCACCATTTGCTGTGACTATAAAGTTACTGATCTGCAGATGACTTGAATTAACGACTTCGATGCCTTTTAGTAAGCCTCTGGCGATAATCTTAGCGTGAGCATCGTCACTGTTGTTATCGTCCATATAGGTAGAGACAATAATCGGCTTGTCGGCACTGCCTTTTAGATTATTTAGAACAAGCGAGCCCCAATAGGTTTTGCCTGCCGCAAACAATAACTTATCACCAGCCTGCAGTTTTATTCGCTTGGCTTTATCAAGCGATTTAATTGGTGCATCCTTTGATGTGCCTGAGTTGTTGTCATTGCCAATGGCGGGGTTGACGTAATATTCCGTCGCGGTAGCGGGCAGTTGTGCAAAGCACATTACGCTAATAAATATCGACAATGTCAGGCGTATTAGGTGTTTTAAGTTAGGCATTTTATTATCCAACGGTATCCGGCATCCAGCATTTTTAAATATTTTTTAATATACTATTTATATTACATAATTGGTAGGTTAAATTATTAGCCTAGCTTTATCTAACAATATAGCGATTTATTGAGATATATTGGCCAGCTAATTTATAGCTGGCTTTTTTTTGCGTGGGCAAGCGGCTCTCGAACTGAGCTATGGTTGGAATTTTAATTATTTATCGGTATAGGGCATTTTTTAGATAGGAGTTAAATATACAATATTTAATTATTAGCCTAGCTTGCAATACAGCGAATAGTTGATTGGCTGAAAATTAAGCTGTTTTTTATAAAAATAGGCTCACCTTGTTGTCTTTAAGGTAAAACCCAATAATGCTGTCTCTACATTATTTTTGCGTGTCTATCTTATCTGTGTTGAATTGAGCCGTATTGATTGGGTTTAATAGAAAAACAATTCCCGCCTTCATTTTCTATTGCATTTAATTCTTGTTTTACTTTGTTGCAAAAATACTCTTTTTTTACATTAAAACCTAAGCCTTTCAAAGCTTTAATTTATATTTTTCATGTAATCATACTTTTAGCTTAAATGACTTCGCAGTCATTTCGCGTTTATTTTATTGTGAATTCATAAAATCGCTACAGGCATTTACTTTAAAGGTTTGTAAACTGTGTGTTAGTTTTTGGTTTGTTTGCGTAACATTTTTTTTACGTAATTTGTTGACATTCATTATGATTTCGAAGTACATTTTTTGTTCGAGGTCTAAAACAATTAAAAATAAAAACAATAATTCAAAAACATAAGTGGCATTCACAACAGCAATGTTGGTGGAGAGGAAAATGAATAAGAATATTTATAAAAAGTTTATTTCAAAGCGCTCAATTTTAGCTCTAGCGGTGGCAAATGCATTTACCGCGCAGGTTGCAATTGCAGAAGAAGTGGATAGTGATGAAGCAATTGAAACCATTACCGTAACCTCTGCAAAACGAGTTCAAAATATCCAGGAAGTCCCTATCGCGGTAACCTCCGTATCCGGTGATGATCTTGTTGATATGCAAATCAACGACATATTGTCGCTAGAAAAAGCCGTTCCGGGTTTGACTGTTGCAAGCTTTGGTAATAACCCTCAAGCTATTTTGCGTGGCGCAGGTGCTGCTGGTACTACCGATATTGCCGTACCAATTTATCATAACGGCATGTACCTACCTTCTAGCGGTCAAGCATTGGCTGGTTACATTGATATTGAACGTGTCGAAGTATTGAGAGGTCCACAGGGTACCTTGTTTGGTCGTAATACATTTGGTGGTTTGATCAACGTTATTACTAAAAAACCAGATTTAGAAGACTTTGACTTTGGTGTTGCTGTCACTGGCGGTGATTACGATCTGCAAAAATTGGAAGGTTTCGTCAATGTTCCTCTAGGTGAGAACGTCGCTTTTCGATTGACCGCTGCTGATGAGCAACGCGACCCTTATGTTGAAAATGTTAACAACAAAAAAGCAGGCCTAAAAGATTCTGATTACTCTTATGTTCGTGCTCAAGTATTATTTCAAATTAGTGACGACTTATCGGTAAATGTTGGTACGTCATACTGGGAAGATACTGCAAATGGTAACTTGAACTGGGCGTATAAATCGATTGGTGTTCCTCTTGATAAAGATGACCCTACACGTATTAACCCGATAGATGGTTTTATTGATCCTCGTATGGGTACCTACACAGGTTGTGCTGATGGCGATCGTCCTGGTGGTCGCAGCCAAGCTGGTAACATCTGTAACGGTGATGAATATGCCGACATCGTTGGTGGTGATTACACTATTGATTACGACTACACACCTGATCGTAAGCTAGAAGAAACCGCATACTATCTTAATGTTTCATGGGATTTCGCAGGTCATAACTTAAATGTTAATGCTGCTAAATTCGAATATGAATCAAAAAACATCATGGATGCAGAATTTTCTGGCAACCCAGCTTGGATAGACGGTACATACGGTACTCGTAATTCTCATCAAGTAGATCTAACCATCACCTCAACGCATGATAGCGCATTCCAATATGTATTAGGTGCTTACTTATTTGATGATACCGATTCAGATAATAAATCAGCGTACATCTTTGGTAGCTTGGAAGAGTCTTGGTATGGTTATGCTGGTGCAACACCAGAAACTCCGTCATGGGCATATTGGAATAGTGAGGGGTACGGCGGTACTAAGTCAACTGCACTGTATGGTCAAGCAACCTACTCTCTAACCGATAAATTAAACCTGACTGCAGGTATTCGTTATACCGAAGATGAGCGCGAATGGACAAGCTCAAATACTCTGCCTTGGGATGCAAGCCAACGCTTAGGTCCTGATCTTCCGACATTTGATTACACTGACCGTGAAAAAACCTTTGGTGATGATGAACATACCGATTATCGCATTGGTGCAGACTATCAGTTGAATGATGATGTCATGGTTTATACGTCATTCTCGACCGCTTATATAGCTGGCGCCGTAGACAATGTTACTCATAAACTACTTGACCCTCAAGAAAACGAAGCGTTTGAATTGGGTGTTAAAAGTACCTTGCTTGATGGCTCTTTACGCTTAAACTCAGCTTACTTCTTTGGTAAGCAAGAAGGCTTAACCACAACGGCTTTTATTGACAAAGGTGACGGGGTTGCTGTGGCAACACAAATCCCAGGTGGTTCAATTGATTCTGAAGGTATTGAGCTTGAAGGTTTCTGGGATGTAACCGATTCCTTAGTTATCGACTTTGGCATTTCATTGGATATGTCTGAATACGACGAGTTTAATGTATCAACAGGTAACCTAGTCGTTGGTGGTGTACAACCGATTGGCGTTGATGAAGTTGATGCTGACGGTAACGGTGTATTTGTTATGGATGGCAAGAATACGCCTTATACGCCTGATACAACAATTGGTGTTGGTATTGCGTATACCTTCGACCTTGGTGATATGGGTACGCTTGTTCCTTATGTTCACACTTATTACAACAGTGGTTACGAAACTAACCGTGCACCGGTATTCTTTGGTGAGCAGGACTCTTACACCAAGATTGATTGGTCTTTGACTTGGCGCTCAGCTGAAGGCGATTGGAGTGCGAAATTCTGGATGAACAACGCATCTGATGAGTTAATCACAACCTATACTGAAATATTGTCTAGAGCACGTGTTGCTAAAGACTATGCCGCACCGAGAACTTGGGGCCTTCGTGTAGCTTATAATTTCTAATCCTCCCTGGTTAATAAACTAGCCTGCCTTGTGCAGGCTTTTTTATTGACGCTTAGGTAAAACAGAGCTCATGCTGTGATAGGCTAAGCAGAGCTGCCGACAGGGGGCGGCATATCGCATCTAGGTACAACGAAGTTAAGGGTTGGATATTTTGAAGCAAGCAATTAGATCGTTATTAGAAAAGGGTTTTGCATTACAACAGCAAGGCGATCTGGCAAAAGCGAAATCAATATATAATGAAATACTATCAACAGAGCATGACAACCAGTTTGCCTTAAATTTACTGGCGGTGATTGCCATCGCTGAGCATCAACATGAGCAAGCCGTTAAACTATTAGAAAAAGCGTTAACGGTTAATAATCGTGATCCGGAAAGTTACGCCAATTTAGGCCTCGCCTATAAAGCCTTAAAGCAACTCGAACAAGCGAAACAAGCCTTTGAGGCATCATTACAACTTAACCCTAATCAAACCATAGTATTAAATAATCTGGGTAATGTGCAGGCGTCATTAAATCAGCATAAAAAAGCCATTTATTGTTTTGAATCGGCTTTAAGGCTCGATAATAGTTATACCGACTGTATGGTTAACTTATGTAACTCATTAAAAGCATGTGGTGATATTGATAAGGCGTTGCAAGTAGTCAATTATGCGAAAAAGCTCAATCCATCGCGTGCTGATTTACATACCCTTGAAGGTGAGCTATTAAACAGCTTAGGGCACTATGAGTCCGCGGTTGAACGTTTTCAACAAGCAATACATTTCGGCGATAGAATCGTTGCCAAATTACATATATCTACGGCGTTAAAGCAACTTAATAAGACAGATTTAGCGAAACAGATGCTCGAACAAGTCATAGCTGTGGAACCGCATAATGAAGAGGCACACAATCATTTGGGCGTGTTGCTCGAGCAAATGGGTGAGTTTGACTTAGCCGCGCAGCATTTTCGTATAGCAATTAAACATAATCCCACGCATGCCAGTTCCTATTATCAATTATCGAAATTAAAAAATAGTCGTTTAGAAAGCACTGAAATAGAGCAAATTAAACAGTTGCTTGCAGATCAGGCGCAGCCAGACATTTTTCGCTGTTCTCTACATTTAGCCCTCGCTTGTGAGTATGAAAAGCATAAGCAGTATGACGCAGCGATTGAACATGTCATCAAAGGCAAAGGCTATAAAGCACGCCAATATCCTTATCAAGCAGATAAAACGAAGCAGCATTTGCAGCTGGCGCAGTCGCACTTTCCTGTCAATAAAACGGCACAGCAAGGTGGGGCAATGACACCTATTTTTATCGTTGGTATGCCAAGGTCCGGTACCACACTTACCGAGCAAATTTTGTCGAGTCATTCAAAAATCGTTGGAGCAGGTGAGCTTGGTTTTATTAATGATGTGGCCAAAGAAGCGGTTCGCTTAACCAATAAACCTTATCCGCAATGTACCGCTTTACTAAGCGAGAAACACTGGACCCAGTTGCGCGATATGTATTTGAATTTAGTGCAACAACGTATTGGGAATGTTGAGTATTTTGTTGATAAAAACCCACTTAACTTTAATATGGTGGGCTTTATTCAAGCCTTATTTCCAGCGAGCAAAATTATTTATTGCCAGCGTGATCCAATGGACAATTGTATGTCTATTTTTAAGCTGCCATTTGATGACAACCAAACATACGCTCATGAACTATCGGCGTTAGGTGACTACTATAATTCGCAGCAAAATTTAATGACGTTTTGGCAAGGATTATATCCTGATGCAATTTTACCTTTAGCCTATGAAAATGTTGTTGACGACCTAGCCAAAGAAGCGCGACAGTTGTTCTCATTTTTGCACATAGAATTTGAATCTGAGGTGTTAGATTTTCATAAAAACACACGTACGGTATTAACGCCAAGTGCAGAACAAGTTCGCCAACCAATCTACAAAAGCAGTGTTAATTCATGGCAGCGATATGGCGATGCAGTAACGCCATTATTATCGGCGCTTCGCCAATAACATAAGGAATTAGAGCATGACTAAGCCTATTTTAACGACCCATGTGGGGTCTTTACCTCGCAGCCAAGACGTTGTAGATATGATTTTTGCCAAAGAAAATCAGCAGTCTTATGAGCAAGGTGCTTTCGATAGCGTTGTTAGCGAACATGTCGCTGATGTGGTGAGTAAACAAGTCGATGCCGGTATCGATATCGTCTCGGATGGTGAAACATCAAAAATATCGTATGCAACCTATGTTAAAGATCGTTACAGCGGTTTTAGTGGTGACAGTGATCGTAACGCCCCTGCCGATTTAAAGCTGTTTCCTGACTTTTTAGATAGGTTGGCTAAGTCTGGCGGTACGCCGTCTTATCGTCGCCCGATGTGTACCGCACCGATCACGGCGCTAAATAACGACGACTTAACTAAGGATATTGACAACCTAACCGCGGCGATGGCGGCTAACCAGTGCCAACAAGGCTTTATGAATGCCGCGTCACCTGGTGTGATAGCATTGTTTTTACCAAACCAATACTACGGCACTCAAGAAGAGTATTTGCAGGTCTTATCGGACGCTATGAAACAAGAGTATCAAGCGATTGTTAGTGCCGGTCTAACTCTGCAATTAGATTGTCCAGATTTGGCGCTGTCTCGTCATATGCTGTTCAATCACCTTAGCGATGACGAGTTTGTTAACGTTGCAAATAGCCATGTTGAAGCGCTGAATCATGCCATTAGCGGTATCGATTCAAGTAAACTGAGGGTCCATATTTGCTGGGGTAATTATGAAGGCCCACATGTCTGCGATATCGAAATGGCAAAAATGTTTGATACCTTGATGAAGGTAAATGCTGACAATCTTTTATTTGAATCTTCAAACCCAAGGCACGCCCATGAGTGGACGGTGTTTGCTGAGCGCAAACATGACATTCCTGATAGCAAAGTACTTATTCCTGGGGTAATTGACAGCACCAGTAACTTTGTTGAACACCCACAATTAATCGCACAGCGAATACAGCAATTTACCAATATTGTTGGTCGTGAAAGAGTCGTCGCTAGTTCGGATTGTGGGTTTGGCACCTTTGCAGGCTTTGGTGCTGTTGCACCTGATATCGCTTATGCAAAGCTTAAGTCATTGTCTGAAGGGGCTGCATTAGTTTAATGCAAAGTGACTGAGGCAAAAGCCTGCCTCAGTGGCTTGCAATTATAGCTGATAAAACGATTGTGCGGTGTTATAGGCGAGATGCTGTTGCTGCTCTTGGTCGTATATAGACAGTAAGTTTTGCCACACCATTAATAGCTGTTGGTAACTCATGTATAGTTTATCAACCGGAAAATTAGAGCCTAACATACAACGCTGTGCACCAAATAACTCGATTGCTTGGCTGGCATATTTGATAAACATTGGTTCTATAAAGCCATGATTAAACATGGCAAAACCAGATATTTTCATATACACATTCGGCAAAGCTGCAAACTTCGCCATATACTGTTGCCAGTGAGCAAAGCCTGATTCGGTTTGCTCCCATGGGGAGGCGAGATGGCAGATAGCGACTTTAAGCTCTGGAACTTGCCTTATCACCGTGTATATCTGTTGATATTGTTCACTGGTGCACTGTAAATCAAAGCTAAGCTGGTGTTTAACCAGCAACTGCAAGCTAGCTAACCATTTATCTCGATCAAAATCAGGCAGTTGTTTGTTTTCTTCAGTGCTTTTTCCAATAATATGTCGCACCCCTTGAGTGATGCTGTATTGTTTTTGGGCAATGATTTGCTGCTCAACATCTGTCGCCAACATATCAATATCGACCACGGCTTTTGCCGGGTATCTGCCATTTGATTGATTGTGGCATTGTTGTAACCATTTGGTCTCATGCACTCTGGCAGAAGGTTCGATGCCTACTTGAATATGCACTGAACGTTCGACTTGTTTTAGGTGATCTTCAATAAAGTCTGCTGGCAAATAATTCACGCGAATAGGGTCAGGCTGCCCGAAAAAACGCATTTCCCCCTTGGCGGCTAACCAAGGGTAATGATTTTTCTCAATGTCCCATAAATGATGATGGGCATCAATTAATGGTATCGGCATGCGCTTCATCAGTTAAATAATCGCTTGCTTAAGGCCGAACTGTTTCGCTGTTGCGTGCCAATCAACTAACATAGATTCATGACTGATTTGGCCTTGCGCAAAGGTTAATATCGTCAATACCGGAACACTGACACGTGTATTGGTGCCATTACTTGTTATATCTCCGTCGACAAACCATTTTATCGCCACTTTGTCAGATGACTTTGCGTCTACAATAATATCTTCGAGTTGAAAGTAGCTACGCTTGAGGGTTTTAGTCAACTTGATGATATAGCTTTTAATATCGTCACTGTCGTTATCTAAATAGCTGTGGGACAGCTCAACACGCGCTTCGTCGGCGTAGATATCACTTGCTAGGCTAAGCTGTTTGTCGACCCACATAGACCACCAATTGTTAAGCGCATCGATATGCGGGCAATTACCATCAACCAAGTTCGCTGGCGTCATATGCGAAGTTTTTGGATGTAATTGCTGATCAATTTGGCTGGCAATAATTGGGTCTGGTGTTGGCAGTTTATCGATAAATTGGCTGCAATCTGCTTCTATCGCGTGTTGGTAGCTATGGCTATCAACAATACATTCAACAGTTTTGATGTATTCATCGTTATGATGAAAATAAAGCGCCATATTGACAGGGTTGGAATTGGCTTTATTTGCTGCATTGATATGCACAACGGTGTGATGACCATTGCTCACGCAGTTTGCCACATCGACATTGCCTAGACCAAAATCACTGATGTGTTCTAACCACATCGCTTGTTGCAACTCGTTACCATAGCAACACAAATTATGTTGCTGCCAAGACGATGAGTGCAATAGCTTGGCTCTTAGTACGTTAAGGTTTCCTTCGCCGTATAACTGCGTGGTTAACTGTGCTAACGCATTATCCTTGTTAAGCATCAATTTTGCCTCCCAACATAGCTAATGATTGTGAACCATCTCGAAGTAGGTTGGCATACATTGCCACTTCGTCAAATACGGTTATTTCAGATTCGATTTTGCCATTACTAATTCGCAAATGTGATGCACCTAACACAAACAATTCTTGCCCTTTACTGTGAGCAAGTCGTTTATCTTGAGGGTTAAAGTGACCGGCAAGACCCCAACGGATAGCAACATCTACGGTGTTGTCGTCGAAGTAGGTGACGCCAACATGATCGCAGCTGACTCTCGCATCCGGGCATTGTGCTAGCCATTGAATCAATGTGCCGGCTATTTTTGCGCAACCAACCGCTTTTCGGCCACCGGGCCACTGCAGTTTGGCGTTACCTTTGTAGTATTTGTCGATTTGTGAAAACTGCTTACGATTAAACAGCGTTTGCAACCAAGACTGAGCAAATGCCTGACCGTCAAAGTCGTCGATATTAGTCCATTGTTCCAGCTCGCATTGCTGTCTATGATCGTGCGCCATAACGCGAGCATATTCACTGGTGTACCAGCTTGTAAAAACAGAGTTTGCGTCAGATTTGGCCATATGTCGGGCGGCATCGATAGGGTCTATACCCAATTGCTTCACTAAAAATGAATTATCTCTTACCAGCCATTCTTCAATGATACGATTTGCTTTGCATACGCAATCGGCAATGGTGGTTACTCTACCTGTCTTATTGGTCGCCGGACCAAACTCAGAATCGCCGCAATTAGTCATGATGGAGGTGATCAAATGCGAAGAATAATAAACTCCGTCGCCCTCGTCTTTGTGAATGACATTTTCGCCAATTAATGAACGGTCTGGAAACGCGGCAATGGTTTTTAAGGTGTTGGCAACGACATCATCAACGGATTCACAATAACCACCGAGCATGTATACAGGGCAAATGTCAGCGTAATAATCGTAACAAAGGCCAATGTTTTTCTGTTCCCAAATTCGATGGGTGATGCGAATTATATAATCGACCAGATCGACGAATTCGCTATCAAACCCTTCTAGCGCCTGTACCTTTGGCCCTGTTGGGTTTAGCAATGATTGCAAGGGTTGCCAATATACTTGCGTGATGTCTTTTTGAAGATTTGGCATTGTTTAATATCCTAACCTGTAAGCAAACAAATTAACGAATAACTTGCTTGTCGCATAAAACTAAATTTTCTTTCATTACAGCAAACACATCGATGTCCATTTGCCACAACATGTCTATTATATCGATTGCTACCCAATTCTCTCGAAGCAGGCCGCCTTCATTGCGCCAAAAATCCATGACTCTGGGCAATACTTTTATGTTTGTTGCTTTGAGACCTAACCAGTCATCTCCTGATAAGGTGCCGTACATATGCGGCCAACCACCGGTTGCCACATAGTTGTTATGACCGATGAAGCACAAGGTGCCATCGATTCCGCGATCAGGAAAACCGCGTAAAAAAGGTCCTTGATGGTGTTCTCTAAAGCCGCTAATACCTCTAGTCGTTCCGATGCCACCAGGCCCATACCAAAGAAAGTCTGGGTGCCAATGCTTGGCCAAATCCATACTGCTTAACGATGTGCCGTCGAACCGACCGAGCTCGGCGTGCATGGCTTTAACCAAGTTAATTGACGACTGTGTTAGGTCATTATTTTTCTCATCCTGACATAAGCCATCAAAAGTTGCCGGCGGTAATACTAAACCCGAGCGGCCGAGACATTTACGAATCGGGTTAACGCCAGCTTGTTCCATCGCGTCAATAAAATCGATGATGGTGTAGCAACTTACTACTTGCTCATTGCAAACCTGACTTAGTTCCATATAGCGTAAATAAAGCGTTTTTCCCGTTGCTGGTATATCTAATAAATCATGACTAAAAGTACCCACCAAGTAACCGGTTGACCCTTGCCAAGTTTCACCTCGGTCATTATCACTAAATGAGATAAATGGCCGTCGTTCGATATCGGGCATCGCTGTACGCAACACATTGAAATAGCCATTTAGAATGTTTTCTTTGCCAACTAAGCTGTTGATAGGGTGAGCCACGTGCCATGTGCAATCATCACTGATTGCACATGGCACTGCGCTGTTGTTAGCAAACACCTGTTGATAAGCGTTTTCGAGTACCGTTGTCATTAACCTATCCAGTATTCAAATAAGACTAAGGACATAATGCTGACGATGAAAAATGCGAATAATAAGTAATTAATAGAATCTATTTTTCCTGGCACCAAGTACCAGCCATTTTCCTTCATCGGCTTATCGTTTTTCACGAACGATTCAATCTGACCTTTAATGGTGTATTCACTGTATGTTTGCTGGCGACCATCAAGCACAAGGCTGGCAATAATACTGACAACCAAGCTAACACTTACCCCAACTACCGCATACCAAGGCCAAGCTAGTTCTGTCGCAAGGGCGACATAGGTAACCACAGAGAACGCTGCTGCGGTTCCAATTAACAAGCCACGTTCGGTGGTATGTTGTGAGAAGAAACCAAGGGCAAACATACCCAGTTGTGCACCAACAAAGAACGAACCGACTTTAGTTAATATCTCAAGAATAGAGCCTGCGGCATGAAGGTGATACATGATCGCTGGAATGATAATGATCAGGGCCCACACCAAGGTGAAAATACGTGTTGCTTTAAGGTAGTGTTGGTCAGATTTATCTTTGACAAAGTATTTTTTATAAAAATCGAGGGTACTGATAGTCGATAACGAGTTCAATGCTGAGTCTAGGCTCGACATCGATGCAGCCATAACGGCAGCGGCGATGATTCCCATCAATCCTGGCATGCCATAATCCGCGGCAAAGGTCAGGATAATGGTGTTTGGATTTTCAAATTCTCGGCCATCATAGTAGCCATAGAACAGCACACCCATGACAATAAAGAACAAGTAAATAAAGAAGGCTAAAAAGCCCATCAATAAGTATGACTTTTTCGCATCGCCAATATTCTTCGCTGCTAATGTGCGCTGCACCATCATTTGATTGGTGCCATATACCGTAATATGGTAAATCGTCATTGCGATAACCCCTGACCAAACGGTAGTGGTCTGGAAGAAATCTACGGAATAATTGAGCGGATCAAGTTTGCCTTGATCTTTTAATGACATCAGTGTTTGCTGAAAATCACCAGGCATGTTGGTGATCAAAGCGTACATAATAATACCGGCACCAACAAACAATATGGCTGATTGAATTACATCAGTCCAAATAACCGCAGTAATACCACCAAGCATGGTATAAATTAAGGCGATTATGGTGACGATAAATATGGCGCTAGTGACATCGATATTTATGATGAATGCCAGTACTAACGAGGTCGCATACAGTACAGCAGCAGAGCTCATGGTCTGCGATAACATCCAAATTGTTGAGACTAGTGCACGAGCTTTCTTACCAAAGCGCTTTTCTTGATACTCGTATATCGAGGCAACACCGGCGTTATAGAAAAAAGGAAAGAATAAACATACCACCGCAATTATTACCAATGGATAATTTAAGTGTATGGCAATAGCTCCCATGCCTTCTTGATAAGCCCATGCCGGGGCTCCTAAAAAGGTCAGCGCACTCACGTAGGTTGCGATGACACTGATGCCGATTGCCCACCAAGGGGTTGTTTTATTGCCTAAGAAAAAATCACTGGAAGAGGATATTTTTTTACTCAATACATAGCCAAGCAGCAAATTAGCCACTATGTATACGATGAGAATACTCCAGTTAAGAATACCAAATTCGTTCATGCGATGAATGTCTCTTTTATATTAATAATTATGTTTTGCATGTTTACCGTCATTTTGTCGTTAAATTTTATTGTTTTTTGAATTTAACAGAACAAATTGACTTCGAAGTCACAACAACATAGCATTAATTAGCTTCATTGAAAAGCGTTGCTATAAGCAATATCAAATAGAAAGCTTGATGGTTTGCATAAAAGTTATTTAAAACAGTGTTTTGAGAGGCTTTTTCGTCGTTTCAAGGCTTGGCTGGAGTATGTTTTTTCATCGGTGCTCGAACTTTGTGCAGCGCAACAAGGTGGCACAAAACCCTGTAACAAAACCATGGAACAAAACGTTAGCCCGAAAAAGTGACATACTGTTTTTAAGGCGAACAATAACCGCATGTAAACTGACATAGTTTAAACACGTATGATTTGATGGCTCTAGCGGCCAAAAAAATTGAGAAGAGATATGACGATAACGCAAAAAAATAAACAATTGATACTCGACTTTTATCAGCAATTAGAGGCCGCCGATGAGCATACCGTCGTTGATGTTCTAAAACACAATACCGCAGATGATTATCAATTTTTCGGTGTGCATCCGTTTAATGAGCAATTAGGTTGTGAGGCTGTGGCTGAGGTATTTTGGCAACCATTTATGCGTGCATTCAAAAACATTCAGCGTCGTCAAGACGTTTTTATGGCTGGTGAAAGTGGCGATGGCTCGCAATGGGTAACGAGTATGGGCCACTTTATGGCTCTGTTTGATAACGATTGGTTGGGTATTCCTAAATCTAAAAAAGTCATAATGATTCGCTATGCTGACTTTAATCGCATAGAAAACGGCAAGATCACTCAAACCGGTTTATTCATCGATATTATTCAAGTAATGAATCAAGTTGGCATCAACCCTTTAACCATTGAAACAGGTCACTCGTTTATTTATCCAGGGCCGAGAACCCATGATGGTGTGATGTTAGAGGATAAGGACCCTGCCGAGGCAGCTAAAACCATAGCAGTGCTTAATAAGATGATTGAGGATTTGTCGAATCTAAATGAAACGGCCGATGATAATTATCCGCCAGAGATTTTAGCCAAATCTTGGTCTGAAAATATGGTGTGGTATGGTCCCGCTGGTATTGGCGCAAGTTACACCATTAGACGTTATCAGCATCAACACTCTTATCCGTTTAGGCAAGGGTTATCGGATAAAGTCTTTAATGGTCACATATGCCGTTATGCTGAGGGAAATTATGCCTGTTTCTTTGGCTGGCCGAATCTAAGCAATACTCCAAGTGGCGGCTTTTTGGGCTTGCCAGGTGGTAAACGTGCCGACATGCGTGTCGTTGATGTGTATCGCCGTGATGGAGATAAGCTAGAAGAAAACTGGGTTATTATTGATATTCCTTACTGGTTAAAACAGCAAGGCCTGGACATTTTGGAACGTACCAAAAGCATTGTTAATCCAGACTAAGGCAAACTAACAACGCGACGTTTCAATTCAATTCGACATCATGCAGCGCCAATATATTGTTGATATTGGCGCTGTCATTTGAGTTTATCTTTTACGCGCTTTATTGATCTCTTGCATACGCGCCAATACATCAACATTAAGTTGTTTATAGACATGCAATAGATCAATTAACACCCAATTTTCTCGAATTAAGCCGTTTTCGCAACGCCAAAAATCTAAGCTACGCATAGTTATGTTTTGATTGGCTGGTGCAATGCCTAACCAACCATCGCCGCTGACAGTCATATGCATACCAGGCCAAGCCGTAAAACCAACATAATGGTCATCAGCAAATAAATAGCCTTTACTGGCATCGCCAACGCGATTGGGTAAGCCATTTAAAAATGGGATTTGATGCCAATTGCGAAACCCTTCTATGCCTCTACCCGTGCCTATACCTGATGGTCCATACCAGCTTGACCTTGGGTGCCAATATTTTTCTAATTGCATGCCTGCGACGCCTTGACTGGCATAATTACCTAAACTGTTACACATATCGTTGACCAGATTGCGGCTGCTATCGGCGAGTGCGTTATCATAGGGCACATTAACGATACCGTCTTGGGTCGCAGGGCCTGGAACATGCCATTCTTTGCCTAGGCTGGGTACCATAGGCCAAACATTTGCTTGCATCATTAATTCAGGAATATCCCAAATTGCCTGCATTTCGATAATCTGGTTGTCTTCGATACGGTAAAATTCGTGGAATCTTAAATGAACTTGATGACCGGTTGCAGGGATGCCGAGCCAAGTGTGTTCAAAGCTGCCGGTATAATAGCCGCAGCAACCCACCCACTGGCTGTCATTAAGTGATGGCCCGCCAATAACGATGGTATCGCGCCGTTCTAAATCAGGAATCGCACTCGCGAGTTGTAAAAAAACCTCCGCTAGTTCAGCCCTTGATGGTAATGTTTCAAATGGATGGCACAATTGAATGACGGCGTCTGGTGCAAATAATTGCTCAATTGTCTGTGGCAACTGCTGTGCGTCGAAATCATATAGTGCGGCTCTAAGGCGTTGCACTAATTTTTTGTTTTGCGCTATTTGCGCCGCTAAAGCTTGGCTCATTAGGTTTACCTTTTATGTGCGCGATTAAACAGTTTTGTGTTGTGCTCAATCATCTCGGTCACGCCTTCGTTACTTGAAGCTGGAGAAAACCATGCGTGCTCACTAAGTTTTAGGCTATGGGTGGTGCCTTTGTATTCAAATGACTTAGCGTAACCGTTGGCATTACTTATGGCGTTAACCAGTTTTTCATTCCATAGGCTTGGTGAGTAATAGTCACGATCACTGTGGTGTAAAAATAGCGGTTCTTTGATAGCCTCAGGAAAATAAAATGGGCTTAATGTGCGATAGGTGTCGATTATCAACGGGTCGTGATTCACAATTGTTTTGCCATCAGCATTGGTCGATATAGTGAACTTGATATCGCTAATATCTTCGACCTGTGCGGTTAATATGTCGTACATTGAGCTGACGCGTTTTTGCAGACTTTGCTTAACGGTTTTTGTCGACCACTTATCATGTTGCCATGTCCAGTCATTGTTGCTGTTATCTGGGTAGGTGATCCAATCTGGTGGATAGGCAAATAAGAAATCCGGGTTTGTTGACTGGTCTTGACCAACCGCAGATGCTGTCCATGTGCCATCACCGGACAAAAAGGCTTGTGCACTCTCTGCCATCGGCGTGTATAGCAGTGTTTGCTCCAACTTAGGTAAAATACACCCGGCCCAAATTGCTGCGCTGTTAAAGGTCGGTTGTAAATGCGGGTTTTCACCACTAACAGCTAGGGCGGTTAATACCACGTCGCCACCTTGAGAGTGACCTGTGATATTAATCGCGTCTTGATTAATGCGAATGGCTCGTTGTTGCTGATTAAATGCCTGCCAGTCAATGTTCTGTAAACTCGGTGTCGCCACCAATAGATTGAGCACATCGATAGCGTAAAACGCAGGGCTAATATAGCTGGCGTTATCCCACGCGTGCATAAATTCTATGCCGTCAGCTTGCTTGCCATTGACCGCACCATGCCCTCTAAGACCTGGTGTTAGCACGATAAAACCCTGCTTCACGTATTGATCTATAATCTCGGCGTAATTATTGTCGGGCGCATAATTAAAGTTATAGCTTGGCGCATTTTTAACACCAATCCAGCCATGCACAAAGATAATCACCTTATAGCCATTGGCTGGCGGCGCAGATTCCGGGATATCAATACGCGTGTACAGTTGTAATCCATCCGAATCATAGCTGGCCATGTAGGTGCTGTATGGCGCTTGAGCAATATTGTAATGTTCGGTGTATTGGTTTTTAGTTTGCCCGGTCGACACTAATTGTTCGATGTGTAGAGCACTGGTAAAGCGCCTTTTTTGTAATGCTGGTATGGTTAATTCAGATAGCGACGATAGGCTTGTATCCTGACCCTCGCTTGTTGCAGTGTTAGTTTCGATATTTGGCTTACAGCCGGAAGCGGCAAGCATAGCAACAACCAGAATGATGAAAAGCCGTGGAGTGGTTAACTTTTGCCGATATAGGGTCATAGAGAAGCGGTTATTAATGCGCAAACTAGTCGACCTCATTAAATTTAGTTAGCAAGGTTTCAGCACCAGAAAATAGAAAGCTGTGGTCACTTTCCAGCAAAAACAACTGCACGCCTTTGGCTTTCCAATGTGCCAACTCATTTAAATTTCCGACAAACATGCCACACGGTTTTTGATGTTTAATGCAGCTGTCGACAATACGCTCGACGGCTTCCATTACGCTTGGCTGCGTTGGCGAGTCTTGACCTAAAGAAATGGTTAAATCGATACGGCCGATAAACACACAGTCGATACCATCAACTTGGCAAATCTGATCGACATTGGGCAGCGCATCAGCATCTTCAATTTGAGCGATAACAGTGGTTTGATGTTGGTCTTTTTGTAGTGTATTGGTTATGCCTGCTCGAGTATAATTGGCAAATCTTGTCGAGCCAGCGAAGCCTCTTCCTTCATTGCCAAAATGACACTTTTTACTGAGCATTCTCGCTTGTTCAGCTGTTTTTACGTGTGGAATAACAATGCCATCGGCATCCATATCGAGCGCATTTAATATGTTTGCAGGGTTGTCATCTTGCAATCTAACAATGACTGGCATGTTGTTAGCTTTGCACGCTAATACGCATGCGTCGATATCTTTGCGATCAAATGGTGCATGTTCTGCGTCCAAACATAAAACATCTAAGTTTGTTTTCGCCAACACTTCACTTACATGGTAATGAGGCGTTTTGATAAAGGTACCTAATAATTTTTCTTGGTTTGCTAAACGTTGCTTAAAGGTCATTATTTTGCCTCGTGTCAAAATGTGTGGTTAGCCAATCTGTGATGCTCGCGCATGTTTGTTGTGGTTGTTCATAAATTGGAAAGTGGCCGCATTGATCGATTAAACAGAGCGTAGAATCTTGTAACGCATTGTGCATTTTATATTGTTCTTGCTCTGGGCAAAGACGGTCATTTTTACCTGCTATCAATAATAATGGGCGGCTGAGTTTACTGATAACGTCGAGAGAGTCGGCTCGTGTTGCCAGCGCCATTAGCTGACTCTCAAAACACGCTAAGCCCAAATCCGTAGCCATAGCAATAATTTGTTGCTCTATTTGCGTGGTAGGTTGGTATAAATAGTTGGGCAAATAAAAATGTTTGATCACATCCTCTAAGCCTTGCTGTTTTGCTTGCACTATATGTTGGTTTCGTATTTCGGCTCGACCTGGTGCATCAGCATGACTATTTGAACTGAGTAAAATCAGCCCTTGTATGAGTGTCGGGCATTGCTTGGCGAGCTCTAAAGCAACCATGCCACCCATGGAAAAACCTAAAATAATGGCTGGTTGGGTAATTATTTTGCGACAGTGTTGCACCATATCATCGATAGATTTTTCGGTGCTAAACGCTATTGTTTGCGTGTTATAACCTACGTTGGTTAATGTCGCTGTTAATGGATGGAACATCCGGGCACTACACATAGTGCCCGCTAGTAAATATACAGTGTGAGTCACGTTATTCGCTTCTAGCTTTAACTGACTTCCCTTCGATAAAAGTGCCCGACAATACACGTGTTTCTGGCAAAGCATCGGAGTTTTCAATACGCTCTATTAAAATATCCACCGCGGCTTTGGTTAGTTGCTCTAATGGTTGCTTAATGGTGGTTAACTGATAGTTATACCATTTGCTGGCAGTTAGACCGTCAAAACCAACAACAGAGACGTCATCTGGCACGCTCTTGCCTAATACGTCTCTGCATTCGTCAATCACACCGATTGCCATACTGTCATTAGCGCATACTATTGCGTCGGGTAAAGGGTTGTCTTTGGCCCAGTCACGCAGTATTTCTCGCGCTGAGTCATAACTAAAGTCTCCGTAAATAATAGGTACATTGTCGTACCCATGCTTGGCAAGTTTTTGCTCAGCGATTTCACGGCGTTCATTGGCTACATCCGATGATGTAGGACCTGACATTATCAAAAACGATTTATGGTTGTAGTCAATCAAATTATCAATCAGCTGTTTGATGCCTTGTTCATGATTACAACATACGGAATTAGCGTTCGCTTCTGGCGCATTTCGATTGTACAAAACCACAGGAACATTATGCTTAGCAAATTGCTTGAGGTTTTTGCTTTCGAAATGAGCGGCAAGGGCAATAACACCGTCTACTTGGAACGTCCATATTTGTTCCATAATGTCAGATAGGTCATCTGATTTATCAAGAGTAAACAGCAGAATTCGTTTGCCTTTTTCAGCGAGATTCTGATTGATTTGCGACAGCACTTCCGGGTAGTTCTCATTTGCCATAGAAGACAATATTACGGCTACCATACCGGACTGTTGAGTGATCAACATGCGCGCAATGGCATTAGGTTTGTATCCCATGCGATTGGCGGTTTCTAATACTTTGTCGCGCGTCTTTTGAGATACACTAAATCCCGGGCGAAAAACCCGGGATACAGCCGATTGCGAAACACCTGCTTCGCGCGCTACGTCGTAAGATGTAACTCGTTTTTGTTTTGCCAAAATTACTTATTTCCGTATCGTCTTACACGGATATCTGCTTGCTCTTTATGGCCTGCAAAGCCCTCTACTGCACATAAGCGAGAACAGTATTCGCCGACCATTAATGAAGCTTCTTCCGTAACTTTTTGATAAGTACAGGTTTTAATAAACTTACCCACCCATAATCCGCCAGTATAGCGCGCAGCTTTACGAGTTGGAAGTGTGTGGTTGGTGCCAATGCACTTGTCGCCATAAGAAACGTTGGTTTCTGGACCTAAAAATAGCGCACCGAAGTTTTGCATATTGTCTTTAAAGTATTGAACATCGTTAACCATAACCTGCACATGCTCAAACGCTAATTCATTGGCCACTTGCAGCATTTCTTCTTTGCTATCACAAACAATCACTTCACCAAAGTCGCGCCAAGCCATGCCAGCGACTTCGCCTGTTGGCAGGATTTTTAACTGGCGTTCAACTTCAGCCATAGTGTCATGCGCAAGTTGTTCGCTGTCGGTCAATAAAACCGCTGGTGATGTTGGACCGTGTTCTGCTTGGCCTAATAGATCGGCAGCACATAATTCACCGTCGACGCTGTCATCGGCGATAACCAGAGTTTCAGTCGGTCCGGCAAATAAATCGATACCTACTCGACCAAACAGTTGGCGCTTTGCTTCAGCAACAAAGGCATTACCTGGGCCTACGATCATATCGACTGGAGCTATGCTGTCGGTACCAATTGCCATAGAGGCGATTGCTTGTACACCACCAAAACAATAAATTTCGTCGGCACCCGCCAAGTCCATAGCGACAACAATGGCCGGTGAAGGTCGACCGTCAAAGGGAGGCGCCGCCGCAATTACACGCTTTACACCGGCAACTTTAGCGGTTAATACGCTCATATGAGCCGATGCAACCAGTGGGTATTTACCACCTGGAACATAACAACCAACGCTTTCCATTGGAATATGCTTGTGACCTAGAATAACCCCAGGCAACGTTTCTACTTCAACGTTTTTCATTGACTCTAATTGAATTTGAGCGAAGTTTCGCACTTGTTTTTGAGCCCAGCGTATGTCTTCAATAACGCTGTCGTCTAATTCGTCATAGCAGGCCTTAATTTGCTCTTTAGAAAGAAGGAATGACTCCGGATTCCAGTTGTCGAATTTCTCAGAGTATTGTCTGACAGCATTATCGCCATTCTCTTCAATGTCTTTTATGATCCCTTCGACTATATTTCTAACCTCTTGGTTTTGTGTTTCTTTTTCTTGGTTTGAAGGCCCTTTTTTGAGATACCTGATCATTTTTGAAAACTCCTGAGCTATAACTTGTTAAGCGACCTATGATTGGTCGATTTGTTTATTTTTTACTTGAAAGTGAAATCATACTAATCAATAATGACTTCGAATGCAAAAGATAATTTTAGCGAAACAATCGGCCTAAAAATGGCCTGTTTAAAGACCATTGGATTCAATGATTATGGGATACAGTAAAGATTTACTAGTTAACAAAACCATCTTAATTACCGGTGCCGGTAAGGGAATTGGTAGGGCTTGCGCATTGTTGGCGTCGAGCCTTGGCGCAAAGGTCATTGCCGTTGCTCGCACACAGTCGGATTTAGACTCTTTAGTCGAGGCGGATGCGCACATTGTTGGATGGCCAGTTGATGTCAATTCGGCTGAGTTTTTTCTTAAGGTCACTGAGCTTGAGACGATTGACGGCCTGATCAATAACGTTGGTATCAACCGTGTCGCACCAATGAGCGAGCAATCGGATGATAATATTGATAGCGTAATCGACATGAATATTCGCAGTATGTACAAAGTTACTAAAGCGTTATTACCTGCTCTGTCAAAATCAAACTCTGCTAGCATCGTTAATATGTCGTCACAGATGGGTTTTGTTGGCTCGCCAGGGCGAACTTTATATTGTATGAGCAAACATGCTGTTGAAGGATTAACCAAATCACTAGCGGTCGAAATCGCAGAGCAGGGCATTAGAGTAAATAGCGTTGCGCCGACCTTTGT
Source organism: Thalassotalea sp. HSM 43 (assembly GCF_004752005.1). NCBI lineage: Bacteria > Pseudomonadati > Pseudomonadota > Gammaproteobacteria > Alteromonadales > Colwelliaceae > Thalassotalea > Thalassotalea sp. HSM 43. The sequence continues at coordinate 1,686,201 of NZ_CP038493.1, read as the reverse complement.
CGAAACACCGATGACCAAGCCAATGCTGGAAGATGAAGCTTTTAGAGACTTTGTTTTTGGCATGATTCCAATGAAGAAACTTGCATCGACCGGTGATGTCGCCAATGCATGTATGTTTTTACTTAGTAACCTTTCACAAATGATAACTGGCAGCTCAATTAAGATTGATGGCGGCTGGACAGCACAATAAACGAGTATTACGATGAAACTAGAACAAAGACTTGTTAAGTATAAAGATCTCAAGCCATGTACCAATGCCTTTATAGACACACGCTCACCAGGTAGTGATAAAAAAGAAAATTTTACCGTGATTGGTCCAGGGGTTGCCGAAAATCCGCATCAGCATGTCCATATATCAATCCCGCATGGGTTTAATATCGGTGGGGCCAGACAACCACCAGGGTGTTTAAACTCGCAACACAGTCATCTAACGGAAGAAGTGTTTGTGGTGCATTTTGGTGACTGGGATTTTATCACCGGCATCAATGCTGATGATGGCCGGATCACCCTAAACCCAGGGGACGTTATTTCGATTCCGATGGATGTGTTTCGAGGATTTGAAAACTCGGGCTCCGTGCTAGGCTATTTACATGCGGTACTTGGTGGCGATGATCCTGGCCGAGTATTATGGGCACCAAGCGTTTTTGAAATGGCAAAAGATTTTGGTTTGGTGTTGTTGGAAAACGGTGCCTTGGTTGATACCACACTCGGTGAAACCATTCCTGACGGTGAACTGCCGATGCCGGTAACGTCGGCACAGCAAATTGCTGAACATCGAGTGATCAACAGCGAAATGCTCGATGATATCGTTGTTCGAGTGGCTGATTTTAACTGGCAAACAGATACTGTTATGGCAAGCTTTGATGGCGTGGCGGAAGCGGGGTTGATAGGCCCTGAAAATAAACAAGAAGGTATTTTAGCGAGCAAGTTAAATTGGCAGCATGACTTTGTTATGAGTGCGATTCGATTGGCACCAGGAGCCAGCATCGCGGATCACATTCGCTATGAAGAAGAAGTGGTTTTCATCCATCAAGGCGCATTAATAATGACGGTTGATAGTCAACAAGTAGAGCTAACCAAAGGTGATAATTTTTCTACCCCGATTAACGCCGCTCGCAGCTTTAGTAATCATGGTGAACAAGATGCAATTGCCTATATCACTAGACGCACAAATAGCCCGAAAAAGCCTAGCTTTATCTAACAATATAGCGATTTATTGGCCAGCTAATTTGTAGCTGGCTTTTTTTTTGCGTGGGCAAACGGCGTCTTTAAGTCGCTCTCGACAGATGGCGATTTTCGTGTGTCGATATAATGGTCCACCCGGCAGGAGTAGAACCTGCGACTTACTGTGTAGAGGGACGTTATGCTCACCGCGCTAGGGTATGATTGTTCCTTTTAGGCAATTTACATCATGTGCAATAAGGAATCGTTAACGTAAATACGCTGCCTTTTTCCAGCTTACTTTCGGCAGTTAAAAAACCGCCGTGTGCAACCGCAATTCGGTTACATAGATATAGCCCAAGCCCCAAGCCTTTGGTGCCGAGGTTATTAACCGGTTTGTTTGATGTAAATGGCTCAAAGATGTTTGGCAAATACTCTTTCGCTATGCCACAGCCTTGATCTTTCACTGCCATGGAAACATGCGTGTCATTGATAGCAAATGATATAGAGATTGTTTGTTGGTCGCCCGAATGGGTTAATGCATTATTAATTAAGTTACGAAGGACAAACTTAATACGACCATTATCGATAGCAACCGCTATTTCTGGTACCTCACCATCAAGCACAAGTCGACTGCGGCTTTCATGCTCCTCGATGACTTCATTGATGAAATTCGGTAGAAAGTAGGTGTCGATATGCAAGGCTTTATTTGATTGCTGTAAACGTGCACTTTCTAATAATTGGCCAAGAATTACATCCATTTGATTTAGATCTTTATCTAACCGTTGCACAATTTCATTTTGTTCTAGCAGTGCAAAAGATACTTTCATGCGCGCCATTGGAGAGCGTAATTCATGACTTACCGCTAGCAGTAGGTCATCCTTGGCAGAAAAAAGCTTATTAAGCTCGTCAGCCATAGTATCCAATCCATGCGTTAGTTTTGCTAAGTCATTTTTTGGGTGATGGCTAATTTTATACTCAAAGTTACCTGCACTAATTTGCTTGGCACTGTCTATGGCGGCTTTAATTGGCTTTAGTTGACCGATTAATAACCGGTAACTAACAAAAAGGATCAAAGCAACAATCAGCCAAGGCCAGTAAACTAGCCAGCTAGGATAGATAATTAAATTGGCAATTTGAGAGGTGATAATTATCCAAGAGTTATTCTTTTCGGCGAGCAAGTAATACTTGCTTCCGTGTCTGGTAAAATACAGGCTGCCTAGTTTTTCAGCGGTGACAAGTAATTCATCCTGCAATGGTAACTCTTGCGATGTATGCCAACGTTTAGTACCACTATTTATTTGGATTTGAACACGATTTTTTTTGGCATCGACTTTGAGTTTTTCGATATCAACCGGCGGGGTTGCAACATCTGTCATCATTGCAAATAGTTGTTGGTGTCGTTCTAACACAATTTGCTTGGCTTCGTCTTCAGACATGGCAAAAACGCCTAAAATAATAAAGACAACTAGCAACAGAGTGGTAGAGGTGAATAGCACAAAAAATCGGCTATACAAGCCTAAGTGTTGAATGCTCATAGTTTCTTTGCCACAAAGGTATAGCCCACATTTCTTAATGTTTTGATGAACCGAGGCTGTTGTGGATCGTCATTTAGTTTTTGTCGTAATCGGCTTAACAAAATATCAACGGAACGACTATATAGTTCAACATCTATACCTTTTAGTTCGCTTATGACTTGGTCTCTACTAAAAACTTTACCCGTGTTACTGGCAAGCATATTTAACAAGCTAAACTCCATTCCGGTTAATTTAATCTCGTTTCCATCCACCTCAATGCGACATTGCTCAGGATGCAAGGTGATGCCATCAAACATCAGTACTTTGGGTGCATCAGCGTGTTCGTTTGATTGTTTTGATTCATCAAGGCGACGCAATAGTACTTGTATTCTTGCGACCAGTTCTCTCGGTTCAAAAGGTTTCGCCACGTAGTCGTCAGCGCCTAGTTCTAAACCTGTTATTTTGTCATTTAACTGTCCTCGAGCCGTGAGCATGATAATTGGCAGCGAGTGATTGAGCCTGATTTTTTTACACAAGGTAAAGCCATCCATCTCAGGCATCATGACATCTAAAAGCAATAATTGCGGTGACTCGCTCTGTAACTTTAACAACCCATCAGACGGCGTATTGGCATAAATCAGTTCAAGATCAAACTGACTGCAATAGGCAGCAAGGCTATGACACAAGGCAAGGTCATCATCAATCATTAATATCTTTGGCATAGACTTATTCGTTTTCGGTTAAAGGTTTGCTTTCATTTTCAGTTAGTTTGCGTTACTCGTTCGAGAAAGCAAAGCCTAATTTACAATTGTTACACTTCGTTACCCAGCGGTAATTTATTGTCGATATAATTTTCTCATTGAAAACGAATGTTCACTTAAGGCGAATTTTATGCGCAATACAGCAGTAAATAAGCAAACTAATAATCATGCTTTGATTATCAAAGGCTTCACGCGTAAGCCGCTTGCGTTAAGTCCATTTAACTATCAAATCGCCAAATAACGTCCACGGGGTTTTAAATACATGTTATCTACTTTAATTATTTTGCATATTACTGCTGGCGCAATCGCGTTAATTTTTGGCTTCATGACGATTGCCACTACAAAGGGTAATGCACGCCATAAACGCTATGGCAAAGTCTATGTCGTCGCGATGCTGTTACTAGGCTCCACAGGCACTATTGTTGCTGCAATAAGAGAGATACCACTATCAATGCTGAACGGCGCGGTACTGTGCTATTTTGTTTTGTCTTCAATTTCTGCGATCAGAAACGCAGAATATAAAATCAGTGTTTTTGACAAATGGTTGACGGTATTTTCTTGGGTGTTAGTGGCAGCCTTTGCTTGGTACGCGTTGCAGGTAACTCAGACTGAAAGTGGTCAATTGGGTGGTTTTGGTATCGCTGAATATATTGTTTTTGGCACAGTAATGTTATTCGCAGGTATTGCGGATATTCGCTATTTATTGAAATCTGGTTTATCAACCATTCAGAAATTAGTAAGACATTTATGGCGTATGTTTTTCCCTTTATTTATGGCAACGGCAGCCTTCTTTTTGGGACAAGCTAAATTGTTCCCAGAAGTTTTAAAGTCTATCGAGATATTGGCTATACCCGTTGTTTTTGTCATTTTGTCGATGATTTATTGGCTGCTCATGGTGGCAATGAGAAAATCAGCCTTTAGATAGCGCGAAACTAAATCATTTACACAAAGTGTGCTGTTATAGGCTAGGACTTAATGGCCCACCCGGCAGGAGTCGAACCTGCGACCTCACCCTCCGGAGGGGTGCGCTCTATCCAGCTGAGCTACGGGTGGAAATACGATGTGTATGTCGCCATTCTATAATGCTGGTGTTGACTGTCAACAAATCTCTCACCCATATCTACCGATAGTTTAAATAATCAACAGGTGCCGTACTTAGTGCCAATAAAAAACTGGCAATGTTGCTGTTTTTACGGGCATTTAGCGCTATTTCGACTAAGCTTTTAAGTGGATGCTTAATTAATAAACAGTCGGATAATAACAACACATACCTGTATGGAAACAATAGGCTTAATTGGCTATGGCTTAGCGGCTATAGCGTACTTATTTTTGCTTGTTTTGCTGATATCCCATCGGCAACCCTCTGTTGCGACCAAAATTTTGTTGGTCAGCGTCGCCATCAGCCTCGTTGTTTACCTGCTCAATGCCTGGCAAGTCTATCAATCGTTTTCATTACGATTTGGTTTAGTATTTGAATCTCTGCGGTTAATGGCATGGGGTGCATTATTTTTACTGGTGATAAGTGGCAGCGATAAAGTCGTCAGCTTAGTTAAATTACCAGCCAGTAAAAACTTTATTCTGCTCTACCTCGGTCTCACTGCGGTTATCGTGGTTAATCTGTTTTTCAATCCCGGTTATCAGTGGCTATTCATTGGCTTGCTGAGCATGAACTTGCTAACTCTGGTGGTACTTGAGCAACTGTATCGCAATTCGCAACAACTCAAATGGGCACTTTGGCCTCTCACTATTGGCTTAGGCGGTATGTTGGTGTTCGACTTTGTGATGTACGCACAAGCGGCATTATTAAATCGAGTTGATTTCTATTTCTGGTACAGCCGTGGCTATATCGCCTTATTAGTGATGCCATTTATTTTGTTAAGCGCCAAGCGTATGCGTAACTGGAGCCCTGATTTATATATCTCTCGTGATGTTGTGTTTTATTCCTCTATGGTGGGATTAAGTGCGGTTTATTTACTGATATTGGCATTCTCTGGCTATGTGATTCGTTTCATTGAAGGGCAATGGAGTGAAATGCTCAGCATCATGTTTATGGCGGCGGGTTTGCTGGTGTTATTGGCACTGCTTATTACCAACCGATTGCGCGATAAAATTCGCGTGTTTATTGGCAAGCATTTCTTCGCCAATAAATATGACTATCGCCAAGAGTGGTTAAAGCTTATTGAGGCGATAGAGCAGCAAGACTCTCAAGATGCCTATGCTAATGCGTGTGCGGCGATGGGTGGTTGTTTTGGTGTCAGTCGTTGTGGCTTTATTGATGCACAACAGGCACGTTTGCAAGCCAAATATGTTGGCGATTACACCCTCGACGATAACATGATGCAGCAAATTGAAACCTTGCATCAGTTTTCGCAAAAACAAAATTGGTTAGTTGATGTTCGCGAGTTTCAAAGCTATCCCTATCGCTATCCTGAGTTGCAAGTCGATGCAAAATTGTTGGCAGAGCAACGTCTGGATTTATTTATTCCAACCTTGTCACAGCAGCGCTTACTTGGCTATTTCATCCTCGCCGGTCCGGCGCATAAACCGGTCCTTAATTGGGAAGACAGGGATTATTTGTTTGCGGTTTCGAAACAACTGGGTAATTACCTAACCTTGCAAACCGCACAAAAGCAATTGGCACAAGGCCAGCAATTTGCGGTTTTTCATCGTATGTCAGCCTTTGTTTTGCACGATTTAAAAAACGTGCAGGCGCAATTGTCGTTAATAAATCGCAACGCCGAGCGTCACCGTGACAATCCAGAATTTATTCGAGATGTATTTGCCACCGTTGAGTCCGCCTCTGAACGCATGGGCAAGATGGTTTCACAGTTACAAAGTAAAAGTCAGGATGTGCATAAAAAGCATGGCGATGAAACCGTCGATATTGCTGAAATCATCAATAACTGTCTGGCAATGAACAAAAGTTCTGAGGTGGCAATTGAGTCTGACTTAGACGGTGACTTGTATGTTACCGCCAATAAAGAAGGTCTAGAAAACGTATTTTTGCACTTACTGCAAAATGCAAAAGATGCCTGTAATGGCGATGGCTTGGTGCAAATCAATGGTCATCAGCAACAGGATCAAATCGTCGTAGATATAAAAGACAATGGTTGTGGCATGAGTGCAGACTTTATTAAACACTCTTTATTTGAGCCATTCACCACCACCAAAGGCAATGCCGGGATGGGCATTGGCGTGTATGAAGCGAAACAATTTATTGAAGAATATCAAGGCAGTATTGATGTCAGCAGTGAACCAGGGAAAGGCAGCTGCTTTACATTATTTTTGCCAAAATCAACAGCGAGTTAGGAATTGAATATGGAAAAATTGCTGATAGTCGATGATGACAAAGGGATACAGAAACAACTCAAATGGAGCTTGGCGGATTACGATGTGGTATTAGCATCCGATAAAGACAGCGCCATTAGTGCTCTGCGTTTGCATGAACCGAAAGTGGTGTTGCTTGATTTGGGTTTACCGCCTGATGAGGCCAATGCCAGTGAGGGCCTCGCTGCGTTACAGCAAATATTGTCGCTCGCGCCTTTTACCAAAGTGATTGTGATCACCGGCAATGACGAGCATCAAGTGGCATTGGATGCAATCTCCCATGGTGCTTATGACTTTTACCAAAAACCACTCGATGGCGATGTCATCAATGTGATTGTTCGTCGTGCGTTTATGATGGCGGAACTCGAGCAAGAGAATCGCCATATTCGCGAATTGGGTGGTGTTGATAGCGGTATTATCGGCAATAGCGTGGTCATGGACAAAGTGCGTAATATCATTGAACGTATTGCCCCAACCGAAATTACCGCGCTGTTACTTGGTGAAAGCGGTACCGGTAAAGAGGTTCTCGCTAATGCGGTGCATAAACAAAGTAATCGGGTGAAGAAACCGTTTATCGCCATCAACTGTGCATCGATTCCAGAAACGTTATTAGAAAGCGAATTGTTTGGTTTTGAAAAAGGTGCATTTACCGGTGCCCATAAAACCACCAAAGGTAAAATCGAAATGGCTGAGGGCGGAACCTTATTTCTCGATGAAATAGGTGATATGCCGTTTAATTTGCAGGCCAAGTTATTACGCTTTTTACAAGAGCGGGTGATTGAACGCATTGGCGGGCGTCAGGAGATTCCAGTGGATGTACGCGTCGTCTGTGCAACCAATCAAGACTTATTGAAAATGGCCGAACAAAAGACCTTTCGTGAAGACTTGTATTACCGTATCAGTGAAATGGTGATCAACATTCCACCATTAAAAGATCGTGATTTTGATGTGGTGGTTCTTGGTCGCTACTTTTTGCTGAAATTTGCTCAAGACTACAATGTGAAAATTAAAGGTTTTACCGATACCGCCGTCGCGGCGCTTAAAGCCCATGATTGGCCTGGTAATATTCGCGAGTTGCAAAATAAAATCAAATCGGCGGTGATTATGGCCGCGGGCCAGTTGATCAGTAGCCAAGACTTAGGTTTTTATGAAGAGGTCGAGTTGGATATTGATCAGCAATTTAATTTGCGTTCGGTGCGAGGTCAAGCGGAATCCAAAGCCATTAAAGAAGCCTATACCTTAGCGGAAGGCAATATGAGTAAAACCGCGCAAATGCTTGGTGTTACTCGACCAACCTTATATGGCTTGTTGGAGAAATATGATCTTAACCTCAAAGAGTCCGTTTAGAGGCGGTTTAACACAAACGGCATGCTGTGTCTCAGCATGCCGCATTGATAAACGTTGTTTAAGATAAGCTAATTTAAGAGCCTAATTGAAGAACTTAAGTTAAGGTTTACTAAGCTAATTTAAATCATCCGGTTACAGGATGGGTTTAATTGCCATTGGATATTTTCTGATTCACTTCAGATTGTTTCTGACGTAACAGTTTATCTAAATAGCGATTCATTTTTAGCTTTTCATCGATGTTCTTTTGCAGGTATCTGTCGACTCGCATTAAGGTATTACGCAAATCATCATCTACGCCTAATTGTTGGTATTGTTCACCTAATTGTTGCAGCGTCATGGTTTCGGTACTGTGCTTAATTGCTTGCACAGGCGCTTTGACAGGCGCTTGTTTGTTATCGTCTGCTCTACCAATTGACGCACTTAACTCTTGCTTCATTTCTGTTAGCACCGCCTCTATATGTTCGGCTTCAAAATATAACGTGTTTTCTAGATAGCCAAATAGCATGACCCTATCGGCTAATAGATTGATTTTTCTCGGGATACCACCTGTCGCATCCATCATTAATGGATAACATGAATTGGCAAATAAGGTTTGTTCTTTAAAGCCAACGGTTGCCAAGCGATGTTCGATGTAGCTTTTCATTTCGTTTATGTTGAGCGGCTTTAAATGACATGAGGCAATGATCCGTTGACGAAATTGCTCCATCTGCGGCATTTGCAGTAAGTCTTTGAGCTCTTCTTGGCCAAGCAAAAAGCTTTGCAGCAAAGGTTTACCTTTCTTTTGTATATTGGACAACATACGCAATTCTTCCAGTGTTTCCAATGGTAGGTTTTGCGCTTCGTCAACCAGTAATAGCGCACGTCTATCCTGGCTGGTCAGTCGAATCAAGTGTTGCTCAATCAGCACCAGTAAATTTGATTTGCTGCTATCGACCACCCCCAAGTTAAACTCGTTGACGATTTGTTGTAGCAAGTCCAATGGGCTTAGGTTCGGTGTGACAATATTGACCGCTTCAATATCAGAATCATCAATTGATGCCAGTAAGCTTTGTGCTAGCGTCGTTTTACCGGTGCCAATGGGGCCGGTAACGACAATAAAGCCTTCAGCTTGTTGTAAGCCATATTCTAAGTAAGACAATGCTTGCTGATGTCGGCTCGAAGCGAAAAAGAATCTAGGATCAGGACTTAATTGAAAGGGTTTTTGACTGATGCCGTAATGAGATTCGTACATAATTAAAACCTCTTCACTAATTGTGCGCCAATGCGGTTTTCTTCATAACTGTAGCCAAGTCGATTTGAGCTACGATTCAAATGTTGAATGTAGCTACTAAACTCCAAGGTACGATTTAATTGCTTGTCTAAACCGAGGCGATAAACGCGATAGTAATCAACCTGCTGTATCAAGGCGTCATCATTACTATTTAATGCATTGCGGCGATAGCTAAGATCAACGATAAAGTTGGTTAATCGAGTAATTTGACGATCGTAGTTAAATCGCAAGGTCTCATATTCGTCTTCATCACCAAAATCCAAATTTGTTCGGTCGGTATGCGTTGCTGTTAAGGTAATGGTTGAACGAGGCAGTCTAAGACTGGTTGAGACAGTTAACGACTCGGCAAGAGAAAAGGTATTACTATCAACGAGTTCAAACTCTGCGGTAAAGCCTGCAAAGGTATAATCACTTAAATCAAAATCATCATCTGGTGCAAACACACAGTTTTCTGGGCTGATTTCGCTGCCCGCCAAACACCAGATATCAATAATGTTGGTAGGCGCCAATTCTTGGCGGTCAAACACATCTATTTTTTCGGTGTATCTGATCGAGCTGGTCAGGCGTTTGGTTCGATGTCTAAAGGAAAACTCATAGGCATCACCAAAGAAACGTTGATAATATTTACCGCTCAATCGTGTACGCTGTGATGGTCGCCACTCAAGTTCAGCAGCTAAATAATCTTCTTGATCTTCAGAGACTGAGCCCACCGCAGGTTCATCTTCATCGACCCAGTTATAACTTAAATCAATAAACAAATGTTCTGTTGGTAACCAACGTAACCCGGCACCGATTGACGACGTGCCTTGAATACCTGAGTTGTTCACATTGCCACTGGTATCTTCGTCATAAAAACGTATAAACGGATTTAAACGAAAATTGGTGATGTAACCCACTTTGGCATCTATACGGTGAAAATTACCTTCACGGGTATTGTTTTCATAATCTGAATAATTGGCACTGCCTTGCCAAAAGACATAACGAGCAGATGAGCCGTTGCTGGTCTCAATGTTGGTATCGAACCCTTCTCGTTCACCGATATTATCATCGGCTTCGCTTATCGACATATTGGTACTGGCAATGATGTTGTAGCGAGAGTTCTCGACGAAATATTCAAGACCGAGTTGATAGGTTTGGTATTGAGCGGTATCACCAGATACCTGATCGGCTAATGAGTTACGGGCATCATTGGCGGCAACATTACGTATGGACGCAGAGCCAACGGCGAACAACCCATCAATGTCGAGAGACACTCGACCTTCGGCGAGTAAGTCATGATAATCATCATTGAGGTCGCCATCATGGGTATAGATGGCTTGGGTCAGACCATAATCGACAACAAAGCTTGAGCGCTGAGTTTGAAAAGATGCATTTACGCCAGGCGTGAATAATGAGACAAGAGACGATTCGTCACCAAATTCGGTCAACTCTACGTTGTCACTAAAGACTTCTTCAATACCAACGCGAGGCTGGATCTGCCAATCAGCGCCGTAAAGCGAGTTAGCAAAAGAGAGAAATGCTATAGGAATTATGTACTTATTCGTTATTGTTCTCGCCGTAACCATATCCGTAGCCGTAGTAACCGTAGCTCTCCTTTTGCGAATAAAATGCTTTATTTAGTACCAAACCTTTCGCCAATTCATCTCTTAATAAATGATTGGCATGCTTAACATCGTTAAGGTTGGTTTTATTTTCTTCGACGGTTATCAATGCTTGTCCCATGAGGTTACTCAATATGGAGGTTTCATTGATGCCCAATAAAGGCGGTGAATCAAAAATAACCAGGCGGTCGCTATAGCGTTCCGATAATTCTGTGGTCATTTTCGCCATGCGCTCACTCGCCAATAATTCATTGGCAAGGTGGTGGGTTTTGCCTGCCGGCATGACTTTTAATTTACTGATATTGGTGTCGTAAATGATATCGCCAATGCTGGTGACATCACCCATAAGATAATCAATTAATCCAGCTTTAGGTTTAACACCAAGTTCTTTTAAAATACTCGGTTTTAATACATCGGCGTCGACCAACAACACGGTTTTATCTTGTTCGAGTGCCACGCTCAACGCTAGGTTTATAGAAATAAAAGTCTTACCTTCATTTGGCTTGGCACTGGTGACCATAATCAAATTGGGGTTATCAAGTGTCTCTTTCGCAGGGCCGAAGGCATTATTAAGAATTTTACGTTTAATCTGTCTAAACTCTTCTTTAATGGTGCGTTGACCACTAAGCTCAGAGGCGACAATAAAGCCTTTTTGCGATAATAAAGCCTCATTAATAAAAATGCTTTTGTTGTTTGTTTCAGCGGCCACTCGCGGCTTTTGCTGCACTTCTTCTTGTGCAAGGTCTTTTTCTATGTCTTGCGTAACCTGCTCGGTATTCGTTTGTGCAGTGTCGGTTGTTTCAGCGGTTGCATCTTTGTTAAGTAATGCATCGTTATCTGGTTCAACCGGTTGTACTTTATTCTCTTCTTTGCCCTGCTGTTGACGCTTTTGTTGCTGCTTTCTTAGGGCTTGCTCGATTAACGACATCTTAAAACACCCCTCTTAATTGACCGGACGCGATGGCAGGTACCAAGTGGTAGGTTATTAATGCACCTAGCACGAGAAATAGCAGTAGATTGGAGACAATGAACTTTCTCACGCTGCTACGGTACGTTGCTTGTATATTCAAATTATCGGTGGCGGCAACAATGCCGAATATTGGCAGCCCGCTTTCGCGGCTTAGTTGCACCGCGGAAAGGACTTTTGGACTTAAGGTAATAACGATGACGGCAACACCCGCACCCAAACCGGCACTAATGATTAATACCGCGATAAAAAACAATATACGCATTGGTCCAGACGGCTCTAATGGTATCCGCGGTGGATCGATGACGCGAAATTGAATTTTGTCTGAAGTCGCGTCTGCTTGTTTTGCCAGCGCTGCGGTTTCACGACGCGACAATAATTCTTCATACTTTTCTTTATTGATTTCATAATCTCGGTTTAAGCCGACAAGTTCTGCCTCAACTTCTGGCAAGGTATGAATTTTACTATTGAGTTCGTTTGCTTGCCCTTCATAATCGGCAACCCGTACTTTTAGTGAAGCAACGGTATTTTCCAGCTGATTCACCTGAATGCGCATCTCTTGATAGACCAAGTTCTCATTGGTTGCACTGGTGTTTAACGCCCCTTGTGCGTCAGGATTTTCTTTTATCGCGGCAAAGTAGCTTTCTAATTCTTGTTTACGTAAGCGTTTTAGTTCCGTTAGCGTTCTTCGTAACTCTTTTACATCAGGGTGCTGTTCGGTATAGCTTATCAACAGAGAATCAAGCTGGGTTTGCAGCTGCACAATACGCTCATCATAGGTTGTGGTCACCGTTGCATTATCAATAACGTTTTCCGAAATCGATTCGCTCATCGCATTTTCGCGAGTAAGTTGTTGTTTTGCCGATGATAATTGAGTTTGAGCTTCAAGTAGCTCAAGTCGAGTCGCTTTTAAGTCGGCATTAACTCTCGATAATGCCGAATAAAAACCACCGGAATCTGACGGCATAATGCCAGAATATTTTTGCTTGAATAGGGTTAATTTACGTTCTGCTTCTAGCAATTTACTTTCATATTCATTGATTTGCTTTTGCAAAAAGCGTTGTGCGGTATCGGTGTCACTGCGCGTTTCACCTAAGGTATTTTCAATGAATACAGTTAATGACGCTTGCACAATATCTTTTGCTAACTGCGGGTTAGCGGAAGTCATCGACAGCGAGTAAATGTTTTCTTTACCAAGGCTGCGGATAGAAATTTCGTCTTTTAGATCATCAATGATCGACTCATACTCGTCATTATTCTTGGCTGATACATCCAAGTCGGTCATGCGCGCAATGCGCTCTAAGTTAGGGCGGGAAAGCAGTGTTTTCACCATCAAGCGAACTTGCTGGTTTGGATCGGTTTCAACCATGATGCCTTTCATTAACGGCCGTAACAAAGACTGTGTATCTACATATACACGAGCCGATGACTCATATTGGTCAGGTAATGAAGACACAGCGAGCCAACCGATTGGACAAAGTAACCATGTGGAAATTATCACATAGTGTTTTTTCGCCCAAACGCCTAGCAGCAGTTCCTTGATTTTATCAATTTGTTCATGCATAACGACAATCTTTGTTATTGTTGATTTAGGTTAATAATCAGCGGATTAGCTATTAGAACCAAGCTTCCGGTATAACGATAATGTCTCCTGGAAGCACATCAACATTGGCTTTAATATCACCAGACTTTATTAAGTCCTCAATAGACAACTGATACTGGCGTTGCTTGCCATTTTCGATACGCACGAGTACGGCTTGGTTGCCGTCAGCAAATTCAGTTAAACCACCAACCGCAATCATGACATCAAGTAGTGTCATATTTTTGCCGTAACTGACAGCACGTGGTTGCGCTGCCTCACCTATTACCCGTATTTGTTCATTGTAAGGACCAACAAAGTTACTCACCGTGACGGTAACAATAGGTTCTCGCAAATAGGTAGATAGGCGATCCTCAATGGCGCGAGCCAATTGAGTCGGTGTTTTACCCGAGGCGGGAATATCTTCAACCAAAGAGGTTGTTATCATACCGTCTGGACGGACAACAAAACTCCCCGATACTTCCGGATTACGCCACACGAATATATTGAGCTGGTCACCCGGCCCAATTAAATAATTATATGACGCCGCCGAATCGGTTTTGGCGGGATAAATGGTTGCAGGGGGTAAACCCTGACTACTTGTGCATCCAAATAAAGCTAAAAGAGCTGTAGCAGTTAACCAATTTCTGGCAGGAATAAATCCTTTACTCATTGCAAATGCCCCAACATATCAGTTTCTTCTTCGTATAGTTAGAGGTTAGTTCATCGCTGATTATTTGCACAAAATTTTTTTTAAAAAGACCTTGCTATCTGATTGATTGGTCTATCATTAGACATTGTCAGGCTAAATTTTCCGGGTAAAGATGTACCTGACTAAGGACAAGTTGGTGAACAATAATAATACGAACTACTCAACGTTTATGCAGAAGTTGTTATATGTCATGGATGTTGTGTTGCTAGGCGGAGCTCTGCTTATCGCAGACGGTCTCCCTGAAACACAGTTGCTGGCGATCAGTAACTGGTGGGTGATCGTTGTATTTATCATCTGTATGCAAACCTGCTTTTTAGGCTTGGGTTTGTATAAATCAAAATTACGTGAAAAGCTGCCAGGTATATTCCGTCGACTGGGCTTAGCTTTTGCCATTGGTTTTGTTCTTATGACCATGGCACGTAGTCTCTTTTCTATTACCGCCTTAAGTGGTGAAAATCTATTTAGCGCCTGCTTGTTGGCCGCTTTATTGACCTTTATTCTGCGTTATTTACTCGTCAAATTTAATGTTCTTGGCTTTACCAAGCGTAATGTGTTGATCCTTGGTTCTGGGCAACGTGCTTTGATCGTGCAAAAACGGATGCGCAGGGAGGTTGACCGAGAAAGTTTTAAACTGATTGGTTTTGTCTATATGGAAGGCGATATTAACTCCGACATAGATACGCAAAATATTATCCACCTCAATGGCTCTCTATATGACTATGTGATCAATAACAATGTTGACGAAATTGTTGTGGCAACCGATGAGCGTCGCGCCTTGTTGCCGGTCCGCGAACTGTTTGCGTGCAAACTTCACGGTGTGGTGGTATCGGAAATTCTTGATTTTATTGAGCGAGAAACCGGACAAATAGCGGTCAATTTAATTTATCCAAGCTGGGTAATTTATTCCGCCGGCTTTCAATCGAGTAATGACCTGCGTAATGGTTTTGATCGCTTATTCAATGTCGCCTTATCGGTCATTTTATTTCTCGCAACGTGGCCATTCATGTTGCTTACTTACTTTGCTATTAAAATTGAAGATGGTTGGTCAGCGCCTTGTTTTTATTGGCAAAAAAGGGTTGGTTTGCATGGCAATGTGTTCGCCATTGTGAAATTTCGCTCAATGCGCATAGATGCAGAAGAAAATGGCGCACAGTGGGCAGATAGCGAAGATGAACGAGTGACCAAAGTCGGCCGTTTTATTCGTAAATATCGCATCGATGAGCTGCCGCAAGTCTACAACGTAATAGCCGGTGACATGGGCTTTGTTGGGCCTAGACCTGAGCGCCCTGAATTTGTCGACGAGCTAAAGCAGCATATTCCCTATTACAACGAACGACATAATGTTAAGTCTGGCCTGACTGGCTGGGCACAACTTAAATACCCTTACGGCGCAACCGTCGCCGATGCAGAGGAAAAGCTTAAATACGATCTTTATTACATCAAGCATCGCAGTTTCCTATTGGATTTGTACATTCTTATCCAAACCGCAGAAATCGTTTTATTTGGTAAGGGACGTTAGGAGATCGAGATGAAAGTGTTACATGTATTTGACTACTCTTTGCCGAACATCAGCGGTTATTCGCTGCGCTCGGATGCTATTTTACGCCACCAACGAAAGCTGGGTATCGAAACGGTGCAAATGACCAGTCAACGATACCAAGAATTTAAATCACTTAAAGAAACTGCACGAGGTATTGAGTATTTTCGTACCCCTGCAGACAGGTCTTGGTTAGCGAAAATTCCTCTGATTGGCTATGTGTTTTACGTTCGCCATTTAGCCAAGCATATTGAACAACACGTGGTAACCGAGAAGCCTGATCTTATTCAGTGCCATTCACCAATGTTGAACGCCTTGGCGGCGGTACGTGTTGCCCGTAAGCACAATATTCCTATCGCCTATGAAGTGCGCGCATTATGGGAAGATGCCGCGGTTGATACCGGTAAAGTGAAAACCAATAGCCCGATGTATCGATTGATCAAATCGGTAGAGCAAAAAGCCTTTGAAACCGTCGATGCGGTGAGCTGTATTTGTGAAGGCTTGAAAAAAGACATTCAATCGCGTGGTATTGCCAGCAACAAAATATTTATCACCCCGAATGCGGTTGATTTAAGTAAATTTCAGCCATTAGTCGAAAAAGATCCGGAGTTACTGCAACGCTACCGTCTGGAAGATAAAAAAGTGATTGCCTTTATTGGCAGCTTTTTTAAGTACGAAGGTTTGTCTTATTTACTAAAAGCCATGTCGCACATCCTCAAACAACGCAAAGATATTCATTTGCTGTTAGTTGGCGGCGGTAACGAACGTGAAAACCTAGTGGAGCAAACCATCAAGCTGAGATTGGCTGAACATGTCACCTTTGTCGACAGGGTCAGTGCCGATCAGGTTGCGCGTTATTACTCTCTCGCCGATATCATGATTTATCCACGCGAAAGTATCCGTCTTACCGAATTAGTCACGCCGTTAAAACCGTTAGAGGCTATGGCACAAAATAAACCGGTTATCGCCTCAGATATCGGTGGCCATCGTGAATTAATACAAGACGGTGAAACGGGCTATTTGGTGCCGGCGCATGACGCTAAAGCGTTAGCACAACAAGTACTAAACGTTATCGATGATGAACAGGAATTAGCGAAAATAACCGCCAATGGCCTCGATTATGTCACCGTGCAAAGAACCTGGGATGCGACCGCTGCTCAATACGCTGATGTTTATAGGAAGCTGGTTAGCGCGCATGAGTAAGTCTGTATTGGTGATTACCAATTTATATCCGGTTCCCTGGGCACCTAACCGTGCCAGTTTTAACCGTACGCAGTTTCAAAAATTGGCCCAATATCATCAACTCAATATGGTGGTCTTAGTCGGTTGGCTAGAGTGGTGGCGTCATCGTCATCAGGCAAAAAGCAGTGAACACGTGCTCTATTGCCCCTACTTTTATATCCCTAAATTTGCCCGCTCTTTGGTGCCATTTTTCCAGTACCTGAGCTTATTGTGTTTGTTATCACGGATACGTGCATTTAAAGCCTCGGCAATTTTAGCCAGCTGGGGTTACCCAGATGCAGTGGCGGTCTCGATGTTAAACCGCCATTTAAAGTTGCCGATGTTTGTCAAAGTACATGGCACAGACATTAATGAACATATTCAATATCCAAGGCGCAGACGTCTAATGCGCAAGTACCTTGGCAAAGTGCAAGGTATCTTCGTGGTTAGTAAGGACTTACAAAGCCAGCTTAAAGCGATTGGTATCGCCGACGATAAATTGTGGCTTAACTATAACGGTGTCGATCAACAATTGTTTCATCCTGAAGATAATCAGCAAGCAAACCGTTGCATATTTATCGGCAGCTTGATTGCGAGCAAAGGTGTCAACGAGCTTATCGAAGCGTTTGTGCAATTAAGTCAGGGCAATCCTGAATATCATCTTGATGTGGTTGGCGAAGGGCCGTTATATCCGCAGCTGCAACAGCAAATAATAGCCGCGAACATGCAACAGCAAATTAGCTTACATGGCAGCATCGCCGCCGATAAAGTCAGTCAATTGTTGGCTAAATCATCGCTGTTAATTCTGCCCAGTTATCGCGAAGGTGTGCCTAACGTGGTACTAGAGGCCTTTGCTTGTGGCGTGCCCGTTGTGGCAACCAATGTCGGTGGTATTCCAGAGGTTGTTACCGAACAATCCGGTATTTTGGTGCGCAAAGGTGATGCTCAGCAACTGCACGATGCGATCGAAAAAGCCATGCACAATGTCTGGGATAAACAGCAAATACTGGCGCATGCCGGTAATTTTAATTGGCAACGCAATGTTGATTTTGTGCGCCAGCGTATGGAGTTGATATGAAGCAGTTTATTGATGATATTCGCCAAAAGCAGCGCTTTTATCAAAGCCAAGGCTTTTATACCAGCTTCTTACGAGCGTTAAGCAGCGACGGTACGTTAGCGGTGATGTTGTATCGCTTAACCGGATTCTTTATTAAATATCGCTTATCACCATTAGCGTGGTTAACCCATAAGTTCAATGTGTTGACCACGGGCTGTGTGATTGGTGTACGCGCCAAATTCGACACCGGTTTTATCTTGTTACACCCAATCGGCGTGGTGATTAATTCTAAAGTTCAAGGCGGGCGCAATGTGGTTATCGAAAGTGGTGTGGTCATAGGCGATGAAAAAGGCCAAGCCCCGGTGCTTGGTGACAATGTATTTATTGGCAGTGGCGCCAAGGTAATTGGTGGTATCAGCATTGGCTCTAATGCAAAAGTTGGTGCCAATGCGGTGGTTGTTAAAGATGTCCCTGAAAACGCTACCGTGGTGGGCATTCCGGCAAAAGAAATTGTAAGGAACTAGACATGACCCTGGTATTTTTTATTTGCCTATTGCTGATCCTATATGGCTATTTTATTTATCCGGCGGTGCTGTATTGGCTGTCGCAAAAATACGGTGAAGAGCCGGGCAGTTGCAGCGATTATCCGGATGTCGCAATTGTTATTGCTGCGTTTAATGAAGAGCAAAGCATTGGCCAACGAATTGAGAATTTACAGCAATTGCAGTACCCAGGCCAATTGCACTTTTATATTGGCTCTGATGGCAGTAGCGACAATACCAATGACATTCTGGCGCAAATAGATGACCCGCGTTTGCAGGTGTTTGCATTCAGTGAAAACCGCGGAAAAATAAGTGTGCTTAACGATCTAATGGCACAAGTTGAGCAAGATATCGTGGTGTTAAGTGACGCCAATACCGAGTTTGCCATTGATGCGGTAAGCGAATTGGTCAGTGGCTTTGTCGACGGTGTTGGTGCGGTGTGCGGCAAACTGCATCTATATAACAAGCAAGATAATCAAAACCAAGACGGTATGTATTGGCGTTATGAGAACTTTCTCAAATTTCATGAATCCCGATTGGGTGCCTTACTGGGTGCCAATGGTGCTATCTATGCAATGCGCAAATCGTTGTATCAACCATTACCCAAAGACACCGTCGTCGATGATTTTACCATCGTCATGAATATTAAAAAGCAGGGCTATAAAGTTGTCTATCGCACGCTGGCAAGTGCGCGAGAAGAAGTGGCACCATCTTTGGGCGATGAGTTTGGCCGTCGTGTCCGTATTGGCTTAGGCAATTACAAAGCGTTAAAACAGTGCCTTTGGGCATTAGCCCCTGAACATGGCATTTTGGCGTGGTGTTTTTGGTCGCATAAAGTCGTGCGTTGGTTTATTCCACATATGCTGGTGTTGTTGTTATTCAGCAATTTATTTTTACTACAACATGGTTTTTTCCAGTTCACCTTATTAGCGCAAATCGTCTTTTATGGCGTTGCTTGGCATGCCATACACAAATTACAAAATCACAATTATGTCGCCAGTTTACAGGCTACAGCGGCATTTTTTCTATTAATGAACTTGGCTCTGCTAAAAGGCTTTTGGCAGTTCTGCCTTGGCAATAAGCAAGGCCAATGGCAGCGCACCGCAAGAGGGGGTGATAGCTAGATGTTTATGTTAGTTGTTCTATTACTACTGATACTCGGCTCGGTGGCGGTTTTGCGGGTCATTTATCAAAAGAATATGCATATTTGGTTGCCATCTTTCTTGCGTGCAAAGCTAAACAAGCCAAAGGTAAGCGGAACCAAGCACGTGTTGTTTTGTTTTGCCGATCATTTTGAACCTATGTGGCGTACCGATGATATTAACGTCGAGCGACGCCGCGTTGATCGCTGGTGTAAAGACTATCGCGTGATGGCAAGCAAACATAAAGACAGTGACGGTTGTGTGCCTAAACACAGCTTTTTTTATCCCGCTGAAGAATACCGTTATGAGCACTTGGCGAAATTATCCGCATTGTGTGCCGAAGGTTTTGGCGAAATCGAAATTCATTTGCATCACGACAATGATACGCCGGATAACTTTTGCCAAACCATGCGAGAATTTGCTCATACCCTACATTATGAACACGGCGCATTGCCCTATTGTTCGCAAACGGAACAAATAAAGTATGCGTTTATTCATGGTAACTGGGCCTTAGATAATTCCCGTTCAGATTGCATGTGGTGTGGGCTCGATAATGAATTGCAACTGCTTAAAGAAACCGGTTGCTATGTTGATATGACCTTGCCGTCTGCACCAAGTGAGACACAAACCCGCAAAGTAAACTCGATTTATTATGCCAGCAATGTACCTGGCAAGCGCAAGAACCATGATTGGGGAGTGGATGTACAAACCAATGTTGCTGCCAGCGGTGACTTGATGCTTATTCAGGGGCCTCTTGGCTTTAATTTTAAAATGCCGGGGCGCAAAGGTGTGCCTCATATTGAAAATGGCGATGTCAGAAAGAAATTGCCACCAATTCCAGCGCGGGTCGATTTGTGGGTAAATTCACATATTCATGTTAAAGGACGACCGGAGTGGATTTTTGTCAAAGTGCACACCCATGGCACGCAAGACGATGATATGGAGACGCTACTTGGTCGTGCTCGTGATGAAATGCATGACTATTTAGAGCAAACCTATAACGATGGTGAAAACTACCTGTTGCACTACGTTAGTGCCAGAGAGATGTACAATATTGCTAAAGCAGCGGAAGCCGGTGAACAAGGTAACCCGAATCAGTTTCGGGATTATGAATTAAATAAACCTTCATTTCGCTCGGTGGCGGTGAAGGAGGCGTAGTGAAGGATTCGATACTGCGCTTAAAAAGTCGCTTAATTCGCACTTTGAAGCTGGAAAACCTGCTGTTCAAGTTTTTGCCGAACGGCATTTATGTGTTTAATTTGCATCGTATTGGCGATCGCCATAGTTGTCAGTTTGACCGTAATATTTTTTCCTGTGGTGTCGACCAATTTGAACAATTCCTATTGCTACTAAAAGCCAGTTTTGACGTGGTCGATGTTGCGACGTTATCGCAAATTCTTGATGAACAGCAACCTATCAATAAACGTTTAGCCGTCATTACCTTTGACGATGGCTACAAAGACTGCATTGATAAAGCCGCGCCGTTATTAGTTAAATATCAATTACCTGCAGCATTTTTCATTACCACTGATTTTGTTGGCAGTGAACGCATTCCGTGGTGGGATGAAATGGCATTTTTGTTGCGCCAGTCAACTGGTCGGGTATTTAAAAGCTTGAGCACCGGGCAAGACATCAATCTGCAACCGAACACCATTGAAAAACAAATCGCGCAAGTCATATTTACCAGTAAGCGAGACAACAATCACACTCTGGTGCAGATTCTTGACGACATGCGCGAGCAGTTTCCTCAGGCGCGGGCGCAATTAGCGCAACAAAGTAACTCGTTATTTATGAACTGGCAGGATATTCACCAGTTAAAAGATATGGGCATGGACATCGGTTCGCACGCCAAAACTCATAATATTTTGGCGCGCATGAGCACAGAGCAACAACTGCATGAATTGACTCTATCTAAACAAGTTCTTGAGCAGCAACTTAATCAACCGATTAAATATCTGGCGTACCCAGTGGGGCGTTATCACTGTTTCGATCAGCACACTCTCGACAATGCAAAAGTCGCGGGATACTCATTAGCGTTTAACAATGAAAAAGGCAAAAATCGCTTTATTTCAGAACGTTACAGTATCAATCGCTACTGCTTTGATGAGGGTGATCTTTCCACTTTAAAACTGAATTGTATTGTATGGTAAAGGCAGCTAAAGCATTGATCCTAGCGACGGGACCTAATGGTCTTGGGGCTTTGCGCAGCCTGCAAAAAGCAGGCATTAGCTGTGATGTTATCGTTGATAGCCATGATGATGTCAGCTGGTATTCCCGTATCCCTGTCAACAAACAACGCTTTAATCATGACAACGAAAGCGAGTTGATGTCGCTGCTGCGCAGCTGGCCCGGTAAAAATCAGGTGCTGATTCCTACCTCCGATTGGTACGTTAATTTTATTGAACGTCATCAGCAGGTATTGTCGCAAAAGTTTAAGTATGCCTTGCCGTCAGAGTATAAAAATGGCGACTTTATCGATAAGCGCGAAGAAGTATTAAAGGTACAAGCGTTTGTCAATTTGCCAGTATCGATGACGCATTTACCTGACACCGCTGAGGCTTTGGTAGAGCAATGCCAATTGCCGATTATAATCAAACCGCGTAGCCACCAGCACAACGTTTTTGCCCGCAAAAATTTGGTGGTTAACAGCCTTGCCGAGTTGCAAGAGTTTTACCAGCAATACGCGAGTCAATTGGATATGTTTATTGGCCAACACGTTATTGCTGGCGATGACGACAGCCAATGGGTATGCAATTGTGTTTTCGACCGACAACATCAACTGGTCAGTTATTTTACATTTCAACGCTTGCAGTTATCGCCACCGCATTATGGCGTCACCTGTCATGCACGCAGCGATTATAACGAAGACATCATAGAGCAGGTATATAAGCTCGGTGTCGGTTGCCGTCTCGTTGGACCGGTTATGGTGGAGTTTAAGTTTGATGCCAGTGATGGCAAATATAAATACATTGAACTCAATCCGCGGCTTGGCATGTGCAATTATTTTGATAGTCAGTGCGGCATCAACAACGTATTCGCGTCGTATCAGGTTGCCTTGAATTTACCTGTGCCGTCTTACCAACAGCAAAATGGCTGTTACTTTTTGAGTTTTTACGAAGATTTATATTCGCGCTACCGAGATGGACAGAGCTTTGCCGACATATGCAAAGCGTATTGGCGCACCTTAGGTAGTCGTTACTTTTTTATCTATTTTAGCTGGCGCGATCCTTGGCCCGCCATGGTGGTTGGTTGCGTGCAACTTAAGCGCTCCTTTTTGGCGTTAACCCGAAAGTTTAGCAGGGGGGATAATGTTCGGCTTTAACCTGCAATTAGATATGAACAGCGATCCACTTGCTTGGCCACAATCGGCGCAAGTTGATGTCGCTGACAGCAGTCAACATTGGTTGGATGAAACCTTAGACAATGGTGATCGTCTGCTGTTATTTGGTTATTTCTGGGGATGCGCCCTAGAAGAGCTGCGTGCCGACATGCAAGCTCGACAATTTACTAAGTTATGCAATTTAGACGGTCATTTTTGCGGTGCAATCATTAGCCAAGGCAAGGTCTACTTATTTGTTGATCGCTATCGCGGCAAAGGTATGTATTGGCGCCAAGTTAAGCAACAATTGCAGCTCACCAGTCATTTACAAAATTTTCCGGTCGGTGATTTGCAGTTCAGCCAGCAAGGTTGGCAGCAATGTACCCGATTTAGGTTGGAGACTTGGTACCAAGGTTATTATTTGCATATTGATCGCTTACCAACACGAAGCTATGCGGTTATAGAAAAACATCAGCAACAGGTGTCGCAATACGATTGGAATCATACCGCGCTCAGTCAAACCAATTTTGAACAGCAATGCCAACGTACGGAGCAAGCGTTATTCAATAATTTACTGAACGCCAAAAAACAGCACCGCAAAGTGGCAATTTTGCTCAGCGGTGGCGTGGATAGTTCGCTATTGGCTGCGATGTCCAAAAAGGTGTTTGATGACTGTATTTTAGTCTCAGCCCGTTATAACAATTACCCCGGCGAATTGGCCATGGCTGCAAAATTTGCCGGCGCCTTAAAGTTGCCACATTTGGTGGTTGATATCGATGAGAAAGACATTGAGCAAGATCTGACGACCATTCTCAAGCATTATCGCAAACCATTAAGGCATTACAGTTCCTTGGTGATGATGGCCATGCTCAAAGCCATACCAAAGCAATATACCGGCATTGTTTACGGTGAAGCGGCTGATACGGTGATGGGATCGAACGCGGTAAAGAAAGCGAAAACCAGGTTAATGCTAAAACGCCGTCTACCAAAACAGTGTGCATATCTTATTGAAAAACTTGGCTTAGCCCAGTCGGGGAAATTTAAGTTTATTCGAGAGGCATTACAAAGCTCTGAAAAGTGTATTTTGTTACGCAGTTTTGCCATCCAGTTTAAACAACATTCGTTGGATTTCTGGCATTCTCAATGCCCAGAATCAATCAGTAATATGGATAAAATAGATTGCGTCAGCTTGGCTGAAGATGGGGCTCGTATCGGCGTCATGAATTTTGCAATCGACAATGAGGTGGCTCAGCATTATGACGAAACTGAGGCCATCGCTGAGCTTAGCAATAGGCAAATTATTTCGCCATTTATGGACCAACAGGTATACAACATCTCGTTGTCGTTAACCGATAAGCAGTATTTCGGCGGTAAGTGGGCTAAACCCATTTTACGACACTTAGCGAGTCAATATTATCCTCGCGATTGGCTTTATCAACAAAAGTTAGGCTTCCCCGTACCCGCCAGGCAATGGATAAAAGGTCCGTTAAAGTCTCTGGCATGCGAGGCTGAAACTATCCTCGATAGCTTGCATGTTGATTATTCGCAACTCAACCATGATGCAGATTATGAGGTGTATTGGTTGTTGGTAAATTTACACTTGTTGGCGCGTTTCAATGGCGGTAGCTACCTCACGGATTTATTTTCTCAAAGCCGTTGTAACAACAAGTCAACTGTCTCGTCCAGTGACGATGTAGGTATCAATTTTCAACGTAACAAGGAACGTGCATTAAGATGAGCATGAAATACGCCATTAAATCCCAATTGCGTCATATTGCCAATAATAGTTTGGGCCGCTTGCATCTGCGCCAACAAAGCGACAAAGAAAATATTTTGTTGTTTTCAAATCGCCGTGGTGGATCGACTTGGCTAATTGAATTGTTATCAGCGGAACCTAGAACCAAACGCAGCGTTGAGATTTTTGATGTCACCTTAAATCATAATCCGTATCGTCATCGTTTACCGCAAGCCCAAGACGGGTTTTTTGTCGATTTGAATGACAGCGAAAAACGCCAATTATTAGATTACTACCGAGATATTGAATCCGGGCAGATCGTTTACAACACGCAATGGAAGTTTTGGCAGCCACCTTATAATTTTGTTTATGATCGGCAAATATTTAAATTCTTTTACGTAAAAAACTATATTGCCGATTTCGCTGAGAATTTCAGTGGTCAAATCATTTTTCAAATGCGCCACCCTATTGCAACGGCGATGTCGATAGATAGGCTTGGCTGGCCTTGTTGCGCCAAAGCGTATCTTTCGAGCCAGCAACTGGGCAGTTTACTGACTGAGCAACAACGTCATGTCGGGCAGCAAGTTTTGCAACATGGCAGCTCGCTTGAAAAGCATGTGTTAGGTTGGTTTTTGGAAAATTGGATACCAATTAGCTTAGCGCCGAAATCATCTTGGCTGGTGCTGCAATATGAACATATGGTGCGCAAACCCGAAGATACCGCCAAACAATTAAGCTCGCAGTTGCAATTGACCGGCAGCGAGCAGTTTATGGCCAATTACCGCAAGCCATCATACAACGCATTTGACTCGCGACAAAAAATTGAACGCTATGACGAAGAGCAATTATGTGAAGGTTGGCGCGACAAATTAGACATTAGCAAGCAGCCATTACTGGCTGAGATTTTTCAGGCGTTTGATAACCCATTTTACCGGTGGGACTACTGATATGGCGTTTACGGTAAAACACATCACCAGATTAGAAAAATTGCTCCCTTATCGGCAGGCTTGGGAGCAATTGCGTCAAGAGGTTAATCTTGGATTTTGTAGTAGCTTTGATTGGTTGTACTTATGGGCCGAACGTTATCTGAAAAAATCCGATAAGCTGGCGGTGCAATTGTATTATAACGAGCAAAAGCTGGTTGCTGTAATACCTATTTATTTTCAATCGACTTGGTCAGGACTGGAGTTGTTTTTCCTTGGTCAAGGCGAGTCTGAGCATGAAGAGGTCGCCAGCGAATTTCAGGATTTTTTACTCGACTCGACATACCAACAAGAAGTGTTTACCGCCTTTAATCGTTACCTTAAATCAATAACGAACCTACAACGGTTGCAGTTCAGTCAAGTGTTAAGCAACAGTCATTGTGCTCAGTTTTGCCAAAATTATTTGCCTGCAGATGCTGATGTTGTTGAGAGCGCAAGTCGCGTACGTTACTTTTTGCCGGTCGCCAATTATTCTCGTTCCATTAACAGTGCCAGCGCACGCCGAAAAATGCTTAAGAACCTCTCTGAATACGGCTTGACCTTGGTCTTGCCCGATAGCATCAAAGAGGTTGAAAACATGTATCAACAATTGGTGGCGCTGCATCAATCGGCATGGCGCGCCAAACAAAAGCCTGGCGCATTTAGTAGCGCTCGCTTTATTGAATTTCATCGTCAGTATATTCGCAAACTTTGGCAACAAAGACGGATTATGATGTTTGCATTACAACGCCAGCAGCAAACCGTAGGTGTTTTCTATGGCGTTATCGACGGCGATATTCTCAGTTATTATCAAAGTGGCCTTGATATTCACGAGGTCAACAACATTGGCTATGTGATGCACGCTCAAGCGTTAACTTTGGCGGAATCTGACGGCCTTACACAGTACGACTTGATGGCAGCATCATCGGTGAGCTATAAGCGTTTTATCACCTCCAATACGGAACCAGTGGTTAGTTTACGCTGCCGCTTTTCGGCAAAAAACTGGGCACAGCGGTTGTTGGCGCTTAAAGACAAGTTGATGGTCAATTTCAGGAGACCGGTGATATGACCTTCCTGATCCTGTGCTTGTACTTTGTCTTCGTCATTATTCGTCCACACGAATGGTTTAAAGCGACCGAAGAATGGGAAGTGGCGCGATATACGGTATTAGTCTGTGCCGTGGCTTATGTCATGTTTGAGGATAATAAGTTCTGGCCTAAACAACTGACTTTATTGTTAGGGGTGGCGCTGGCTATTTTATTGTCGATGCTGTTCACCGGCTGGGTTGGCGGTGGTGTTACTCGTATGGGTATCTTCTTTTTCTCATCGGTGATTCCGGTGCTGCTTATCGGCAATATCGTTAAACATCAATGGCAGGTAGAGTGGCTGATGCGCATCATGGTGCTGGCGACCTGTATCATGGTCTATCACGGCTATGTGCAGATGAATTCCCCACTTGGTATCGGTTGGTCTGGGCAAGGCTTGATCATGGATCGCGCCACCTATATTGGTGTTTACAGCGATCCAAATGACTTTGGTATGTATGTGCTTATCACCTTGCCAATGATGTTTTATTTGCTAGGACAAAGCCAAAGCTTTTTCGGCAAGAATTACTATCGCTTGGCGATATTAGCAAGCATGTATGGTATATGGATTTCAAATTCCCGAGGCACCCTAGTTGGTGCTTTAGTACTTGCTGGTTATTACTTTTATAAGAAGTTTGGCATGGTTAAATCGTCGATTGTCGGTGTTATTACCTTTCCGGCGATTTTATGGGTAACCGGCAAGTTTAGAACCATCGATTTGGATGAAAATTCAGCACAAGATCGGGTCTTAGCCTGGTATGACGGCTTTCATATGTTTCTCGATAATGTGCTGTTTGGTATAGGCAAGGGCTGGTTCACCGATTTTCACGAACTGACCGCACATAATTCGTATATTTTGGTGATGGCAGAGCTGGGGCTATTCGGCTTTGTTTTTTGGTTTGGTTGCCTTTGCTTTTCTATGTTGCAGATGTCCGGCGTGTTTGCCGATAAGGTCAGCAAAATACAAACCACCATGTTTTACAGTTTATTAGCATTCGCGTCGACCGGGTTTTTCTTGTCTCGAAGCTTTTCTAATATTCTCTATATCCTGCTTGGTTTAAGTGCCGCAGTGTGGTGGCAAAAATACCATCAGGATAAAGAAAGCAAACCGTCAACGAAAAAACTGAAAGGTGATGAGCAGACATTTGACATTGCTGAAGTGCAAACGAAACAAATGAGCATGGCGTTGGTGATAGCACCGATTGCCGTCGTATTTATTTATTTAGTCATTAAGATTTTGTTAATTATATAACGATGAAAGAAAAATTTAAGAAAGCTATATCAATTTTCAAGCAAATGATGGATATGCCCAGCGTATCTATAGACTTGCAGTTGGATAAAACAGGCAGTAATGATCCGTTTTTTAAACAGATCACTGAAGAGTTTTATAGTAATGCTATGTCGCGACACAATAAGTACTTTTTAGTGCGGCAGTTGCAATACGGTGTTGCCTTATTTGCGGCACCTGAGGCGGACAAAGACTACTTTATGAGTATCGAAAGTTCTGCCAGACGCAATTATCGCAAAGCGGTGCGCTTTAACTATGAAACCCGGCCAATTAATTTCAACGAACATTTGGACGATATTTGGGATATTCGCAAATCGGCTAAAGTTCGACAAGGCAAAATGCCGACTGACTTTATCAGCCAAAGACCGCATGAGCGCACCATCCACAACAGTAACAATGAGTACCATGACTATTGTTATTACGGCGTTTTCGATGAAAACCAAAAACTCGTTGCTTATGCAGGATTTTTAATTGCCGGTCAGTTGTGCATGCTTGAACATATCTACGGTCACGCCGATGTACAAAAACTCGGGGTGGTGCCACAGCTTATTATTGATGCCTACCAAGACATTACCGAACGCCATCCACAGGTAAATTTCTATGCCTATGGTTCATTTTTTGGTGCCAGTGATAACTTAAAACGATTTAAAAAGAAGATGGGTTTCAAGCCATACCGTGTTGATTGGCAGCTGAATTGATAACAAGACAATGAAAATAGTGCATGTGGTGAGTAGTTTGAATATGGGAGGAGCTGAACGCTTTGTCGTTGATCTTGCCTGTTTTCAACGTCAGCAGATGCACGACGACAGCATCATCTTATCCATGGGGCAAAGCTCTGATGCGCTATTTGAGCAAGTTAACAACAGCTCACAAAAATTGCTATTAGCGAGTAAGGTAGGGCAAATAAGAGCGATATGCCAAGACGCCGATGTTGTTCATGTGCACTCAAGTTACTGTTTATTCAGAGTCACCTTAGCGCTCATCGGTTTAACAGCGAAAATGGTTTACACCCGCCATAACCAACATCCATTACTGAGTCTTAAGTGGCGAGTATTGTATCGATTGGTGTTTATGCGATTGCATAAAGCCATCTTTGTTAGTGACGCCGCGCAAAAAAAATTCGTCACACACTATCCTCAATACCAAGATAAAACCCAAGTGGTGTTAAATGGCTTGTCGGCGATTGATATCAGCCGCGAAAAAGGCAGCGAGCAAGGGCTATTAAACATCGTTCATGTGGGGCGCTTTGTTGCCTTAAAATCGCAACATGTGCTAATTGAAGCGATCAGTAAATTACCGCTACCGAGTCGCCAAAAACTGGCGGTGAATTTTTATGGCGACGGCCCTTTAATGGCACAAAATCAGCAGCGTGCAGCGGCCTTTGGGCTTGAGCAAATCAGCCACTTTCACGGCAATGTGCAAGATAGAGAGAAGATATATCAAAACGCCGACCTGTTAGTCGTCACCTCAGAAACCGAAGGTTTATCCCTGGTCATTCTTGAAGCCTTTAGTTGTGGCGTACCCTGTGTTGCCAGTCGTGTTGGCGGTAATGTTGAATTGGTAAAACCGCAGCAAACGGGCTGGCTTTATGAGTATGCAGACAGTGATGCACTGGCACGTATCATTAATGATGTGATTACCGAGCCCGCTAAATTAGAGCAGGCTGCGACCCATTGTAAAGAGTACTTTTTTGCTCACTTTACCATGGATGTTTGCGCACAAAATTATCATCAGGTGTACCAGTCATGAGAGCCATAATGCAAACCGCAATGGCCGGTTTTCACCTATACAGTGAGTACATCTGTGGCATGCTGATATCGATCACCATTGCCCGTTCATTGACTACCGCGGAATACGGATTGTATTCCAGCATTATTTTTGTTGCCAGTGTTTTTACCTTGTCGGTTAACGCTGGCATGAACATCAATGTCACCAAGTTTGTTGCCGAAGTGAAGCACAAATCGCCGGATTACTTAGCGGCATTTTTTCACTTAGTGAATCGCTTGTTTTTAATACGCCTGTGTATCGCCATTAGCATTATTGCTCTGGTGATTTGGTTTGATTTTGACTTTGGTGTTTCCGCCAGTTTGGTGGCGTTTATTCTGTTGGGGGCGTCATTTAAAGCGCGTTACATGTTGAATTTGGCGATAATGAAAGGCATTCGCCGCTTTGATAAAGTCGCCTTGGTAAGCTTGATTGTAAACCCTCTTAACCTATTGGCGGTGATCATCTGTGCGGTGTTATTACCGGGATTGACTAATTTCTTAATTATTTACGCGGTCACCTGTTTATTGTTTTGGCTAGTAGTGATTCGTATTAGCAATGACCTGCCCAGTGCGCAGTTTAATGAGCAATTTGAGCAGCACTATCGAAGCCGCTTTATCAAACAGATGATCAGTGCCACGTTTGTGGTGATTTTTGCCGGTTTTACCTTTCGTCAAAGTCAGGTGTTAGTCTTACAAAGCAGTGATTTTCTCGAAGCCGCAGGCTTTTTTAACATCGCCTTTATTCTCTCCGGCGCGGCAATAACATTGGTGCCGGGTATCTACAAAGAGATTTTGCTACCTAAGATTGTCGTTGCCAGAGAAAACAAGGCCGCCGTCGGTGAGGTGTTACAAGCTGAACGCTATTTGATTATTCTCGCCGGTCTGGTGATATTTCCGCTGATTATCTACGCCAAAGAAGTGATTGCTCTGTTGTATGGTGAGCGTTATATGGCAGCGGTGCAACCATTGCAATGGTTGATGTTTTTCAAATTTATTGGCTTATTAAAAGAGGGAGCCAATTTGACCCTGATAAGCCATGACAAGCAAGATGTGCTTGCCTGGGTAAACGCTGGGGTGTTTGCCTTGATGTGTTTGCTTAGCCTGCTGTTAGTCAGTAATTATGGCTTGATGGCGGCGGTTTGGGTCTATGGCAGCTTATCGATCGTGCAATTGATTGGTTATATGCGATTTGCCAAACCGTTTGATTATAAAATGATGCCAATAACAAGCTTGTTACGCATCCTTATTCCAGGCATATGCATGGCACTTGTGGTGATGTTTTTGAATCGCTATATGGATGGTTGGTGGCGCGTTATACCAGGTAGCATAGTGTTTATTATTGGCTACGTACATTTACTGGTATTTTTCCGCGCCTTTGATACCACGGGGCAGCGCTTATTTCATTCCTTACAACGCAAGTCGCCACAACCACTTAAAATCTACTTTCGTTGGGCGAGCCAGCGTTTAACGCCAGAATAATCAGCGATTAAAATTGTTCAAGAATTACCGACGTCGCTTGCGTTAACTTAATGCGTTCTGCATTGCTGTCGCTGGCCTGTTGTTGTGACACCCAAAAAATGCCATCAGGGTGGTGCATGCCACTTTTGATATTGTCCGCCATATAGAAATAGTCAAAGAATCTATGCTGCTGACCGTCAATAACAAATTGACTGTTTTCATCGACTAAGCTATTCGCGGCACAGCCAGCGAAGACCTTATCGTCTTCCAGCACCAGTTTAAGAAATGGGGCGCCATCGGCAAAGGTAACGCCTTGTAATGCCTGATAGGCGGTCTCAGCTTGTTGCGTGTCGTTGAAACGCATATGGAACTGATGTGACATCACAGGGCTGACATCGAGTAATCCGTCGAAGTTAAATAAACTGACCACCTGGTCAAAATCAGTTGGTCGATAAAAGCGTCTACCACCATGCTCTTCTTCGGCAGTGAACGGTTGTTGGCTCAGCGCTGAAGATAAGACGATACAGGTATCTTTATCGGCCATTTTCATAATCCGGCCTAATAATTGGTCATGATTTTGATAGGCATACTCGATAGCACTACCAAACTCTTCGAGTTCTTTTTCACTGGCTTTTACCGCGAATTTTTGCGGCTCCATATAGCGCCAGTATTTATGTTGAAAATGCGCCGTTGAATTAGAGAAAAATACCGAAAAATGTGGGTTGAATTTCTTTAAGCCATAGCTGAATAAATCAAGCTGCAACCAATCAAGAATGGTGGCTTTGCGCCAGGCGCACGAGTCGCCGGTGTAGCGTTTCCAAAATACCGAGGCAATATGCTTAAGGGTGGCGATGGATAAACCACGGCGCAGCATAAAGGTTAAAAATTGCAGATAGCTTGCCGCACCCAGTTGAAATTTTTCATTGGAATGTTCCTGCACGTTGGCTCGAACAAAATTGAAAAACGTATTAAATTCTGCTGGAGACGCTTTGCTGTCCAGACTCCAAGGGTCTGGTAATGCCCAAATATTAGGGTCATTGCTGTCGTATTTAATGTTCATGCCACCGCATAACCAAGAGCGAAGGCCTTTTTTCGATAAGCGATCCCATATCGAGCTTTGTTTGAGGTTTTGCGCTTCGCCTAAACGAAATACCTTATGTTCATCATAGGCAACCCCAGTATGTAAGGTAACCCATTGGATCCAAGGCTCTAAGTATTCAACGTCACAGTTGGCATCGGTGATAAATTTTTGGCTTTGCGCTGCTAAGCGCGAAAAATTAGGAAGTTTGCCTTGCTGACAAAACTTATCTATCAGGCTAGGACAGAGCTCATTAAACTCAACCAAAATGACTTTTTTAGATTTCACGGTAACCCCAGAAAATGGTTATTTTTTTAAAGTGTAGACCTTAGATAGCATCTTCGCTAAATCAACAAGGCCCAGCGGTTTAGTAAATTTCATCGACTACTTATTTGTCTCATATTCGATCGCACCAATACTGTACGGCGGTGTGCGTGGACGACCTAATATATCGTGTAACGGCACTGCTTTTGACTCATCTAATGCCAGCTTTTGCGGCTGCTTAGGCGGCGTCAAATCATTGATGATTTTCTTAAATACTTGCTCAATTGAAGTCGAACCATCGGCAAAGCTTTTGCTTTTACTTAGGTAAATTGGCGACACTAAGGTTTGTTGCAATGTGATGCCGGTATCAAATTCGCGCAGATCGTCATCATCACTGGCATTAACCACATCAAGTAGTGAATACGGTGCGCCTTCTTCGCCATTAAAAACGATATTATTACTAAGCAGATAGTCATCCACATCACCATATTCGGTATCGGTGAAGTCATTGCTCATTTGATAATCACCAGAGCCCATGGTGCCTGTGGCGTCGGAATAAATGTTGTAACGCATGTTAATGTCAGTTGGCACCTTATTGTTGCCTTCGACACTGACTCGCAGCGCATAGGCATTACTGGGTAAGTCACCGATCACGG
Source organism: Thalassotalea sp. HSM 43 (assembly GCF_004752005.1). Taxonomy (NCBI): domain Bacteria; kingdom Pseudomonadati; phylum Pseudomonadota; class Gammaproteobacteria; order Alteromonadales; family Colwelliaceae; genus Thalassotalea; species Thalassotalea sp. HSM 43. The sequence goes on along the minus strand of NZ_CP038493.1, from coordinate 1,652,849 downwards.
TGTTATGGTCAAAGTTTATTTTGTGAGCGCCTTTTACGGCAAACGGTGAGCGCATCGAAATCTTACTATTACCAATAAGTAAGTTATTGAATATGTTGATGTCTTCGGCTTCGAAGTAAGGCTTGCCATCTTCGCCGACTAAGATAAACCCATGGCCATGTGAACCTTGCCAATTAAAGAAAATATTGCCATCAATATTAATGTTGGTACTACCAAAGAAGCGGTCATCTTCGTTATTACTGTCTTTGATAACTATGTAACTGGATGATTTTTTTGTTATTTCGCGATTGCTTGCGGGAAAGTCATTAAAGAACACATTATGGCGAACGTGGACATCAGCAACCGAATTAATATCAATATGCTCGTCTGAATTGCCTTGGTTATAGAACATATTGCAATTGATCAAAATGTTGTGCGCGCCATAGTTTATCTTTAACAAATCATTGTTATAGCTATCGTGAATGATATTGTTAACTAGGCTAATACCATGCACGTTTTCTGTACCCCAAGCATCAATGTGCACCACCACCGGGCGAGCACCTGGCCCTTTATGGGAAATCTCAAAGCCTTGAATACGAATGTTTGCAGCAGCCTTAACCAGCGCCAATACCCGTTTTTGCGCGGTTAGTTTAGCGCCATAAGGCACTTCCGATTTGATGGTGATGCCTTTTTTAAATGTCTTACTGATTTTAACTGGGCCTTCATAGACTCCGGGGCGGACCACAATCAGGCTATCGTCTTGGGCTTTAAATACCGCAAAGGCAATATTGCGCCAAGGGTTGTTGATAGTGCCTTTACCTTTGTAGTCATGGCCATCAAGGGCGACGTAATAAGTCTGCTGATGTTTCGGCTCAGGTTCACACAGAGGTGGCGTATCCGTGCCATAGGCTTTGCCGGTGTGGCAAACCATCGAGCAAAGCAAGATAATGGCAAAATTTCGCATAAAAAGCATAGTTAACAACCTCTTTGTTAAGTATTGCAGACAATCAGCTGGCAGCCAGTTGCGTTAGCAAGGTTTGTGTCCATTTTTGCGGTGTAAAGTGATCCAATGCATAGCGACGGGCATCAGGATTAGCGCCGTTAATTGAATCGAGTACATCAATTATTTGTTCATTGCTTTTCGCAAAATGGCCATGCACGCGCGGGTAGTTACTGATCACTTGCAGGCCATATTGCTGTGCTTCAACCACCATGCGTGAATAGCCATCATGGCTAGTGATGCGAATTAAAAAATGGCTCTGACAATACAATTCATGCATCTGCTCTTGGTCAACGATGCCTATTGATTTTACGTTGTGGGATAGGCCGAGTTGTTTATCTGGATGACCGACAAAAATGAACTGATATTCAGCAAGCTTTTCGGCTAATTCAATCATTTGTTGAGTTTTATAAAGCCATTCCCTGTGCTCATTTGAGTAAATGATGATGGTCTTTGGTTTTTGCTGCCATCTGTGTTCAATGTGTTGCTCCGTTAATTGCAAACACTGATAATACAGGGGCGATGGCGCTTCCCAAGAGTTAATGTTTTTAAACCCCATGTTATGCAAATCATCGCCAAGCCATGAAGCGGAGACAAGATTACAATCCAATGTCGTTTTTAGGATAGGTAGCGCCCAAAGTCGTTGCCAAGCACTGAGTTTTTTCAGGTTTAGCACATCGGTACCCATCCATCGCCGCATCACCTTTGGGTAGCCTTTGAGTTTAAAGCGTAAGGCTAATTTAATGCCGAGCAGTAAATCGACTTTGGCAAACAACACGGCGCTGTCTTTAACTGGATACTGAGCCAATTCGTCATAGTTACTACAGTATTTTATTTGCTCGACGTCTTTGGTCATTTGCCGCCATTGTTCAATCAGACGCCCATTGCCAAAAATAAGCACACGCTTACATTGTGGCTTCATTGGCTATCTTCTCTTGTTCAAGGCATTGCGTGGTTTTACATCGAGACATTTGCCAATGGATACTGCTGCGGCTATCCGTTGTCATAAAATGTTTTAGTCTGGCTAATTTCAGTGCCAGTGAACTGGTAAATTGAGCATCATGTAATTGGTAACGATAGGTGATTTTTGCTTCGTCATTACCGCGGCGCACAATCACTTGGTTGCCCTGCTCGTTTTGATAGCGGCGCACAACGTGCCAGCCTTCAGGGACAATTTTGTTGAGATAAAAATCCGGCTTACAATCTAATTCTTTGCAGTCAAACCAAATACGATATTCAATCGTTTGCTGTATGTCGGTTTCGCTTTGCGTGACGTCAATGGATGAAAAATAGCTAATTTGAGGTGACGGTAAGGTCTCTATTTGCGTCAACACTTGTGTTGACTTGTGCACAGTCGCTAAAAATGAAGACGACAAAAACAAACCAATAATAAACACCGATACTGTTGGCAGTGATACGCTAGCGACCGGTTTGGTGCTGTTAGCCTCATCGTCTTGCTGGCTTTGCTCTTGGCTTTGCTTTTTGGCAATAGCGTTCTCAAGATGCGTACCGTATTTAAATAAAATGAACAGGAATGGAATATACAGATACCAACCAAAGTTATTATGATCGTCAATTAAATCCGATGTCATTTGCGTATATTCACCGACCAATATCAATGCGGTGATGCGTATCCAGTTAGTCAACAATGCACCAGCAATGGCCACCGCCAAAAATTTCACCGCGCTTTGCCAATGGCGCAAATACAGCAAAATATACAGATGCGCCAAAGCCAGTGACACCAATAAATAGCGTAAGCCACTGCAGCCGTTCGCAATTTTAAATATGCCAGCGGGAATGGTGACCAACTCTTGCTCAATAAAGAACGGAATGCCTGAAAAACTTAATAGTACGCCGGTTGCAACGACAGAAATCGATTGCAATATATCGGTAAAGCCGCCCCATACCGGAAGCAAATAGATTGGGTAGAAACTGGCGGCAAGTGTGGCGATATTGCAGCGAAAAAACAACATAATGCCACTAACGCACAATAATAACATCGACAACCAGTAACCGAGACTGAGCTGTGCTCGTACCGAAATAAATAACAGTATGCCAACGCCGATAAAAATAACGCAGGCAGGCAAACTCAACGCCTGACGAGAGATTAACTCGCCACGTTTTTGTAATTGCCAAAACATAAAGGCAACAATGAACGGGATCAGATAGGCGTGCGAATAGCTGCCGTCATCAAAGCTATGACGCCATATGGTTATGGTTATTTGCTGATTGACGATGGCAACACTCAAAAATATCAGTGCGATCAGCATCAGCGGTGCTACCCGGAAATTCATCATGCTATTGTTGTTTTTGTTTAAGTTAGGTTTTAAAACGCTTTACATTAGGTCTAGCTCATAACTTTGAAAATTTCATCTATACTTTCATTGTTCGAATAATAATCAACAGAACTTCAAGGAAGTGGGATGCTAAAAACGTTAAAACCGGCACTCTTGGTTGCCGCTCTAGTGGCGTGCTCAGGCCAAAAGACCGCAGATGAATATGTCCAATCCGCACTGGCATACATTGAGCAAAATGAAGTTTCGGCTGCAATCGTCGAATTAAAGAATGCGATTCAACTCGATCCTAAATCTAATGATGCCAGATTTATCCTGGCACAAATGTATATGCAAACCGGTAATTTTGATGGTGCTGAAAAAGAATTTCAGCGCAGTCTTGATAATGGTTTTGATATCAACCGGATTATGATCCTGCAAGTTCGTATTGCCTTACTTAAAGCAGAATCCGATCGTGTCCTCGAATGGACCAATGATGATCGTGTTGCCCAACTCCATCCAGAAAAGAAAACCGAACTATTAGCCGTCGCGGGTATTGGTTTAACCTACCTAAGTCGCTTTAATGATGGTTTTGAATTATTGGCGAGAGTGATGAAAGAAGGCTCGGAAGACTCTGTGCATTTTACCATGGCTAAAGCGTGGATGGCGGCCAATGAAGGTCAGAAAAAAGAGGCCATCGAAGAAATTAAGCCTTTAGTTAGCCAAGATAATTCGTTTGATGATGTCAAAATCTTATTGGCAAATTTGTACGCTCTTGATGACAATGCGGAACTCGCAGCGGCTGAGCTAAAACCTATTTTAGACCGTCACGGCAACAACATTTTCGTGCGCTTACTGTACGTCAATATGTTGGTTAAAAGTGGCGAACTCGAAGAAGCTGAGATGCATACCAGCTCATTACTGAAGATGTCGCCTACCTCGCCGTCTATTAATGAGTTGAAAGCGGAAATTAGCTTACGCGAAGGTAAATATAAAGAGGCTGCTGAATATGCGACTGTCGCGCTAACCAGTATGCCAAGCTTACACAAAGCCAATCTAATTGCCGGTATCAGCCATTACAAAACCGACAATATGGAAATGGCCTATCACCATTTGGCACAAATCGAAAATCGCCTGCCAAAAACGCATGTGGCGCAACAAGTGTTGACGCAAGTGAAGTTAAGACTGGGTTATATCGATGATGCGATTGCCAATATCGACACCGTCAACTCCTTATCTCCTAGCGACTTTGCGACCTTAGCGAATGCGTCGGTTGAGTTATTGCGCAGTGGCGATAAAGACAAAGCAAGAGATTACATCAAACGCCTGGAGAACATCGAAGGGGATGACCCTGAAATGATGAGCCGCCGCGGTAGTTTGAAACTATCTGTAGAAGATGACTCAGGTATTAAGGATCTTAATAACGCATTAAGGATTGACCCGAATATGTCGGAAGCCCGATTGGCGTTAATCTATCATTATATGCAAAGCGACAACAATGAACTGGCCATGGTCGAAGCCGACCGTTGGATAGAAGAAGTACCAGACAGTGAAGGCGGTTATTTGGCGCGCGGTGTGGTTTGGCGAGAGATAGGTCAACCTGAAAAAGCCAAGCAAGCCTTTGAACAGGCATTGGTGGTTAAGCCAGATTCTATGGGCGCGCACTTTAATTTGGCACAACTGAACAATCGATTAGAGCAATATGATCTGGCTCTGGTTCATGTTGAAAAGGTCTTGGCTAGAAACCCTGAACATCGAGGTGCGTTACGAACCGCGGTCAATATGGCGCCTAAGATTGATGATGATAAAATTATCGACTTCCTAACGCAATTATCGCAAGACAACCCTGACAGCCTGACCATTGCTATTGCTCGGGCGCAAGCCTATGACAATATCGGTCAAGAAGAGCAAGCGTTGCAGCAGTTAGAAAGACTGCAAACCCAGTTTGATGACGATCCAAGATTATTATCGGCATTAGCCAAAGTGGCTATCCGCAGTGAAGACTTTGTCAAAGCAGAGAAAACCTTCGCTAAGTTGGTGAAAATCAGCCCAAGAAATTTCACCGCGCAATTGGGTTTATTGATGGCGCTTGAAAACCAAGGCAAAAACCAACAAGCCTATACTGAGGTAAAAAAAGCGCAAGATATATTCCCTAATGCCGCGATGCTGAAGTTTTTTGAAGTTAACTATTTGTATAAGACCAAATCCTATCGAGAAGCCGAAAAACGTTTGGCCAAAATCGATCCAAAAACACTTGAGCCGAAACCTTATTGGGCACTTTCAACCAAGATTCAAAGTCGCCTGCAACAATGGGACAAAGCGGCTCATAGTGCAGCAAATTGGTACGAGGTAGACAAGGGCTTTGCCAGTGCTTCTTCCTATGCACGAGTGTTACAAAAAACCGGCAATCATCAAAAAGCTATGCAAGTAGCGCGTCAAGCACAGACCGATCATGGTGACAATGCTATGGTGCAGGGCTTATTGGCCGAGCTACAACTGGAACAAGACCCTGCGTCAGCCTTGCAGTACTACCAACGCATGGCGACTAAAAGTCCGGATAACTTCGCTATCCAAAATAATTTGGCCTGGGCTGCAATTCAAGCCAATGATTTGGAGCTGGGTCTAGGCGCGGCCCAAAAAGCGGCGAAACTAGCACCTGAAAACCCGCATGTACTCGATACGCTGGCGTATGCCTATATGCGTAATGGTGAATACAAGCAGGCTGACTTACTGATGCGCAGAGTGCAAGAAGAGCTGCCAAATAATGAAGAAGTGAAAATTCATTATGCGGAATTACTGGTGCACCTGAAGAAATTTGAACAAGCGAAAAAGCTGCTTGATAGCATCAGCGATAGTGAAGATAAACAGCAAGTAGTGCGTTTGTATGAAACCAATAAGGGCTAGTGTTACGGCACTGATGTGCCTACTGGCTTGTTTGCTGTCACCATTGGTTAACGCTGATAGCAAGCTGATAGAGACAATCAAGCAAATTAAGCCAGGCATTGTTGGTGTTGGTATATATCAACCGACAGGTAAGCCACAGAGTCGCCTATACGGCACAGGGTTTGTGATTGGTAATGGTCGCTATGTGGTGACCAATTACCATGTGTTGCAGCGGCTTGATGCCGAAACAAAGCAACAACAAGTGGTGTTCTCTGGGACGGGGCCAAAAGCGAAAGTGCATCAAGCGACGTTATTGGCCTTTTCAGAAGTCGATGATTTAGCGGTGTTAAAATTACAAAGCGGTAAATTGGCACCGATTCCGTTAGCCGATAAGCAAACTTTAGCGGAAGGCAGCGATATCGCCTTTACCGGCTTTCCTATTGGCGCGGTTCTAGGCCTATATCCGGTCACTCACAAAGGCATGATCGCCAGTATCACCCCAGATGTGATCCCATTACACGGTAGTAAGCAATTAACGCCAGCGATGATCAAAAAGCTGAAAAACCCCAAGCTAGTGTATCAACTTGATGCGACAGCTTATCCGGGCAACAGCGGCAGTCCAGTCTATATGCCTGAGTCTGGTAAAGTGGTGGCGATAATTAATAAGGTGTTGGTGCGCAACGGCAAAGAGTCGGTGATCAGTGCGCCAAGCGGAATTACCTACGCAATACCGGTAAAATATCTATTTGCATTGCTAACGGCAAATAACATCGATGTATTTGCCGCCTCTTAATTGATTTATTTCAGAATTTACTGCGGCGAAAGTTGTTCGCTTTGATCCGCTTGATTGGTTTGCGCGGTCACATCAATATTGCTGTCGCTTTGTTGATTATTAACCAACTGACTTGCCGGCAATAACGTCGATAAATCGACCAACTCAATGTTGTGTTGTCTTAAGGTTGGAATCAATCGTTTCAATACTCGCATGGTCGCCGGATGCGGATGACCAATAGCTATCGCCTCGCCATTCTTCTGACTAATACGAATCATCTTTTTGAATTGCTGTTCGATATATTGCTCATCGATTTTATTGTCGAGGAAAATATGACGATGCAGGGTTGGTACGCCGCGTCTTTGGGCGACAAATTCAGCCTGCGAATAACGACTGGTTCTTGAGTCCAAGAAAAACAAATCATTATCTTTAAGCACTTCCATGGTCCAAGACATAGGCTCAGATTTTTGCGTTAGCAGGCTGCCCATATGATTATTGACGCCGATGATATGTGGTATATCGGCAATCGATGCTTGCAGGGTCTTAATAACATTGCTCTTGTCCATCTTTGAGGTAATGGCACCTGGACCAAGTAACAAGTTATTGATCGACTCCATTGGCACATGCAATAGAATTTCACGTTGTTGTTGATTACCAAGTTCGGCTAATTGTCGGCCGTATGGTGTATGCGGCAACACCGAAAACGTGACTTGCTTAGGCAAGTCGAGAGCGGATTTATCCGAAGAGCGGTAGCCAATATCGTCAATGACGATAGCCAGCTTATTTGAGCCCGTTGTATTGGCTGCTGCACTTGCAGATACAAAAATAAATAATAAGGAGAAAAGTATACGCACGAGAAATTCTTATTTTTATATTTAGTGTGTTTTTTTATTTGGCAATCGCTTGCCACACAGCTGATTTTTATCAAGCATGTACCTACTTTAACTCATAGTTGCGAAACAAATCCACACTCTTTTCACATTTGTAATTCAATCAGTCATAAATTGTGCAAACCCTTGTTTACTTTGTTTTTTCATAAATATAACAAAGCCTTTATTTATCTGGGTTACAGAGCGAAAAGATTCAGTTGCATATTGATTACATGTTTAAATAAGAGTATGTTTTAAGCGACTCAAATAATCCGCTTACCTGCAATAAAAATAATAAAAGGGCCTAAGCCTGTTGATTGTTGAATAAACAAATTTTTTCTGGGGGAGAAGCCGTGTCTTATCAATATGCCAGTGCTTGGCAACGTTTAATGGCCAATGCCATCGATGGCTTAATACTACTTTTACCTATGCTACTGCTGTCATCTTTAGCATTTATCGATATCAGTGTTGCGGTATTGGCAACCGTCATCGGCTATGGCTTGTTTTGGTATTACAGCTATTACTTTCATGGCAAATACGGCGCAACCTTTGGTAAGCACTTTATGGGCATTATCGTGCTCGATCGCCAAGGTAATCGTTTTACCTATCGCACTGCGTTCGTGCGTGGTTTGATTGATATGTTATTTGCCATTGTGATTGGCGCAGTGGCTTTGCAAGCGTTGTTTGCTATGGACTTTAGTCATTTCCAAAGTCTCGGTTTTTTTGCTCGAGAAGCCTATCACGAGTCGTTTAAACCAGATTATATGAATCTAATCATCAATCTTTATGGTTATTGGTTATTAAGTGAATTTTTGCTGATGCACAGCAATAAAAATCGCCAGGCGATTGCCGATATGATGGCGGATACGATTGTTGTGGTAAAACAGAAAAGTAAAGTCAGTGCCGTTGCTTAACGGCACCTAAGTCTATAACGGCACCTAAGTCTTTAAAGACACCTAAGTCTTTAACGACACCTAAGCCTTTAACGGCACCAGAGTTTTGGATTAACAGGTTTGCCTTTGTGGCGAATTTCAAAATACACACCAGACTGGCTGACCCCACCACTTTGACCGACAAGCGCTATTGGTTCGCCAATCTCAACACGATCTCCGACGTTCTTTAATAGTGCTTGGTTATGGCCATACAGACTCATGTAACCGTCACCATGGTCAACCACGATGACCAAGCCGTAACCTTTGAGCCAGTCAGAAAATAACACGGTACCATCGTGAATGGCTTTAATATCGCGGCCAACAGGGGCATTCATCATCACCCCTTTCCAACGTAAATAGCCTTGTTTTTTGGTACCAAAGCTGTGGGCGATACGGCCTCTTACGGGCCATTTCAGTTTACGTTTGAGCTTGCTTAAACCGGTTAGCTCTTTTTGTTTTTGCAGCTGCGCTTGAATACGTGCCAAGGTTTGAATCAAGGACTTCTCTTCACCTTCCAGCTTGTTTAAACGCTGCTTCGAGGTAAGGATTTTTGAATTGAGCGACTTAAGGGTTTTTTCGCGCTCGCCTTGATTGGCCAACATTTGTTGTTGTTGCTGCTTTTGCTCTTGTGCCAGAGCCTGTAATTTATCCGCTTGTATTTGCTGTTCTTGCTCGACATCCGCCAGTTGTTGCAGGATATCTTGAAAGTTGCCGATGCTTTGCATACGGGCATCATTGAGGTAGCTGTAGTACGTTAGGGTGCGTTGCACCTGTTCCGGCTTTTGCTGGTTAAGCAGCAGTTTAAGGTAATCATGATGACCCGATGAATAAGCCGAACGGATTTGCTCCGCGAGTAAGCCTTCTTGTTGTTGCTTTTGTTTTTGCAGCTGTTGTTGTTGCTGTCGTAAGTCGGCAATCTTGGCGCGGGTTTGAGTTTGCTGGGTATTGGTGTCTTTGACCTTACGGGCGACACTGGCGATGGCCAAATCGTCCTTTCGCAATTGCTTTTGAATGCTTTCGACTTGCTGATTATTCTGCTGCAATTGGTCTTTGTGCGAGGCAATTTGCTTTTTTACATCACTCAGATCTTGGCGAGTATCTTGCTTTTGCTGCTCTGTCGCCAAACTAGAAATAGGCAAAAAACAGCAAAGCATAAGTGCTTTGCTGTACCTTGACCATGTTCTGTGCAATATACGCGCGCTAGTCACTTAGGCGCATCAATGGAGTACCTGTCATCTCTTTCGGCTGCTCCATTGCCATTAAATGTAATAAGGTTGGTGCAATGTCACTAAGCGCGCCGCTTTTCGCGACATTGGCATGACGACCAACATAAATAAGCGGCACCGGCTCGGTGGTATGTGCGGTATGTGCTTGGCCTGTTTCGTTATTGACCATCATTTCCGCATTACCATGATCGGCAGTAATCAAACATTCGCCACCGTTACGCTCCAGTGCTTCAACCACACGACCAATGGCGCTGTCGACCGCTTCACATGCGGTAACCGCGGCATCGAACTTACCAGTATGGCCAACCATATCGCCATTCGGGTAGTTACAGACAATTAAATCGTACTTGGCAGATTCAATGGCTTCAATAAGCTTGTCGGTCAAGATGCCTGAATTCATCTCAGGTTGTAAGTCATAGGTTGCGACTTGCGGTGATGGCACTAAGATGCGCTCTTCACCAGCAAAGGTGTCTTCCCGTCCACCACTAAAGAAGAAGGTGACGTGGGCATATTTTTCAGTTTCAGAGATTCTAAGTTGTGTCTTGTCGTGATTTTGCAACCACTCACCCAATACATTAACTAAGTCTTCCGGTGGAAATGCAACGCTGGTATCAATGTCTGCGGCGTATTCAGTTAACATCACAAAATCGGCAATCTGTGGTACTTTTTTACGTTCAAAACCGCTAAAGTCGGCGTCAGTAAAACAGCGAGTAAATTGACGTGCACGGTCTGCTCTGAAATTCATAAAGATCATCGCATCGCCATCATTGACTTCAATGGCATCACCATTGTCATCAAGAATACGAGTAGCGCTAACGAACTCATCGTTTTCATCGCGTTGGTAGGCAGCTTGTAAACCCGACACCGCATCATCTGCAGTATAAGATGCTTCACCACTAACCATAAGGTTGTAGGCTTGCTCTACACGCTCCCAGCGCTGATCTCGGTCCATGGCATAATAACGGCCGATTAATGAGGCAACTTGGCCATTGCCAAGCTCTGCGAATTTGTCTTGTGCTTTTTGCAGTGACGATTGAGCACTGCGTGGCGGCGTATCACGGCCATCCAAAAAGGCATGCAAGTAGACTTTCTCAGCACCGCGTTGTTTCGCCATATCCAATAACTCAAAAATATGCTCTTCGTGACTGTGCACACCACCAGGTGACATCAGACCGAATACATGCACTGCTTTGCCTTTGCTTTGTGCGGCATCGATAGCGTTTACTAAGGCACTGGTTTCAGCAAAATCGCCATCGGCGATGGATTTGGTGATACGAGTGAAATCTTGATAAACAATACGTCCTGCGCCTAAATTAACGTGACCAACTTCCGAGTTACCCATTTGTCCTTCTGGTAAGCCAACGGCCATACCAGATGTTTGAATCAACATGCTTGGACGGGTATCGAAAAGTTCGTCCATTACCGGTGTTTTGGCATGAAAAATAGCATTAGATTCACGGTTTTCACGATATCCCCAACCATCAAGGATCAGAAGTACCGTGGTTTTTTTCTTACTCATCAAAAAGCCCCAAATATGAATGGAATGTTAACAAGACGGCGATTATCGCTTGATTCTGCCAAATAACATAGCAAAGCGCCATAGGCTTAGCCAATTCTCGGCTATATTTTTTCATTATACTGGATTCTTTAAAAGCAATCGGTATACTTGACCATCAATTTATTTGTAAGTTTTTCTACAGAGATACGCATTAAATGGATCAGTATTTAACCTTTGCCACAAACAACCCAATGTTAAGCATGTTGTGGTTGGCGATAGCCACTTTACTTTTGTTTTCTTTTATCAAAGGTAAGTTGTCAAAAGTAAAAGAAGTTAACAACCAAGAGTTAACATTATTGGTTAACCGTGAAGATGGTGTGATTGTTGATATTCGTAGTGAATCTGAGTTTAAAAAGGGCCATATTGTTGGTTCTAAGCAGCTGTCACAAGAAAAAATTAACAATAATACATTTCAAGGCCTTGAAAATAGTAAAGACAAACCCATTATAGTGGTATGTACTGCTGGATTAACAGCGGCCAAAGCGGCTAACGCTATGGCTAAAGCTGGATTTGACAAGGTAAGTGTACTAAAAGGTGGTTTCAGTGCCTGGCAAGGTGCAAACTTACCGGTAGCCAAGTAATTTTCGCTTTCAGGAATAAAAATGGCCAAGGTTGAAATTTATACCCGTCAGACTTGTGGTTTTTGTGTTAGAGCAAAAATGTTGCTGCAACAAAAACAAGTAGAGTTCTCGGAAATCAGTATTGATGAGTTTCCTGAAAAACGGGCGGAAATGATTGAACGCAGTCAAGGTCGAATGACGGTGCCGCAAATTTTCATCAATGATAAGCCCATAGGCGGCTGTGATGATTTGTTTGACTTGCATTACGACGGTAGCCTTGACGCACTATTAAACAAATGAATGAGCTTGTATAAAACAAGCCAAGTAAATAATTTTAGGAAGTAAACATGTCTGAAGAAATTCAAAACCCAGAAGCAAACGGTGCTGCAGAGCAAACACAACCACAATTTGCGATTCAACGCATCTACACAAAAGATGTATCTTTTGAAACTCCTGCAAGCCCTGCAGTGTTCCAAAAAGAATGGCAACCAGAAATCAAGCTTGACCTAGACACACGTTCTACTCAGCTTGCAGAAGGTACTTACGAAGTGATTTTAGCATTAACTGTTACTGCTAAATTAGACGAAGAAGTCGCTTTCTTATGTGAAGTTCAACAGGCTGGTATCTTCTCTGTTGCTAACATGCCAGAACCACAACTAGCACACACGCTAGGTTCGTTCTGCCCGAACACATTATTCCCATACGCTCGTGAAACCGTTGCTAGCCTTGTTTCTCGTGGTACATTCCCACAGTTGAACCTTGCACCAGTAAACTTTGACGCGCTATTTGCTTCATACGTACAAAAACGTGCTGCTGAAGCTGGTGAGCAACAACAAGCAGACGCTTAATGTCAGCCGATCGAGCAGATATTAGCGTAATAGGCGCAGGGTCTTACGGCACTGCGCTTGCTTTTTGCTTGGCCCGCAATGGTCACAAGACCATGTTATGGGGGCGCAATTCTGAGCAGGCTGCAACCATGCAAGCTGCTCGCAGTAACGACCGATACCTTCCTGGTTTCACCTTTCCTGAATCACTAACCGTAGAAGCAGATCTGCAGCGAGCTGTAGCGGCGAGTAACAATATCTTGTTGGTTGTGCCTAGTCATGCCTTCACCGATATGTTGCACCTGATAAAGCCAATGCTAACGGCTGAGCATAAATTAGCTTGGGCCACCAAAGGTCTCGACCCTGAACAGGGCCGATTGTTAAGTGAAGTGGCTGTCGAAGTGTTAGGGGATGATATGTCTCTGGCGGTGGTCTCTGGTCCATCATTTGCAAAAGAGATGGCTGCCGGCTTGCCAACCGCGATTTCGGTTGCTTCAGCAGACAATGACTTTGCTGATACCTTATCTGAATTGTTGCATTGCGAACGTTCATTTCGGGTATATCAGAATGAAGACTTCATCGGTGTGCAATTAGGTGGTGCGGTTAAAAACGTTATCGCTATTGGTGCCGGTATGGCAGATGGTATTGGCTTTGGTGCTAATGCGCGAACGGCCTTGATCACTCGAGGCTTAGCGGAAATGTCACGTCTTGGTGCTGCCGTTGGTGCCCAGCCACAAACCTTTATGGGTATGGCAGGGTTAGGTGATTTGGTACTAACCTGTACCGATAATCAATCTCGAAACCGCCGATTTGGCTTAGCACTTGGTAACGGCGAGACCGTTGACAAGGCAATGGCTGATATTGGTCAGGTGGTCGAAGGTTACCGCAATACCAAAGAAGTGCATATGCTGGCCAACCGCGTCGGTGTCGAAATGCCGATTGTTGAAGCTGTGTTTCAGGTGCTGTATAACGGCAAACCTGCGCAAGAAGCGGCGTTGGATTTGTTAGGACGTGATCGTAAAAGCGAGTCTTAACGACAAAGCAAGATGCTAATATCGAAATAGATATGCTAATAAATAGTGAAAAACGCCTGTAGGATCTACCTTCAGGCGTTTTTTATTGTTGGTTGGTTTCGCTATTTTTAAGAGCTATTGATACCCGCTACACTGGCTTACTTGTTTAGGGTTAATTTACCTTTAAGCCGAGGTTTTTGTGAGTAAGGGCTTTTCTTCGATTTGTCTTGGTTGCGCTGACTACGATGTTTGTCGTTTTTCTGCTGCGACTTCTTGGCTCGATCGTTTGTGCCAGCATCCTTATTATCGCTGTGTCTTACTGCTGGTTTTACTTCTTTACCTAGATTTTGTTCGGCTCTTAATGAGGTCTTACGCGAGCCCGATACGGCATCATTAATCTGCTGCATTTCTTTACTGGTTAAATAACGCCATTGCCCAGGTTTTAACTGACCAAGTGAAATCGACATAATGCGACTGCGCTTTAGCTTTTTTACCTCATAATCTAAATATTCACACATTCGGCGAATTTGTCGGTTTAGACCTTGGGTTAAGATGATTTTAAAGCTGTACTTGCTTAGCACCTCTATTTCGCAGGGCTTAGTGATGGTACCTAAAATAGGTACACCTTGTGCCATACGCTTGGCGAATCTCTCGCTTAGCGGCTTATCTACGGTAACCAAATATTCTTTGTCATGGGCGTTTTCGGCACGCAATATCTTATTAACGATATCACCGTCATTGGTGAGGAATATCAAGCCTTCTGATGGTTTATCAAGACGACCGATAGGAAATATGCGCTGTCTGTGACCGATGGCGTCGACGATATTCCCTCTGACGTTACGCTCGGTAGTACAGGTGATGCCAATCGGCTTGTTATAGGCAATGTAAATACGATCCGACTTATTGTCGGCAACCGCGTCTATCGGTTTACCGTTAACCTTGACGACATCGCCGGGCATAACCTTAGTGCCTAATTCGGGCGTACTACCATTAATGGTCACCCGATTTTGTTCGATTAGCTTGTCTGCCTCACGGCGAGAACAAAAACCGCTGTCGCTAATGTATTTGTTAAGGCGCTTGCCGTTGTCTGTACTCAAGATCTGGTCTCTGTCGAAATTTGTGGCGTAATTATCGCTTAATTAGCAAAAAAAAGCATAAAAAAACCGGTCATTCGACCGGTTTTTGCTTATCTAGTGAGGCTATTTACGCTTCATCGCATTAAAGAATTCATCGTTGGTCTTGGTCATCGCCAATTTATCGATTAAAAACTCCATTGCGTCAATCTCGCCCATTTCATGAACGATCTTGCGTAATATCCATAGTTTTTGCAGTTCTTCCTGCTTGGTAAGCATCTCTTCACGACGAGTACCAGAGCGGTTAAAGTGAATCGCAGGGAATACACGTTTCTCGGCAATCTTGCGCGACAAATGCAATTCCATGTTACCGGTACCTTTAAATTCTTCGTAGATTACTTCATCCATTTTCGAACCGGTATCAACAAGTGCGGTTGCGATAATGGTTAAGCTACCACCTTCTTCGATGTTACGAGCCGCACCAAAGAATCGTTTTGGACGATGCAAGGCGTTGGCGTCAACACCACCGGTTAGGATTTTACCTGATGAAGGAATTACGGTGTTATAAGCACGCGCTAAACGGGTAATAGAATCGAGAAGAATGACAACGTCTTTCTTGTGTTCGGTTAGACGCTTGGCCTTTTCGATAACCATTTCGGCTACTTGTACGTGACGGCTGGCTGGCTCATCAAACGTTGAGGCAACGACTTCGCCTTTAACCAAGCGCTGCATCTCGGTAACTTCTTCCGGACGCTCATCGATAAGCAATACCATCAATTCACAGTCTGGGTGATTGTGGGCAATACTTTGCGCAATGTTTTGCAGTAATAATGTCTTACCGGCTTTTGGTGGTGCAACGATCAAACCACGTTGACCTTTACCAATTGGCGATGCCAAGTCTAGAACACGGGCGGTGATATCTTCGGTACTGCCGTTACCACGCTCCATGGTTAGACGTTCATTTGGATGAACTGGTGTTAAGTTTTCAAATAGGATCTTAGTACGTGAATTCTCAGGCTTATCAAAGTTAACTTCATTAACTTTCAATAGCGCAAAGTATCGCTCGCCATCTTTTGGCGGACGAATCTTACCAAATACGGTGTCACCGGTGCGCAAGCTAAAGCGGCGAATTTGGCTTGGCGATACATAAATATCATCTGGGCCAGCTAAGAATGATGAATCTGCGCTACGCAAGAAACCAAAGCCATCCTGAAGAATTTCCAGAACCCCTCCACCAAAAATGTCTTCACCACTTTTTGCATGGGCTTTCAGGATAGCGAAGATAACGTCTTGTTTGCGATTACGAGCAAGATGCTCAAGATTCATGCTTTCTGCTAGCTTTAATAGCTCGCCGATAGGTTTATCTTTTAATTCGATTAGGTTCATAGTGAGGGGTCTTTTGGTTTTAGTTTATTTTTTGCTTAAAGCTATTTCGGGTTTAGAACAAGGAATAACGGCCGAAACGAAAAGAGTCTTAAAAAAGAATTCAGGTATGTACAGGTTTTAACTTAGCATTAAATTTACGTTTGGTAAAGTTAGCAGTTACTTGCGGCGAATTTTAAGCAAATAAAATAAAAAAGGCCAACGATTGTTGGCCTTTTTCACTAATTAAACGTTAGCGTCTAAAAACTCTTTTAATTGGTTTTTAGAAAGGGCGCCAACTTTGGTATCTGCTACTTCACCATTTTTGAATAGTAGAAGAGTTGGGATACCACGAATACCAAATTTCTGCGGTGACGCAGAATGTTGGTCGATGTTTAATTTCGCAACCGTAACTTTACCGTCATATTCGTCGGCAATTTCATTTAGGATAGGAGCGATCATTTTACATGGACCACACCACTCAGCCCAGAAATCAACAAGTACTGGGGTAGCTGAATTAACAACGTCATCAAAGCTGTCATCTGTCAGCTGTACAATTTTATCGCTCATTTTTTTCTCCAATATGCATGCGACTTGCGCAATGATTTGCAATATTTACCGATATTGGGCCTTAGCGCAATAAATACAAGGGTTAAAATTCAAATTATTGCTAAAATTTTTGTTTTATCGAATTAACTTGTTTATATCTGTACAAAAGCAGATATAAATATCTCATTCTGTTAAGATATTGCTTAATCAAATAAAATTTCATTGTGATCGAAAAAAGGCATGAATAAGACACATTTAACCGACATAAAGTTCAGCGAGCTTGGCCTCAACGACAAAGTGGTCGCCGGTCTTGATAAGATGGGCTTTCACAACTGCACCATGATTCAGGCACAGTCCTTACCTATTCTACTGACAGGTAAAGATATCGCTGGTCAGGCGCAAACAGGTGAAGGCAAAACCATTGCCTTTTTGGCAGCCACATTTCATCACTTGTTGCAAACCAAGGATCCTGGTCATAATAAGCCGCGTGCGATTATTATGGCGCCGACCCGTGAATTGGCGATTCAAATTGCTAATGACGCGAAAGAAATGGCAGAAAGCGCAGGTATGCGCCTTGGTGTTATTTACGGTGGTGAAGGCTATGAGAGTCAAAAACAAACATTACAAAAGGGTGTCGATGTTTTAATCGGTACCTGTGGTCGTTTGATTGACTATTACAAGCAAGGTATTTATCGCCTCGATAATATTGAAGTTGTGGTACTTGATGAAGCGGATCGCATGTTCGACCTTGGCTTCATTAAAGATATTCGTTATATGTTCCGTCGTATGCCAGAAGCGAAACAACGCCTTAATATGTTGTATTCGGCAACCTTATCTTATCGAGTTAAGGAATTGGCGTTTGAGCATATGAATGAGCCGGTGAGTGTTGAAGTTGCCCCTGAGCAAAAAACCAATATTCGTATTACCGAAGAATTATTCTATCCATCTAACGAAGATAAGATGGCCTTGTTGCAAACCATTATGGAAGAAGAATGGCCGGATAAAGCCATTGTCTTTGCTAATACCAAACACGTTTGTGAAAAAATCTATTCTCACTTGCAAGCCGATAAACATCGCGTTGGTTTGTTAACCGGTGATGTTGCGCAAAACAAACGCTTGAAGATTCTAGATAACTTTACCAAAGGTCATCTTGATATTTTGGTGGCGACCGATGTTGCCGCACGTGGTTTGCATATTCCTGCGGTTACCCACGTATTTAACTACGACTTACCAGACGATTGTGAAGATTACGTGCATCGTATTGGCCGTACCGGTCGTGCTGGTGCAACAGGCCATGCGATCAGTTTAGCCTGTGAAGAGTATGTTTTTAACTTGCCAGCAATCGAAGAGTATATCGATCACAGTTTACCGGTAAGTAAGTATGATCCAGATGCATTACTAACCGATTTACCAAAACCAAAACCTCGACCTCGACGTCATCGTCCAGGGCCGAAACGTGGTGGTCGTGGCGGTAATCAACGCGGTAACGCGTCGAGATAGTCACCGTGAGTACTGTACCAACCCCGTCTTGTTCACAGCCTTTATATGCGGTGATTGATCTCGGGTCGAACTCGTTTCATATGTTAATCGCGCGTCTTGTCGCTGACAGCGTGCAAGTGGTTGATAAAGTAAAACGTAAAGTTCGTTTGGCATCAGGACTCGATGATGATAATCAACTCGACGCCAAGTCGATGGCAAGGGGCTGGGAGTGTCTCAGCTTTTTTGCCGAACGTCTGCAAGATATCCCCAAACAAAATATTAAGGTCGTTGCCACAGCGACCTTACGTCTAGCCAATAATCGTCAACAATTTCTTGATAAAGCCGAACAAGTACTCGGTCATTCTATTGAGGTGATTTCTGGCGAGCAAGAAGCCGAAAATATCTACTTGGGCGTTGCTCACACAACCTGCAGTGCCGACAAACGTTTGGTGATTGATATCGGTGGCGCCAGTACTGAACTGGTGGTCGGTAGCGGCTTTGACAGCAAACTCGCGTGCTCGTTAGATATGGGCTGCGTTACCTTCAATAATGCCTTTTTTGCTCAAGGTGCGTTAACTGAATCCGCTTTCACTGCGGCGATTAGCCAAGCCCGGACTATCTTATCGACGCAAAAAGCCGCGTATCAGCAGCAAGGTTGGGATGTGGCACTTGGCGTTTCAGGTACATTGCAAGCGGTTGCCGAAATCTTAACAGGACAAGGCTTAGTGCAGCGTCTGACGTTAGCCAATCTGCAAGCCATTAAACAGCAAGTGATCGGCTGTGAGCATATAGACCGCCTCGATATTGTCGGCTTACAAACTGAACGCAAACCAGTATTTGCGCCGGGTTTGGCGATTCTTATTGCCATATTCCTCGAACTTGAAGTGAGCGAAGTACAAATTGCCGGTGGCGCTATCCGCGAAGGTGTTTTGTATGAATTACTGCCTAATATGCGCAACGTTAACATCAGACAACGCACCTTATCAGGGCTGATTCAACGCTTTAGCATCGACGAACGTCACGCCTATCGTGTTGCCAATATCGCCGACAATGCCTTTAGCCAGGTGCAAAAAGACTGGTCATTATCACCAGCGCTTGCGAGTATTTTACAATCCGCTTGTGCCTTGCACGAAATCGGTTTGTTATTGGAATACAAAGCCAGTAAAAAACATGCACAATACATCATCGAACATGCCGACTTGGCCGGTTTTAGTAATGCCGAACGGATGTTATTAATCGCTTTAATTGGCAATCACAAAACCGAGTTAAATCTTTCCTTGTTGAACAAGCAAAGCTATACCGACAAACAAACGGCAATTTATCTTATCGTTATTTTGCGCTTGGCGGTGATTTTGTCAAAACGTCGAAAAGATGATGTGATGCCAAGTTTTGGTATTCAAGGTGAAAAGGCAGGTGCGACATTGTCATTACCTGAGTCGTTTATAAAATCACACCCTTTGATCTCTGCGGAATTAAAACAAGAAGTTCGCGATATCAGCGAATGTCAGTTTACGCTGCAAGTAATCACTAGCGCATAACCACTAATCATAATCACTAACCATAACCACTATCCATATCCAATAACCATAACCGCTGATTGAGCTAATCAGAGCTAGATTGTCCCGATTTAACACTTGCCCAAGCACAAGTACTGACAATCAATAATGCGCCAACAATGGTTAATACCGTAACCGATTCTCCCAACAATAAATACGCGGCAAAAATGCCATACACCGGCTCTAGGGTAAAACTGAGACTAACGGTAAATGCCGGAATAAAGCGCAGGCTATAAATGATCAGTGAATGGGTAAAAGCGGTAAAAAACACCCCCAAGACAATAAATAATAACCAATCGTTTAGACTTGGTGATTGCTGCAATAGTAACAGCCATGGACTGAGCAACAGCAGTGCGCTGCCTTGCTGGTAAAAGCTTATCAACACCGGATTTTGTTGTTGTACGTAATGGCGATTAAACACCGTAAGTAAGGCAAAACAAACCGCTGAAAACAAACCCAGCAATAGCCCAAACCAAGCGGTTGATGTCAGATTATCGGCGGCCACCACTAAGTAGATCCCAAACAAGCATAACAAACCTTGCAGCAATAACAGCGGCTGTATCCGGGTGCGATATAAGACAAAGTTGAGCAGCGGTACATACAAAGGAAAGGTAGCAAACGTAAGCAGGCCTATGGCGACGCTAGTGAGCTGAATCGATTGGAAAAAGCTCCACCAATGCAATGCCAGCAATGCCCCGCTTATGGCCAGTCGCTGGGCTAAGGTTTTACTGATGGTCAGATTAATGCGTTTCAAGCGGCAATAAATATAAAGCGCCAAGGTGGCAAATAAACAGCGCCCCCAGACGATATACAGCGCAGGTAGGTCTATCCATTTGGCAAACAAGGCACATACGGCGAGCAAAAAAATCGCCGTATGTAATAGCGCAAAGGATTGCCGTACGCTGGTTATGGCTTAGGCCTCTTTTAACCAGCGCGCCACTTGCTTGGCGAAGTAGGTCAATATGCCGTCGGCGCCGGCACGTTTAAATGACAACAAACCTTCCATCACGCATGGCTTTTCTGCCAGCCAACCATTTTGAATGGCAGCCATATGCATGGCGTATTCACCGCTTACTTGGTAGGCATAGGTTGGCACCTGAAAGTTATCTTTAACACGACGCACAATGTCCAAATATGGCATGCCCGGTTTGACCATAACCATATCCGCGCCTTCATGAATATCTTGCGCGATTTCATGCAATGCTTCATCGGAATTGGCCGGATCCATCTGATAAGAAAACTTATTGCCGCCTTTGATGTTGCTAGACGAGCCTACCGCATCACGAAACGGACCGTAGTAGTTCGACGCGTACTTGGCAGAATAGGCTAATATGCGCGTATTGACGTGACCATGTTGTTCAAGTGCTCCACGAATCGCACCAATGCGACCATCCATCATATCCGACGGGGCAACCACATCGGCGCCAGCTTTGGCATGAGATAAGGCTTGCTTGACCAAGATGTCTTTAGTGACGTCATTAAGCACATAGCCTTCATCATCAATAATGCCGTCCTGACCATGGGTGGTAAACGGGTCAAGTGCGACGTCGGTGATAACCCCAAGCTCTGGAAACTTGGCTTTAAGGGCCCTAACGGTACGTTGTGCCAAACCGTCATCGCTATAGGCTTCTTCTGCCATTAACGACTTTTTGTCTTGTGGTGTTACCGGGAAGATGGCGATGGCTGGGATACCAAGCTCAACCAATTCTTGTGCTTCTTCTAATAACAGATCGATACTTTTGCGCTCAACGCCGGGCATCGATGGCACGGCTTCGCATTGTTGTTCGCCTTCAAGGACAAACACCGGGTAAATCAAATCATTAACGGTTAACTGATTTTCAGCCATCAAGCGACGAGAAAAGTCATCGCGGCGCATACGACGCATACGTCGAGCGGGAAATTGGCCGAATTGATTTACGTTATTCATGGTAACAAAACTCCTAGCAAGATAAGGCAAACAGTTGTTCACTATTGCGCGTTGCGTGTTCAATTAACAGGTGTTCTTCCACCTGCATCGCCGTTGCCAAGGTGCTGACAACATGCGCTAAATATTTTGGTTCATTGCGACTCGATTTGGGTCTCGGTCGAATGTTCTTTGGTGTTAAGTATGGCGCGTCGGTTTCTACCATAATACGATCGAGGGGAATATAGCGCGCGATATCATACAGTTCACTGCCACGTTTGCTATCGCATATCCAACCGGTAATACCGATATACAAGCCCATATCTAAACACTGTTTTAATTGCGCTAAGTCACCAGTAAAACAGTGGCTAACACCACCAGGAATTTGCGACCAATACTGCAGCAAGATATCTTGCCAGGTAGCAAACGCATCACGTTGATGCAAAAACAGTGGCATCTTTAACTCTGCCGCTAACGCCAATTGCTCAGCGAAGACGGTTTGTTGGTTTTCTGGTGTGGAAAAATTGCGGTTAAAATCAAGACCGCACTCACCGACCGCTTTGACTTTAGGTTGTTCGAGTAGACTGCGCAGTTTTTCGAGGTAATCACGACTGACATTGTCGGCGTCATGTGGGTGCACACCGGCCGTGCTGAATAGATTATCAAACTGCTGAGATAAGATTGCCGCTTGTTGGCTTTCATTAACGTTGGTGCCGGTGATTAACATCTTTTCGACACCGGCTAAACGGGCGTTGGCAATAACGTCTGAGCGATCTTTATCAAATCGACTGTTGGTCAGGTTTACACCAATATCAACAAGCACAGGGCAACCCTATTTTGTTCTTTTCACTTTCACAGTGCGATTTGAGCCTTCAACATTTAAAACAAATGAATTAAAGACACCACGGCTGATCTTTACGTCTTGACCGGCTTTGAATTTTAGCTTTTCAGAAGAAATGGTTTGCCATTTCTGGCCGTTATCAAACCATAACGTCCACTTGCCATGAATGCTTTTTTTGGCCTTTTCAATAGTGAACGATACCGATTCAGTGTCTTCTTCTTGTTGCGTTTTTTTATGCTCTAAACCAAAGCCTGCTTCAATTTCGGCGGCACTGATTTGTTCTTCTTGCTTTTCAATCTTAACAGGAATGATCGGTTCTGAGATCAGCTGTGTAGCTTCAGCAGATGATGACGAAATAACCAAGGGTTGCTCTGGCACGTCGTCGCTGCTACTCACAGCATTGTCGCTGCGTATGGTTTCTCTCGATTGAATCGACTTAGCGACTCTGTCGTAACAGGCAAGGCGATCGTCATTGTTATTGATGTTGCTGCAATCTAACCAACGCTGGTTGTCAAACGCCATGGCGTTGCTGCAAGCGAATATTGTTATTGTTAAAAGTAAACGTTTCATCTTACTCACCTATTTGAGCTGTATCGTCCTGCTCATCACGGGGACGATAAAAGGAGGCAAAAACCAGTCCAAGTTCGAACAGTAACCACATGGGTAATGCCAATAATGTTTGCGAAATAATGTCTGGCGGCGTTAATAGCATACCGACCACAAATACACCGACAATAACGTACGGTCGTTTCGCTCTTAAGCTAGCGACACTGCTAAAGCCAGTCCAGCACATCAGAATAATAGCGATTGGTATTTCAAACGCGGCGCCAAAGGCGAAAAATAGTTTCAGAACAAAATCGAGATAACTGGAGATATCAGTAGCGATGGTAACCCCTTCTGGAGCGACGCTGCTGAAAAACGAAAATGCTAAAGGAAATACCACAAAATACGCAAACGACACACCACCGTAAAACAACAGGCTAGAACCAAGTAATAATGGCGCCACTAAGCGCTTTTCATTGGCGTAAAGTCCCGGTGCGATAAAGCTCCATACTTGATAGAGGATGTAGGGCATGGCAACAAATATCGACACCACCATGGTGAGCTTAAACGGTGCGAAAAACGGTGAGGCGACATCTGTGGCAATCATATTGCTGCCTTCGGGCATTACCGCAAGCAGCGGTTCGGCAAGGTATTGATATATGTCTTGGGCAAAATACGCCAAGCATAAAAACACCAACAAGACACTGACAACCATGGCCAAAAGCCTAGATCTCAGTTCAAGTAAATGTTCAAAAAGAGAAGAGCCGGAAGATGCGTTTGTCATCAGTTAAATCACTTGTTTACGTTGTCGCTGTTCGAGTCAGTCTCAACAGTAGGGGAATCTGGTGTGGCTTTAGGCTCACTATCCTTTGATTTGGCATAGGGCCTATTGGCTTGCTCAGCCGCGCTTTTTAATTGATCGACTGATTGTTGCAAATCAGTGGGTAAATTATCCATGCCTTGTTGCTCGGCTTTGCGCAAATTTTCGTGGAGCTCGTGAATACGTAACTCTTCTTTTAACTCGGTTTGCACATTGGAACTAAATTGTTTGATATTGCGGAGCCAACCTCTCACCGTGCGTATCGCTACCGGCATGCGCTCAGGGCCGAGCACAATTAACCCCATAACAGCAATAACAGTCAGCTCCCAAAAACCAATGTCGAACATAAATTACGCCTGATCTTTTTCTTTAGTCGTAATGTTTTCGTCGCTTTTCGGCGCTTCTTTCAGTTGTTCTACTTTGTCATCTTCGGTTTCGGCTTTGTTGTCATCACTTACCGAATTTTTAAAGCCTTTTACGGCTGAACCCAAGTCACTGCCTATGTTGCGTAACTTTTTGGTTCCGAACAACAAAATGATAATTGCAAAAATGATTAACAGTTGCCAGATACTAATGCCACCCATACGCTTTTCCCAATATATTGATATCTACTGTAAGTTTGCGTCATATCATATCAATTTACAAACCTTAATGCCTAACGTTTAATCTATAAGTTACAAATTATTTGCATGATTCTTATTGATTTTTTGTCATTTTGTTAACATGGTTATACTTAGATATAGGATGTCTGTGACCAACTAAGTAAATGAGAATAAAGGGGAATTGGATCCTAGCTGGATTTTTGCTGATTTCAGGTCCTGGGTTTGCTACTGAAGAGCTAACACCAGACGAGCAAGAATACGCTGAAACGATGATAATTTATCCGGATCCAGAACAAGACTGGCTATTTGGCTTTCACAATACCATAAGCGATTCCGTTTTTGGTACGGCTCAGTGGTTCGATAAATTCTTTGCGACCGATGAAGCGGAAGAGATTTCCCCTAAGGCGTTGGCACGCATTCGCCTAGGTTATGAGCCACGAGCTCGTAACTTTGATGTGTTTACGCAAAAGTTTCGCTTGCGCCTTAAGCTGCCACATCTTGAAGATAAAGTGGACTTGTTATTGTCCGATGACGACGATGACGGCAGTGATGTCAATAAACAAGGTGGTGGTCGAGTCGCAAACCGCGACAAAGACGAAGATACCTTTACCGCCGCATTGCGGTTGATCAACGTTGATAACATTGGCGAATTCGTCGATACCCGAATCGGTATATCCGGTGGTGATATTTTCGTTAAATCGAGGGCTAAGATAACGTATGACTTTGGCACCAAGCACCAATTAGAGATTCAACCATCGATTTATTATTATATTGATGACGGCTTTGGTAGCCGATTTTTTACCGAATATGATTATAACTTCGCCGAAAAACGGCAATTTCGCGCCAATTACAGCATTCGCACATCTGAGTCATTTAACGGCTATCGCTGGCGCAATGGCTATCATTACCTTTATCAAATAGACAGATATCGCGCCACCAGTTTGGGGGTGGTTATTAATGGTGAAAACAATGGTGACCGCGGCTTTTTAGTCGATAATTACTTACTTAATTATCGCTTTCGTATGAACGCCTATCGACGCTGGTTATTTTTCGAGATAGAGCCGTTTGTGGAATGGCCAGAAGAAGAAGACTATAAGGCAACACCGGGTATTGCCTTTCGCATTGAAGGTTACTTTGAGAAAAAGCCTGACTAGTTAGAACGACGCTAAGTGCAGCTGCACTAGCGAATTCGGCGCATAGACAACGCCAAGACAAAGGTACTCAATCCTGCACATACCGCCGCACTCACCCCGTGTTCAAAAGAATACAACACCGCGCTGGTGATCATCAGTGAACAACCAATAATGGCCAGACGCAAACGTTTAAACTGCTTGTGCTGACGGTGTTGCATCTCCGCCAACAACAGCTGTTGCTGCTCGGCATTCTTATGGCCAGAATCTAGGTACTGATAGACCATATTCGGTAGCTCAGGCATTTTCTCTGCCCAATATGGTAGGTTCTCTTTAATCGAGTTGAACAAGGCTTTCGGGCCCATTTGCTCTTTTACCCAGTCTTCCAAAAATGGCTTGGCGGTTTTCCATAAATCCAATTGTGGATATAGCTGTCTACCAAGACCTTCGATATAAAGTAAGGTTTTTTGCAATAACACCAACTGTGGCTGCACTTCCATATTAAAGCGACGCGCGGTATTAAACAGGTTAACCAGCACTTGGCCAAAGGATATTTCGGCTAACGGTTTTTCAAAAATCGGTTCGCAAACGGTGCGAATAGCAAATTCAAATTCATCAATGCTGGTGTCTCGCGGTACCCAACCAGAATCGACGTGCAATTGCGCCACCTTGTGATAATCACGATTGAAAAAGGCGACAAAGTTTTCTGCCAAATAGCGTTTATCTTCTTTATTCAAGGTACCGACAATACCGCAATCAATGGCTATCCAGGTTGGGTCGTCGACATTGGTGACATCAACAAAGACATTACCTGGGTGCATATCAGCGTGGAAAAAGCTGTCTCTGAATACTTGCGTGAAAAACACTTCAACGCCACGTTCTGCCAATAATGGCATATTGACATTGAGCTCATGAAGTTTATCGACTTCGCCGACACCAACACCGTAAATGCGCTCCATCACCATGACGTTTTTACTGCAGTATTCAGAATAGACTTCCGGTACGTGCAGTATAGGGTCGCCTTCAAAATTGCGTTTTAATTGAATCGCATTGGCAGCTTCACGCAGCAGATCAAGCTCATCAATGATGGTTTTTTTGTATTCATTGACCACTTCCACCGGGCGCAGGCGTTTGCCTTCGGTATAAAAGCGGCTAAGCAATGCAGCGAAGGTTTGCATGACATGAATATCGGCATGAATAACTTTTTCGATACGTGGGCGAATAACCTTAATCACCACGTTTTTTTCGTCACCATCGATAGTCATCAAAGCCGCATGCACTTGCGCTATTGACGCTGACGCGAGTGGTTGTGTGTCAAAATCGCTGAAGGTTTGCTGAAATTTTTCTTCGCCTATGGCATCAACAATGATGCGTTTGGCTTGCTCGCCGTCAAAGGCATTCACTTTATCTTGCAGCAAGGCCAGCTCTTTCGCCAAATCATCAGATAGCAAATCTCTGCGGGTAGACAGCATTTGGCCAAACTTAATAAACACCGGCCCCAGTGATTCAATCGCTAATCTAAAACGCTGCTCAACTGGCTTGTCTTTGTGTTTATTACGCAGCCAAAACAATGACGCGCGCGCCACTTTGGCGGCGAATGGTAGTCGCTCACGCGGAATTAGCTCATCCAAACCATAGGTCAGGAAGGTTTTGACGATTTTATAAAGGCGTTTGCTGCGCACCCGAATTTCTACCCTATTATTTTGTTAGTTTGGCCAATATGGAATTGAGCTGTTGTTGTAAAGTATCAGTCTGCTTAGCGAGTTCTGCAACTTGTTGATTAAAATCTAATATTTCTGGTTCGGTGACCACTAATCGGGCCTCATGAAGAAAATATTCGCTGGCATCTTCGCTGATTTGTTGTTTGGCAAAATTGATCTTACGTTGCAACCAATCAAGCAGTTTAGTTAATTGATGAGTTGGTACATCACCGATGCGTTCGGCCAGTAATGTTTGCCAATCGATGTCTAGATTTTCCTGAATCGCGGCAAATTGTTGAGCGACTTTAACATCACCAATGATGTCGAGCTCGCCGGATTTTATCAGCGAGGTCAGTAATTCAAGATCTTTGAGTTTGATCAAGGTGTCTAAATTGGTGGCAATAAGACAATCATCATTGAGCTTATTGGCGATGACACTGATGTGTTGATTACTGACGTGAAAGGTCAGCGGAAAGCCAACTTCATTAATCAGTAATGTTAACGAGCGATTTTCGAGTTTGTCCAGAGCTGCAGCCGTGTTGTTATCCAACGCCAATAAGTGATTGGCAAGGGTTTCTAACAATGCCGTCACCGCTTGTTTGGGCATCAGTTGATCGAGCGTCGCTGTCGCCTCTGTGTCGTTCATTAGAACTTGTAACCTTTGTGCAGGGCTACGATGCCACCCGTCAGGTTATGGTAGCTGGTTTGTTCAAAACCAACATCTTCCATCATCTGCTTCAAGGTTTCTTGGTCAGGGTGCATGCGAATCGATTCCGCCAGATATTGATAACTTTCGCCATCTTTAGCAACCAACTCACCCATTTTTGGCAAGATATTAAATGAATAAAAGTCGTAGGCTTTATTTAGCAACTCGTGTTCAGGTTTGGAAAACTCCAATACCAATAAACGACCGCCAGGCTTCAGAACACGAAAGATAGAGGCCAATGCCTTGTCTTTGTTGGTGACGTTACGCAGGCCAAAGGCGATGGTAACAATGTCAAAGCTGTTGTCTTCAAAAGGCAATGCTTCGGCGTTGGCTTGTACATAATCGACGTTGCCAACGATGCCTCTGTCACGTAATTTGTCGCGACCAACTTGCAGCATGGATGAGTTGATATCCGCTAAAATGACCTTGCCTGTTGGGCCGGTCAATTTGGAAAATTTTGCGGTTAGATCACCGGTACCGCCAGCTAAATCAAGGATATGATTTCCTGGGCGCACGCCACTGGCATCGATAGTAAAACGTTTCCACAATCTGTGCACGCCAAACGACATTAAATCGTTCATTACGTCATATTGCTTGGCGACCGAATGAAACACTCCGGCAACCATAGATTCTTTATCGTCTTTGCTAACGGTTTTATAACCAAAATGGGTGGTGTCTTTATTGTCGTTACTCATTGGAAATGCTTGCTTTTGCCTAAACCAGGGTATGTGCTTAGTGTAAAGGATTATTGCGGGTAGGGAAAATAGTTTTAACAATAACAAGGCACTAATTATTAGGCGTTAGAGTACTTTTCCTTGTTGGCCAGCCAGCGTTCTATCAGTTTTTGTGCCAAAGCTGGGTGTTGTTTCCATAGCAGGTAGGCCTGTTGTTGAATCTCAGGAATAAGATCGCCATCACGCACCAGATCGGCAATTTTAAGTTCGGCCAAGCCGGTTTGTCGGGTTCCTAATAATTCCCCCGGACCACGGATTTCCAAATCTTTTTGCGCAATATAAAAACCATCATTGGACTCACGCAATACGCCAAGTCGTTTGGTTGCGGTTTTCGATAATGGGTTCTTGTACATCAATACACAGTGCGAAGCGACACTGCCACGACCGACACGACCGCGCAGCTGATGCAGTTGTGCTAAACCCAGTCGTTCTGGATTTTCAATGATCATTAAGCTGGCATTAGGCACATCAACACCCACTTCAATAACGGTTGTGGCCACCAATAGATGAATGTTGCCTGCTTTGAATTCGTCCATAACAGCTTGTTTTTCATCGGCTTTCATGCGGCCATGAACTAAGCCAACTTTAAGCTCAGCAAGTTGCTGTTGTAAATGCTCCGCGGTATCTTCGGCGGCCTGACATTCAAGTACTTCCGACTCTTCAATAAGGGTACATACCCAATAGGCTTGGCGGTTGTCGTGCAAACAATTGTGTCTAACCCGTTCTATCACCTGGTCGCGACGCAAGTCCGGTATGGCGACGGTTTGTATAGGCGTTCTGCCTGGCGGTAATTCATCGATGATTGAAGTATCTAGATCCGCATAGGCGGTCATCGCCAATGTTCTCGGAATCGGTGTTGCGGTCATGATCAATTGATGTGGATAGCAGCCATCAAACATGCCTTTTTCGCGCAAGGCTAAGCGTTGCTGTACGCCAAATCGGTGTTGCTCATCAATGATGGCCAAGGCCATATTGTGAAATTCAACTTGTTCTTGAAACAAGGCAT
The DNA here is from genome assembly GCF_004752005.1 of Thalassotalea sp. HSM 43. NCBI lineage: Bacteria > Pseudomonadati > Pseudomonadota > Gammaproteobacteria > Alteromonadales > Colwelliaceae > Thalassotalea > Thalassotalea sp. HSM 43. The sequence continues at coordinate 1,622,956 of NZ_CP038493.1, read as the reverse complement.
GGGTGCCGACCACCATTTGCAGAGCACCGCTTTTAATATCTTCCAGTGCTTGTCGTTTTTCTTTGACTTTGGCTTTACTGGCCAGCCATCCGACGCGAATGCCAAGCGGTTCAAACCATTTACTAAAGTTAATCGCGTGCTGCTCGGCCAATATTTCAGTTGGTGCCATCAATGACACCTGATAGCCCTGACCAATAGCGGTTAATGCCGCCAGTGCCGCAACCAAGGTTTTACCTGAGCCAACATCACCTTGTACGAGACGCATCATTGGTATGTCTTGCTGCAAATCGTTGCGGATATCGGCAACTACGCGACTTTGCGCACCGGTAGGTGAAAACGGCAGGGTATCGAGAAACTTTGCTTGCAGCGACTCGTCTATTTGCATCGCTTTGGCGGGCAGTTTGTCACTGGATTGTCGTAGCTTGAGCATGCTTAAGTTATGAGCCAGTAATTCTTCGCGAATAAGCCGTATTTGCGCCGGATGACGGCCTTCTTCTAACAATAAAGTAGACACATCAGGGGTTGGCTTGTGAATCAGTTGAATTGCTTGTGCCAGCGTCAGGCCTTCATTAGAAAAACCTTCTGGTAATAACTCTTCAACACTGCCACGGTCAAGACGCACTAAAGCTTGTTCGCAGATATTGCGAATACTGATTTGTCGTAAACCGTCGGTGGTCGAGTAAACCGGTGTCAGTGTTTCTTCAACTTGCGGCGTATCTTGGTCTTGTTCTGCGCTTTTGTATTCGGGGTGGATAATTTCGAAACCACGGCCACCGCGCTGGATTTCACCAAAACAACGGATCATCTTGCCGGGCACTAAATTGGCCTTTTGTGCTGCCGAAAAGTGGAAGAAGCGCAGGGTTAACTCACCACTGCCATCGTTGATACGCACCAATAACATACGGCGCTTGCCAAACTGAATATTGCTGTCGACGACCTCGCCGATAACCGAGGTGTGAATGCCAGGCATCAAATCTCGGATTTGATAAATGCGGGTGCGATCTTCGTAACGAATGGGCAGATGAAACAGTAAGTCTTGAACCGTATACAGGCCGAGTTTTTCAAGCTTGGTGGCAATGCTCGGACCAACGCCTTTAAGAACCGTTACCGGGATATTTGCCAAATTTTGCAATCCCTCGCGTGCTGCGACGGCTCGATTGTCAGTCATGATTATTGTTATCGCCAATCCGGTTTAGCTGCGGTGTTTAGTCACAAATCACAGTGGCACATTGGGTTGTGCCACTTGATGTTTTACAACTTGATATTGAACGTCCTATTAAACAGGGTATAGCAATAACGATCAATAGCGTAACGGGTATTAATCGTCTAGGTCTTGCCAGGATTCTTTGTTCATTTGCATTTTGTGCCACCATTCGTCGCTGGCAACAATTTGTCCGTCGGCGTCGATTTGTGGGTAAGGCAGACCTTTGCGCTGACATGCTTGCGCAAAAATTGGGTGACCACCTTCAAATAAAACGCGATTGCGTTGCTCTTGGCTTAGCTCAGATGGGGTATCGTACATACCTGCGGCTTGGCGCTGGCGTTGTGCTTCGTACAAGGTGACGGCACAAGCAACACTAACGTTCAATGATTGCACCATACCAACCATAGGAATAATGATATCTTGGTCTGCCATGGCTAGAGCTTCATCAGACGCACCAAATTTTTCTTGGCCAAGAATAACCGCAGTAGGTTTGGTGTAATCAATCTCACGATAATCGACCGCAGTGTCCGATAGGTTGGTCACCAAAATTTGCATGCCTTGCTCTTTCAATCGAGTTAAGGCTTCTTTGGTGCTGCTGTAATTATGCAGGTTAACCCAGTTTTGCGAGCCTAATGCGGTACCACCGCCAACGCGCATGGTTTCGTTCTTCCATACCGCATGCACATCGTTACAGCCGACGGCATCGCAGGTACGAACGACCGCGGCAAGGTTGTGAGGCTTGTGAATGCCTTCCATACAAACCGTCAGATCGACCTGACGTTTGTTTAGCATATCGAGTATGCGCTTGTGTCTTTCTGGAGTCATAACGTTAGTTTAGGTTAGGAAGTTCCATTACACCGTCGATTTCAATATCAACGCCTTTAGGTAATTGGCTTACACCAATTGCTGCACGAGCTGGGTACGGTTGTGCAAAGTACTGGCTCATGATCTCATTAACGGTGGCAAAGTTGCTTAGGTCGGTCATGAAAATATTAACCTTAACCATGTCATTTAGGTCGCCACCTGCCGCGGTACATACCGCCGACAAGTTTTTAAACACTTGATGGGTTTGCGCTTCAAAACCGCCATCAACCACGGCCATAGATTGTGGTTCTAATGGGATTTGTCCTGACAAGTAAACGGTGTTATTAACCTTTACCGCCTGACTGTACGTACCTATTGCACTTGGTGCGTTTTCGGTGCTGATAATTGTCTTCATAGTAATCTCTTTACTTTCTTGGTCTGAATACGCGCTGCACATCTTGCATGATTTTTATCTTACGGATGATGTTGGCGATATGGATTCGATCACGACAGGTGATCTCCATGGTAATCAGATACAGGTTCGAATCTTTTTCTTCGGTATTTAAGGTACGAATATGCGAATCGGCCTTGGTAATTATCGAGGTTAACTTTGACAACGCACCTTGATGGTTGATGATTTCAACTCGCAGTGATGCCAAAAACTCGTGATCGATATCTGCATCCCATTTTACTGGGAAGAATTTACCCAATTCTTTTTCGCGACCTTTGATATTACGACAGCCATCCTGATGAACCATCAAGCCTTTGCCTGAGCTCATGTAGGCGACAATGTCATCGCCTGGGATTGGGTGACAGCATTTACCATAGGTAACCAGCATGCCTTCTGAACCTTTGATTGGCATTTTCGCTTTGCCGAAACTCGGTTCATTGTTGTCACTGGTAAATTCACCGGTTAAACGACGGGCAATACCAATACTTAAAACGTTACCTAAACCAATGTTGATCATCAACTCGTCTAGGTTTTTATAGCCTGCTTCGGTGACCACTTCATGAACCACATGCTCGCTGATATCTTCGAGCTTGGTTGCCGCTAGGGCGTGGGTGAGTAATCGACGGCCAAGATTTAATGATTCATTTTGTTCCATCGAACGCAGGTAATTGCGAATTTGCATACGCGCTTTAGCGGTTACCACAAAGTTCAACCAGGTTGCGTTCGGACGGGCACCACTTGAGGTGATGATCTCTACCGTTTGTCCCGAGTTCAGCGGCTTGCGCAATGGATACGGTTTACGTTCCACTTTGGCACCAACACAACTGTTACCAACGTCAGTATGTACCGCATAAGCAAAATCGACCGCGGTTGCACCCATTGGCAATTCAATGATTTTGCCGTCTGGGGTAAACACGTAGATTTCTTCCGGGAACATATCGGTTTTTACGTTTTCGATAAATTCAAAACTACTACCAGCGCTTTGTTGCAACTCCATCAGGCTTTGCATCCACTTGCGGGCGCGAACTTGTGCGGTAGTACCGTCGTTCTCGTCGCCTTTTTGTTTGTATACCCAATGCGCCGCAACCCCTCGGTCGGCCATGTGATCCATATCCAGAGTACGGATTTGGATTTCAACAGGGATACCGTGTGGGCCAATCAATGAGGTATGCAGTGACTGGTAACCATTACTTTTAGGAATGGCGATATAGTCTTTAAAGCGGGTTTCAATGGGTTTGAATAGGTTATGAACCGCACCAAGTGCGCGGTAGCAGGTGTCAAACTTGTTATCGACAATAATACGGAACGCGTAAATGTCCATAACTTCGTTGAACATCAGCTCTTTATTGAGCATTTTGCGGTAAATCGAATACAAGTGTTTTTCACGGCCAACTACTTGTGCTTCAATGCCAGACTCTGACAAACGCGCTTCGATTTCTTCGCGGATATTCTCGATGATTTCTTTACGATTACCACGCGCTTGCGAGACCGCTGCCTTAAGGGCGCGGTGACGCATTGGGTATAAGCCTTCAAAACCAAGAATTTCTAATTCATTTTTAATGCCATGAATACCAAGACGGTTGGCGATTGGGGCGTAAATTTCAAGGGTTTCACGCGCAATGCGACGACGTTTTTCAGGACGCAAGGCGCCTAAGGTGCGCATGTTATGAGTACGGTCAGCCAGCTTGATCAAAATAACCCGGATATCTTGCACCATGGCCATGATCATTTTGCGGAAGTTTTCCGCTTGCATCTCTTGCTTGTTACTAAACTTAATTTTGTCTAGTTTACTGACGCCTTCAACCAGTTCTGCAACGGTGTTGCCGAATTGTTCAGCCAATTCGTCACCGGTAACATCGGTATCTTCAATTACGTCATGCAGCAAGGCTGCCATTAAAGTCTCATGATCGAGGTGCATCTCGGCCAAGTTGCGAGCAACCGCAACTGGGTGGGTGATATATGGGTCACCACTGGAACGCATTTGCCCATCATGAGCGTCATGGGCAACAATATAGGCCTGTTTAAGCTGTTCGATTTGGTCGGCAGCTAAATAGGTTTCTGCAAGTTTTTTTAACGGTTCAAAAAGGTACACTTAATGCTCCAACGCCTTTTTATTCGCAGTTTTGATAAGATAAATACTTGGAAATGCACGGATATTCTAAAGATACCCTTAAATCGCAAGAAAGCCAATGACAAACGCCATTGGCTTCCTATAAAACAGAGTTAAGAGAATGTTCTCTTAAACTTGGTTACCAACGATTGCGGCAACGGCTGCAAGTTCAGCAGATTCTTGTTGAACCTGTTCTTGACGATCAGCGTTGTCCATAATATCGTTGTTGATCAGGTCAGCTTCAATTTCACGAAGCGCCAAAACAGTTGGTTTGTCGTTTTCAATTTCAACTAATGCATCTTTACCACCAGTTGCGATTTGACGTGCACGACGTGATGCAATAAGTACCAAGTCAAAACGGTTGCCAACTTTATCAACTGCATCTTCAACAGTAACGCGAGCCATTCATTTACTCCACAAAGCTAATTTTAATCAATAAGTAGCATAGTTTACTAAATGCTTAATCTTTATGCTAGATCTTTGTTGATCAAAATATCGATCAACTCAGCGATAAGTCTAGCCTGTTTGCATGGGATGTGTTGTTTATTCCGCAAGTAATGCGTCAAACAAAGCCGCATGCTTTTGTGCTTGCTGCGATCGTTTCAAGCGCTGGTTGCTGATCACGATTTGTAAATCCGTTACCGCTTGCTCAAAATCGTCATTAACGATTATGTAATCGAACTCTTGATAATGCGAACATTCTGATTGTGCTTGCGCCATGCGATCAGCGATCACCTCATCACTGTCTTGACCACGGCTGCGCAGGCGTGATTCCAGTTCTTGGCGTGATGGTGGGCAGATAAATATAGTGGTTACTGTTGGCTTTTTCATGCGCACTTGCTGTGCACCTTGCCAGTCAATATCAAGGAACACATCAATGCCTTGGGCTAATTGAGCATCAATCGCCGCTTCACTGGTGCCATAATAATTACCAAACACTTCAGCCCACTCATAAAATTCGCCGGCGGCAATTTTTTGTTCAAACTCTGCTTTGCTGACAAAGTGATAATGAACACCGTTTTCCTCTCCTGGACGAGGGGCACGGGTGGTATGCGAGACAGAGACTTGCATCTTTCTGCCGTTTGATTGTTGTAGAAGTGCCTTGATTAGGCTGGACTTACCTGCGCCACTTGGTGCCGACAGGATAAACAGGTTACCAGAAACCGTCACGTTGAATCCTCAAAATATTGCATGTGCTATTAAGCATGGCATTGTAGCGCAAAAGCGACAAATGGACTATATCTATTGCCGCTATCAGCGCCGTAAACACCGCCGTATACCGCGCGCTAAGTTAATCGCGTTTAGTTAATCGTCAACCGGCTGTAATCGTTTGCTATACAAGTCATGATAATAGGGCATATTCTCTTCTGCCAGTAACAGATGTTGCTCATTAAGCTGCAAATCGGGTTCACTGAACTTAGCAAAGCCAGTGGAGTTCTCCACATTGTGATACCAATGACTGGCCCAGACGCCATCACTGTCACGACGACCTTTTGGCCAGTTGAGCATGTTTTCCTCAAAGTCGATTTGTAATTGCTGACATAGCGCCTTTAACATGCCACGCGGGTTAAGTAGCACATCTTTACTGTCGATAATCGGAATTTGCTGACCACTGATGTCGGATATTTGTTTATACAACTGATGCTGTTTGATAATGCCAATATCGTCATTGTTTACCGTCGGCATTTTCTTAATGTAAGAATTAATCACATACCGTGGGTCACGAATTAAAAAACAGTGGGTAAAGTCTTTGCACCAGTGAAAGTCGACGTCATCAAGCATGTGATGGGTCATCATTTTTTGATAGCACACCGGCTCGTCGAAATCCGCCGCCATTTGGCTGGCGACCGTTTGCCAGTCATTGGCCTGATCTGCCATGACTTCAGCAGCCATTGGGTGGTCGAGGCCTGTTTGCGCCAGATAATAACCATAAAACGGTTCATCAACGACGCAGGTATCGCTGCGATTTTCAAATGAACGCATCATCGCCGTCGAGATATTGCGTGGTCCTGACCACATCGCGATATGTTTGCTCATCGACTTACTCCTGTGGACATTCTTTGGCGATACGTTGCAAATACAGTTGCTGCAGTTTTTGCACCATGGCGCCTTTACCGTGCTCGGCAAACTCGCCTATTTCACGACCATCAACGCTTTGCACTGGCGTCACCCCGGCGAAGGTGCCGGTAACAAACGCTTCTTCAGCGCCGTAGACTTCCGACAAGGTGAAGTTCTTCTCATACACCTCTATGCCATTTTCTTTACACAGGTCGATGATGTTGCTGCGGGTGATGCCTGATAAACAGTAATCGCCGGTTGAAGTCCACACCTGATTATCACGGACGATAAAAAAGTGGGTCGAATTGCAGGTCGAGACAAAGCCATGTGGGTCTAGCATCAAGGCTTCATCGGCACCGGCTTTGGTGGCTTGAATACAACCAAAAATACAATTTAATTTAGAATGACTGTTAAGCTTTTGGTCTTGCACATCAGGGTAACCACGACGCACATACACGGTATACAGGTTTAAACCGTTATCTGCGGTTTCAGGCGCCGGCATTTTATATTCAGGAATAATAACAATAGTGGCCGAGCTGATGGTTACTCGAGGGTCTTGATACGGCGTCGATTTAACGCCGCGACTTACCATCAAGCGAATGTGTACATGGTCGTGCATATCATTGGCGTTACAGGTGGTGATGATACGCTCTATTAATTCTTCTTTGCTGATACCGATATCCATATCCAGTGCTTTGGCACCTTCGTATAGGCGGCGCATATGCTTGTCGATAAATGGCAATTTACCGTGGTGCAGTCGTAACCCTTCCCACACGCCGTCACCGAGAATAAAGCCAGAATCGAAAACCGATATTTTGGCTTCATCGCGGTGAAATAACTCACCATTAATGTTGATCTTGATATCCTGATTACGTGGATCGGCGTTTGAGTGATGACTTCCTTTGCCCATAAATGACCTCGAAACTGACTGGCAGAAAAATGAATAACGGGAAAATTAACTTAGCGGTTATTTTGGTGGTGGTCAAATTATCATCTTACTGGCTTTCAGCTGTTGCCGATTTTATTACAGGCATAAAAAAAGCTTCCCGAAGGAAGCTTTATAAATTCAATTAATGTGCTGAATTACAATACTTTAGCAATGCTTTTTGCTAAGTAATCTACATTTGAATTGGCGATACCAGCAATACTCATGCGGCTTGAACCAACCATGTAAATGCTGAATTCATCTTGCAGGCGTTGTACTTGCTCTGGGGTAATACCTAGGAATGAAAACATACCTTTTTGTTCGGTAATAAAGCTAAAGTCACGAGACACGCCTTGCTCGCTTAATTTGTCGACCAATAACTGACGGTTACCGTTGATGCGGTTACGCATTTCTGCCAGTTCTTGATGCCATTGTGTGGTCAATTCTGCTGAATCAAGAATGGTTTCAACGATGGCTGCACCGTGCGCTGGTGGCATAGAGTAAATACAACGAACCACGCTAAGCAATACCGAGTTGGCGATATCGGTTACGGTGCTGTCTTTACCAATGATTGAACACGCACCAATGCGCTCACGGTATAAACCGAAGTTTTTCGAACATGAGCTGGCTAAGATCATTTCATCAACCGAGTCAGCCATTAGGCGTACGCCATACGCATCTTCGTTAAGACCGTCACCAAAACCTTGGTAAGCCATGTCAATTAATGGCGTAAAGCCTTTTTCTTTGGCTAGCTCAACCATTTCTTGCCATTGCTGCTGGTTAAGGTCCATGCCGCTTGGGTTGTGACAACAGGCGTGGAACAATACCACGTCGTCGCTCGCCACATTGGCAATGGCCGCTTTCATTTCAGCAAATTTCAGGTTTTTGTTTTCGAAATCGTAGTATGGGTAGGTTTTTACAGTCAAACCTGATGCTTGGAATAAACCTGTGTGGTTAGCCCATGTCGGGTCACTTACCCAAATTGTTGCGCCAGGCTTGCATGAGCGAATAAACTCAGCAGCAACACGCAATGCACCGGTACCACCTGGTGTCGAAACGGTACGAACTCGATTTTCACTGATCACGCGGTGTTCGCCGAACACCAACTCAGTCATTTTCTCGTTGAACAAGGCTGAGCCTGTTGGACCGATGTAGACTTTGGTGTCTTCATTATCGAAACGGAATTTTTCAGCAGTCTTTACACAATCTAGAATCGCAGTGTGACCTGCTTCATTTTTGTAAACACCAACACCCAAGTCAATTTTGTTTGGGTTTTCGTCTAGTCTGTACTTAGCCAGCAGGCCCAAAATAGGGTCGGCAGGTAACGCTGATAAATTACCGAACATAGTCGTGATTTCCTGAAATTAAAATGCCTGACGACGTAACATGCCGCAAGCTAGAATTGTTAAAGGCCAAGGATATATCAGAAAGCGTTTAAAATTAAGACAAAAAGCGCGAAAACTTGGCTATTTTTGCGCTTTTTTTTAAGTCTTGTGGCTTGGTATTGCAAAAACGCCATCAAAAAGCTGAAAAGTATCAGATTTTTTTAGAAAAGTAGCGCACTCACTAGACCGATAAGGGCACCAAAAACACCACCCCAAACAACCAACCAGCCAAGGTGTTTGCGGATCATATCTTGGATGATTTGTTTGACGATTTGTGGCGTTAGCTCATCAAGGCGTTTGTTGATGATCGCCTCAACCTTGTCACGCACTGAATCGATAACATTAGGTTGTTCAAGTTCGGCTCTGACCATTTCATGAAATTTATCGCTGCTGGAAATCTCAACTAGCGATGCCTGCATCTTTTCAATAAACGACTGTTTTAATGGTAATAATGCGTCGGTGCCGCCAAACATAGCGAGCATATTGGCAAACGGCGATTCTTCAATGGTCTTAACCAGTGAATCAAAGGCTGGCTCAAGATCAACTTTGCTAATGATATTGGTTAAATCGAAATCGCTGGCTCTGCCGTCTTTTTCAGACAAGAAACGATCAATATTTTGCTCAGTAAAAAATTGCGTCATCATTAAGTCGCGAATACCGGTTTTGAACTCTTCAAAACGGTCGGGGATCACACCTGAGCCATATAAAAACGGCACTTTTTCAAACAACATGTGAATCGCCAAGGTATTGGTGATGGCACCGGACAATGCAAATAGGCCGGTATAAAAGACAAGATCATTGGCTATAACGTAACCGATAACGGTGACGATAAGGGCTAGGCCATTGGTGATCAGGGATTTATTCATTTTTATTGGTCAAAGTAAGTCACAGAATGAGGCAATGTTACAAGGGCTGTTACGGGCTTTCAACTGCGACGTTTATGTTGTCGTCGTAATAGCCGATAAATTGCTGTTGTCAAAGAAGTTGTGAGAGACGTTATGTGAGAATTTATAAGAGAAGTAAACCGTTAGATATCGAGAATTGTTTTTTATTTATACAATCCGTTAACAAAAATGATGTTGATAATCATTCGTATTTAGATTAGAGTGGCGGCAAGTTATATATTGCCAACAAAAATACGCCGTAAAGAGTTAACAATGTTTGTTTGTATTTGCCATCAAATTACCGAATCTGACCTTGCCAATGCCGTTGAACAAGGTGCCAATACAATGAAGGAAATTCGCGAACAATTAAACGTTGCCAGTCAATGTGGCAAGTGCGTACAGTTCGCCAAGCAAGTGTTGGAAGAGCATAACTGCAATTACGATCTTGCGGTAAAAGTCGCCTAGCATTTTTACCTACTGATTATACGTCCCTATTATCAAACCAACCGCTGCGTTGTTACATCATCGCTTGTAAGTAATTTTTGATACCTGATTTTTCAATCATAAATTGCTGCGCTTCTAACCAATCAATGTGCTCTTCTGCCGACTCCAATATGTCTTCAAGCATATCGCGACTGACATAATCATTGACTGACTCGCAATGACCAATAGCACGCACTAAGGTATCTCGAGCGTCTAGCTCGTAATCGAGATTGGCTTGGATCATTTCTTCACAATGTTCACCAATACGCAGGCGCCCTAAATGTTGTAGATTCGGCAAGCCTTCTAAAAACAAGACGCGTTCCATAATCGCATCGGCATTCTTCATCACCTTAATTGAGCGTTTATAATCGGCTTTATTAAGCTGCTCAAACCCCCAGTTTTTGTGCATACGGGCATGCAGAAAATATTGGTTGATGGCTATCAGCTCATTGGCGAGAACATTGTTAAGGTGCAAAATCACTTCTTTGTTACTTTTCATGTAGTGCTCCTATGCGACCGGCGGCTCATCACCCATTTGTGATTGCAGGTAATTCTCAATGCCGATTTTATCAATCAGCCCCAATTGTTGCTCGAGCCAGTAGACATGATCTTCTTCGGTATCGTAGAGCAGTTTCTCTAGAATTTCTCGCGACTGATAGTCGTTCTCCGTCTCACATAGGGCGATAACATCACGCACACAGTCAACAACCTCTAGTTCTAAGGTCAAATCGTTTTGCATCATCTGTTTGACATTGCTGCCGATCAACAACGCACGACGGTCTACCAAGTTAGGCTGACCTTCAAGAAATAACATGCGTTTGATTAACCAATCGGCGTGTTGGGTTTCTTCTTCACGCTCATGTTCAAGACGTTGGTACAGCTTATTTAAGCCCCAGTCTTCGTACATTCGAGAATGAATAAAATATTGGTCGATGGCAGCGAGTTCGTTGGCGAGTAGGCGATTAAACGCATCAATTACTTTTTGACTACCTTTCATGGGTACTCCCAAAATTGGTGGGTGTGTATCCAAGAATAGCGCAAATTCTCTGACCCGCTAGCCGAGTCAGAGTGATTCAAGCAATAACCGCTAAATTTTAGTTGCTGAGGTATTTTAAGGTTTGATTATTAACACATTGGGTGAAACTTTTTTGTCGCTCTTGGCGAGGTAAATCTGCTAACGCGGCTTTTACTTGCTGCATATTTTGCTGGCGCTGTGCCTCATCGAGTTGCGCCATTTGGTCGTAAAAACAAGCAGCGATGCCGTAATTAAGCGCCGCATCAGATGCCAATGAATTGTCACCAAGGCAGGCGGTTAAATCGTTTGCCAGAGTTTCTTTGTCGGTCTCTTTAATAAGCTTGGTAAAGCTTGGCATCTGTTCGCCTTTTTCTAATAGGCAACCATAGTACATATCTGCCACCGCAACTTTGGGCATCAGCTCAGAGTGTTGTTTGGCAAATGCATCAATCATAGGGTTAGGTTGGGTATCGTCACTGGCTTGGCTGGTTAAAGGTAAGCTGGCAACAAGGATAGCGGTGATCAGTGTTTTCATCTGGTAAATATCCTAATAGCGTATGCACACAGGGTAATGAATGTTTTACAAAAAAAAAAGCCCTACACGATAGTAGGGCTCTAAAAAGGGATATCTCAGGGAGAGAAAACGAATGAAAAATCATTCTGCTAAGCATTATATAGTTGCTTAAAAATAAAGCTGTTATCGAAATGTAATTGTTGCGCCAACTTTGTGAAGCGCTTTGTAAGTGCTTAAAATATAAACAAATGACAAGTGTGGTTTGTTAGGTAATACTGGTAAAAAAACAACAAGAGTAGCGATTTTATGTCTGATCACGGTTTAATTCGTACCTTATCACGTAAAGAAGTGCTGGTTTTAGCGGTTGGTGCCATGATTGGCTGGAGCTGGGTGATCATGACCGGTGTGTGGATAAGCTCGGCGGGAACCTTGGGCACACTGCTGGCATTTGTTGTTGGCGGCTTCGCTATTTTACTGATCAGTTTGACCTACGCCGAACTGGTATCGGCGATGCCCAAAGTCGGCGGCGAACATGTTTATACCCAACGGGCTTTTGGCCGCACGGGCTCATTTATCTGTACCTGGGCCATTATCATGGCCTACGTTACCGTGCCTATCTTTGAAGCGGCGGCATTACCCACGGCAATGGAGTATTTATTTCCTAACATCAAACTTGGCTATTTGTGGCGCATATACGATGCCGACGTGTACATCAGTTACGCCATTATTGGCGTGGTCGCTTCAATCATCATGACCTTGATTAATTACCTCGGTGTTAAGTTTATGGCGGTGGTGCAAACCACTATCACCTCGGGCTTTTTAATTGTTGGTGTGATGTTTTTGGCCGGAGTTGGTGTCAATCTCGACTTTGCCAATGCCCAGCCCTTGTTTGTTGATGGCCACATCGGCTTTTTTGCGGTACTGACGATGGTGCCTGCGCTGATGATAGGCTTTGACGTTATTCCGCAATCTGCTGAAGAGATTAATCTCAAGCCAAAACTGATTGGCAAGTTATTGGTAATTTCGGTTGCCGCTGCGGTGTTGTGGTATTGCTTGATATCCCTTGGCGTGGCGTTATCCCTTGATAACCAACAAATAGACAACAGCATTATGGCAACCGCCGATGCGACAGCCGAAGTATGGCAGGGGCAATGGGCGGGTAACTTGATGGTGGTTGCCGGTATTGCCGGCATCATTACCAGTTGGAATGCGTTTATTCTTGGCGGCAGTCGCGCCATTTATGCGATGGCAAAAGCAGGCATGCTACCTGCGGTATTTGCTCGAGTACATCACAAACATCGCACCCCGTATGTGGCGATTTTATTTATTGGTGTGTTGTCTTGCATCGCACCATTTTTTGGCAAAACCATTTTGATCTGGCTGATTAACTCGGGCAGTTTTGCCGTGGTAATTGGTTATGGCATGGTGGCATTGGCGTTTTTGCAATTACGCAAAACCGAGCCAGACATGCCACGGCCATTTCGCGTCAAACATGGGGTGTTGGTAGGTCGCAGTGCGTTTATTTTGAGCTTATGTTTGGCCTATGTTTACATGCCGTGGGGACCAGGTTCATTACTCTGGCCCTATGAATGGGTTATGGTGTTGGGTTGGGTATTGCTTGGCGTGATTTTTTACGCGCTGTCGTCGGCAAAGAAGTAATCTCGCTCAACTAAGCAGATGCGGGTGGCGTAGGTCTTATACCAATGTTTGCGCCCCATTTGTTGGGCGATCACGTGCTCGCTTTGTTGTTTCCACTGCTTGATAGACTCAAGATCTTGCCAATAGGATACGGTGATACCCAGCTGCTCTCGCGCCGACTCTTCACCCAGAAAACCGGCATGTTGCTCGGCCAGCTCTAACATTCGCTCGGCGGTACGGCCATATTCGGGATCGTCAGACTGTAAGGTGCTGGTAAAAATAACCGCATAGTATGGCGGTGTTGGGGTCTTGGCAATCATTAGCGTCTCCAAACCAGTAATTGATTATTCGCCGGCATTGTAATGTCCTGTTCAAGGGTAAAGCCATAGCGTTGTGCCAGCTCATTCACCGCTTCAAAATCACGGATACCACTTAACGGGTCGCGGTCTTTTAACCACAATTGAAAGTCAGCATTCGATGCACTGGTATACTCGCCGCCGTATTTAAATGGACCATAAATAAGCAAGCTGCTCTGTTGTTTACGCAAGCTGGCATCAGCCAATTGAAACAGCTTTTCAACCAAGGACCAAGCAACAATGTGTAAGGTATTGGCGCTGTACATGGCATCATAATGTTGCTCTGGCCAGCTGTTTGATTGCGCTAAATCAACGCTGAGTGGTGCCGGCAGATTGGCTAAATCTAATTGTTTTAGATTGTGGCTTAAGCCGGCAATATGTAAGGCAATATCACTGCATTGCCAGGTAAGGTGGCTTAATGCTGGCGCAAAATGGCCGGCGTGTTGCCCAGATAAACTGCCAATTTCAAGGATGTTGCTATGCTCGGCAAGTAACGGCGAGAGTTGCTCGAGGATCACCTGCTTATTACGTTCGCAAGAGGGTGAAAAATTCACCGTATTCAGTTCGGTTAACATGGTATGTGGTTGTCACAGCTAGGGTTTAACGTTTGTAAGCAATATAGCTTGTATTGGCTAGCAAAGGAACCGTTGCGCTGCTGTCATTGTCACTAGATTGAATTTGCCATCCATGGCTATTTTACGTCAGATGAATTCAATCGCTGGCCTTTTCGGCAGGGTAAAAATGCACATCGCGTTGTGGGAACGGAATGCTGATGCCTTCATTGTCAAAGGCAAGTTTGAGCTGTTCATGTACGGCAAAATACACTTCCCAGTAATCTTCGGAACGACACCATGGACGAACAAAAAAGTTAACTGAGTCGGCGCCGTGTTCACCAACAAAAATATCAGGCGCTGGGCTTTTTAAGATGCGCTCTTCGGCAGTCAGTACCTTTTGCACAACTTCGCGTACATGGGCTATTGAGTCGTTGTAGCTAACGCCAAATTTCATATCCACACGGCGAGTGCGCATGGCAAAGTCATTAACCAAACAGCCATTAGATAACAAGCCATTAGGAATAAAGATTTTGCGGTTATCAAAGGTCACCAAAATGGTATTAAAGATTTGAATTTCTTCAATGCGACCAATAAAGCCTTGTGCTTCAATCACATCACCGGCTTTAAATGGGCGGAAGAATAAAATAATGATACCACCAGCGAAATTGGCCAAACTGCCTTGCAATGCCAAACCAACCGCTAAACCCGCGGCACCTAATAGGGCGACAAGCGATGCGGTTTCGACACCTAACATTGAGGCGAAAATGATTATGGCAATCGCCTTTAAACCAAGGCTTAGAATATTTAATAAGAACTTGTGCAAGGTAACTTCAACGTTACGCTTGCTCATTGAGGCGTCAACCATACCAATCAGGCGTTTGACCATCCATAGCGATATCCACAGAACAACAACGGCAATAACAATTTTGCTTGCCAGCATAATGAATAAATCGATAAAGGTACTGATGTGTTCTTGCAGTGATTCTACGTTTATATGTTCGAGAAGCTCGGAATCTTCTATAGCATCCATAGTTAAAACCTAATTAAGTTTTTATTATTACATCTCTGAATATAGTAGAAATTTTTTCAATCTGCCGAACCGAGCGAGGATTTTTTTAAGCTTATTTACGCCTTTTTGTAATAAATCGACGGAGGCCATGACTATAACAAGTAATCAGCTAAAAAGAGGAACAGAAAATGTTAGAATTTATTGGTTTATTTAGCCTTATTTTATTAGCCATGGGCATTGGTTACTTGTGCGATAAAAAATACGGCACCAACATGATGTCGGTAAATAGCAGTGACTTTGACTTAGGTTCACTTTTTACCGATACAACAAAACAACAATCGGCCAAAGATGATGAAATCGCCTCATTAAAACAGCGTGTGGCGGTATTAGAAAAGCTAGTGACCGACAGCCAGTATGATCTAAAGCGTCAAATCGATAACTTATAAGACGCTAAGCCTTAAAAAACGCTCAACTAGGCACACAAACGTCCATACCAGTAGCATTTGCAAGCTTAATCAATGCTGACATTTAAAAGCGCAATTGCTGCTGGTGTTGTTTGTTCTCGCCGTCATAACTGATATATTTACTCTGCTATTTATCAACCACGCAACATAACCTGTGCCGCTGTCTATGGCAGTCAGGTCAACAGTCAGGCGAGCCGTTTAAGACTAGGTTATGTTGAATAAAAAACTAACGATTAAGCGAGTTACATGAAGTTTGTATTGGGCTTTGCCATTTTATTGGCGTATCAGTTACTGGGCGAGATCCTGGTCATCTTGTTGGAATTATCCGTATCCGGCCCGGTAATAGGCTTGTTATTGTTATTGGCGACCTTGATTGTGCGTGGCCGAGTTGGCGAATCACTCAACACCTCGTCGAGCCATTTACTGGGTCATCTATCGTTGATGTTTATCCCCGCTGGCGTGGGCTTAATGACCCATTACAAACTTTTGGCGCAAGAGTGGTTGGCAATAAGCGTTGGGTTAGTTGCCGGCACCCTAATTATGCTGTTTAGTTGTGCGCTGATCATGCATGTTTTAGCGAAACTATTTACGCCGGAGGCCATCGATGATTAGTACCGACAAACTCGATGCCATCACAACGTTAATTCATACCTCACCGCTTACCGGCTTATTGATCACCTTATTTGCCTATGCCGGTGCCATGGCGTTATTTAAACGTTGTGGCGGCAACCCGCTACTTAATCCGGTCATCATATCGGTCATCATTATTGTCACTATTTTATTGCTTACTGGCATTTCTTATGAGGATTATTTTAACGGCGGTAAGTTAGTGCACTTTTTATTGGGGCCCGCGGTGGTCGCTTTAGCCATTCCCTTGTATCAGCAACTGCATCGTATTAAGAAGCTGATGATACCAATTACCATAACCTTGTTTTGTTCGATATTTATTGGTGCCTTCAGTGCGATTTACCTTGTGGATTGGCTCGGTGGCAGTTTGTTAACGCAAATCTCTATTGCCCCTAAATCAACCACCACGCCGGTGGCGATGGGCATATCAGAGAATATTGGTGGCATTGTCTCATTAACCGCAGGCCTGGCAACAGCAACAGGGGTTATTGGCGCTATCTTTGGTACCAAAGTGTTTTCGTTAATGGGCATCAAAGATGACAGCATCAAAGGCATAGCCATGGGCTTAACCTCACACGGTATAGGCACCGCAAGGGCGTTTCAGGTTAGCAATACCATGGGCGCATTTTCTGGTTTAGCGATGGCGCTTACCGCCTGTGCAACGGCCATATTTCTCCCCGTGATTCTTACTTGGTTTAATCATATATAACCCTAGGCTTCTAGAGTGCAGTTGCTTTGTCTGTTATTTAAATGGCTTTTTCTATATCGAGACGGCGTCATACCAACGGATTTTTTAAACGCGGTGTTAAAAACCGATTTACTGTTAAAACCAACTTGGTAAATGACTTCTGTTATAGCGGTATCGGGGTGTGTAATAAGAATGTTTTTCGCTTCTTCAATGCGATACATATTGATAAATTCGTAAAAATTAAGCTGAAAATGACGATTAACTGTCATCGATAGCTCTTTGCTCGACATCTGCAGTTGCTCTGCCAATGATTCAATTGATATATCTGAGTTTAAATAGGGCTTATTGCTGCGCATTAATGATTCTATGCGATTAATGTAATCGGGTTTAAAAGCGCTGTTATCGTTATCACCCTGTTTGCTATCAAAAATGGTTGAGGTTCTTGTGACGATGTCAAAAAGCGACATCACCAGCAACGCTATGGTCAATATCATGGTCAGATAATAGCTGCTCACACCTATCAAGCTAAACACTTCACGATCAATTCGAATAAATAAATCAAATACTTTAAATCCGCTCAACACCGCTTCAATTGCCACAATGGTGATAAAGCCTGCTGCTAATGTCATTAACCACTTGTTAGAAAACCTTATCGGTGTCGAAAAATCTTGCTGTAAAAGCAGCTTGAGACAAGCAATTCCATAGCCTAAACGAACAATCTTGATGACCGACTCAAAGCTAACATAATGCCAAGACTCGGTAAGACGCCAGGTACGTATTAAAGTGTGTTTAAGGAAGTAGTCTTGAGAATAATAAACCACAAAAAGATAGACCATAAAGGCGATAAATAAGCCAAAGTGGAGCATATGTTTGGCTTGTAGTTTAAAGCCTTCATTGCTTAGTGATTTAAAACACAAATACAGTAAAACAGCGTCGAGGCAATAACCTAAACTGCCGATAAAAAATAGGTTTGGTGATAATTCGATGATTTCATAGCGAAACTGCTGTCCATAATAGCTAAGTTCATGGGCAGCAATCAGCACGTGGCAAAAAATAAACGCGCAGAGAAGGTAAATATGCAGTGGTTTTTTACTGGCCGATAGAGTCAAAGACAGCGCAATGCTCAAGCACAATATGATGGTTATGATCAGTGATATGTCGTGTAAATTAAAAACAATAACATTCATAGGGTAGCTGTTTTCTTATTATTTATACTATTAATGTGCGTTATCTAGCGCTGAAAATAATTGGTATGTTTTGATGCTAACGTAACTTAAGTTGTCATGCCAGTAAATTTAATTATCTATAAATATCATGGTCTTAATGGTGTTTGTTCGGTTGGTGTAGTCGTTATCCATACCTCTAAAATGCAATGTCGAGTAAATGACCTCGTATTTAGACGACAATTGCTCTGTCTCTCGCTACGTTGAAAGGTGCAAAGGAGTATGCGCAGGTTTTCAGAATAATCGAATCGTTGTTAGCGAACGATTATATGGGGCTGAAAATAAACAATTTCATCAAGGAATAAGAACCAAAAGTTCTAAAACTAAAATAACAGCAAGAGATATAACATGAAAAAAATAACAATGAATGATTTTGCTAAAGCCTGCTTATTGGTTGGCTTATCCACTGGGGCTGCGAGTGTGTCAGCACAACAGTGCCAGGATATTGTTTGGGAAGATAACTTTGACCAAGCAAGTCTGGATACTAACGCTTGGGATATTATGCTTGGCGATGGTTGTAGTTATGGTATCTGTGATTGGGGTAATGGCGAACTACAAAGTTATCAAGCTGAGAACATTACTCTTGAAAATGGCGTAATGACAATCGAAGCTCGAAAAGAGCGCATTAGAGGTTCGCAATATACCTCTGCACGCATTCGTACCGCAAATATGGCCGGTAGTGGTGAATGGGCATTTGGTCGTTTTGAAGCCAGATTTAAGTTTCCTGATGGCCAAGGTATGTGGCCGGCATTTTGGATGCTACCGACCGATCCCGCTGAAGGCTGGCCAATGAGTGGCGAGATAGACATATTTGAATCTGTCGGTCAAAGTGCAAATTTTGCTTATGGCACAATCCATTATGGTCAACCTTGGCCTGACAACGCGCATCAGGGCAATGGCATTATGAAGCAACCTGGTAAATGGTCTGATGATTTTCATACCTATGCCATTGAGTGGGACGCTAATGAAATTCGTTGGTATGTCGATAATTTGCTGTATTCGACCAAAACACCTGCGGATGTAGCACCTGAAAACTGGCCATTTGATGGCAGCAATGATTTTCATATCTTACTTAACTTAGCCGTTGGCGGCTCATGGGGTGGTGAGGTTGATGACTCTGTATTACCGCAACAATTGCAAGTTGATTACGTGCGTGTATTCGCTGGTAAACAGCCAAACCTTGCCGGTAATCACTTACCACAACCAGGTTCAAGTGAAACCTACAGCGTTATTAACCCTGGCGCCAGCACCAGCTGGTCGGTGACCGGCGGTACGATCAGTGGTTCAGGAAATCAAATTGAGGTGCAATGGGACACTGCCAGTGCAAATACAACGCAAGTGCTAACCGCGACGTCGGGTGGTTGTGAAGTATCGACTAATATCTACGTCGGTAAACAATTATCTAGCGAATTGGTTTTAGAAGATTTTGATGGCACCAGCAATATGACCTATAGCGGCAGTGACGGTACCTATGACGCGACGTCAGGTGCACTGACTTATACTCGAAGTGCAGCAGCACAATGGGACGTTATCTTATATTCGACATCGGCTATCAGCGATGCCGGTGCATTTGTGTTGGGCGATAAGGCGTTTCAACTACAAGTAAACAATAACGATCCAGCTTTGGTTGGCAAAGAAATATTAATCCAACTGGAAGATCGTACTGTGGCCACCCCAGACAACTACCCAAGTGGTCGTCATAGCGGTTACAACGCATTTATAGAGCACGCTAATGGCCTACAAACATTAAGATTTCAAATGGTAGATCGTATCGACGGTGCGACGGCAGATTCGTCAGTCGACTCGCTGTTACTTATGACAGATCCAGGTAACTTTACCTCGGATGTGTATGTTATCGATAATATTGAAATCTTAGGTGAGGGTACAGGCACTCCGCAAAATAACCCACCGGTCGCATCCTTTACGGTAAATTGTTCAGAGTTGAGCTGCAGCTTTGATGCCAGTGCTAGTAGTGACAGTGATGGTTCAATCACGGCTTATGACTGGGATTTTGGCGACGGTAATTCCGCATCTGGCGCTAGCGTCAATCATAGTTTTGCCAGTGATGGTACGTATACGGTGACATTAACGGTAACCGATGATGACGCAGCAACCGACAGCGATGCTCAACAGGTTACTGTAACGCAAGGCTCTGCAGAAGCAACCAATGTACAAGTGGCTGCAGTCGTTACCGGCACCATTGGTGCGGGTCGTGGTAAGAAGTTTGGCTCTGCGACGGTCACGGTTGTTGATAATTTAGGTAATGCCGTGGCTGGTGCAACGGTTACCGGTAACTTTAGTGGCTCTTGGAATGAATCAGCAAGTGCTGTTACCGACGCCTCTGGTGTAGCGGTTCTGCAAACATCAAGTTCGTTATCTGGTGGTGTAAGCGTCAACTTCTGTGTATCAGATGTGGCTTCAACATTGCCATTAGACAGCGCACAAAGCTCAGATATGTGTCCGTAATCACATATCACGTGTAACAAAAAGCCCGGTTTGATCGGGCTTTTTTATGCTTAAAAATTACTTTTCTGCATTTGCTAATTGCTAGAATTTACAATCATGACAATACTTTAGATAACAATTTGGCGAATCAATAACTTATGGTGTTATGGCGAACAACCTCAGGCGCATTGACTTAAACTTATTAAATATCTTGGCGGCACTGTTGAGTGAGCCAAGCCTAACCGCGACGGCAAAAAAACTGAATATGTCACAGCCGGCGGTGTCTATGGCCTTACAACGTCTTAGAACCTTATATGATGACCCGCTGTTTGTGCGCGATGGCCGCACCCTCAAAGCGACCGCGAAAGCACGCCAACTTGGCGCTGAAATTAACGGCGCCTTAGATATCATTGAAAATACCTTACCGAATACACAGCTATTTGATCCGGCAAGCTCTAAGGTGAACTTTAAACTCAATGTGTTTAGCTTTGCCGAGCAATTGTTTGCCCCTAAATTACTGGTCAGCCTCGCCGCGATAGCACCGAAATGCACGTTGACCGTCACCACCGATTACCAACAAAACCCATTAGATTTAATGCGTAATCGTGACATCGATTTGCACCTTAATTACCAACATGTCGATAACCCCGATTTTCATTGTCAGTTGGTTGAGTCTGATCCCATGTTGGTGGTCGCCAGAAAAGACCACCCGCGCTTTGCCGATAAGTCTGAAATTTCTATGCAGGAGTTTTTACAGGAGCAACATGCGGTGTATACCTCAGGGTTTAATCTCGATGTGTTTAATCAGGTGTTTATTAAAGAGATGGTTGGGGGCTTTAAAGAGCGGGATATTGTTTATTACGGCTCATCAGAAGTCACCGCTATGTCGCTGATTGCCACCACAGATGTGATCACCATTTTGCCACAAAGCTTGGTGTTATTGCTGGCGGATGTGTTTCCGGTAAAAGCCTTTCAACCACCGTTCCCATGTAACCCGTTAACGACGTATTTGACCTGGCATGTATCGCGGGAATATGAATACCAACATCGTTGGTTTCGTGAGTTTGTTATTGAACAAAGCGTGCGCTTTTTAGATCAACTCAAACAAGCGCCGCTCCCATAATCATTCAAGCAACTATTTAAGCAACTATTCAATCAACTAATCACGCGATCATAACAGTGGGTTTTTTACCACAGGGATCACCACAAAACGAATACCCCATTCAGGACCAAACTCATCGGCCTGCATCACGTAACGGTAACCTTCAACCGCCAGACGCACCGGCGTATCACCAAAGCGAGTCATGTAATCAAAACCTAAACCAACAGGTACGGTATATTTGTCGCTACCGGATTTGTTCCAATCGATGGTGATGTTAGGCGCCATACCGATTTGCAATTTTGATGACATTCTTACACGCCAGATGTATTGAATATCGGTAAGACTTAAATCTTCTTCTTCACCTTTGCTGTTCACCGCTTCTGATTGACCAACACCTTCAAAATGCTGAACCACCGCACCATAGGTGTACTTTTCACCTAACTTGATGGCAATCAAGCTTGGGCCAATGGCAAATTGGTCGGCGCCATTGGTTGATAAATAAGTTTCTTCAGCGGTTGGCAAGAAGGCTGATACACCCAGACCTATGGTCCAGCCATTTTTCGGCGCTTTCGGACCAATTGCTGCCAACACAGCGGTATCACCTAAACCACTTTCGCGATCCATGCCGGGTACTTCAATGCTTTGGAATTGAAATACCGGACGTAATATAAAGTTGTAATCGTTACTAAAATCAAACGACATTACCGGCTGAAACTTGGTGCTGTGGCTGATGTAGCTGTTACCCGCTTTATCTTCAAGCGAGGTGATATCGTGCTGAGCCCATAGCATCCACAGATCCGCTAACGGGTTATTTAATTTCTTTGACAGTTCGGCCAACTCTTCAGTTTCGCTTAGCCCTTGCTGCTCAACTATCTTGCTATTAGCTTTGGGGTTAGCTTTAGCATTGGCATCGGTATTAGCACTTGTATTAGCACCTGTATTAGCACCTGTATTCGTATCGGCAATAGCATTGCCGATAACCCCAAGCGACGCGACAAATGCGGCGGTGAGTAATAGCTTTTTCATGTGGTTGGCTCCAAAACTGTGACAAACGATTTATGCCGCACAGTGTAAGGAGCCACCAATAGTAAGACTAATAAATACAACAGCATAAACACATCAATTTGATTGATGTGTTTATATCTATATGAATTTAAATGACTTTATTGATGTTTCTAGAAAGGAAACTTTACATTTTATTACCAGACGCCGTTGCAACACTGAATCACAACGGCACTAGTTTAGAAAGGCATTAGTCGAGAAAGGGTACAGCGATATAACCGAAGCTAATTACGACAACAAGGTATTATGACAACAGCTCAGCAATTTGTTGTTTTAGCTCAGCGACTTCTTGCTCCAACTGCTCAACGCGTTGTTGTAAGCTGCCATCCTCTTGTTGCATTGCCTCAGCAATGTTTTGCTCATTGCTGCTGGTGATCGCCTCACTTTGATCAACAAACAGGTTTACCCAGCGATTTTCACGTTTACCAGGTTCACGTTCTAGCTTTTGCACCAATTGCTTACCGTTATGATCTTGCAATTGATTCAGCGCCATTTCCACTTCAGCAACATCGGCAAATTCCGCCAAGCGATTGGTACGAGTACGCAGTTCACCTGGTGTTTGCGCGCCACGCAGTAACATCACACAAATGATACCGCGCTGCTGTGCACTAAACTGCAAATCACCAAATTCGGTATTACAAAAGCGATGCGTGTATTTAGGCACCCGACTTGATGATTTCCTATCCACCATCAACAGGTTCATTTGCACTAACTCATCAATACCTTGTTGCACGTCACTTTCTGACAGCGACATCACCGGTTCGCGATTACTTTTTTGATTACAGCCATTGGTTAAGGCATTTAAAGACAGAGGGTATTGCTCAGGTGTGGTGGTTTCTTTTTCCAACATCACACCAATAATACGCGCCTGAGTGGCGGTTAATGAAATCATAAAACTGACCTGAAACTGAGGTTATGTGCTTATTTGTAGCCGACTAGCAGGTACTTGGCAATGGTGTATAACCATTTAGATAAATATTTACCGAGTCTAGTTTTAAATATTCTGTATAGAACAAGGTAGTTTTGATTTTAACTTTTCAATGATATTACGACTAAAAGGTAGCTTCTATTTCGACAATAACACCTACATTAAAATTTTGCCTATTGATAAAAATTAATATAATTAGTACCTTATATTTCGCATCAACATAAAGGACTATTTAATGCGCTATTCAATTGTCGTTTCCCTTATCTATATCGTTTTCTTTTCAAGCAAAGCTGAAGCTCAAGATCATTGCCAACAACATTTCGACGCCCTTGAAAATATTAGAACTATCATGAGAGCCGGCTATAAAGAACCACATGGTGAATATTTGAGAAACAGGGAGCGTGAGATAAAAGAAGACATTCGGTTATGTAAAAAATCAAAGCCTAAAAGCACGAAAACGTATAACTATATAACCCAAAAAGAAACACATAAAAAGAAACTGCAAAGTATTCACGTACCTAACAAAGACCAACTAGGACGACAAGCATTAATAATAAAAGGGCTCTTTGAAGGAAAGAAGCAGCAAGCATGGTTAGACCATTATCAGCGCCCTGATGAGTGCCGATCGCCTGAAACAAGCAGTCAATTTGCAAAGTGCATAAATCATAGAGATGAAGCTGCTGAAAAATTTTCTGCTAACTGGAATCGAATGATTACGACAACCAACACAAATATTCCCAAGCAAAGTAATTTGGGTTCACAAAATGCTAATCAACAAAAAGCGAGTACCTTCAACATCGGGACATGTAAATTTTGGACGGAAAAATACAAACAAAATCCTAAAAATTTAGATGCTCGCGACTTAATGGAGCAAGCGTGTCATAACGTAAATTAGAAGCTTCTTGGCGATATAGTTGTTATATCGCCAAATAGTTAAGGGTATTGTTATTCTATGTTTTGGATCTGCTCACGCATCTGCTCAATCAATACTTTCAGTTCAACTGCTGCTGCGGTGATGTCGGTATTGATGGATTTTGAGCCTAGGGTGTTTGCTTCGCGGTTAAACTCTTGCATCATAAAGTCTAGGCGTCGGCCTTGGGCGCCGCCTTTTTTGAGGATCTTATTGGTTTCTTTTACGTGACTGAATAGGCGGTCGATTTCTTCGTCAACGTCCATTTTTTGCGCCAGTAAAACCAACTCTTGTTCTAGTCGGCCTGAGTCTGGTTCGATGTTGGCGTCATTGAATTTTTCGATGATGCGTTCACGTTGCCATTTCACAATGTCTGGCATCTGTGCCTTTACTTGCTCCGCTTGTGTGACGATGCCTTCAAGGCGTTCAACAATCAATGCCGCCATGTTTTTACCTTCGCTGGCGCGAGCGGCTTTAAAGTCAGCTAATGCTTTATCAAAGCCAGCTAATAGTTCTGCTGAGATTACGTCCATATCGGCTTCTTCGGCTTCCATAACGCCAGGCCAGCGCATTATTTCAACGGGGTTTAGTGTTGAGTTGTTGGCTTTGTCGTTTATCCATTGGGCGCTGGCAATAAGTTGCTCTGCTAACTTTTCGTTAATCGACAAATTACTTTTTGCTGCCGGGTTGGCGTTAAAGCGTAAGCTACATTCGACCTTGCCGCGGTTAAGTTGCTTGCGAAAGCGTTCACGTAGAACCGGCTCTAAGCCACGAAACTGTTCTGGCAGGCGAAAGTAGGTTTCAAGGAAGCGTTGATTTACCGAGCGGATTTCCCAAATGGCGTTGCCCCAGTCACTTTTTACTTCGTGACGAGCGAACGCAGTCATGCTGTGGATCATATAATTACCCTTGTCATTGTTGTTTAAATTTTAAAGGGCAATCGGCACACTTTCTCTATATCTGTGCCAATTGCTAACTCAAATTATGCTACAAGGGTTGGCATTGAGCAAACTTGTGTTGGCTCAATTGCTTAGGGAATAGCCAATCGGGACAACTTCTTACTAAAAACAGGCGAAGTTGTCGGCGATTGTGCTTGTGATTGCGCTTTTGATTACTCTTATGATTACGGTCGGTTAGCTACTCAGTTGCTGCTTGATGTGCTCGGCAACCCGAAATGCGTTGGCGTAAATGGTGTAGGTATACGGTACGCTACCACCGGTTGGCATAAACGAGCCATCGGTGACATACAGATTACTGACATCATGCGCTTTGCAATTCTTATCTAACACTGAAGTTTTTGGATCATCACCGAAGCGACAGCCGCCAGCTTGCAGGTTTGGCGGTGGGTAACTACTTACTGATGAGCTAATGTTAGTCGCGCCCATGGCTTCGAGCAGGGCTTCGGCTTTGGCACTTATGTACTCGCCTACTTTAATGTCGTGTGGGTGGGCACCTATGCGTACTTTGGCGACAGGGTCACCCCATTTATCGGTGGCCTCGCTATCTAACTCAACAAAGCAGTTGTCGGTGGGTAGCCAGTCATTAAATACTTCAAAGCGTAATGTTTTGCCAAAGTTAAAGGCATCTTGCAGATTGCTTTTTAACTGTTCGCCCCATACCAATTGATCGTCATCGTCCCATTTGGTTGAGCCGGCTTTTGAGATCGGGTTTTGATGAAACAGAAAATCTACGGTGCCACCTTTGCTGGCGGCGCCAAATTCTTTGTCGTCAATTTTGTACCAGTCTTGTAGAGCGCGATTGATAAACGGGCCAACTACGCGTAGTTGCTGCTCTTTATCTTTGTCGATGTCTTTGAAGATGAAATCGCCGCGACCTGTGCCGCCGGCAGAAAAAATCATGTTTTTGCCGACCTGAGCGTTATTGTTGGCTAAGCCATTGGCATGTTTCGGCCCGGTTGATGCTAATAACAAACGTGAGGTTTCAATGGCCTGACAGGCGACCACGTATATTTTGCCGGTGACTTTGTGTTGGCGATCTTGGTTATCGTAAAACCATACACCGCTGACATCGCCTTGCTCGTTTGATTCCAGTTTAAATACTTTGCTGTGCGGGCGAATGGTGCAATTGCCAGTAGCAACGGCGTGGTTTAATAGTGCGGCGCGACCACTGCCTTTGGCGCCAGACGAACAACCGTAACTTGAGCAATAGCCAGAGTATTCACAGCTGTTTCGGCCCATTGCTGGGCGAGATAACACCGCGCGTGGCACCGGAAAACTGTGGTAACCGATTTGTTTTGCGGCCTCGTCAATCCAGGCGGATATCGGGTGCTCGGCCGTTGGTGAAAATGGGTAATCCGATTTGTGCGGTTCTAAATAAGGGTGATCAACCACTTTGCCAGAAACACCGACAACGTTATCGACCATGTCATAAAAGGGTTCCATGTCATCATAGCTGATTGGCCAATCAACAATATTGGCCCCGTCTATGCCGCCAAATTCTGACTTTAAGCGAAAGTCCATGGGTTTTAAGCGGTGGAAATAACCACTCATCAAGTTTGATGAACCACCCACCATATTGCCATTCCAAAAGTCCCAGCCAGATTCGCTGGTCGCTTCGCCTTGCCAGTAGCTATTGCCCTCGTTATCTTCGTATTCTTCTTCGATAACGTGTTGCTCATCTTCAAGCTTCGGTGAGTAGGTGGTGCGACGACAACAGGCCAGCTCGTCTTTGTAAAAGTCTTTTTCGGTTAACCATGGGCCTTTTTCTAATACTAAGACTTTCTTGCCTGCTTTGGCTAAGGTATAGGCCACAGGCGATGCACCTGCGCCACTGCCAACGATTACCGCATCAAATTCTTTGTTCATTAGCGCGCCTTATTATCTTTATCTTGTTGTGGTTCTTGTCGGACATCAATATTGCCGTAGGCGGTTAATTCATAATAGCGCTTGCCTTTATCGGGCATCGGAAAGCCTGCTTTGTGTTGCAGCCATTGCCAGCCAATACCATCGGGATTACCGCCATAACTGCTCGGCGCCAACATGGCTTCAAAGACATAACTTATCAAGGTGCTCAGCCAGTTTTCACCGGCGCGCGATTTGCTGATCGCCCGCAGCGCTTTTTCTTTATCGTCGTGGCTCAGTTTGCTAAAAGGCTGTTGGTAATGCTTTTGTGTGTAACCGTTGAGCCAGCCAACGCCATTGCGGACAAATTGCTTCTCTTCTTCGTCAATAGGCTGCTCGTTTAACAAGTTAACCAAGTAGTTGATGGCTTGAAATTCTTTGGCTCCAGGGCCAGTGTCTGAGCTTGGCAGTAAATGTTGCATCGCCACATCAAGGGTTAGCCATGGGTCTTGACTGATGTCGACTTTGCTGGCGCTGTTAGCAAAGGCTAAACTGACGGGTGCCATCGATATTGCGCTGCTCATTGCCGCTGACTTTAAAAACTGCCGGCGGGAAATGCGGCTCAGTATCGCTTTTGGGGGTTGATACTCTTTATCAAAAAAAGAATTCATAGCACTACCTTAATTATTCGCCCTAATCATTTGCTTCAACTATTTACTTAAATTATTTACTTCAACTATTAACGTCAACTCGTTACGTTAGGTATTAACCTTGGCCGTCTTGACGTTGGGTGAGTTTGTCTATTTCAAACTTACGTAAATTGGCTTTGTTATTGTCTGCGTTGAAGGTGTCGATAAATTCAAGCCAGGCTTCGCGTGAATAGGCAACACCTGAGTTGTCGAGAAATTCTGCCGTATCTTTCGATAATATGACCTTGCCTTGTCCGGTGGATACATACATATGCGGGTAACCAAGAACCTTAGGGAAGCCAGCCATAAAGTCGGCGTTTTCATTTACGTCACTGACATTAATCTTAAGTAAGACAAAGGTGTCATGCAGTTGTTTATAAATATCAGGGTTTGCCGCCAAAAACGCATCAATCTTGTGGCACCAGGTACACCAGTCTCCACCAATTTCTATTAATACATTACGCTCAGACTCGTTGGCGAGTTTAATGGCGTCTTTGGCATCTTGAAATGGATCACGCTTAGGGTCGTATACTTTCGAGTATAAAGGCAGCGCATTTTCAATGCTGGCATTGGCCGTTGCATTGGTATTGGTGCTATCACTGTTATTGTCGGCTAGGCCGACTAACGGCCAGCTAAGTAGGCTTACCAATACCGCTAAAATTATGTTTTTACTGCTTTTCATCATATTTTTTGGTCTACACTTTCTCTACACTATTAATGTGACCTCTTTAGTATTAACTAAATTTCAACAACTTGCACCTGGTGCCTTAATTGTCCAAGCAATCGACACTTTCTCTATTAAACTCAGTGGATAAGCTTTATAATGCGCGCCAGTAAAAAATCAAATGTAGGATAGACTATGCGACCAAGTGGCAGAAGTGCAGGGCAAATTCGCCCAGTAACCATTACCCGTCAATTTACCGCTCATGCGGAAGGCTCAATTCTTATCGAGTTTGGCGATACCAAAGTAATCTGTACAGCAACTGTAGAAGAAGGTGTACCAAGATTTTTGAAAGGCCAGGGCAAAGGTTGGATCACCGCTGAATACGGTATGTTGCCGCGTTCTACGCACACCCGCATGCGCCGTGAAGCCGCTGCTGGTAAGCAAAGTGGTCGTACATTAGAAATCTCTCGCTTAATTGCTCGTTCATTGCGCGCCGCTGTTGATTTAGCCGCACTTGGTGAAAACACCGTTACTGTCGATTGTGACGTTATCCAAGCCGATGGTGGTACACGTACCGCTTCTATCACCGGTGCTTGTGTGGCATTGGTTGACGCGCTTGATTACATGCGCGCCAAAGGTTTGTTAAAAACCAACCCACTTAAGCACATGATCGCTGCTGTATCGGTTGGTATTTACAAAGGCACGGCCGTTGCTGATTTGGATTACCCAGAAGACAGCGCCGCTGAAACCGACATGAACGTGGTTATGACCGACACCGGTAAACTTATCGAAGTACAAGGTACGGCAGAAGAAGAGCCGTTCAGCTTTGATGAGATGAACGATATGATGCAGCTAGCAAAAGCGGGCATTAATGAACTATTTGATGCGCAAAAAGCAGCGCTAAACTAACAAGCATTTATTGGAACAACAATGAAAGATTATCAACGCGAATTTATTGAATTTGCTTTGCAAAAGCAGGTATTGCGTTTTGGCGAATTCACTTTGAAGTCAGGCCGCACCAGCCCATATTTTTTCAATGCTGGCTTATTTAACACCGGTCGTGATTTGGCTCGCTTAGGCCGCTTTTATGCCGCAGCGCTAGTTGATTCAGGTATCGATTACGACCTGATCTTTGGTCCGGCGTACAAAGGTATTCCAATAGCGACAACCACCGCGGTTGCCTTGGCCGATCATCATGATGCTGATGTACCTTATTGCTTTAACCGTAAAGAAGCGAAAACCCATGGTGAAGGCGGCAACTTAGTTGGCTCTGCACTAGAAGGTAAAGTGATGCTGGTTGATGACGTGATCACCGCCGGTACGGCGATTCGTGAATCAATGGAAATCATTAAAGCCAATGACGCACAATTGTCTGGCGTATTGATTGCCCTTGACCGTCAAGAAAAAGGCCAAGGTGAACTGTCAGCGATTCAAGAAGTTGAGCGCGATTTTGATACTTCTGTAGTCTCTATCGTTAGCTTAAACGATGTGATCAGTTTCCTTAGCGAAAACGCTGAGATGGCAGCGCATCTTGATGCGGTAAAAGCGTATCGTAGTAAATATGGCATTGAGTAATCGCCCATTTTAGTTAATAAAAAGCCGCTCAGTTGAGCGGCTTTTTTTATGACTTTTGCTTATTGGCAATGGTTATTGTAAAGGTTTATGGCAATGATTATTTCACTTCGACAAAGTCGCTTGGCTTCCAGCTTTTGTCGAACCAGGTTTCCGTAGGTCCATAGACACGGAAGATAACGTTGTAACCTTTGCCTGCAACGGTTTGTACCCAATTGTCTCCGGCACCTTCAGGTCGTGTTGGCGCAAAATGTATGGTGATCGTGCCATCGGCATTTTTCTTCACTTTATCACCTAAACCATCAACACCTGCCGCAGCTTGGTCTGTTTCCAGCATCGAGCGGGTTTGGTTGTCATAGACCATGAACGACCAGAACTTGGTTACCGGTACATCCGCTGGCAGTGTCACGGTGTAGTGCTTTGCACCGTCTAACAGCTCATTGTTAACATCGCGAGTGGCTAATAAGTAATCCGAACCAGCGCCGACTGTTTTGGTGACCATGTCAGGGGTAATGCCAGTTGCCATAAAGTGGAACAAGGCGCGGTCATCGCTATTTACAACACCGTGTTCATTATCAATAAACAGGTGACCATTGATCAGTGGCGTAAACCATTTACGGTCATCAAAACGATTAACCGATTGCTCCGGGTGGAAGTAGTAACTACGCGCTTCGGCAGTGGCTATCTTTGACGCTTCTTTAAGGATACCTTGCATGCGCGCATCCGGTTCAAAAGCTTTACCTTTTTCAATACCTAAACGTTTAGCAAGCGACAACCATTCTGAGTCAAACACATGCGCAGGCTCATACTGAATCAGGGTGTTTATCTCATCATAAAAGCTTTCATCCATAGCATGCACGGTGTTGTATTGCACATCGGTAAAGTTAACAAATTCGGTCTGTGGCTTGCTGCCGTATGGGTATAGCTCCATGGTTTGCTTCAGCTTGGCAATATCCGCTTGCATGGTGTTTGGTTGGGTAATTACCCGAAACAATAACCAGTGTCTGTAACCCTCGGTTTTAACATGAATATAGCCTTCTGGTAGCTCGCCTTGATACGAACTGTGATAGAAGAAGTATTTACCGCCTTTACCTTTATCTTGTGGGTGGGTAACACCAACACGAGAGACAAATTCAAACGCTGCGTTATCGACTAAACCAAGAATCGGCGTGCCAACTTCCAGTACTACCGGGCCATTACGCACATCTGCTTCGGCGGTTACATACGGTGTTGTGGTGTTTGGTGTTAACCAAATACTGCGGGCATTTAACAAGCCCTCCGAAATACCTATGGTTTGGTTCGGCGTCATGCCAATGCTTTGATGTCCGGCAAGGAGTCCTTGCATCGAAGCCACTGGAATACCCGATAAAAACACCCGAACGGCATCGGCAGTATCGACAAAATCCCGGGCTTTTTGGTGCGTAGCTAAGTTAGGTGCGCCATCGGTATAAGACAGTTGGCCTAAATACTTAGAGTCCACATCGTTAGGGGTGATGATAGAGCTCGGAACCTTAGCGGCATATTCCGGCTGATTGTCATTATTGCCGTTATTGCCACTATTTGCGGCGCTGACTATACCGCACATCAACAAGGTTGCAGCGGTTAAAAAGTGTGATAGTTTTGTCATGTTAAAGACTCCAATAAGTAAATACTTACGCTGTGCTGGGGCGATATATTGCAATGTGAAATAGCGCCCTAGCTAAGAATGTTGTCAGTATAGTGAGACTTGAACTATTCTTGAAATGACTATTTTTTATACGTATATATAACTTGTGGGCATACTATGGATGTTGAACAGTCGATACATAAAATCGACCTTAACTTACTGGTTGCTTTAAGTGTGCTGTTGAAGGAGCGGCACATCAGTCGCGCCGCCGACAAGTTATTTATCAGTCAACCGGCAATGAGTAAAACCTTAAATAGGTTAAGACAAACATTTGATGATCCGCTGTTGTATCGCAGTGGCAAATATATGGTGATGTCGGAGAAAGCTGAACGTATCGCCATGCAGTTACCAGACCTGCTTGCCAGCATTGAACAAATCATAAAACAACCTCAATTTGAACCCGCCAAGTTGCAGCGTACATTTAGCTTGTCGATTCCGCCGTTACTGGGTTATGGCTGTTTGGTGTCTTTGTATGAAAGCTTGAGCGAAATTGCGCCTAATGTATTGCTTGAAGAGCATCCGCCGCTAAGCCAGCCAGAGCGTTATTTGCGCAATGGCGAGTTGGACTTTGCCATCCATCCTAAAAGTGATATCTCGAGTGAATTGCAAGCAACGTATATTGGCAGTGTTGATTTGACCATTTATGCGGGTAAAAACCACCCATTAGTGTCGCAGCAAGCAACATTGAAGCAGTGCTTAGAATATGGTTTTGTTAATTTGTTGGTCGAAACCAAAGCGCAGGCGAGTTTTGCTTATCCGGTTGATGTGTTGTTGGCCAAGCTTGGTCTGAAACGGCGAGTGGTATTTTCTAGCGGCCAATTGGCGTTGCTAACGGATATTTTGCGGGTCAGTGATAACTTGTTTGTGGGGCCTACATCGTTATCACAAAATGTCAGTTTTAGCGGTCAATTTAGTGCGGTGTATCATTTCCACCTAGAGCAATCGGAGCGTGTTAAGTTTTACTTACTCAATCACCCAAGAGTGGCGCAAAGTCAGGCACATATATGGTTTAAAGAGCTGTTTCTCGATTGCACCGCAGGCTTTGACGATTAACTGCTTTTCAGCAGGCGTTGATTATAGCGTGAACTGATTTTACCGAGCTCTAGTGATATTAACGTGAATAAACTGATACCAAGAAAGTTGGCGGCTAAATCGTAAAAACTAAAGGTGCGGGTGCTAATAAAGATTTGGCTAAACTCTTCCATTGTCGATAACGCTAATACCAACAGTGAGCCGAATTGCAGTAATGATGATTTCGATACATGACGAAACCTAAGGGCAAAGTTGGTCAACATGGCCATGCCACCAAATAACATAAAGTGGCCGACTTTATCGCCAAAAGGTATGCCGCGCTTGAATTCAAAAAACATGTTGTCCTGACCCGTGTTGGCCATAAACAATAAACTACAGATAAAAACCAGCATCAGAGCGGCGATAAGTCTCATACGAAAAACCATTAGGAATTTGAGGCTCTATTCTACAAACCTGACATATTTATGTTGTGTGAGTTTGTTAACACTATGTTTCTTTAAGTTTGTAGAGGTGTTAGCGCATTTTTTATTTAGTCTTTCATACTAGCGACTAGTTCAACGGCTTCCAAGATATTTTTTGCATTGATTTTTTCGGCGCAACAGATGTTGCATACCACGGCATGGTTGGCGACCAATTCGATGACATTGTCTAGGCTCGCTTGTCCTAAAACGTGCTCGCAATCTAGGTCATTTTGTAAATCCGGTAAGCTGAATACTTGGCCTGTGCTGTCAACAAGCACATCGGATTCGGTGAACAAATACAACAGCATTTCTTCATCGTTACGCCACGCATCACGGCTCTCGATGAATATCAGTTCATCTTCACCGTCATGCTTAATAAGTGCGGGCCAGTGGATCATTAGCTTGGCTGGTCGCTGTCTTCGTCATCGCTTTTACCCTTCATCATTGAAGGCGGTAATTCCTTGATGTACAAATCTTGTTTCGAATAAGGAATTTCGATGTTGTGTTCAGCGAATTTGTTATAAATGGCGTTATTGATTTGGTGCAAAATACGGCCGCGATTAGCCGGTAGGTCGATCCAACCCATCAACTCAAAATCAAGGCTCGAGGCACCAAAGTTACGAAAACGAATAATCGGTGCCGGATAACGGCATAACTCGTTTTCTTCTTGGGCGACTTCCATCAATACCTTTTGTACCAAATCGATATCGCTGTCGTAAGCACAGCCAATTTTGGCGCGAATACGAGATTTGGTGCTTGGACCGGCAGATTCATTGATGATTTTGGTGTTACCCATAACCGAGTTTGGCACGGTAATTTCAATATGATCACGGGTTAAAATTCGGGTACTGCGCAAACCGATATTGGTGACTTCACCCCGTTCACCGGTTTCAAGTACGATATAATCTTTAATCTTGTATGGCGCATCGGCCATGATAAACACCCCTGAAAACAGGTTTGCTAGGGTGTCTTTTGCGGCAAAACCAACGGCGATACCAACAATACCCGCCGAGGCGAGCCATGCCGACATGTCGATTTTCCAGGTCGATAATATGTAGTATATCGACAGGACAAGGATAATAATCAGCGCAAGGTTTTCGAACAGCGGCAAAGTTTGCATGTGCAAGACTTTGAAATGCTTCTCATTTTCTGCGGTGCGGCGCAGGATGATGCGGGTAATTCTAATAAAGAACATGGTCCACAGCACCAACAAGAAGGTATACAGTACTGGGAATATGTATCCGCCAACATGTTCAGGTAATTGGATTATCTTAGACGCGACGGAGATGCCGAATACGACAACAGAATAGAATAAGGGTTGATGCAACAAGTCGACCAACTGATCATCGAACTTGCCGTCGGTGCGCTCGGTCATGCGTCTTACCCAAGATATAACGACCTTGTCTAATATCCAGGCAAAGATAAACGAGGCAAGAACAACTATCCCGGCTTGCAGGAATAAATTATCCCCGATAAAGCCAAGGTAATGCCTTAGTTGTTGCATGAGGTTTTCCATAGCCAACCCTTTGTCTTTCTTATGGTTTTAATCTTTTGATAATAAACGCTTATTTTGCGCTTTTTTGCGTCGCAAATTCAAACAGGTATCGTTGTATAAGTGCTTGAAAAATAACGCAGCTACTTTAAGGCTAGTATCTACTTTTTCGCCTTTTGATAGGCGTATTATCTGTTGATAATAAAAGCTAACCTGGCCGACGCTGTTCATTGATTTAATCAATGCCAATGGGCTGTTATTGCCCCAAAAGCCATCGCCTATTTTTAAGCTCGTTTCAAAATCGTCAACACTGTCAATGCTTTGCTCTATTAATTTAGCAGATACATCGGGCATGGTACATAGTGGTCTCGCTAAGCCGACCATATCAATTTCACCACTGGCAACCGCTTGTTCCATCACCTCACGTGAGCGAAAGCCGCCGGTGATCATTAATGGCACCTTGGCGCTGGCTTTAATCGCTTGCGCATACTCAAGGAAGTAGGCTTCACGACGGCGAGTGCTTTCTCTTACCTCGGTTGCTTCAACACCCATTAATGACAACTGCTCGTAGGTGCCACCGGAGATTTCGAGTAAATCGATACCGTCTTCAGCTAACCAACCGGCAACTTGCACACAATCGTCTAGTGAAAAGCCACCTTTTTGAAAGTCGGCAGAGTTCAGCTTAACCGCCACTGGAAATTCAGAACCAACCGCATCACGCACGGCACGCACAACACGGCGGGCGAATCGAGCGCGGTTTTCTAAACTGCCGCCCCATTGATCTTGGCGGCGATTGGTTTTTGGTGATAAAAATTGGCTGATCAAATAACCGTGCGCACAATGTACTTGCACCCCGGTAAAGCCGGCTTCTTTCGCTAATGCGGCCGTGTTGGCATAGCGTTGAATAATATCTTCAATCTCTAATTGCGTTAGCGCACGCGGCTTAGAAAACGAGCCAAGCATTTTTAAATGCACATCTGATGGCGATAACGGCTCAGCATTGACTAACGACGGACACTGACGTCCAGGGTGAGAGATTTGCATCCATAAGTGGTTACCACCTTCGGTACCTGCTTTGGCCCACGCTTTAAACTGGTCGATGGCCGAGTCATTTTCAAGCACCACATTGCCGGCGCGCTCTAAGTAGCGTCGGTCGATCATCACGTTACCGGTAATGTGCACACCAGTGCCACCTAATGACCAGGTACGGTATAAAGTATTATGTTGTTCGGTTGGTCGGTCGTGGGCGTCGGCTAGACCTTCGGTCATGGCGCTTTTGCCAAGACGATTATTAATAACGGCGCCACATGGCAGCGTTAATGATTGTGCTAAAGGTGACATGAATTGTGCTTCCTGAAATATTTAACTTGTGCCGCTTTGTTAATTATTTGTTATTAAATGCGGCGAAATTCGCTGAAAATACGTAATTAGTCGGCGATTATACCTTGAATCCAATCTCTTAACACCCGATAAAACTCGTCTTTATGGGAAATAAAAGGCGCATGCGAGGCACGATGAAACATAAAGCTATCCGATTGCGGTACCAACTCATCCATATGCTCGATAACCGCTTTTGGCACCAGCGAGTCTAAACGACCATACAAGCGCAATAAAGGTACCTGTAAATCGCCAACGTGCGAGCGTAAATCGACGTTTTCTAGCAATGATAATGAGGCGTCGAGAATGTCGATATTCGCTTTCGGGCGAGAGTCGATAAGACTTTTTATCTCTTTTATGTCTTGGCGCACATGTTCTGAGCCCATCGCCTGAATTTTTAAAAAGTTGGCAATGGTTTTATCGCTATTGACCGCCAATTGCTGATGAAAAGACTTAAGCAATTCTGCTTTAATGCCTGGCCAGTTGTCTTGCTCAACAAAATACGGGCTTGAGGTGACCGTTACTACCGCCTTTACTAAATCACCGTGATGCAGCGCCAGCTCGGTTGCCACCAGACCACCCAATGACCAGCCAACGATTATGCTTGGTTGATCGATACAATCGGCAACCATGCGGGTAATTGATGCTATGTCATAGCGTGCCGGGATGTTTTCATGGTTGTCACCAAAGCCCGGTAAGTCGATTAACGTCACTCGGTGTTCATTCTCTAACATTTCTGCCAGAGGGCTGAATATCGCGCTGTTAAGTCCCCAACCGTGAATAAAAACCACAGGTGTGCCATCACCCTGACTTTGATATCGCAATGCGTTGTTCATTTTGTTCTAAGCTAATAACTGTAGTTGATGGCGCTATTCTAGCCCGAACCAGTGCCCATATGTAGTTTTATTGACGATTCAAGGATGAATATGAAGACAATCACTAACGCCATTGCCAGGCTAAAACACGCGGTTAGTGGCGCTTTTAGCCAATATTACCATTGTGATTTATGCCACCAAGCAAGTTATAACCAGCCATTATTGTGCATTGATTGCCAGCAAACCTTAGCGGCGTTTGATTGGTCACATTGCGCCAATAACTTATTGCATAGCCCGGCGATTGCTCGATACCTTAGCCATCAGCACTATGATGCGTTAATTGCGGTAGCGCCGCATATGCGCCCATTTAGCGACTGGATAGCGCAGCTTAAATACGCTCGGCGTTTTGAGTTAGCAACCATGCTGGCTCAGTTGATGTATCAACAAATACAAGCGACAAACATAACCGCCGATATTATGTTGCCGGTGCCGTTATCTTATGCGCGTTTGCGCTGGCGGCAATTTAACCAAACGGTATTGCTCGTCAAAGCATTGGTCAAATACAGTGCTATTCCATGTGATTTTCATTATCTACGGCGCCAGCAAAGCGTGCGTCGTCAGGTCGGTAAAAGCGGTGCGCAGCGACGGCGGGCATTGCGCAAAGCGTTTTATGTGGTCGGTGATGATATGCAGCTTAACGGTAAACATGTACTGCTGATTGATGATGTGGTGACTACAGGTACGACGGTAAACACCATTGCCAAGCTATTAAAAAAGCACGGTGCTGCGAGAGTCACCGTGCTCAGTATCAGTGTCGCCTTGTATGGCAATGCGTTAAGTGCTCAGCCAAAATAAAATAAGCTGAATATTTTAGTCGCATGGTGTTAATGGCTTAAGGTTAATCGCTTAATGTTAATCACTTAATACTAAGCGCTTCATATTAATCGCTTATCTTGACGCTAAAAGCCTTAGAAAAAAACAAGGTGTTGGCAATGATTTTCGCAGGCCCAGGCCAATAGCCACGAAACACTAAGTTAGAATCGCTGACCACGACGCGACCTTTGCCGACGTTATGGGCGATGATAGCCGCGTTACCCGAGACCAAATCAATCAGCTCTTCCGCCGCATATCCACTCATCAATGGCGCAGAGGTGTATCGGGCCAAGGTGATAAATGGCTTTGACGGCATTTCAATAATGTCAGTGGAGTTTTTAAACAAAGCCAAGTCGTCTTTATTAAAGCCGTAAGCCAATGGGTGGCTGGTATCCAGCTGGCTATTAAAAATAGTGCCGGCAATGCGTTTGTTAGCAGTTAAGTCTTGCTTGTCATCATAGGCTAAATCTCGGGTGTCAAAGGCACGATTGATTTCACTTTTGCTGGTAAAGCTGGCTTGCAAAATATTCTTACTGGCAAGATACTTCATCGCCCGTTTTTGCCCATAGATGGTGCCACCTTGTTCAGCAAAGGCGAGCAAGCGCTTGCCTGTACCTTGCGGGAAATTATTGTATTTACCATCCATCAACATAATGTGGGTGTAGTCATTAAAATTGATGCTATTTAAGCGATATATATCGACCACCGACACAGGAATGTTCATTTGCCCGTCGAGATAAAACATCATATGGCCAACTTCGGCTTCCGATACGCCGCGTCCGCCAATCATCAATACTTTCACTGGGCTTATTGGCACAATCGACGGACTGCCGATATCAATACCGGCGTTAAGACCGGTTTGTAAATCGAAGACGTCGATTTGGATGTCTTTTTGAATGCTGAGCAAGTTATCAATCCAATTGCTTTGATCTTGCACATAGGCGGGGATGATCACCGTGCCCTTGTCAAAACGAACCGCTTCATTGTTAACGCTGGCGGTAAAGGCTTGGTTGGCCACTCGCGCTTTGATGCCTTGCTCTAGCAATTTATTCAAAAATTTTGGTGCGAGATAATCATCCCAACGAAACGCATAGGCATAAGCATCGCGGCTGATCGGTGCTAACTGTTTCTCTTTGGGCTGCCACGGTGATGACGATATCGACAAGCCGCGGCTAATTTCAACCTTGGCAAATTGAATGTTAAAGGCCAGCGGCATGGTCCAGCCAGACACATCGTAAAAGGTCTTGTCTTCAAAGCTGACAACCTGATCAAAAATGGTTTTAATCACGCGGTATTGGTTTTGTTTTAGCGGCACAAAGTAACTTGAACCGGCTTTGTAATCGACTTCTTTGCCGTTGTAAGTTCTGCTTAATGGGAACGCTTGAATCTCATGCTGATTCAACAGTTTCAAAAACATGTTTAAGCGGGTCTGGTCATGTTGTTCGGTAAACAGGTATCCGGCAAAACTTTCGTTATCAGCAAGGTCTTCAATATCATCATAAAACTTGGCGCGATAATCGTGTAAACGCTGCTTGTTTTCTTGCGCCGCGGTTAAGGTGGAAAAGGAGGTCACAACATGGTTTTTAACACTATAAGGGAAGGTCAAGACGCCATTGATGGTGTCTTGCGCGTAACCACGAGAACTTGCTTGTTCAAATAAGATGCCTACGGTGCCGTTTATATCTGGGTAGGTCGAGCCTTTGCCATAGAAAAAATCGTCGAAGTCTTCTTCGGCGTAATACAGGCTGTTGTCCTTATCCAATGCTTTGGCATGGTAGGTGGCGAACAGACGGGTCATTTCTAAGTTTTCTTTTGGCGTAATCGGGTTATTACGACTTGGTACGCCCGGTTGAAAAAAGTAACTGCTGTTGTGGCCCATCTCGTGAAAATCGCCAAGGACATTCGGTTTGTAATAATGATACTGGCGCACCCGGTTTTGGCTTTCGATTTGCGTCAGTGGCAACCAGTCGCGGTTTAAATCAAACACAAAGTGATTGGTGCGACTCCACGGCCATTGAAAGTGGTGCTCACGATGGTTGGGATCGGTATTTAGACTGACATTGCGATTGGCATTCGCGTAGGTGGTGAATCGGTCCATGCCATCAGGGTTCATGCTAGGCTCGATAACAATGATCAAATCGTCGAGCATATCGTCGACATCGCCGTTTTCTGCTGCCGCTAAATAATAGGCAACCAATACCGAGGCATTTGAGCCAGAAATTTCATTACCGTGAATACTATATCCAAGCCAAACAACCGCAGGTGCATCGTCTGCTTGTTTGCCAGATTTGCGACGTTGGGCGAGGATGTCATCGAGATTTTCAAGGTTCTCTTTGCTGCTAATGGTGGCAATGATTTGCTTACGATATTCGTGGCTATAGCCCATCTCAGTGATTTGTACTTTGTCACTGGCTTGCGCTAACTGTTTGAAATAATCCATTAATTGGTCGTGACGAAGGTGGCGATCACCTACCTCAAAGCCAAACACTTGTTTCGGTGTTGGTATTTGTTGTTCGTAGTCTGACTGATCAGGGAAATAATAGGAGAGTGGCTCTGCAGCGAGAGATAAAGACATACAGGCGCAAACAGCGAGAAAAAATCGT
Organism: Thalassotalea sp. HSM 43; assembly: GCF_004752005.1. Lineage (NCBI taxonomy): Bacteria > Pseudomonadati > Pseudomonadota > Gammaproteobacteria > Alteromonadales > Colwelliaceae > Thalassotalea > Thalassotalea sp. HSM 43. The sequence goes on along the minus strand of NZ_CP038493.1, from coordinate 1,582,072 downwards.
GGCAATGACAACAAAATGCACTCCATTAATGAAAAAACGTATAAAACATGATTATTTTTAATACTTTAGCAAAAATGACTAGCAAAGTTGCAGCTATTTTCAGAACAGGGGTTGTTTAAGCATAGACAAAATTAAAAAGTTATTTGGAGTTTTACCCTTGAGAAGCGTATTATAGGCCCCATACTTGAGTTAAATAGTCAGGAATTATCCTGACCTTAAATGTCGAAGTGAGCATTTAGCGAGACACCTATGATTAATATTTCCGAAACTGCGCAGCAGCATTTTGTAAAACTGCTTTCACAACAAGCTGAAGGCACCTGTATTCGCGTATTTGTAGTAAACCCAGGCACAGCACAAGCTGAGTGTGGTGTTTCATACTGCCCTGTTGAAGCGATTGAAGCTGACGATATTCGCATCGAATATAACGGTTTTGCTGCCTTGGTTGATAAAGACAGTGAAAAGTACCTTGAAGATGCCGAGGTTGATTTCGTAACTGACCAAATGGGTTCACAGTTAACCTTAAAAGCACCAAACGCTAAGCTTCGTAGAGTAAACGAAGATGCGCCATTGTTTGAACGCGTAAATTACTTTATCGAGTCAGAAGTTAATCCACAACTTGCTGGTCACGGTGGTAACTGTCAATTGGTTGAAATCACCGATGACGGTATTGCTATCTTGCAATTTGGTGGTGGCTGTAACGGTTGTTCGCAAATTGATTTAACCGTAAAAGACGGTGTTGAGAAGCAATTGGTTGATATCATGGCTGGTGAGATCAAAGGTGTACGCGATGTGACTGAACATCAGCGTGGTGAGCACTCTTACTACTAGTCAGTTGCTGACACAATAAATTAGAAAGCCGGCTGATGCCGGCTTTTTTGTGCGCGGTTTGCGAGCAACGCGCTTATGACACGCGGTTATGACTTGCGGTTAAGACACGCGGTTAAGACACGCGGTTATGACAGCAATAAACCGTTGCGACTGTTTGAGTTTAAATTTGATGCTTGCGATCTTTGTTGTGCCAGCGGATAACAAAAAACATAATGATAATAAATGGCACCATAGACAGCACCACCATTGTCCAGCTGCTTTTAAATAACAACCAACCCGCCAATAAAGACGCTAACGCTTGAGTGACAAAGATAACAAAGTCATTGGCCGCCTGAACCTTAAACCGTTCATTGTTGTGATAGCTTTGTGGCAATAATACCGTGCCGGTAATAAACAGGAAGTTCCATCCGATACCCAATAACACCAATGCCCACCAATAATGAATCACATGTTGGCCACTTAAGGCGATAATAGCAACTAACGCATAGGCGGCAAGTCCGGCACTTAGCACCCATACCGAATGATACTTTTTAATGAGCCAACCGGTTAGCAGTGACGGCAAAAACATGGCAATGACATGGCTTTGAATAACCCACTTAGTATCATGCAATGAATGGCCGTTCATGTCGTGCATGCTTAATGGCGTTGCGGTCATAATAAAGCTCATCAAGCCATACCCAATCGCCGCTGATAGCAGCGCAATCATAAATATCGGTTGTTTTATGATGACCGATAAACCTCGAGCATCGCCGTGCACTTGGCTCTCTTCTTTGACGCTAGGGTTGCTGAATAATTGAAACAATCCCATTGCCAAGGCAACCACTAATGCCAAACCCAAAAATGAGCCGGCGTAGCCATGCTCTGAGGCGATCCAATCTTTGCCGAGAAATGCCACTTCTGGTCCCAGCATGGCGGCGTACACTCCGGATAACATCAATGCGGATAGCACTTTGGGGGCTTGCTCGGCGGTAACGCTTTCAATCGCCGCGAAACGCATTTGTTGCGCAAATGCCAAGCTCGAACCCATGATCATGGTGGCTAACAATAATAAACTGAACGAGCCATTTATAGCGGCAATACAGGCCAAACTGGCACCGATAATCGCCATAATAAAGCCAATGTTAGTGGCAATTTTACGGCCAAAGCGTTGGTTTAATTTTGATATAAATAAAGTCGCCAAAGCGGTGCCGATAATCATGGTTGTTAATGGCATGGTGGCTAATGTCGGATCTGGGGCAATTTTTGTTGCCAGCAATCCGCCAATAAAGGTGATGGTGGAGCTGATGCACATCAACATCGGCATGGTGACAAACAGCACCCAAATATTGCGCGGGTAGCCAAATACTTTTATCAACACCCAAATGGCGGCCAGCATCGCCAGCACGATACCTGCTAAGGTCATATTCATCGATTAATCGGTCCAGTTTGCGTTGGCATAATTGCGCTTGTAATGCCAATAAAGGGTGATGCCACGCGCCGCCATAAAAAAGCAAAACGCAGCCCAAAGGCCATGGTTACCAAAGTCTTTAAGTAAAAACCAGGTAGGGAAGAACACTAAGAAGGTGGATATGACCATCGAGTTGCGCATGGTTGCTGCTTGCGTCAGGCCTATGTAGACACCGTCGTAGAGATAACACCAACAAGCAATAACAGGCAGGGCGATAATCCAGGGTAAGAATTCTGTGGCATAGGCGACGATGGCATCGATATTGGTCAGCATTTGAATAAAATATTGGCCAAACAGTAAAAACAGCAGCGAATAACCAATCGCTAAAATGATGTTAAAGCGATTAGCGACACTTACCGATAACTGCATTGCGACACTGTCTTTAGCCCCTTTGGCTCTGCCGACACGCGCTTCTGCGCCATAGGCAATGCCATCTAAACCGAATGAAATAAGCAGTAAGAAGTTTAATAATATTGCGTTGGCGGCAACCACAGTATCACCGAGTCGCGCGCCCATAAATGTGATAAACACAAAGCAGATTTCTAAACACAAAGTACGAATGACGATATCGCGGTTAAGGGCGAGGAAAGGGAAAAATGATTCGCGCGCAAAAAATTGCTTCGGTGCCGCAAATAGCGGTTTTAATAACGCGCTTTTACTGGTTTGTAAGGTGCGCGCCGCCATCGCTAAACCAATAAATAAGCAGCTGTATTCGGCAATAAGTGTTGCCCAAGCCACACCGGCAACGCCCCATTCAAACACTAAGACAAACAGCAAATCTAAACTTAAGTTAACGCTGTTGGTAATGATCAGTAGCCACATCGCATACTTGGCTTTGTGCATACCCAATAACCAACCGAGCAACACCAAATTGGCTAACGCGGCAGGTAAGCCCCATATGCGGATTTCACAGTATTGTTTGGCGTACTCAAGTACCTTTTCACTGCCGCCACTCAAATACAGCGCCGAATCTACATACAGGCTTTGCAGCAATACAAAACTGATGCCGATGGCAAAGGCAACGAGTAAGCCTCGACTGAGTACCAGTAACACTTGTTGTTGGTCTTGGCTGCCAAAGGCTTGGGCAGCAAGCCCGGTAGTCGACATCCGTAAAAAGCCACAAAACCAGGTGACAAAGGTGATGATCATCGAGCCAACGGCGGTGGCACCAAGGTAATAAGGCTCACCTAAATGGCCGATAACACCAGTATCCACCAGCCCCAATAATGGGACAGTGATATTGGATAAGATCATGGGCAATGCCAAGGCAAAAAGGGCACTGCGCTCTTTAAGGCGGGCGTTCAACGAGAGGCTTTCCTTTATTCGCTACTTAGCACTGTGATAATCTTAGATAATATCCGATTATTTAGCTCTGAGATATGAAAAAAGTCGTTATTTTATTATCAGTTATATTGATGTGTTGCTCTTTACCAAGTTTTGCAACGGTGATTTTGGTCTATCATCATGTCTCTGATAAAACGCCAAAAAGTACTTCCATAACGCCGCAACAGTTTGAAAAACACCTGCAATATTTACAACAAAATGACTACAAAGTCGTGGCTTTAAATGAGGTAGTTGAGCGTATCAAGAACAACCAACCACTGACCGATAAAACCGTGGTGATTACCTTTGATGATGGCTACAGCGATATTCTTGAAAACGGTCATCCGCTGCTCAAACGATACGGTTACCCGTATACCATGTTTATTAATCCTGGCACGGTACCGAAAAAAGCCGGTATGTATTTAACTTGGCCGCAAATTAAGGCGATGTCTGATGATGGTGTGCTTATTGGCAATCATGGCTATTTGCATGATTCACTGGTTAAGGTACCAAAAGGTGTGGGTGAAAACACCTGGCTTGATAATAAATTGGCGGAACTGGTCAAATCTGAAAAAGTCATCGAACAACACACAGGTCAGAGCTGGCGCTACTTTGCGTTGCCATATGGCGAATATACGCCGCAAGCACAGCAAAAATTAGAAAAGCTAGGCTTTGTGGTCTTTACCCAGCAATCCGGCGCGGTTGGCGCGAGTACCGATTTGACCGCCGTGCCTCGGTTTCCGGCGTCTATGCCTTACGATAAACTCACGGCATTAAAGGACAAGCTTAATGCCTTGGCGTTTGATTTAACCACGAGCAGTCAACGCGCCGAGACAATTGTGCCGTATGCGGCACAGCCTGACACTTTGGTCACATTAAACAGCACCGATTTTTACCAGAATATGCTGGCCTGCTTTATTGCGGGTAAAGGTAAGGCGCAAATACAATGGCAAGACAAGAAAAGCTTTACTATGGTTTTTGATAGTAACTTCAACCCGGGACGAAACCGCGCCAATTGCACGGCACCGAGTATTTCCAAGCCTGGTCGTTTTTACTGGTACTCACGCGCTTGGTTTGTACCGAAAAAAGACGGCAGTTGGTATAACAATTAAGGAATTTGATATGGCAGAGATAACACTTTATGGTGCCCAACCATCCCCATACGTGCGCCGCGTTCGTTTGGCATTGGCATTTAAAGGGCTTGAGTATACACAGCAGGTGGTATTCCCATTTTCACCAGAAAAACCAGCAGAATTTGTCGATAACAGTCCCACTGGGAAAATCCCTTTGTTATGTCATGATGGTGATTACATTACCGACTCAGAAGTGATCATACGCTTTCTCGACCGTCAGTACCCACAGCCAGCGCTATTGCCAGAAGACAACTTATTCGCAGCGCGCAGTGAATGGTTTGCGACCTATTCAACCACGGTGATGGTGGCAGCGATTGGTGGTCATTTATTTGCAGAGATGTATCTCGCCGAAGCGTTTTTTAATCGTCCGCCGGCACAAGATGAAATTGATTTAGCGATCAGCAAAGAAATCCCAGCGATTTTTGATTACCTCGAATCTGAGCTAGATGACGATTACTTGGTCGGCAATACAATGAGCTATGGCGATTTGTCCGTGTGCTCGATGTTTGTCCTAATGCGTCATTGTAAAGTCAGTTGCGATGCCAGCAAATGGCCGAAAACCGCTGCCTATATTGGCCGAGTATTCGCCAGTGAAATATTTGCCACGCTGATTGCTGAAGAAGAGCAAATCTTGCGTGAATGGGGCTTACCAATTTAATTGCTATTTCGGGGCAAAGTCAGTAGGCTTGCCCCACTTTTAACGTTCAATATATCCTCATGCGCCTTTTACGAAGTACCACTCATCCTGATATCGACAACCTTTGTGCCAGCAGTTTTCATCGCCAAGCGGCACGCGCCATTATCGTTCGTGGCGAGCAGATTTTATTGCTGTATACCGAGCGCTATCATGACTACACCTTGCCAGGCGGCGGGGTTGATGAAGGTGAAGATTTAGAGCAAGGTTTAGTGCGCGAACTAAAAGAAGAAACCGGTGCGCAAAATATTCGCAATGTGCAAGCGTTTGGCCGTTATGAAGAGTTCCGACCTTGGTACAAAGCCGACTATGACATCATGCATATGGAATCGTTTTGTTATACCTGTGAAATTGACGATGAGTTAGCCAACACCGAACTGGAAGCCCACGAAATTGCCAATGGCATGCGTCCGGTATGGATCAATATTTATCAAGCCATTGCCCACAATGAACATACCATGGCCAACAGTGAGAAAAAGGGTATGTCGATTGAAAGGGAAACGTTTTTACTAAAGCTGATCGTAAAAGAATTGCTGTAATCTTTTCAAGGGGTCAGATCACTTGAAAGTTCATTGTCATTTCAAGTGTTCTGACCCCTTGAAGAAAAAAGCCAACTCAATGAGTTGGCTTTTTGTTTATTAGGCGAGTCGTTAGCGTTTTACTTCTGCGTTATGGTAGATGTTTTGTACATCATCGCTGTCGTTCAGCATGTCCATAAACTTGTCGAACATCTTGATGTCGTCTTCTTCGCTGATTTCTTTGTAATCTTGTGGGATCCACGTGATCTCGTCGACTTCAAATTCAACGTCACCAAGTTCTTCAGCTAATGCATTTTTAGTATTGAAGTATTCAGTATGTGGCGCTGTTACGGTAATGATACCGTCTTCTTTCTCAACGTTAGTCACATCTACGTCAGCCATCATTAGGGCTTCGAAAATGGCTTCATCGTCATCACCGGCGAAACAGAATAGCGCAACGTGGTCAAACATGAACGCAGCTGAGCCTTGGGCACCAATTTTTGAGTCGGTCTTAGTGAACGCAATACGCACATCTTTGATGGTACGGTTTGGGTTGTCGGTTAGACAGTCAACAATCACCATAAAGCCGCCAGGGCCAAAACCTTCGTAACGAGCTGGTTCGTAGTTTTCACCACCGGCACCGCTGGCTTTGTCGATTGCTTTGTCGATTACGTGTGTTGGTACTTGATCTTTTTTGGCTTTATCGATCAGACGACGCAATGCTAGGTTGCCATCAGGGTCGAGGCCACCGTTTTTCGCACACACATAGATTTCTTTACCGTATTTTGAATACACTTTGGTCTTTTGGCCGGCGGTTTTCGCCATAGACTCTTTACGGTTTTGGAACGCTCTACCCATTAGTCATGTCTCTTCGTTTGAATTCATTTGCGCCAATTTTAGCAAGGATTGACGTTAGTGTGTAGAGCCACAATTGTGACTCTACTTGTTAGATATCAATTAAATGAGGATATTTTTTATAATTTCAATGCTTAGCCGCAAATGAGACTAATTAACTTGCGAGTAAATTAGCTTAAAATCTTCCAGCATACGCTCAGAATCAATCGCCGGCACAGTGCCGGGCTCACCTTGAATAGGCTTGAAAATGGCTTGGATTTGCCCTTGTGGATTGGTCATAACAATAGACGCACTGTGATTAACCAAATAAAACTCTTGGTTGGTATCCTCGGTAATGGCATACATTAAGCCAAGACTGCGGGAAAACGGAAACAGCGTATCGTGACCACCGCGCAATGCAATAAAGTCGTCATTAAAATAATTAATGTAATTGTTTAACTGCTCGACGGTATCACGTTTTGGATCGGCGGTGACCATGGCAACTTGTACCTGATTGCCGGTGATTTCCTGCATCTGTGGATAGATGTAGTTAAGCTCTTGCAATGTCATCGGGCAAACATCAGGACACGAGGTATAGCCAAAGAAGAACAAGCTCCATTTGCCTTGCAAATTGCTGTTATCAAACTGCTCACCGTTATGGTCGGTAAGATTAAAGTTAGCGATTGATCGCGGCTGCTGATACAACAGGGCGTGTTTAGGCTCTGCCATCTGGCGTTGACTTTGGTAGAGAAATGCCCCCATTGCAACAGCAATAACGGCAATAATAACGACTAAAACTTTATTCATCTTTGCTACTTCTTATCTGCAAATGATGATCACACCGCCGGAAGCGCGTAGTGATCAACCAATAACACTATAAACAACAACATTAAGTGGACGATGGAAAAACGAAAGGTTTGCATCGCCGTTTGTTTGTCGGCATTAAACTTCAATTTCCAGCTATAAGCAAAGAAAATAATGTTCAATGCACAAGCGCCAATGAGATAAATCCAACCACTCATACCCACCAAATACGGGATCAAGCCGACCACAAATAACAAGATGGTATACAACAGGATTTGCGTTTTGGTGAACTCGATACCATGGGTAACCGGCAGCATTGGGATATTTACTTTGGCGTAATCGTCACGACGGTGAATCGCCAGCGCCCAAAAATGCGGTGGTGTCCAGGTAAAGACCAGCAATACCAACAACAACGCATGAGGATGAATTTCATTGGTCATCGCCGTCCAACCAAGTAATGGTGGAATGGCACCGGCTAAACCGCCTATGGTAATGTTTTGCGGTGTCGCGCGTTTAAGATACATGGTGTAAACCACCGAGTAACCAACCAAGCCTGACAATGTTAACCACGCGGTGAGCGGGTTAACTAAGCCATACAACATCACGAAGCCGATCAGCGCCAATGATGCGGCAAAGGCAATGGCCTTACTGTTACTGATGCGACCGTTAGGTAATGGGCGATTATGGGTTCGTGCCATAACCGCATCGATACGTTGGTCAACAATGTGATTAATCGCCGCCGATGCCGACGAAAGTAAGCCGATACCCAACATGGCCGGAATCAATATCTGCCATGGAATCGCGCCCGGCACAGATAAACTCATGCCAACCAGTGCGGTTAATACCAGTAACGCCACGACCCTAGGCTTGGTGATTTCATAATATTCTCGCCAGCTAACCGGTGAGTCTTGCTCAAGAGCGATAGATGGTGCTGAAGATTTGGCCATAACAGTCTCCTAAATCTTGCGGCGCAAGCTGTATGTGAGGGTGATAAGGGAAAGCATTAACACCGCGGCGACGACGTTGTGGGCAACCGCGACAGGTAAAGGCAAGTTAAACACGATGTTGCTTACGCCTAAGCCAACCTGAACGCCAAGAATGACCAATATCAGGGTTGCATTGCGACGGAAAAATTTCGACTGGGCTTTCATCATTACCGATATCGCTAACCAGCCTAAATACAAGGCGGTGACGATGGCACCGATACGGTGAACCGCATGAATGGTGACGCGTTCGGCATGGGTTAAGAAACCAAACTCGTATGTCTCACGCTCTGGTGGGATCAAATCAAATGAATTGCTAAAGGTTAACTGGGCAGCCCAACCGTCCTGACATATTGGCAACTCAGTACATACTAACGCCGCATAGTTACTTGATGTCCATCCACCCAGTGCAATTTGTAAGGTCAGAATGAAAATACCAAATAACGCATAGGCGCGGTATTTACGCAGACTAAAATCACCGCCGGGTACGCGATAGGGGGTAAGCCGCAAATACAATAAATAGAGCAGGCATAAGGTCACAAAGCCACCTAATAAGTGCCCCATAACCACCACCGGCATCAGTTTCATGGTGACCGTCCATGCCCCCAGCGCGGCCTGAAATATCACCGTCGCCACCAGTATTATCGGCAAAAACAGTGGCATGCCTTTGTCACGATTTTTAAAAGCGAGAATAAAAATTGCCGCAATCAATAAACCCAGTGTGCCAGCGAAATAGCGATGGATCATTTCGTTCCAAGCTTTTTGTACTTCGACAGGGCGTTGTGGAAACGCGGCTTCGGCTTTTTCTATTTCGGTTGATGTTTGTGGTACATCAATAAAGCCATAGCAACCAGGCCAGTCTGGACAGCCCAAACCAGCATGAGTTAAACGGGTATACGCACCTAAGGTGATAACCGTAATAGCCAATAAAATGGCAATAAAAACCAGTCTACGGGTGCTGTTCATTAGCCAATCCTCGAGTACTTCAACATCTTCTTCAAGTCACTCAACATCGATTTACCAAAGGCTGGCACCGCGTCTGCTTGATGTGGTTGGTCATAGGTTAAGACGATATTACCAAGTGGGTCGGCAATATAGATTTTTAACGGCGACAAAGAAGAAGCCGAGTCGTCTGCTGCTTGTTCGGCTTTGCTGACGATGCGCCAATGATTTTCATTGACTAGCTTTAATTGTTCGGCATTAAATGGCGATAAGCTAATGGCCACAGGCGTCACACGCGGTGTTTCTTTGCCCAATGCCATATAGGTACTTTCAATGCCTGATAAGGTGAATTGGCATTGCTGGTCGCAATTGTCTGGCATCGAATAGATCACCAGCCATTGTTTGTTGTCATCTTTACTCAGACCAATATCTGCCAAGGTAAGCTTATTGTTAAGCAATTGCCCTTGATTGGTTACCCCATAATTAAACCACTGATTGTCCAGCGCCAGTTTGGCGAGAATTACCGGAACAACGAATACGAGTAGCAGCAGGATAAGGCTACGGCGGTTTTTGTTTACTTCACTTGTCATAACATGCCTTTATTATCTGTATTGTGTTGGCTGTTGGCGTCTTGAAAATTATTATTATTTTGGCGCTTAAAAGACGTATAGCTGGCGACTAGCATTAGGCTTAGCCAGGCAAGGGCTAGTAATCCCCATTGTGTTGCATAACCAAAGTGTTTCTCTGGTGGCATCACTATCGGTTGCCAGCTTTTTTTATAACCGATAGATTCTTTTTTATCCAAGATAAGACTAAAGGGCAAGAGGGGAGTGTTAATTAGTTGTGAAAATTTTTCACTGTCTATTTGTTGCACTCGAATTGGCCAGTTAAGTTCATCGAAAACTTGTTCTTGTAATACAATGCCTTGGCTATCTAAACGCACTCTTCCGTTAAGCTCTAATTGGCCTTTTGGTATGCTTATCTCGGGAATGTAACTGCGGTCCAACGAACCGGCCACCCATCCTAAATTGATCAACAATTGACGACCACTTGATTGGTCGTTGAACACCGCAAATACTTTGTAACCGGTTTTGCCACTGTCGACCTGGTTATCCAATAAAAACACCATAGGTTGGACAAACTCACCAATCACCCTAATGGCAATATCATTAACGTCGGCAAAGCTGTTGTCACTGTCGTTTACTTGCTTAAGTAAGGTGGCTAAAGGGATGGCTTGTTGGTTGCCCAATTTGGCAATGCGGTCAACGCGAAGTTGTTTTTCAACACCACGTTCATATTGCCAAAAACTTAGCTTGATTAATGCACAAAATACCGCCAAGGTAATAACTACCCAGGCCAACTTAAAGCTGGCTAAGTATTGAATAATATGTGTGTTTTTATTAACGCGGGTCATCGATTACCTATACTACACAATTGGTAAAAACGGAGCGTTCCTTGTTTGAAATAATTTTTAAAGTTGTCTTGGTGGTGTTGGCGTTTTTAATGATCTATAACTTGTTTCGAGCCGGTTATATGATGAATAAAAACGAAAAAAACAAACCACCCATGTCTAAGTACATTGGTCGCCGAGTGATTATCTCAGGCTTGATTGTACTGCTTATGGCTATTGGCATCTTAACTGGGTTAATTACCCCAAATCCGAAACCTTTTTAATCCTTTAACGCCTTTGCTTAACACTAATTAAAGCGTTAAAGGATTAATCGGAAGTTGGTGTTATCGTCTTTTAAAGCGTGCTTAAAAAGCCGACAACACCGAAATTTCCTATCTCTTGCTACAAGATATAGACAAAAAGAAACAACAGTACCCAAACCACATCAACAAAGTGCCAGTACCAACTAGCGGCCTGGAATGCGAAATGATTATCTGGGCTAAAATGTCCTTTCAATACGCGGAAGAACATAACGATAAGCATGATCGCACCTAAGGTTACGTGTAAGCCGTGAAAGCCGGTCAGCATAAAGAAAGTGTTACCGTAGATACCACTGGCTAAGGTCAAACCCATTTGCGTATAGGCAATGATGTATTCTTCAACCTGCAAGCCAAGGAACACCAAGCCAAGTAGAATGGTAACCGCCAACCAAACTTTTAATGCTTTACGTTTGTTTTGCTCTAATGCAACGTGGGCAAAATGCGCTGTAAACGAAGAGGTTAAAAGCAACAAGGTGTTGATAAGAGGTAAACCATACCAACCCATAGCGGTGGTCTCGGTACCATCAGGAGTAACCGTTAAAGGCCATGCCGCCTGAAACTGTGGCCATAACACTTGCATTGTTTCAAGGTTATTACCATCACCACCTAACCATGGAACCGACAATACGCGAGCGTATAGCAGGGCACCAAAGAAAGCGGCGAAAAACATCACCTCAGAGAAAATAAACCAGCTCATACCTTGGCGGAATGAGTTGTCCATTTGCCCGGAGTATTTGCCAGCCATTGACTCGTCAATAACATTGGAGAACCAACCAATCACCATATAGATGATCAGCGCAATACCAGCCAGTAACACCCAGCCACCAAAGCCTTCTCCGGTATCAAGATTTGCCACATAGCTACCAGCGCCTACGGCAATCATAAACAGCGCAATCGCGCCGACTATTGGCCAGTGACTTTGCGCTGGCACATAATAGGTTTCGTATTCTTTTGTTGTACTCATAGTGTTTTCCTCTACACCTGATTCTTAACTCAAGGCCAATCTTTCGTTGTGCTTAACTGTTGTCAGTGATGTCATACAAGGTATATGACAATGTCAGCTCTTCAATGTGGTCGGGTAAATCGACATCGACATAAAACTGCAATGGCATCCAAACATCATTGTCTGCTTCCAGCGGCTGCTGGTTAAAGCAAAAACACTCAATCTTTTGAAAGTAATTTGCCGCTTGTCCAGGTGATACCGAAGGTACAGCTTGGGCAACAGCATAGCGGCCTGATTGATTCTTGGCGTAAAATTTTACAAACTTCATTTCTCCCGGGTGAACCTCAATAAAGTTCATCTCAGGTTCAAACTTCCATGGCGCACCTTGTGCGGTGCGACTAAGAAACTGAACCTTGATGGTACGTGAGGTATCGATGCCGTTGTCATTAACCTCGGCAGCGGTACTGGCCGTTTTGCCATTTAACCCGGTGATATCACAAAACACGTCATAAAGCGGTACCAGAGCAAAACCAAAGGCGAACATGGCAAACACGGTTAACACCAACTTGCCGACACTTTTCTTCACCTTTTTTTGGTGATCGGTGTTTGCGTCTGCTGTTTCAGTTTGCGGCTCGTTTTGTTGTTGCTCTGTACTCATATGAAGTGCTGCCTATTTTATTTCTGGTGGTGTTTCAAAGGTGTGATATGGCGCTGGCGACGGCACAGTCCATTCTAAACCTTCGGCACCTTCCCAACATTTCGCTTCGGCTTTTTCGCCACCGCGAATACACTTGATAACCACGTATAAGAAAATCAGCTGTGATAAACCAAAGGCGAAACCACCAATACTGATCCACTTATTAAAGTCGGCAAACTGTAGGGCATAATCCGGTACTCGACGCGGCATACCAGCTAGACCGATAAAGTGCATAGGGAAGAACAGAACGTTGACAGAAATCAGTGAACACCAAAAGTGTATCTTACCGATTTTCTCGTCATACATGTGGCCCGTCCATTTTGGTAACCAGTAATAGGCGGCTGCGAATAATGAGAACAGCGAACCGGTAACCAGTACATAATGGAAGTGAGCTACAACAAAGTAGGTATCATGATATTGGAAATCAACCGGCGTCATCGCCAGCATCAGACCACTGAATCCACCAATGGTAAACAAAATAACAAAGGCTATTGAGAACAACATAGGTGTCTCAAAGGTCATTGCTCCTTGCCACATGGTTGCGACCCAGTTAAACACCTTAACCCCCGTTGGTACGGCGATTAGCATGGTGCAGTACATAAAGAACAACTCACCCGCTAGCGGCATGCCCGTGGTAAACATGTGGTGAGCCCAAACGATAAACGATAAGAACGCAATGGATGCGGTCGCGTAAACCATAGAGCTGTAACCAAACAGTTTTTTACGGGTAAAGGCTGGAATGGTGGTCGATACAATACCGAATGCCGGTAAGATCATAATGTACACTTCAGGGTGACCGAAGAACCAGAATATGTGCTGGAACATAACCGGGTCACCACCACCGGCGGCGTTAAAGAATGAGGTACCAAAATAGGTATCGGTTAATACCATGGTAACCGCACCGGCGAGAACCGGCATAACCGCAATCAAAAGGTAAGCGGTGATGAAGAATGTCCATACAAACAATGGCATCTTCATGTAGGTCATACCTGGTGCACGCATGTTCATGATGGTCACGATGATATTAATCGCACCCATAATCGATGAAATACCCATAATATGTACGGCAAACACGAAGAATGCAGTACTGCCATTTGAGTAGGTTGTCGATAATGGCGCGTAGAATGTCCAACCGAAGTTAGGACCACCGCCTTCCATAAACAATGATGCCAATAAGATGCTGAACGCAAATGGCAAAATCCAGAATGACCAGTTATTCAATCGTGGTAGCGCCATATCTGGTGCACCGACCATCATCGGTATCATCCAGTTTGCCAAACCCGTAAAGGCTGGCATGATGGCACCAAATACCATGATAAGACCGTGTACTGTGGTCATTTGGTTGAAGAAGTCTGGTTCAACAATTTGCAAACCGGGCTGGAATAGCTCGGCGCGAATGACCATAGCCATCGCACCACCGGTAAGTAGCATGATGAAACTGAACCAAAGATAAAGGGTACCAATATCCTTATGGTTAGTGGTGTATAACCAGCGCTTCAGGCCGGTCATTTTATGATCATGGTGATCATCATGATGATCTAATGTTTCTGTAGCTGTACTCATAATCATTCCCCCTTATTTGACTACATCTTTGGCTTGCACAGCATCGCCGGTATCGTTACCCCAGGCGTTGCGCTCGTAAGTAACCACTGCGGCCATCTCTTGTGGCGTTAGCTGAGCGGCAAAACCTAGCATAGCGGTACCTGGTTTGCCGTTAGCAACCATGTCAATATGAGCGGCAATGTCACCGGTGGCCATAGCGCTGCCTTTTAAACCAGGGAATGCTGGCGGCATACCTTCACCATTTACTTGGTGACACGCGGCACATTTAGCGACGTAAACTTGCTCGCCGAGCTCCATAAGCTTGGCCATGTCCAAATCGTCCATGTTCACTGCAGCCGCTGGTGCAGGTTCTGCTTCAGGTGTGGCTGCTGCACTGTCGCTTGCGCCATCTGGAGCAACCGGTTGAGCACTGGCGCCACTCGCACCTTGACCAATTTCTTGAACGTCTTTGGCTTGTATGGTTTGACCCATATTATTACCCCAAGCATTACGCTCATAGGTAACAACAGCAGCAATCTCTTTCAAGCTAAGTTGCTTGCCGTAACCTTGCATACCGGTGCCAGCACGACCATTGAATACCACACTGATGTGTTCAGCCATTTTTTCAGCATCCACAGCAATACCTGAACCCGCGAGAGCTGGGAATGCAGGCGGTAGACCTTGACCATTAGGTTGGTGACATGCGGCACAATGCGCGGTATAGGTTGTTTCACCCAATGCCATCAAATCGTCCATAGACATTTCCGCATTAAGCGAAGCTGCTTCTGCTTGCTTGGCTTGAGTCATGGCAATCTTTTGTTCATTGATCCAAAGCTCATAGTCTTCTTCACTGCGTACATCGACAACAATTGGCATATAGCCGTGGTCTTTACCACATAGCTCGGCACAACGGCCACGGTAAATACCAGGTTCATTGACATTGGTCCAAGCTTCATTGATAAAGCCCGGGTTTGCGTCTTGCTTGACGGCAAACGCTGGAACCCACCAAGAGTGAATTACGTCATCTGAGGTAATTAGGAAGCGTACTTTACGGTTAACCGGTATGACCAAAGGCTTATCTACTTCAAGTAAGTAGTTTTCACCTTTTGCTTCACCTTCACCTTCGCGATTATCAAACTGTTCGCGTGGGGTAGACAGCACACTGTAATATTCGATGCCTTGATCAAAATATTTGTAATGCCACTTCCATTGGGAACCGGTGACCTGAATGGTTAGGTCGGAATTGGAGTTATCCTCCATATCGATCAAGGCCGTGGTTGCTGGCCATGCCATACCAATCAGAATAAGAATAGGAATAGCGGTCCAAAGTATTTCTACTTTAGTGCTTTCATGAAAATCGGCTGGCTTTACGCCTTTCGATTTACGGTGGAAGATCATGGACCAGAACATGGCACCGAATACTACGATACCAATGACGGTACAGATCCATAGAACCAACATATGCAAATCATAGACATTTTGGCTGACATCCGTCACACCTTTAGTCAAATTTAATTGCGATTCTGCCCAAGCTGAACTGGCAAACGTACTTGCCAACAACAGCCAACCCAGGTTACGTCTTTTCACTCGACATCTCCTCTGCTTGCAAAGCCAAAGAAAATACAGAAAAAGGGACAAGATACATCTTCATTCGATGTCGCAAATTTCCGTAAATTATTGTTATTGTTTTATACCGGTTAAATGATTAACTCGGCCATTTACGTACTGCAAATCTACGTTTAGTTTTGACGTGGTAGATTTAGCGCATTTTCTTATTGTTGTAATCGGCTGGTGTCACCAGGTGGCAAACAATCGGCCTGTTTTTGTTTATTTCATGTTCTAGAATTACTTAATTTTTATACAAGGTAAAGCGCTTTGTTAGAAATTTGTAAATCTTTTTTACAATCCAGATTATAAATGGGGCTAGAGTAAATACTCTTGTGTTTTAATGGGTTATAGGCGAGGTAAGGCGATGGAGGTTTTTTTGAGATACAAAAAACGCCCTAATTTGGGCGCTTTTAGAAGATGTTTGACTGCTTAAAGTTTGTACAGTTTTGCTGGGCTACATCCAGTCTGCATTGCGAACCACACCGACGGCGATTCCCTCAATATTAAAAGGTGTATTGGCTAAATCGACAACAATCGGTGAGAATGCTTCGTTCTCAGCGTGTAAATAAACGACATTACCTTCTCGTTTATAGCGTTTGACCGTCACGTCATCTTCGACACGAGCAACAACAACCTGACCGTTGTGAATATCGGTCGTTTGATGCACTGCTAAGAGGTCGCCATCAAATATGCCAATGTCTTTCATGCTCTCGCCATTAACGCGCAATAAGTAATCAGCAGCAGGGTGAAATAGACTACCGTCGATCTTGTATCTGTCTTCAACGTGCTCTTGGGCAAGAATAGGTTCACCTGCCGCAACTCGACCAATTAATGGCAAGCCTTCTTCTTCAATATGTTCTTCGGCTAGTTTGATACCACGGGAGGTACCCGGCAGCATTTCAATAAAGCCCTTTTTGGCCAGCGCTTTTAAATGCTCTTCCGCAGCATTCGCCGATTTAAAACCAAAAAAGTTGGCAATTTCCGCTCGTGTCGGTGGCATGCCGGTTTCGTTTATTTTTTCTTTGATCAAATCAAAGATTTGTTGTTGTCTGGCAGTCAATGCTCGCATGATATTTTTACAGCCTGTTTATCCGTACAGTAACTGTCAGTATATACAGCTTGGCAAGAATCGCAACCGATTATTTGTTTATGCCTGAATATGCTTGTGCTAATCATCGAAGGTATAAATCGAATTAAGACAGCGACATACATATGTTGGCACATAAAAAACGCCCTCATTGAGGGCGTTTTAGCTTGTAGTAAGGTTGTTCAGGTACAGGGGTGGTTAAGGCTTTAATACCGTATCAATGATATGCACCATACCGTCTGACAAGCGATTATCTTCGCTGATGATCTTCGCTTCTGATTTTTCGGCAATGATCAGGCCATCATCGTAATAAATACTGTTGCCATCAAGCATCTCGACCATTTTCGCACGGGTCACAGAACGTGAATTGCGCACGCCTTCAGTAACGTGATACTTCAATACATCAGCAACGCCATCGGCGCCAAGTAAACTCACGGCGGCATTAAACGCATCGGCATCATTGGTGGTGTTGGTTAGCATATAAAAAGCGTTGTCATTAGGCGCAAATACGGTTAAATCGCTGCCATCGAACGCGGCTACGGTGCCGGTAGCAATCAGCGCGGCGACTAATACGTCAAAATCTTCGCCGTTACTGTCAAAATCAAATGGTTCGCCAGACGCTCCAACAGCGAAATCGACGATACTTACATCGGATTTTTCTGTCCACTTAGGTTTTTCTGCGTAAGCCGATGCACATAAAAAAGTCGCAACTGATAGTGTTGCAATGGTTTTTGTTAATGAACTCATTACCGTATTCATCATAGTGTTCCTCTGTTTATTTTGACGTTGATAGTGATGGAGTAGTTACGGTAATTCGCTGCCAGAAGATCACTCAATAGATAACTCACCACTGAGTTATGGCTGTTAATCCGCGAATAGGCCACGACAATTTGCCGTGACCTTGCTATCGGGAATGACAGCTATGTGCGTGGTTAGTTGCTGTCTTTTTGGTTTGCAAAGGTCATGTCGTATCCGCTAGCCGATTGCTCATTTTTTTGCAGCAACAAGAACATGGCTTGGCTGGACTCGTCTAAGGTAATTGCTTGTGAGGCGAGCAGTATGTCGCTGCTGTCGCGCTTGGCAACGGCATATACAGTGTAGGTATTGTTTAACAGCTCGATATTACTGGCGTTTGCGTAACTGATATGGCGATAATTCGTTGAAGTTTCGATCAACTCATCACTTTGCACAAAGTAGACACTGACGCTATTGAAATCATCATCTTCAACAAGGTTTATGATGTCAATTTGGTGACTATAAATACTGCTACTTTGGGTGGTTTCAACCGCTAATGAATTGATTTTTATTTCTACTTCATCGACCAGTCCATCGCCATCTTCATCTACATCGCCGTCGCCATCATGATCAACGTCTTCTTCGCTGAGGTAAAAGAAGATGGTTTTCTCTTCGTTTTCAGCTAGGGTCAACAAATGATTGGTTAGCAAGGGTTGTTGTTGCGACGAGCTGAGCAAATCAATGCTGTAGTCACCTTGGCTGACAATATAGGTGTCACTGTATTGACCAAAACCGATGTTATCGATAGCAATGGTTTCATCAATTGAACGCAAGGTGGCATCTATAGAATGGTCATAATCAGGTATTAGGTCGTGCTCAGTAATACTGTTGAACAGTCGCAGTTTAGAATCATCCCCATCGCTTTGTAATGTCATAAAGTCGTATTTTGAAATCATATCGATGGCAAACGGCGACGAGCCTGCACCTTGGTTTTGTCGCACCACGACAATATATTGCGAGGTGTATTGCATAGGCGCTTGGGTCGATTGAAATAACACTTGGTCACTGCCAGCTTGGGTAATATAAAAGGTATAGTCGTCTTGATCGTGTTTTTGATTTTCACTGATCACCCCGTAATTAAGTTGTTCAAGCGCAATCGCCTCATTGAAGGTTTCATCGGCTTTCGACATGTAGACATCAATATCTTGCATTGCTTCATGTAAGTTGAGCAGGCGGATATTAAACAACTCCTCGTCATTGTCGTTATCATCATCAATGACTGGAATTTCAAAGGACATCACTTGCGGCGCCTGGACGTCACCTGTTAGGGCAAAAAATTGAATGCTGTCTTTACTGAATTTATGGCTTTGTTGATAGATGATTTGTAGATCTTCGCGACTGCTGCTGTCAGCATCATCTTGCCAAGCAAGCTCCACATAATAGTCGTCAGCTTCGAGCTCGTAACGGTTGTTTGCATCAGCAAATGCTAACGGTGAAAAGGTGATTTCAAAATCGTCGTCATCGTCATCTTCGTCGAGGTTTTCATCGACAGTAAAGTAAATGCTAGGCGCGTTGTTTGAGGCATTGTAAAACTGCACAAAGGCATTGTCAGAATCGCTCTGTTCATCGTCTGAACTGCACGCGGTCAATAAACTGGCTAATACACTGGCGCAAAGCACAGGTTTTATGCTGTTTAAAGAGAGTGTCTTATTATGTAAATTCATGGTTCCTACCCTATTAAATTAAAAAAAGAACAAGCCATATTGTCGATATGGCAACACCCAAAATAGATAACGGTATTAACAAATTGTTCACTTGGGTAACGCCTATTTACAGTACTTTACGAAACGGCTTTAAACTTTACGTTGCTTTACATTTGGCGGGGGAACTTTCGCTATTTGTGCTAATAAAAAAGGCGGCGGTTTTGCTGCTGTTGGGATTGCCCAATACTGGCATTTAATAACTCGCAAGCATTGGCTGATTTTGGCCGATTTAGTGATTGGATTTTCTTTAGAGAGTCGCAAATGGGTTGCTTCACGCTCCTGCTATTTCGCGATATAGCAGCCTTTTTATCGATATTTATGCTCAAATAGTGGCGAATGTAGCAACAGCATCGATAATAATGGTAGAATTGCCGCAAATTTTTAAGTGATTAATCCGCCAAGGATTTTAAATACAAAATGAGAGCCTTGTTCTATTTTTTATTATCTTTACCTGTACGCTTGTTGGTCAAGTGTAAGGTAATTCCTGACAACGCTGAAACGTTCGAGTTGGGCGACAACAAAGACGTGTTTTATATTGTCCGTCATCAATCGGCGAGTGACTTATTGGCATTACGAATGGCCTGTAAGTCTTTAAACATGCCTGATCCATTAGAAAGCGTTGTCGTAGATGGCCAACAAATGGAACGTTGCATTTGTTTGGAAAAGCCAAGCTCTATTTTTCCTTGGATGAAACCTGGAAAAACGCGCGCTATGAGTTCAGGGTCGGCGTTACTTAAGGCGCACCAAAAAGATCATGAGCGCAACGCGAAGCTTATTCCGGCGAACCTGTTGTGGGGACGTAAACCGGGCAAAGCCAAAGTCAATGTCAGCGACATGATTGCCGATGAGACCTCGCCTAACTTTTTACGTAAGTTCTTTATCGTTTTGTTTTTGGGTCGTGATGCCTTAGTGCGTTTTAGCGAGCCCGTATCATTACGTCAAGTGGTCGATACGCAAGGCAGTGACGACATCGCCGCGCGAAAATTGATACGTATGGCGCGTATTCATTTTCATCGCCAATCGGTCGCAACGACCGGCCCACGTTTAATGGATTTGCACCAAAAGTTTACCGCCTTATTTGCCAATCCAGCGATCAAGCGTCTGATTAAAGAAGAAGCAAAATCCAAGGGTAAGAGCGAAGAAGAGATCAAAAAACAGGCGCGCGGCATGATGAAAGAAATCGCCGCGGATTATCGCCCGGTAACCATACGACTTGGTGACCGTGTTTTGACCTGGTTATGGAATCGTTTATACAACGGTATCGAAGTGAAAAATGGCGACCGCTTGCGTGAGTTATCACAAGCCGGCCATGAAATCATTTATGTACCGTGTCATCGCTCACATATGGATTACTTATTACTGACCTATGTGATTTATCATCAGGCAGTCGCGACACCGCGAATCGCCGCGGGTATCAACCTTAACTTTTGGCCTGCTGGGCCAATTTTCCGTAAAGCGGGTGCATTCTTTATTCGTCGTAGTTTTCGTGGCAACCGCTTATATTCAACGATTTTCCGTGAATATTTAGGCTTACTGTTTACCCTTGGTTACCCTGTTAAGTACTACACCGAAGGTGGTCGCAGCCGCACCGGTCGTTTACTGCAACCAAAAACCGGTATGATCGCGATGACGGTGCAAAGCATGCTTAAAGGCATCGAACGTCCGCTAACCTTAGTGCCTGTTTATCTTGGTTATGAGCACGTTATGGAAGTCGCCAGTTACCACAAAGAACTGAAAGGCAGCGGCAAACAGAAAGAGTCGGTATTCGGTATTATTAAAGCGATTCGTAAGTTGCGCAACTATGGTAAAGGTTACGTCAACTTTGGTGAGCCGATCAGTATCAATGATTACTTAGACAGCAATGTGCCGGAATGGAAAGAAAGCATCGATCCTATCGACCCGCCTAAACCAAAATGGTTAACACCAACGGTAAATGGCCTAGCAGATCAGGTTATGACCGAAATCAACAAAGCCGCGGCATTGAATTCGGTGACCTTAACGGCGCTTATTTTATTAACGTCTGAGAACAAAGCGCTCACGCGTAAAGAGTTAGAAGCGCAACTAGACTTCTTTATTGAGGTGCAAAAAGCCGCGCCGTTCAGTAAGGAAGTGTATATTCCGCATGAATCCGGTAAAGAGTTAGTCGACTCGGTTATCAGTCTTAATAAAGTCGATGTGACTGACGATAAAATGGGGCAATTAATCTCGTTAACTGATCAAGCTTGTTTAGAGATGAGTTATTACCGTAACAATATTTTGCACACCTATATGTTGCCGTCAGTGGTCTGTCGTTTATTAAACACCTACGACAAATTAACCACCGAAGAAATTGACACGAAAGTAGAACAATTGATGCAGCTAATTAAGGCTGAGTTGTTCTTATGGCATAGCCATGATGACATTGTTGAACAAACAGAGACGATACTTAAGTACTTTGAACTGCAGCAATTGATTAAGCAGAGTAAAGCGGGTTACTGGAGCATTAATGCTGAGAACAAAAGTAGCCATATGCTTAACCTAATGTCATCGTGCATCAGTGAAACGGTACAGCGTTACACCATTGTTTTGAATATCGTCAATAGCTCGTCACCAATCGCTCGCTCAGCATTAGAAAGCGATGCCACAACGTTGGCAGAGCGCATGTCGAAGTTGCATAACATCAATGCACCAGAGTTTATCGATCGCAAGGCACAAACCGCCGTGGTTAATGCCCTGCGTGATTATGGTTATATTGAAACCGATGATACCGGTAGCTTTATCAAAACCGATAAATTGGCCAGCCTAGATGAAACCCTAGAGCATTTGATTGAGCCAGATGTATTGCAAAGTATTTTGCATACTTAATCGAAACAAATGACAAAAGGCTGGTAGATACCGGCCTTTTTTGTGTCTGTTTGCAGCATAATTAGCCATTAAATTTTGGTATCTTTTGGTCAACATGCTAACGTTTGTGGCAAATCACTTTTTTAAAGCCATTGTTATGCGTTTAGCCTTATTATTTACTTTGTTTTTGCCACTTGTTGCTCAGGCAGCACAGCCGTCTGTTGATGTTCCTGCGCTGCCGGAGCCGGTCAGCAATAATGCCGTCGCTAAGGTACAAACCAAGCAAGGTGAGTTTATTATTAGCTTTATGGGCTTGGCGGCCGGCAAGACATATCAAGATGTGCACAACAAGGTTTGGGCGTGGCAAGTGGGCAGTGATGCTTGGCAGGCGAAAACACCTGTACCTTCAAGCTTGCCACTAAAAGGGCGTTTGGCGGCAATTGCGGTTGGTATTAACGATAAGGCTTATATCTTTGGTGGCTATACGGTTGCTAAAGACCATTCGGAAATCTCCTCACCTGATAGCTTTCGCTATGACGTTATCAACGACCGTTATGAGACGATTGCACCTATGCCGGTACCCGTCGATGACAGTGTCGCCTTGGTGTATCAGCAGCGTTATATTTATCTGATCAGTGGCTGGCACAACGCGGGCAATGTCAATTTGGTGCAAATTTACGACACCAAGACTGACAGCTGGCAACAAGGCGCGCCATTTTTAGGTGAGCCTGTTTTTGGTCAAGCAGCGGGCTTGGTCGATAACGTTATGCTGGTGTGTGATGGCGTAAAAGTTCAGGCTAACCTGTTAAAAAGACGCAGCTATGCCATGGCAACACAATGCCTTAAAGGCAGCATAGATGAGAAAAACCCAGCTAAGATTGATTGGCAATTGGTTGAACATCCTACCGGTCAGGGACGCTATCGAATGGCAGCCATAGATGTGGCTGGCAAAATTGCCTTTGC
Organism: Thalassotalea sp. HSM 43; assembly: GCF_004752005.1. NCBI lineage: Bacteria > Pseudomonadati > Pseudomonadota > Gammaproteobacteria > Alteromonadales > Colwelliaceae > Thalassotalea > Thalassotalea sp. HSM 43. Next base: position 1,558,695 of record NZ_CP038493.1, on the reverse strand, counting down.
TGGTGGTTCAAGTAACCCATATAACTACAATGGCGTCGGTTATAATGGCGAGCCATCTGAGCCTGATGCTAAATTATGGTTGTTTGAGCCAAGCGATAATAGCTGGCAGGTAATATCAACTGAGCACCTAACCATGGACCACCGAGGCTTAATTAAGCTTAATGATCAATTGCTTACCATTGGCGGCATGACAACCAATCAGCAAGTGTTAGATAAAGTCACGATATGGTCAGATAACACTCCATTACCGTAAACAACATCATCTAACATTTTTTAAATATTTGTTGATCTGGATCAGTATCAATCCTGCGGCCATCTCCTATGCTTTAGTTAGTTTAAATAAACGGGATAACACAGGAGAGAGTCATGGACAATTTAAGCTTTCTACTAAACGATCCTATTGTCTGGATCTCAGCTATTGGATTAACAACCGTATTGGTTATTTGCAGCTACTACGTGTACTTTTTTATAAAACACATAAACGGTGATTTGTAATTCTCTTATTAACACATAATTTATCTCCCTCGGGTAAATTAATTTTTGGCGATGTCAATTCATGACCTTTCTCTAAAGGCTTTGTGGCATCGCTTTTTCTTATCTAAATCAATATTTTCAGCAAACCCTTCTAAAATAGCCGCGATATACGCAACATATCGGCTTATTCCTTGCAATTCGCTGTCGCAAGGTTAATATCGAATTGATAACAAGAAAAAGGGTAAGGGTTTATGTTAGGGCAATTGTATGCCGGGCTTATTAAAGCGACGGCGAATGTGACCAGGCTAGCTGTAGCAACACTATTGGTGGTGCTACCATTAACGGCTCAGGCAAAAGTTATTGCCAACTCGGTAAAAACGACCAAACAAATCAATTTCAAAGGCCAATCGCTGGAGATCATCAGTGGTGAATTTGAATTTGCGCTCGACCCATTAAATGCTGCCAATACAGCCATTGTTGATTTGCAGCATGCCAGCAAAGACAACGACGGTATGGTGCGCGCCAAAGCCAACTACGTGGTCATTCAGCACCAAGATCCTAAACTGCGCAACGGCGCATTAATTGAAGTGTCTAATCGTGGCTCGAAAGCCTCGCTACGCTATTTCAATTTTGCCCCCCGCAGCGCCATGCCAACTCAAGCATCACATCTTGGTGATGGTTTGATTCAGGAGTTGGGAATGTCGATGATCTGGGTTGGTTGGCAAGGCGATTTGAATGCCGGTGAGCATGTTTTACGTGCGCAATTACCGAAAGCATTAGGCCAAGCCGGTTGGGCTCGCAGCGACTGGACGGTAGATACGCCTAAATCGTTATTGTCCCTTGCTCATCGCCCCCAAATAGATACGGTTTATCCCGTCGAATTTAGTAAAGAATCTCAAGCGTGGCTGACGCGTCGTATGGGGCGTGACAGTTTGAAAAGCGTGGTGCCACGCGACAGTTGGCAATTTAGCTCCGACGGCAAGTCGATTGCGGGCAACTTTGAACCAGGCATTTATGAATTAGTATACCCAACCAAAGACCCACTCGTTGCAGGTGTTGGTTTAGCGATATTGCGTGATACCGCCGATTACGTAAAACAAGCCGACAGCCCATATCAAGTTGATAAAACCATCGCCTTTGGGGTATCACAAACTGGCCGCTTTTTACGTCATTTTTTATACCAAGGTTTCAATGAAACAGAAGGCGGAGAAAAAGCTTTTGATGGTATGTTTATCCATACCGCTGGCGCCGGCCGAGGCAGTTTTAATCACCGATTTGCGCAACCGTCCCGCGACGGCCATCGCATGACCGCCTTCTTTTACCCAACCGATATATTCCCGTTTACCAGTGAACGTGTGCGCTCGTCGATTACCAATAAGAAAGAGGGCTTGTTAAAACGTCATCACGAAGACTTTTACCCGAACATCTTTTACACCAATACGGGCTATGAGTATTGGGGCCGAGCTGCAGCGTTGATACATACTCATGATATTTACGATGTTGAACCAAAGAAAAACGAACGTATTTATCACTTAGCCTCTGCGCAGCACTATGTAGAAGGTCATCAAAATTTAAATGCAATAAGTCAGGTTGATAACTTATTCCAAGGCAATCCAATCGATTTTCGCGTGCAATTACGTGCCTTATTGGCGCACCTTGCCAATTGGGTTGTAAAAGAAAACGCGCCACCGCGTAGTGCGTTTCCAAGGTTTGCCAACCAAACCCTTATCACGTTTTCACACTTTCAATTACCACCTTGGTTGCCTATTGATAAACCATACAAGCCTCATACTGCCTATGAAGTCGATTACGGCGATCAATGGCAACAAGGCATTATCGATAATCAACCACCGGTGATATTGGCTGAAATCATGCCAGCGGTGCCTAAGGTCGATAATAACGGTCATGAGCTGGGCGGTATTAAGCACCCTTTGATTCAAGCACCGATTGCGACCTTTATGCCATGGAGCTTGCGATACAATAAATTCGCCAGTAATGAAATCAGTGATTTTCGCGGTGCAACTTTACGTTGGAGTAAGGACAAAATATTGCAACGCTACAGCAACGAAAAAGCGTATCAAAATCACCTTAAAAATATGTCTGATAAGAGTGTAAAAAGTGGTTGGTTGTTACCACGAGACGTTAGTCGCGTATTACAGCAAGGTAAATGGCTGTGGCAGTGGAGTATGCAACAACCTAAGAAGAAAGTTGCAACAACACTAATACAAGACAAACAAGACACGCAAGCCACGCAAGACAAGCAACAGAGCGAATAGCAATAACCTTACGACGATAAACAAAAAAGGAGGCGCTAAGCCTCCTTTTTTCTTGTGCTATTAGATTAGATTGTCGTTCAATGCATTTGCTTTGACTTTCAGATATTAGTCTGTAAATTACATAAATAGTGTAGCGAATAAGAGCGAACTAGAGCCAGCCAAGGAAAGATAAAGTTGAGTAAGGTATTTTTTATTTTTGGCTTAGTATTAATGACATACGGCGTAGTGATGTATGTTATAGATTTTCTTCCCGTTGACATGTTTCATCATTCGAACGAAAACGAGTACATTAAATCAGTTAGTAATGATTCAATATCTTGGTCTGCATACAAGTTGCATACAAGTTGCATGCATTGATTGTTGGGTTGTTACTAGTGGTCGCAAGTAAGTTCACAACAGGCTGAAATGAGCGGTAAGCGGCTATACGCTGTCTCTCAAAAATAACACCGTCATTGCGGCGAAGGCCGCAACCCCGTATTGTAAAAGTGTGCCTCTAAATCCCCACCACTACGTTTTCAAAAACAAATCTAAACTATAATTAAAGTTCATTTTTTGAAATGGACTTCAATTATGAAACGACCTGTAATTTATATTCTTTCTAACGAGCGAAATACTGTTCTATACATTGGCGTAACCAGCAATTTAATTCAGCGCGTCTATCAGCACAAGCATAAGACAATTAGAGGTTTTAGTGCCAAATATAACCTAACTAAATTAGTTTACTTTGAAACTTTTGATGATATGGATAACGCAATTACAAGAGAGAAAAGATTAAAACAATGGCATAGACGATGGCAAGAGAGGTTAATTGGTGAAATGAATCCAGATTGGCGAGATTTATATTTTGATATTATTTAAGTGCGTGTATATACAGTCACAGAGCAGTCATCGGGGTTGCTGTCTTTGCCGCAATGACGGTGAAAAATCATAGTTTCTACTTCCGCTAATGGCACAAAGCGGAAATAATTAGTTTCAAGTGATCTGACCCCTTGAAGCAAAGCCACCCTATCTAATATGACATACAGAGCACAGCCGAATACAAAGGGAGTTATGGCGGCTAATGGCACACAAGAGTCAGATGATAAAATCACATAAGTTAAATCAAACACCTAACGGCAGACAAGAGGGATAAGCGGCTATACGCTGTCTCTCAAAAATAACACCGTCATTGCGGCGAAGGCCGCAACCTCGTATCGTATAGGTTTGCCTTTAACACCGCAATACTGAGTCTCTTCGAAACTGGAGAAGATCCCACCCAAAAACACGGTGGGATGACGCACAGGATGTGCTAATGCAAATTGCTTCATGGATGGAGGTTGTATATGTGTGATGGTGCAACTTTTCTAATTATGTGCGTACTTCTTTGGTGATTTTTTAATATGTATTGTGACCGTCTCTGATTGGCACAAAGCTGCCCTTTAAAGTCACTTCGAACCTTATGGAGGTTCCCGCCTTCGCGGGAATGACGGTGCTATTTTTTAACCTTGTGCGCGCTTCTGCGGCACTTTTATCAGGTTACGTTTTGGTCTTAAATTGGCACAAAGCAGTCCTTCTATGTCACCTTTAACCTGATTGAGTTCCCATCCAAAAGCACGCCGCAATGACGCTAAGGATGTGCTAATGCAAATGGCTGTGGAGTATGCAACAACCCTACGAAGAGAAACAAAAAAGGAGGCGCTAAGCCTCCTTTTTTCTAGTGCTATTTGAATGCATTGTCGTTAAATGCATTTGCTTTGACTTGCAGATATTAGTCTGTAAATGACTAAACTGTGTAGCGAATATTAGCTAATGCATTACTCCGTGTGATCAAAGCAGACCAAGCATGTAGTAGAGCATTAAATAGATCGCTAGTAATCCCGCCACCCAAACGACCATGGTTTCGATAGGCCAAAGCTTTGCGAAGTATCCTTTGGGTTTGCCTGACTCCGAATCATATGAATTCTGGATCATTTGCTTGATCGAAATAATCGCAAACATCTCCAGTTTCTCGTAGGCGCCGTAGGTTCTACAGGCAATAGTTCGCACAAAGTTAGGCGCTAGCTTACGATAAAACCAGTCAGCATCGAGATTAGTTGATGGTAACTCAGGCGGGTACATATTGCGTTGGTTTAACCACACAAAAGCGAGTGCCGAGAAGAATAGCAGCTGCAGCTGGGTTAAAACGTGAGTGACATCATAGGGCTGATAGTTATGCTCCCAAGGCAATAGGGCGTAAACCGTTTGTGCTGGGAAACTACCTATTACAACACACGCAATTGCAGCTAAGGTCATGGCAATAAGCATGTTCTTAGGAGGCTCTGTTGTGCGAATGCCAGAATCATGGGCGAAAAATGCGAAAAATGGAATTTTTATACCGGCATGGTGGAATACACCTGCGGCAGCAAACAGTAATAATAACCAAACGACGTCATAGCCTTCAGCAACCGCGGCAGCCATGATCATCGACTTCGATACAAAGCCACTGAAAAGAGGGAATGCTGAGATTGAAGCGGCGCCGACAATACAGAGAATGGTGGTTTTGGGCATACTCTTATACAACCCACCGAGCTCGGATCCATTAATCTTGCCGGTCATGTGCAACACGGCTCCCATTGTCATCATCAGCAGGCCTTTAAATATAACGTCGTTAAAGGCATGAGCAACGGCACCATTTAATGCGATAGCGGTACCAATACCGATACCAACGATCATAAATCCGATTTGGTTAATCAAACTGTAAGCTAACACTCGACGAAGGTCGTTTTCGATAACCGCAAAGAAAATTGGGAAACACGCCATGGTCACGCCAATCCAAACCAGGATTTCTTCACCTGGGAAACCTCGAGCAAATGCGTAGACAGCAACTTTAGTCGTGAAGGACGCTAAGAAGATGGTGCCTGATGGGGTTGATTCTGGATACGAATCGGTAAGCCAGTTATGCACAAATGGGAAGGCACACTTGATACCAAAAGCGGCAAAGATTAACCATGCGCCAACTTCAGCAATACCATCATGGGCCAAGCCAATATGCGTGAATAGCAGGCTGTTATTCACTTGGGCAAATATCAGTAGACCTGCCAGCAATAGCACCCCAGACAGCACCTGAATGATCAAGTAGCGTAGGCCCGCGGCATAAGCTCGATCAGTTCGACGAGCCCAAATGAGGAATACTGAGGTTAGGGCTAACAGCTCCCAAAACACAAATAAGGTCAGCAAATCTCCCGCAAACACGGCGCCTACCGCGCTGCCTGCGTAAGCCAAGCCCGCCACATGTTGGACCGTATCTTTAACATGTAAGGCGTATATGACGGCGATCAAAGCCGCTAGATGGAAGAGATAACCAAACATCAAGCTGAGCTTATCTACCTTCACTGGTTCAAGGCTGTAGCTCATAAACTCCATGCCCCAAAAAACGCCATGCTCCATGCCCAATAGGTTTAGAGCGCCGGCTATGGGAGCAACCAACATGATGATATTACGCGCCCAGCCTCGTAACAGAATCGCAGCAAAAGCTCCGATCATCAAAGGAAGAAATGGTATGACACTATTCATCGTAATAATCTTCCCCACGCATTATCACTTTTCGCATTTCTTTGGCGATTAAAACCAGAACGACACAGCCCACAAAGCCATAGATAGCGTAAAAAGCAGGTATATTTTCCCAGTCATGATAAATATGGCGATGGACAATAAAGTCGGCGACAACTAAAAGGCCGCAGATTACATAGAAAACGATTAGCATTTTCTTAATGTTTTCAGGCTTGTCGAAGAAGCCTGTGGGTTCATGCTGTTCAGCCATTTAGCCCTCTCCATTTAAATTGTTAGCAATCTCAACTTCGGTCGAAACGCCCGGAATCAGATTAATTAAGTCGATCAAGGGCTGAGGATAGAAAAACAACACAAGGCAGCCCACAGAAGTCACACTAAGTGCAATCAACATTGGCAGAGGAGCTTCCTTGGTATCTGCCCATGACCAAGGTTTTGCGTCTCCAGCCGAGGTAATGAAAAAACCTTTGATAGGAATGGGTAGCAGATAAGCAATATTAAGCAGCGAGCTGATCATCAATGTGGCGACAATGAATAGTTTATCTGCTTCAAGTGCGCCTATGGTGAGGTACCACTTACTCCAGGTTCCGGCCATCGGTGGTAAGCCAATGATACTGATGGCGCCGATAGCAAAAGCAATCATGGTGATCGGCATCTGTCTTCCCAAACCAACCATCTCACTGATATTTTTTTTGTGACTAGCAACCATGATCGCGCCAGCACAAAAGAACAGCGTGATTTTACCCACAGCGTGCGTTGCGATGTGTAATGCCGCACCAGCACTCGCTACCGAAGACGCCAGCAATGCGCCAACCACAATATAGCTCAACTGACTGACGGTAGAGTACGCTAGACGCGCCTTAAGGTTATCTTTGGTCATTGCAATGCAAGAAGAAAGCAGTATGGTCGCGGCGCCGATATAAAGCATGATATCTGTTGTCGCGAGGTTTTTAAGCTCGTCCAAACCAAAGATATAGATAACAACTTTTAAGATACTAAACACACCGGCTTTGACCACCGCTACCGCATGCAACAGTGCGCTCACTGGGGTCGGTGCAACCATCGCCGCAGGTAACCAACGATGGAAGGGCATAATTGCTGCCTTACCAATGCCGTAGCAAAATAAAACAAGCAGAGCACCAAGAATGACTTTGTTGTGGGAGTCATCAAAAATTCCGCCAGCACGAAAATCTAAGGTTCCAGTTAGGCTGTAGGTAGCGAGCACCGCAAAGAGTAAAAACGCGATTGACGTACCGAGTAAAATACCCAGATAAACTCGACCACCTTTTTTCGCTGCCTCGTTTCCGGCATGGGTCACAAGTGGGTAAGTCGAAAGGGTCAGCACTTCATAAAATATGAATAGGGTTAGCAAGTTGCCTGAAAAACAAATCGCCATAACGGAGCTAATCGCCAGTGCAAAGCAACAGAAAAATCGTGTTTGATTTTGCTCATTGTGTCCCCGCATGTAGCCAATGGCGTAGATGCTGGTAATAATCCACAAGAAGCTCGCCACCAGCGCGAACAGTACGCCAAGGGGCTCAACATCAAAGCTAATGCCTAGCCCTGGAAATATCTCTACCAACTGCAAATGCATCTCTACACCCTGGAAGGTGTAGTCTGTGATGGCCAGTACAACAGTAAATAAGATAGTTGCCGTTGTTAAGGTTACGGCTTCTCTTAGGTTCGGTATTTTGCCTGTCGAGATAACAAGTAATGCACCTACCAACGGCACCAAAATAGATAGACTGATCAGTTGTGAAGGTTCTACGCCCTGCCAGAGATTCATTTGAGCATCTCCTGGCTGCTAGTTACCACGTCTGTGTTTTGGAATAGCCACTCAGATGCAGTACTAGCGGCTTCGGTAGTCAGGCTTGTATCAATGCCAAAATAAATGTTGGCTAACACCAATATCCACATTGGAGCCAGCATAAGCCAGGAGACTTCCTTGACCTTATCTGGGGCTTGCGATTCAGGTAATTTTTGAAAATAGGCAGCTTCTAAAACGCGACCGATATAAACGACAGCCAATAATGAACCTGCCAAAACTAGAGCCGCGATCAACCAATGGTTTTGCTCTAGTGCTGCGGTGACTAAGTACCATTTACTCACAAAGCCAACAGTCAGAGGTACACCTATAATACTGAGACCTGCGATGGTAAATGCTGCCATAGTGAGGGGCATTTGCTTCCCTAACCCCCTGAATGCTTTTATATCAACGGAGCCAACACGATAAAACACCGCGCCAGCGGCCATAAACAGCGCGCCTTTCATAAGTGCGTGATTAAATATATGGATAAAGCTAGCCATCAGCCCTGTTACGCTGACGAGACTGAGGCCGAGAATCATGTAACCGATCTGAGCGACACTACTGTAGGCAAGTAAGGTTTTGACGTTACTTTGTACGATTGCCGTATATGAAGATTTGAAGATAGCAACAATGGCCAGCACCATCAAAATCAGTTCCATCCTCATTTCTTCAAACACATGCTCCACCCCAAATACCGTGAACACAAAACGAATCATTACGTATACAGCGACCTTAGTCGCAGTACTGGCTAAAAAAGCCGTAACGGCAGACGGTGCGTGGGTATAAGCAGAGGGTAGCCACATATGTAACGGGAATAAGGCAAGCTTTATACTGACGCCAACCATAATAAACGCCAAGCCAGTGTTGATCGTGCGGCTGCTTTCGTAGATATCTATTCTACTCGCCAGATCGAGCATATTAAGAGTACCGGTCATCATGTAGAGCATGCCGACACCAATCAAAATAAAGGTGGCGCCAATGGTGCCCATCACCAGATAACGGAATGCGGCAGTTAGACAACGACGATCAGATGCTAGGCTAACCAGCGTGTAAGTTGCGAGTGAGGAAATCTCTAAGAAAACGAATAGATTAAAAGCATCGCCTGTTAACAACATTCCCGACAGGCCTGCAAGACAAAGTAAATGTGCCGTGTAGTACAAGGTATGTTTGGAAGACTCGATTTCTTTTTCAATGCTGTCTTTTGAATAAAGCAATACCAGCGTTGAAAGTGCAGACACAGCTAACAGCACAAAGGCATTGGCAGCGTCGACACGTAACTCGATACCCCATGGCGGCGGCCAACCACCAAGTGCATAACTTAGCACGCCATCAGATAACGCAGTAACTAACAATTGCCAAGAGAAAAAACAGGCTAATGCACTGATTGACGTTGCAAAAAGCCACGTAAACAATGAGCGACCCATAACTAATGTGATAGGTGCTGCAATTAATGGAATTATTATAGGTAGTGCAGCTAAATGTTGTTCAAGCATTATATGGTGTCACTCTGATCTTTAAATTCATTTTCTTCAACGGTGCCATAAGCGCGTTTGATTCTAACAATGAGTGCTAGTCCGACCGCGGTTGTGGCTACACCGACAACAATCGCAGTAAGAATAAGTACATGAGGTAGCGGGTTGGAATAATGTGTTGCCCCGTCAACGACAATAGGCGCTGTGCCATCACTGACGTTTCCCATAGTGATATAAAACATGAACACAGAAACTTGAAATACATTCAAACCAACAATTTTTTTAACAAGGTTGCTTGCAGAAATAACGATGTAAAAACCAGTCATCATTAAAAACACGACGATCCAGTAGTTATAATGATCGAGAATAAAATTCACTTGATGTTTGACCTCTCTACCTGGCTACTAAAGGCATAGAAAATACTTAGCATAACGGCAAAAACTGTAATACCAACACCTAGCTCAATAATGATAATGCCGTAGTGTTGACCATCTAATGGCTGCGTTGTGAGTTTGTCGTAATCCAAAAAGTTGCCGCCTTTGTACATGCTGAACAACCCCACGCTTGCGTACAGTAAAACCCCCGCGGAGGCCATAAAATGCAAAAATTTGGGACCGATCACGGCGAATGCATTGGGTAAGCCGAAAACAAGGGCGTATAAAATAAGTGCGGCAGCCGCTATTACTCCGGCCTGGAAGCCGCCACCGGGACCAAAATCGCCATGAAACTGTACATAAAGCGCGAAAAGAATGATAAGGGGAATAATCATTTTGGCGACGACGTGCAGTACGTGATGGCTTGTTAAGCCCGACTCAGCAGCATCTTTCTTATTTTCCCTTCTAACGCCTAACAAAGAAAGTACGGCAATGAGGGCGGCAAACACAACCACTACTTCGCCAAGGGTATCAAAACCACGGTAACTGGCTAAAACGGAGGTCACCATATTGGGTAATCCAACTTCTTTTGGTGACTCTTCTATATATCGAGGGGCAACATGTTGATGTATAGGGTTATCTAAGTCGCCGAAAGCGGGCATGTCGAGAGTACCGTATATCAGTGCGGCTCCAGTGACACATACAACCAGTAAAGGTAATATCGAAGAATGAGAGTTTTCTTTTTCCTTCCGGCCAGTTAGGGTCAAAGTCCCAATCATCAAAACGGTCGAAATGCCTGCACCCACTGCCGCTTCGGTAAAGGCTACATCAACAGCATCAAGGTTTATGAATATCAACGCAGATAAAAAGCTAAAAATGCCGAACAGCATGACGACGGCAAATAAGTCTTTTAAGAATATAATCCGTAAAGCGGTAAGTGCCAGCATTGCTAGCAACACTAAATTAATCAGCTCATCCATTAACGCGTTTTCTCCTGTTGTTTCTCTTTAGCTTCCGCGAGGGTGAGTAAACCTCCATGGCGGGCGGATTTAGCAAGAGCATGAGAAGCAGTAGGGCTAGTGATCATTAGAAACACTAGAATAAACAGGAGCTTTGCAGTATTTAAGTCGAAAGAGGTTTGCAGCAGCAATCCGCCGATAATCAATATAGTGGCGATCGAGTCAGTAATACTTGCAGCGTGAATGCGCGTGAAAAAGTCAGGGAATTTGAAAATCCCCATCGCTCCACTCAAGCCAAAAAATACGCCTGCAATTAGCAGGATACTACTGACAATGTCTAAAAAAAGCATATTCTTCCTTATTGGTAAGGTACCTATTCAACAGGTGTCGTATCCTCAAAAAAACGCAGTACCGCGACCATTCCTATAAAGTTGATAAGTGCATAAACAATAGCAATGTCGAGAAATTCAGGGCGTCCCATCAGGTAACCAAGAGCAGCGATAAACAACACTGTCTTTGTGCCAAACATATTGACACCTAAAATGCGGTCATACACGGTTGGCGCGATAAACGCTCTTGCTAGCGCTAATGCCATAACAACCAAAATGGCGATACATACCACGGCATAAACTATAGTCATTTGTTTTTACCCCATATGCTGGCGATCTTCTTTTCCATCTCACCTTCCGCTAGTTCATCAATCGATGACTCTTGCAGCGCATGAACAGTTAGTTCGTCATTAACCAAGTCCACGGCCAATGTGCCGGGAGTCAGTGTTATTGAATTTGCATAGAGAACACGCTTGTGTCGAGGAACATGTTTCGTTTTTACTTTGGCCAAGGCTGGCGTCAACGTCACAGGTGATCTCCAAATGAGTTGAGTTACCTGAAGGCTAGAGCGAATAATTTGTCCGATCAAGAACGGAAGGTAGCGAATAATTTGCAGGCCTGTACCGTTTTGCAGTGGCTCTTTATCAATGTCATCCATGCGCTTTAAGATCACAAGTACGACAGCGACCGATGCGGCGCCGAAACCAAGCATCAAAGGTTGGATGTAGCCTGAAAGCAACAGCCAGAACATTGACAGTAATATTGCCCATTTAGTCAGATACATTAATAAGAACCGATTTTATTATCATGTAAATTATGGCTAGCAGGGATTAATAGACCTGCAAAGCCTTTAGTAACGCGCTTTTGACTTTCTTTCATAAATACTCCAAGCATACGATACCAAAATCTATTTTCTAGTTTTGGCTCGGCGGCCTCTACATATTAGGATGTCGGTGCGTAAATGATGCAAGGTATTTTCTGCGGTTTTACCGAAGAGAAAATCTTTCAGCCCTTTTTGCCCAACACTCCCCATGATGACTAAATCAGCTTTTACTTTGTTAGCAATAGATGGAATGTTTTTTTCCGCAGGGCCTATTGTGATGTGGGTATGAGCATCACCTAAATTAAATTTCGTTGTCAGCGATAACAGATTTTGTTCTGCTTCAGGCTGTTTATTTACTAGAACTTCTTGTTTATCAACAACGTCAAATTCTAATAAGGGCCTTGCAACGGGAATGCTATAAATAATATGTGCTTCATAATTAAAAACATTAGACAGCAGTGCTGTCCACTTTAATACTATATTATTGTAATCTTTTTTCAGCTTTGCTTTTGTTGACAAATCAACGGCTGCGACGATAACGGGTTTGCTTTTCCATTTGCGATCGCTTGCTATAAATATAGAACATGGAAGCTTTTGCATGAGCAGCGAATCTAATGACGTGTCAAAAAGGCTTTCTGTTTGATGCCTAGCTTTGACTACAAATTCATACTTCTTTTGCTGACATGCGTTCACCATCCAATCGGCAATATCATCGGTGGCGATTACATCACAAGTTACTTGAGTGTGTTCACCACAGATGTTGGAAGTGTCATCAATCAGAGTTTTTTTAGCTTCACTTACAGCTTGCTGGCGTTGGCTTTCGTCTTCAGTATCTAGGCCGCTTAAGAACCGCACGATGTCTAATGTTACATCTAGTGAATCAGCTATGCTCTTAGCTTTTTTGATAGGTAAGTTGTCATTTTCGTCTGCAACGACAAGTATTGATTTGGTCACGTGCAAAGCCCCTTAATCAGGATGACAACAAATAATTGGCTCATAATCACACTCCCAAACAATAACAATAAAAAAGTAAAATTACTCAGTTCTGTAGCACAGGGCAAAGGCTTGATGCTGGAACGTCTGAACGCCTTTAACCAGTTGATTCAAGGTCGTTTCCTTATCATCTTCAAAGTTAGTACAAAGGTTACTATGAAGAGCAAGCTATGATAGGACAATAGAACTTATTACATTTTATTGATAGTATCTATCTATCACCTATAAGTAAAATTCACCTGAAATAGGTATTAGAATGGCGCTAAACACCCCGACTATTAAGCAGCTGAAATACTTTGTCAGCCTGGCAGAATCGACTACTTTTCGTGGTGCAGCAGAGCGCCTGAATATCAGCCAACCGACTCTGACAGCTCAAATCTATAGCTTGGAAAAAACGTTAAATCTAACCTTGATTGAGCGTAGTCGCAGCGGCGCGACCTTAACGCCAGCAGGTAAAGATTTATTGGGTAATGCTCGACAAGTTATTGAGCAAATGCGTGGATTTATGGATCAAGCGGATATGATCAATCGCGGGCCAGGAGGCACATTCCGTGTCGGTGTATCCCCCACGGTTGGGCCCTACTTGCTGCCACATATTTTGCCCGGCCTACAAGATGCCTACTCATCATTGAAGCTCTATGTTAGGGAAAATATGCCCAAAAAATTAGAACTCGACCTATTGGAAGGGCGTCTGGATTTGGTAATGATCCCTCTGCCTTTTAGCAACTCCCGCTTGACGACCGAAGTGCTATTTCATGAACCACTTCAATTAACTATCCCTGAGGATCATCAGCTGGCTAAGTTAAAGAAAATACAAACCCACCACCTCAGCGGGCAGAATATACTGACGCTGGAAGAAGAATATAGTAGCTATCACCAAATAGAGTTTCTGTGTAGAGAGTTGGGCGCCAATATTGCCAGAGATTACGAGGGCACCAGCCTGGATGCTTTACGTCAAATGGTGATGATGAAAATGGGAATAACCTTTCTACCCGAGCTTTACATACACTCTGAAATACACCATCTACAAAATCTGAGCGTCAGAAAAGTGGAGCAATTACAACTCTATCGCACTCATGTCTTGGCATGGCGAATAAATTCGCCTAATCGCAGTTTCTATAGACAATTAGCAGAGCTGATACGCTCATTAGTAAAATCCAATCTAAGTAAAGTCAATTTGGATTTTTGAGCACACGGATTGGGTAAAATATAAACTTTACTAAAAAGTCATAACGTACGCATTGTCAGAATAAATGTCCGCTGTTGGCAAAAGTTGACGGACATTATCTGTAAAGGTAATGTCTGGTATGCGGGAACAGCAGCCGTTACAAATAATAATTATAAACCCAAATTTTAAGTTAAATTAAACGTAATGAATAAATATATTGCAGGGATAGCATTAGTAACTCTCCCTTTTTTTTCGAATGCTGAAACAACTATAGTGTCTGAAATTTTAGTTGGTACTACTCACAATAACCTTACAACTAGCTCACATATTAGAGGTGAAAATAATAAGTTTTCTAATTCTGAAAACTCTGAGTCATATGGTATTAGATTAGGAGTTAAATTCACTGACAATATATCTATTGAGCTTTCAAGAAATGTTCATGGTAGTGTTGAAAGTAATTTTACATATACATACTACACTCAATCGCCAGGTATACCTGGTGGTGGCACAATACCGTCGGAAACTCAGGCTATTACTGCCGACCATTCATTTGATATTGAATCAACTAAGTTGGGGTTCAAATTAGAATATAACTTATGGTCAGATTTATTTATCAATACTCGCATAGGTATTGCATATTGGGAATACGATGATAGCACCCCTCATTATTCACATGATGATGGTGACACAGGTAATGACGTATATTACTCAGTAGGGGCAGATTACCATATTACTGAAAATATATACGTCGGATTAGAGTATTCATTTTTTGAAGCAACCGATAACTGGGACGATACCAGTGGTGATAATCTAGGGAGTTTTGGTAAATTTTCTCATGAAGTCGAAGATTTATCCCTCATTGCAGGTTGGAATTTTTAATAGTTGGTGACTGAGTACAAGTGGCACACATGAGTCAGATGATAAAATCACGTAAGTTAAATCAAACACCTAACGGCAGAAAAGAGGGATAAGCGGCTATACGCTGTCTCTGACAAATAACACCTTCACAAATATACAACCTTCATCCATGAAGCTAATTGCATTCGCAGATCCTGTACGTCATTGCGGCGAAGGCCGCAACCCCGTACCGTATAGGTGTGCCTTTAACACCGCAATATTGAGTCACTTCGAAACTGGAGAAGATCCCACCCAAAAACACGGTGGGATGACGGTGCAACTTTTCCAATTATGTGCGTACATCTTTGGTGATTTTTAATATGTATTGTGACCGTCTCTCAATGGCACAAAGTTGCCATTTAAAGTCACTTCGAACCTGATGGAGGTTCCCGCCTTCGCGGGAATGACGGTGCTATTTTTTAACCGTGTGCGCGCTTCTTCGGCACTTTTTATCAGATTACATTTTGGTCTTAAATTGGCACAAAGTTGACGGACAATGCCTGTAAAGGAAATGTCAGGTATGAGCGATCAACGAACGCACAAGCTCTTCTGATAGTAATCGCTTTTTCTCTAAAGCTGACGTTCGCGCTTGCTTCATTAACAGTCATTTTCCTTACTCAAGAATGCATTATAATCAATGATTATACTATGACTTCAGTTAGCCATAAGCGGAAGTTAACTTTTGAGTTACTAGCGTTCAATGAAGCTTTGTTCGATACCAGCCTTAAATCAGCAAATTAATAAATCCTTTGTAAGATGTTCAATATATTGAATATTTTCTATATTCCTGTTTCTTTAGTGTTACCATCGATGTTGTGCATTTATTGTACAGTTAATTGGTTGTCGGTCGTTAGGTCAGATTATTTTCCGCCCTGGTGACTATCAGTCGTTCGTCGATTACCAACCACTAAAATTTGTAAAAAAGGAAGAAAAATGAAAACAAATATAATTAAGGGAATTATTCTTTTATTGGCATCAAGTTTTGCTACGACAAATATTTTTGCCGCAACAGAAACAGGATGCTTTGTTATTGCAAATACTGAGGCAAACAAAACTCAAGCAACATTAGGCAGTAAAAACAACCCCTATAGCTCATTGGATGATGTCCAAGCTGATACGAGTTGTGATGTTATACATGTACTCTATTCTGATACAGAGTTAGATGGTCAAATCATATTACGAGATGGTCAGAAGATATTCGGAAAAAAAGGAAAGAATGGTGAGCTTCCTGTTATAACTAATAGTCTAACGCCATATTGGTTCGGTTCACTTGACGGTATTGCTGTAGTTCTAGCAAAAGATAATAAATTAAAGAATCTACATTTTAAAGATACTCAAAATACAAGTATTTTAGGGTTTAATTTAGCCCAGCCAGTGGGTGGGAAAATAGATTTTGATAATCTTGTGGTAAGTGGTGCGAATCAGGCAGGTATTGTTAACCCATTGAGTGCTGTCGGGTCACCAAGTCTTACAATCATTTCAGATGAGGATATGGATGTTTCCATTAACAACAGTGATATAGGACAAGCAAACGTCATGTCATTGTATGTCTCGCTAGAAAATAGCAATGGCAGTGTTCAAATTAAAGATACTATCATTCACGATCAAGCGCAGTTATCTTCAGATAATCCCGAATTCTCTCCGGGGATCTTCATAATCGCTAGTGGATCTTCCGATCTGGCTGTCAATATTAAAGATACTAAAGTGGATAATATTGGCAGTAACTATATTTCAAACTCTGATGGCCTTTTGTTATTAAATGACGGAACTGGCCACATGGAAGCCTCAGTAGATGGTTATCATTTTACCAATCCTGATGGAGGTGGTGCAATTTGGAGTTCAACTGGCATTGAGATGGGTTTTTGGGACGCTGATGGTGGTGGTAGTTTTACAGGTATTGTTAAAAATAGTCGGATAGATGGTGCATACCAGACAGGTATACAAGTTGTAAATGGCCCCAGTGGAGGAAACAATACTTTAAACGTTGAACTGAATAACAATGAAATAAGCAACAGTGGACGTGGCATATGGCTGCTTAATACCGCTAACCCATACAGTAGTAGTTTTGTTGATATAAGAAATAATATTATCAGTAATTCAACACGGTTTGGGCTGCAAGTTGGAGCGGGCATGTACAATGGGCCAATGGATTCTCTGGAAATTATGATGGAAGAAAACACCATCCAGAATTCTGGTGAAGCGAATATATATCTTGAACAAGGCGTAGACCCAATTGCTAATGTACAAGTAGATGCAGGTTTAGGTTCTTTGGGTAGTGCAGGTAAAAATCGTATTTTAAGTGACGGTACTACTGAAACTGATATCTATTCATATGGCATGACAATATCTGCAATAAATAATTGGTGGGGTAGTGCTACAGGCCCAGAAACGATTGTTGAAGAAAATGGCGGTGTTGTTGATGTTGAGCCATCGTTGGTGATAGATCCGCTACATAAGGGTAAAAAGTAAATTCAAGCTTGTTCTTATCTAGGGCATCCTTGTTAATTGAAAGATATTAACATAGATGTCCTCGTTATTTTTTCATATTACCCCCTAATATAATGCTAACGTCTGCTGAGTAGAACAAATTAAAAATAAAGACAACTAAACGTATAGTTGTTTCTTGCACAAAGTTAATGTTCGATGCATTTTCTACAGTGACCGCTTTGGCGGCTTTTTCGACGGTCAAAACAAGATAGTTTGAACACTTTAAATAGCTAGAATATTAATTGATGCCGGTGTTTATTAAAGACTATTGCTTAAGCAGCATGATCCAAGCGTTTGCGTAATCCGGTAGGTGCTTGTTGGCGGCGTGGTAATCTTGCCAACCAAAGTAACTGTCTACCAACAAGTCGAGTTGGAATAAGTTGTTATCAAAGGCGCCACCGGTATCGGCTAATATCGCCAATTGACTGGTCTGTTGTTGGTTGAGCGGGTAGCTGATCATAATAAGCTTGCCTAAGCCTAAATCGTTGACGTTGCCTGCAAAGGTAACGTGTGGGCGAACCGCGATTTTTTGCTCAATTTGCTCTCCATAGCCCATGATGCCCGGCACTTCTGCAAAGTACCAATAACGTTTTTGTTCGGTTTTCCCTAGCGCATAATCATAGCTAATACCATTGTTACGATGAACATTGAAATAGCGGATTTTGCCATCGACATCGAGTACACCCGTGCCTTGCAGTAACACGTCATGCAAGGCGTCTTCGCTTAGCCATACCAATGGCTTGGCTAAATTTTGTTTGTCTAAGGCACCGTTGATGATGTCTTGACGGGTATATTTGAAGCGGGTCAGTGAGTTTTTCTTTTCTAACGCTTGCTCTTTAGTCATCCCTTGCTCATCAAAGGGTAATGCATACAAGGCTTGATTATGCTGCGCTGTTTTTACCGTGCTGGCCTGTAATCGCTTGGTATAGTATTTGGTGATAAACAGCTTTTCATCTGGGATTTGTTTTAAGAGTCTTTGTTTGACTTCATTGCTGCTGTTGTCGGCAATGCTGTCAGCTTTGAGTTTGTCTGGGTACCAGCGATAAAAATCAAAGTGCTGTTTTACAAAGTCACTGTCGTGTAAACGGCTTTGTCTGTTTGCTCGCACGTCTTCGCGGTAGACCTTACAGAGAAACGTTAAGGTTTGCTTAACTCTATCCAGCGTGATGCTTTTATCAAACACCTTACCGGCTTGAATAGCTTGCTTGTCGGTCTGACTTAGCTGCGGATCGCTGAGGTATTTGTGGGTGTTTTCAGCGACGTAACACAGGTCACTGGTTTTTTGCAGTTGCATTTGTCCAAGCTGTGGATTCGCTTCTAAGACAAACTTGGCGGAGCTGGCAAAACAGCTGGCACTGAATAGACACAGTGCCGTTGCGAAAAACTTTAACACTTATACGATTTCCTGATAAACCCGGTTTGCTTGTTGGTATTCACCCATGTCTTCTAGTAGGTGTGCGTAGGTTAGTAAGTCATCCTTGTGCTTTTCAATTTTAAACAAACTGATAAAGGCTTTGTGGGATTTTTCCGTTTGATTGTCGGCATAACAAATATGCGCCAAGGCACTCAACCACATGATATTTTGCGGGTCTTTTTGCAGTATTTTTTGAATGGCGTCAATAATATGTTGCGCATGACTTATCGGTAACTGCTTAACGGCATTGATAAAGCTTGCTGATGACTTGGCATTAATGCGTGGCAAAACCAAGTTCTCAAAGTTTTCGGTCAAGCCATTGGCCATTAATGTGTCGGCGTAGGCGATAATAAGGCCTTCGCTTTGCTTCTCTTTACGAGACAGACCTTTGTAATGCTTACCAACCGCATCGATGCTTTTGCTGCGTGCCAGCTGTTGGTATAGGCCACGGTAGGCGTCAAACTCTAGCGTATATAATACATCGGCATCAGCATTTTTTTGTTTACGTAAACGTTTAAGGCCTTCGATGGCAGCATCATATTTATCTAAGTCGATATTCACTTCGCAATCTAGGGCTATTAATCGCGCGTCATGGCCAATTAAGGTGTGATGATCATCAAGTAAACGACGGGCTTTATCTAAATGACCAGTTTGCATTTGCAATCGAGCGGCGAGTAATAGGGTTTCAAAACTAAAGTTTTGTTTGGCCGCTGGATGCTCATCAACCAATTGCAGAAAGTTTTGCGTGCTGGCGCTGTCGCCAATTTGGTGACTGGCTTTTGCCGCGAGCAACCAAGCGCTGTTGCTGAGTTCGCTGTTTTCGGCGCTGCTGGCCAATAGCTTTTCTGCACGCTGGTAATCACCAAGCAAAAATGCCCCCAAACCTTGTTGAAATTCCCGTTTGGCTCTGGCTTTACTGGCAAACAACATTTTGCGCCAAGTGCTAGAGGTTAGGCGAAATCCAAGGCGCACCATCCAATATATCAAGATACCTATAAAGCCGGCGATGACTAACATCAGCAAGGCACTTACAACCGTCATTTCTAAGGTTAGGTCGCCCATGGCGATCAGTATGTAGCCTTTTTCGTCAATAAGAAAAGGCGCTATAGCGATACTAATCAATACCGCGATAACTAACAGAGTTTTTTTCATTAAACGTTACCCTCTGTTGTCTCCGACGCGTTATCTTTCGGTTCATCCTTTGGTTGGCTTGGCGACTTTGTTGGCGGTCGTTGATCATAGCTTTTATTATCAAGCATTTTGCGTAACGCTTGTTGCGATTGCATTTGCTGAGGGTATTCAACATCAACCGGCTTTATACGCAGCTGGGACAAACGCATATTAAACTTCTGCGTCGCAGCCTCAGTCATATCAAAATAATCGTTTAGCCATTGGCTAATATCGTTCATGCTTTCAACGTATAGCTCGCTTTCACCCTTGCTTACTGCCCACTGTGCCAGTTGAAACTTAAGACGCATATTTTGCAGTAAGTTTTGCTCTTGATCTGGGGCCATTAAAGGTTCGACGTTTGCTGTGCGATAGCGCACCGTTATAAATTCGTCTTTGAATTTGCGCCATGATTTGGCCAAGTTTTGTTTCCAGTCGCCAATGTCTTCACTCAGTGCGTTACTTTCGGTCACTTCAATTGGCTCCGGGATTTGCACGGAGGATAAAGGCAATTTGTCGACTTGTTGACTGAGCGCCATAAGCGACAAAATAATGTCTTGGCGCTCTAACTTAGGTAATGTTTTCAGTGATTCAATGTCTTGATGGATCATCTCACGAATAGCCAGTAGTCGTGGGTCTTTTAATTCTTTAATACGGGCATCGGCATCGTGTAAAAGACTGATTGCCGTTTGTGTATCTTTCTCTAACCAAAGCACGCGTCCAGCCATGCGAGTTAAATACTCTGCTTCGGTTATCTGCCAGTTTTGTGGTTGACGCTCAAGCAGTTGTTTTATTTCGCCTTCAAGCTCGGCAATTTTACTTTTATTGCGTTGTTCAAATTGCTCAATGACTTCGCTGACACGCTTTTGCTGTGTGCTTTGTAAATCGGAAATTTGTTTTTGCAGGTGCTGATCCAATTCAGCCAAACTTTGTTTGGTTTGTTGATTCAGTTGTTGGCCTTGTTGCGCCAATGTGGTGTTTTGATATTGATATAAATAGCCAACCGCTGCACCGGCGCCAATGGCGAGTAATAAGGCTAATACTGCGGTTTTGGAAATGCCTGGCTTGCCAGCATTGCTATTGCTTGTTGTAGGTCGAGTCGGTGGTTTTTTAACTGGCGGCGATGTTACTTTTGTTTTGCCTGCGCTGCCTGCGCTAACAGCTTGCTCCGTTGCTTTTGCAGCGGGTTTCTCGCTTGCTTTGCTGGCCTCTTTCGCCGTTGTTTTATCGGCAGCTTTCGGGCTCGCCTGTTCAGCAGGTTTTGCATCGGCATTGCTGCTCAGGTTTGATTTTGCCTGTGCTGCTATTTTCGCCGCGTCTGCTGCGCTAACCGTCTTATTTTGTTGTTTGTTATCGGCTGTAGGCTGCTTTTTGTCGTCTTTTTCAGTCATGCTAGTTTTCCATTAACTGTGCTTTTATGCTCGCCAGAATGTGTTGATGACTTGCTCCCTGGCAATTGATGACCTTGGTTAAACCAAGGGCATGGGCATTTTGTCGTGTGCGTTCACTGACTACCAACCAGGTACATTGATTGGCAAAGTGCAAATCATCAATGAGCGCAAACAGCTTTTCAAGAATTTGAGTGGATGTCACTACAATACAATTAATTTGTTGTTTTCGCCATTTTTCAATGGTTTGCTCTGCATTTAGCGGCAACCATTGGCGTTTATATACTTCATTATAGGTGACAATTGCGCCGCGATTAGTCAACTCTTGCGCAAGATGCTCTCGACCACCATTACCACGCACAATGATAACCCGTTTATCTTTAACGTGTTGCAATGTTACAAGCTGCAGTAAACCTTCACTGGTTTCTCGCTCAGGCACGCTAATATTACTAAGACCACGGTGCTGCAATCGTGTGGCGGTTGCTTGACCGACGGCAAATACCTGTGTGCTGCTCAGCATCTCAATGGTTATGGTTTTTAAGGCAAACTCAACCGCCGCAGGGCTGACAAAAATAATAATGTCAGCGGCGATGTCACTAAACTGGCTGTGATCAGATAACGCCTGCGCAGACGCAGCGTATTCAAATAAAGGGCAAATTTCGATGAGGTTGGCGATCGGAGCTAGCACAGTCGCTAGCTCCTGAGATTTGGGTTGAGGCCTGGTAAGCAGGATATTAAGCGGGTTAGTCGCCATAAACCTGCTTGAGGATTTTCTCAGCGCCTTTATCAAGCAGACGTTGCGCCAATTGTTGGCCTAATACTTCGCCTTGTTCGATATGACCCGATATTTCATCGTGTAAAATCGTGCTACCGTCAGTGGCGCCGACAAGGCCGCGCAAATACAATTGCTCGCCGTCTATCGTCGCGTAACTGCCAATCGGCACCTGACAACCACCTTGAAGCTTTCTATTCATGGCGCGCTCGGCAATAACGCGATGACGCGTTTCACTGTGCTCAAGTGGTGCCAACAACGCTTTGACGCGTTCATCTTGGTTACGACATTCGATACCAACGGCACCTTGACCATTGGCAGGTAACATCACTTCTGGTTCAATAAACTCACGGATGCGCTCTGGCATCTCCAAGCGAATTAAACCGGCTGCGGCAAGAATGATGGCATCATATTGGCCATCATCAAGCTTTGCTAAGCGGGTATTTACGTTACCGCGTAGATCGCGCACTTGCAGATCTGGGCGCATGGCTTTGATTTGGCACTGGCGACGCAAACTTGAGGTACCAACGACGGCACCTTGTGGAAGCTCGGCAAAACTGTTGATGCTGTTAGACACAAAAGCATCACGTGGATCTTCACGTTCACAGATAACGTGCAGGCCCAAACCGTCCGGGAACTCAACCGGTACATCTTTCATAGAATGCACGGCAATGTCGGCACGGCCTTCGAGCATGGCCACTTCGAGTTCTTTGACGAACAGGCCTTTGCCGCCCACTTTCGACAGTGGCGAGTCAAGAATGATGTCGCCCTTGGTCACCATAGGCAATAGCTCAACGGTAAGCTCTGGGTGAAAGTGTTCCAGTCGTGCTTTTACATATTCTGCCTGCCACATGGCTAAAGCACTTTTACGAGTGGCAATTTTTAACGTTTGTTCAGTCATGACCTTGGTCTTTATGTTGTGGCAATTATTGCGCAGCCAGAGTGATGGTTGCATCCGCCTGAACGCTGACCGCGTTTGATAGGAATTGCCAGAATTCGTCACCGCCACGTTTGTCTACCCATTGCTCGTCAGTATAAGCAAAATGGTGACCATTAAATTTGGTTGCGACCCAAATTTCATGCAGCGGTGCTTGTTTGTTAATGATAATTTTTGTGCCATTTACAAAGGCTAAAGTTAACAGCCCACCGGCAGACTCGTAATCGATATCATGATCACATTCATCTATGGCTTCTTCTACCGCGAGCAAGAGTTCATCGGCCATTAGGTTGTACTGGCTGTCGTTCATCTGGAAACCTTATTTATTGTCAAGTCGGACATATTTTCATTATACCAATGATTAATTTGGTAATTGAACGCTAAAATCACAATTTTTAACGCTTTTTTGGCTTGGTATTTTAGCGGTTAAGTGCGATTATAATGCTATTATCTCATCAATGCGATCAATAAAATGCTTAATAAAAAACTGTTAGTTATTGTATTAACCTCGCTTACATTTACCTTGGCGGCTTGTGGCCAGAAAGGGCCATTGTATGAAGAACAGCCAGAAGCGAGCAATAAACCGCAAGAACAAGAGCAGCCGGAAGCAAAATCCTAACGATTTTGTGACATACACGTCGGCTCTAAACAGTTATCACAAGCAGTCAATTTTCAGGATTTAAAGCGTGGATTTTTTCAATCGTCAAGACGATGTTTTGTATGCGGAACAATGTTCAGTCAAAGACTTGGCCGCCAAATATCAAACTCCCTTATATGTCTATTCTCGAGCAACGATAGAGCGTCATTGGCATGCCTTTGATCAAGCTGCTGCGGCAACAGAACACTTAATTTGCTATGCGGTAAAAGCCAGCTCCAATATTGCCATTCTAAATGTGTTAGCTCGTTTAGGAAGCGGTTTTGATATCGTCTCTAAAGGTGAGTTGGCGCGCGTCATACAAGCTGGCGGCGATCCCGCTAAAGTGGTGTTTTCAGGTGTTGGTAAAAAAGCCGATGAAATAGCCTATGCATTAGAAAAGGGCATCCATTGCTTCAATGTAGAATCGGAAGCTGAATTATCTCGCATTAATGACGTTGCCGGGAAAATGGGTTTAAAAGCGCCAATTTCATTGCGCGTTAATCCAGATGTCGATGCCGGCACACACCCGTATATCTCGACAGGCTTAAAAGACAACAAGTTTGGTATTGCCATTGACTCTGCCATCGAGGTCTATCAAAAAGCTGCGGCGATGCCACATTTAGTTATCAAAGGTGTAGATTGCCATATTGGTTCGCAACTTACCGAAGTACAGCCATTCCTTGATGCACTTGATAGAGTGTTGTTATTGGTTGATAGCCTAGCGCAGCATGGTATTAAATTAAGCCATCTTGATGTTGGTGGTGGTTTAGGTGTGCCTTATCAAGGTGAAACTCCGCCACATCCGAGTGAATATGCCAAAGCCATTGCTGATAAAATGCAAGGCTATGATTTGCAGCTTATTTATGAACCAGGACGAGCAATTATGGCCAATGCCGGCATTCTGGTTACCGAAGTTGAATTTTTAAAAACCAATGAAGACAAACATTTTGCTATCGTCGATGGTGCGATGAATGATTTAATACGTCCTTCGTTATATCAGGCGTGGCAGGAAATCGTGCCAGTACAATACAATCACTCGGTAGAAGAAAAATTGTATGATGTGGTTGGTCCGGTTTGTGAAACCGGTGATTTTCTTGGTAAAGAGCGTAGCTTGGCAATTTCTGCCGGCGATCTGCTTGCTGTTCGCAGCGCTGGTGCTTATGGTTTTACCATGAGCTCGAATTATAATTCTCGTCCGCGCGTGGCTGAAGTCATGGTTGACGGTGATCAACATCACTTGATTCGCCAACGAGAAAGCATTGAGTCCCTTTGGATGGGTGAACAGGTCTTGCCATAGAGCAAGCTGACGAGTAGACCTTTACATGTTAATGAATTTTTCTAAAATGCACGGTTTAGGTAACGACTTCTTAGTATTGGATAACGTTACCCAAAACATCTTTTTGTCGAATGAGCAAATTCGCCGTCTGGCGGATCGCAATTTTGGCGTAGGCTTTGATCAGCTGTTGATTGTAGAGCCACCATATGACCCGGATTTAGACTTTCATTATCGCATTTATAATGCCGATGGCAGTGAAGTGAATCAATGTGGTAACGGTGCCCGTTGTTTTGCCCGCTTCGTGAAAATGAAAGGCCTAACCAATAAAAACAAAGTCAAAGTATCAACCGCTTCCGGTAAAATGACCTTGCACATTGAGCGTGATGGGCAAGTGACGGTGACCATGCCTGTGCCAGAGCTCGAGCCGGCAAAAATCCCCTTCAATGCGCAAAAAGTTGAAGGCACTTATATTATTCGCACAGAGCAGCAAACCGTATTATGCGGCACTGTTTCTATGGGCAACCCTCATTGCGTACTTACCGTCGATTCGGTGCAAGATGCGCCGGTTGACACCTTAGGTGCGGAGTTAGCCGTGCATGAACGATTCCCCGAAGGCGCGAATATTGGTTTCATGGAAGTTGTCTCACCAAAGCACATTAAATTGCGCGTATACGAACGTGGTGCGGCAGAGACTTTAGCCTGTGGTAGTGGTGCATGTGGTGCTGTCGTTGTTGGCATAACGCAAAAGAAACTTGCTAATAACGTGACCGTTGAACTGCCAGGTGGCAAACTTAAAATATTCTGGAAAGGCCCAGGCCACCCGGTAAAAATGACCGGTCCTGCAGATCATGTTTTTGACGGCCATTTACATCTTTAAAACTGAATCTTGGATACCATTTTGAATAACAACAATAATACTGATATCAATGTGAACGAAGAAACCCAACTGCTTAATGATGAGTTGATCGCCACTTACTTACAAGATAACCCAGATTTTTTCGCACGTAATCCGCAATTGCTGGCGTCAATTCGTTTCAGCGATAACAAGCGTGGCGTGGTCTCATTAGTCGAGCGCCAACAACAAATTCAGCGCCAAAAAATTCATGCGTTAGAAGAAGAAATTACCCAATTGTTGACGGTTGCCAATTACAACGAGCAATTATTCACGGTCTATAACGACTTGTATTTGAGCTTGATTGAAAGCCCAGATTTGTCTGACTTTCTCAGTAAACTGCAATTAACCACGACGCAACTACTTAATCTTGCTGGCTTTAAACTGTATTTGACCAACAAAGATTTCGAAATTGGTCATCCAACTATCGTTAAAACCGACTGCTCTGAAATTCTTGAAAATCGCCTTGGTGATAAAGAATATTACTTTGGTCGTATCCAAAAATCAGAACAAGAGAGCCTGTTTGCATCAACAGACGTCGGCTCAGTGGTATTGGTGAAATTAACCGAGCGTGAAAAGGTGCTTGGTTTTATCGCCATCAGCTCACAAGATGCCGAACATTTTCATCCAACAATGGATACCCTGTTATTAAACCAATTTCGCACATTGATTGCTAAACTATTAATACAACAGTTATTAAAAGTAGGTTTATAACGGTGCGATTCTACAAAAGGTTGTCATCGTTCAAGGCGATTAGCTTTGATTTAGATGACACCCTTTATGACAACCATCCTGTCATAACCAAAGCTGAGGCTGAATTGCAGTCACATTTGCAACAGATTGCGCCAGAGTGTGCCAATTTGGGCCGAGAGTTTTGGTGGCAACATCGGAACGTCTGTTTAACCAATCAGCCTGAGTTATGTCACGACGTCACTGCGCTGCGCTTAGCCTGTATGCAAGCGGGTATTGAAGCCCTTGGTTATAGTGAGCTAGAGGCAAAGCAAAAAGCGCAAAATGCGTTTGATTACTTTTTAAGTCATCGTAATAATTTGCAAGTGCCAGATCGAGTAAAAGCACTGTTGCAAGGCTTAAGCGAAAAGTACCCATTAGTGGCCATCTCAAACGGTAATGTCAGTATCGAAGAAATCGGTATCAGTGACTATTTCAGTCACAGCTTTTTTGCCGGTGACGGTAATTTGCAAAAACCAGAAGCGGATATGTTTGAGCAGGCGAGTCAAGCTTTGTCGATTGAACGCAAAGATTTGCTGCATATTGGTGATTGCACTCATGCCGATATTTACGGTGCGCTGTCAGCGGGTTGCCAAACAATTTGGATCAACAACGATGAATTTGGCATTCGTAAGAAGCCATTGAAAGTGTTACCAAATGCCGAATTTGACCATGTTGAACAGCTGGCGATGTTTTATTAATTCGCCAATTGCTCACCTTATCTACAGCTATACTTCCATTTAACCTATAATTCCGGTCAATCAACCAATTTATGTTGCGCCTTGAAGGCAAACGATTTTTAATGGTTTGATTACTCTTTGCATACAAAATCAGATAATTAAATGAAAATAACAAGCCTAATTTTTACTGTAATGGCCCTTGTTAGTCATGCATCAATTGCCGCAGACCAAGATTTTGGTCGTAAAATTGATATCGACTCAAGTGTTGTTAGTGAACATAAAACCAAGGTTAATGGTGAGCGTTTTGAGTACACCGCAACCACAGGTACCCAACCGGTATGGAATGACAACGGTGACGCTGTTGCCACCTTGTACTACACCTATTATCAACGTGATGACGTCAAAGACAGAGCATCAAGACCTTTATTAATCTCTTTTAATGGTGGTCCAGGCTCAGCGTCGGTATGGATGCACGTCGCATATACCGGTCCTCGCGTGTTAAATGTCGATGATGAAGGTTATCCGTTACAACCGTATGGGGTGAAAACCAACCCATATTCAGTGCTAGATACTGCCGATATCGTCTTTGTGAACCCAGTTAATACCGGCTATTCGCGCGTGCTACCAAATAAAGACGGTAAAATGCCGTCAAAAGAAGAACAACAGAAAATGTTCTTTGGCGTTAATGCCGATGTTAAATATTTGGCGGACTGGGTAAATACCTTTGTTACCCGCAACAATCGCTGGCGCTCACCTAAATATCTGATTGGTGAAAGCTATGGTACAACTCGTGTATCTGGTTTGGCACTAGAGCTGCAGAATCGCCAATGGATGTACTTAAACGGTGTGGTGTTGGTATCACCGACTGACATTGGTATCGACCGTAAAGGTCCGGTCAAAGCAGCAAACCGTTTACCTTACTTTGCGGCAACGGCGTGGTATCACAAAGCCCTAGCTGACAAGTATCAAAACATGGACTTATTGGAGTTCTTACCTGAAGTTGAAGACTTCACCATTAATGAATATTTACCGGCATTGGCGATGGGCGGTTTTATCTCGCCTGAGCATAAAGCGCGTATTGCCGCAAAAGTTGCCGAATACGCCGGTCTAAGTGAGCAAGTGGTATTGCGCTCTAACTTAGATGTCGATACTCGCTTTTTCTGGAAAGAGTTATTGCGCGATCGTGGTCAAACCGTTGGCCGACTTGATTCTCGTTACTTGGGTATCGATAAGAAAGATGTTGGTGACAGCCCAGATTACAACGCCGAGCTGACTTCATGGTTGCACTCATTTACGCCGGCAATTAATTACTATATCCGCGAAGAATTGAACTATAAAACCGACGTTAAATACAATATGTTTGGTAATGTTCACCCTTGGGATCGTAACAACAATAATACCGGTGAAAACTTGCGCCAAGCGATGGCACAAAACCCATATCTAAATGTTATGGTGCAAGCTGGCTATTACGATGGCGCGACCAATTACTTTGATGCCAAATACACCATGTGGCAGCTCGACCCAAGTTCTAAGATGAAACAACGCTTGAGCTTTAAAGGCTACCGCAGCGGTCACATGATGTACTTGCGTCATGATGACTTGAAGCAATCTAATGACGACTTACGTCAATTTATTAAAGACTCCATTCCAGCGAAGGAGCAGGCCGCTAAGTACTAAATGGCCATGGTTTGCAGCCTAATAAAACAGTAAAAGGGGAGCACTAGCTCCCCTTTTTAATGATTTTTTATTTTTTACTGTTTTTACATACAGTGACTGCGTTATACTAAAGCAAAATCTTATTGGCATTGGCAAAATATCAGCACTATGGATGTATCAGAACTCCTCGATTCGTTAAATGATAAGCAACGTGAAGCGGTTGCTGCACCGAGTAAAAACTTATTGGTATTGGCCGGTGCCGGGTCGGGTAAAACTCGAGTATTAGTGCATCGTATCGCTTGGTTAATGCAAGTCGAAGACGTATCGGCACACAGTATATTGGCGGTAACCTTTACCAACAAAGCTGCAGCAGAAATGCGTGGTCGTGTTGAGCAAGCGGTTGGCGGTAATGTTCATGGCATGTGGGTTGGTACTTTCCATGGTTTGGCTCATCGTTTATTGCGCATGCACTTTCAAGAAGCAAAATTACCACAAAGTTTTCAGGTACTTGATTCAGATGATCAGCTGAGACTAATTAAGCGAGTGATTCGTTCGTTACAGCTTGATGAGAAGAAGTGGCCGGCGAAACAAGCGATGTGGTACATCAATGGTAAAAAAGATGAAGGCTTACGTCCTAAGCACATTGATAACCAATATGATCCAACAGAAGCCACCTACATTAAGATTTATCAAGTGTATCAAGAGACCTGTGATCGCGCCGGTTTAGTTGATTTCGCTGAGTTACTATTACGCGCTCATGAGTTATGGCTAAATAACCCAATCCTACTTGAGCATTATCAACAACGATTCACTCGCATCTTAGTCGACGAATTCCAAGATACCAATGCCATTCAATATGCCTGGTTAAGTTTGCTCGGGCAAAAACATGGCAACATGATGATAGTTGGTGATGATGACCAATCCATTTACGGTTGGCGTGGCGCTCGTATTGAGAACATCCAAAGCTTCAGCAAAGACTTTGACGCCGAAACCATACGCCTTGAGCAAAATTATCGTTCAACAAAAAACATTCTTAATGCCGCTAATGCACTAATCGATAACAATAACAATCGCTTAGGCAAAGACTTGTGGACCGACGGTGTTGATGGTGAAGCCATTTCTGTGTACACCGCTTTTAATGAATTAGATGAAGCTCGATTTGTTGCTTCACGCATAAAGCAATGGGTTGAAGAGGGCAATAGTCTAGATGACGTCGCCTTGCTGTATCGTTCAAATGCGCAATCACGCTTACTTGAAGAAGCATTATTGCAGGGGCAGATCCCATATCGCATTTACGGCGGTTTGCGCTTCTTCGAACGCCAAGAAATCAAAGATGCATTGGCCTATCTGCGACTGATCAACAATCGTAATGACGATGCCTCATTTGAGCGAATTATTAACACCCCAACCCGCGGCATTGGTAATAAGGCGTTGACTTACATTCGTGATGCGGCGCGCAGTCATGGTGCGACGCTCTGGGATGCCTGTCGCCATTTGTTGAAACACGATGAATTAAGTGGTCGAGCAAAAAACGCCGTACAAGGCTTTGTTGAGTTAATTGACCAACTTGAAGATGACATTATCGAGCTTAACCTTGATGAACAGGCGAAAAAAGTCATTCACCATACTGGTTTGCATGCGATGTATCAGGCGGAAAAAGGTGAACGTGCTGCCGCGCGTATCGAAAACCTTAATGAGCTGGTGACCGCTTGCTCAACATTTGAGGTGAACGATGAGGTTGAAGACATGACGCCTTTAACAGCGTTTTTAACCCATGCAGCGTTGGAAGCGGGTGAGTCGCAAGCCGATGAATACGAAGCCGCGGTGCAACTAATGACTTTACACTCCGCCAAAGGCTTGGAGTTTCCAATGGTGTTTATGGTGGGCATGGAAGAGGGCATGTTTCCGTCGCAGCAATCGGCTGAAGACATTGTCCGTCTCGAGGAAGAGCGTCGTTTATGTTATGTCGGGATGACCCGAGCCATGCAAAAGCTGTTTTTAACCCATGCCGAAACACGTCGCTTATACGGTCAAGAAAAGTATCATCGCCAAAGTCGATTCTTAAAAGAAATACCGGATCAATTTCTGCAAGAAATTCGCATGCGCAACCAAGTCAGTAAGCCGAAAACCACCGGCCGTTTTAGCAATACCATTAGCTTAGAAACATTTGAAAATACCGGTTTTAAACTTGGTCAACGTGTAATGCACAACAAGTTTGGTGAAGGCGTGGTATTAAATTTTGAAGGCGCCGGTAAGCAAGCTCGAGTGCAGGTTAACTTTGAGCAATCGGGCAGTAAATGGTTGGTTGTCGCCTACGCAAACCTACAAGCGATATAGTAAATTAGGGCTAAGCACCTAGCCGTGTTTAGCCTTTGTTGTTACCCACTTGCAATCCTTATTGTTTTATTAACATAATGAGCCTCTGATGGATCAGGACTCTATTTATTGGCATTCTGATCTCACTAGGAATAATAATAATTAGGTTTTAAAACAAGGATAAAATATGGAACACGAACACAAGGACGAGACTGAGTCTTCGTCACCTGCGTTAATGAGCCTGTCACCGGTGGACTTTCGTTTTCACGGCAAATCAAAAGAATTTTTCGGCATTTGGATCGTCAATGTCCTGCTCAGTATTATTACTTTGGGGATATATTCTGCTTGGGCCAAAGTTCGCACCTTTCGTTACCTGTATGGTAGCACCGAACTAGACGGTCATCGTTTTAACTATTTAGCTGAGCCAATGCAGATCCTTAAAGGGCGCATACTGGCGGTGATCTTGTTCGCCGCGTATTACTGGCTAAGCATGCAGTCACCTGAATTTATGTTTGGTTTTATGGCGGTGATGGTGTTTTTAACGCCGTTTCTAATTTGCTCAAGTTTGCGTTTTAAAATGCGCATGACCAGTTATCGTAATGTGCGTTTCGATTACACCGGCACCTATTGGCAAACCTTGCTGTATTGTGTGGTGTTGCCATTTGCGTCGATATTTACCTTGTATCTGGCCATGCCGTGGGTATTGAAGAATATGGATCAATACATAGTCAATAACACCAAATACGGCAACAAAGCATTTAGTACCGAATTGTCTGGCGAAATATATTTTGTCGCCAGTTTTATCTCGGGTATTTTATTTGCCATCATTTTTGCTGTGGCAATGTTTGTGGTTAGCACCGTGGCACCAGATGCCAGTGTCAGCGAGCAAGCGATGAATATCATGACGTTTGCGACGTTTGCCGTATACCTGTTGGCGTTTACCATTGTGCGTGCCTTCTATAAGGCTCGTGTACGCAACCATATTTTTGAAAGTACCTTCTTGCAAGGCGTTGCTAACTTTGGCTCTACCTTTAGCTTTAATGGCCTGTGCTATATCTATCTAACCAATATCATTGCGTTAATCTGTAGCTTTGGCTTGGCTTATCCTTGGACCAAAATCCGTATGGTTAACTATGCCGTCGATAACACCGGCGTCATGGCGGTAGATAACCGTAGCGAAGTCATTGATGAAATTGGCGAGCAAACCACCGCTATTGGTGATGAAGTTGCCAATGTTTTTGATGTTGATGTTGCGTTAGGTTAACTATGCAATTACACGGCAACGGTAAATTAATGAGTCGCGGACAGGATGCTGTGCGCGACGTTAAGGTACGCATCGAAAATGAGCAATTAGTGATCTTAGATACGGACAATAGCGAGACGATTTATCAAAGCGAATATCAAAACCTGAAGGTGTCGGAGCCGCTTGGCAGCATTCCTTGTGATGTGCTGTTGAGTGATGGCAATCACATTAGCTTGGATAGAGACGATCCGGTGTGCCGTTTTTTACTCGAGCAAAAAAACAGCGTATTTCACCTGGTTGATAAACTCGAACGTAGCAAGCGATATTGGCTGCCGGCGCTTGTTTTGGTGCCGATATTATTTTATCTGTTGATAAATGTTGTGGTACCGGGTGCAGCGCGTTCAGTGGCGCATATTTTACCGGTGTCGTTCTTGCACAATGTTGACCAAGAATCGATAGAGTTTATTGCCGAACACGTTCTTGATGAAACTGAAATCAGCGAGCAAACACAGCGGCTTATAAACGATGATTTTGATTATATGTTGCAGCGATTGCAACTCAATCAATACCCTTATGATTTGCGCTTTTACAAAAGTGAAGCGTTTGGTGCAAATGCCTTTGCTTTACCTGGTGGCACCATCGTTGTTACTGATGACTTGGTTAATTTATTTGCAGAACAACCGCAAGTTATCTCGGCGATATTGCTGCATGAAATTGCTCATGTTGAACATCGTCATGGTATGCAAGCGATGGCTGAATCGTTAGCGACCACTTTGTTGTTATCGTATTTCTTTGGTGATCTACAAGGCATGGCTGAATTATTCTCGGGTACCGCATTAACGGTAATTCAGAATAACTTTTCTCGTGACTTAGAAGCTGAAGCCGATGACTTTGCCCTTGAAGGACTAGACCGACTGGATCGCTCGGCGGATGATTTTGCTAAGGCGATGCAAGGCTTATTTGAGCAACAGGGCGATGCTGCTGATGAGGATAACTTGGGCAAGTACTTCAGTACTCACCCAGCGTTAATCGAACGTATTAATAAGGCCAAACGCGCCGCTGAAAAACAAACTCATTAGCGTCTAGCGAATTAAATTAGTTGTATGCCTTAAGCAATAAGCTCATTGATGCTTGTTGCTGAGGCTCTTCAATAACCGTCAACTCGCCATTCAACCATTGAGTAAATTGATCATCATAATGTGCTGACATGGGATGACCGCTTTGCCCACCGGGCATGATTGATTTGACGGTAATGTCATCAGCCATTTCGGCAACAACCCTGACGGTAGCACCATGCTTGACTTTAAGGTCGCCTAAATAATCATAATTGGCTCGGCCAACGGTACTGGTTGAGCCGGACATTGGCTGGCTGTCAGAATTAAACATAGGGTCTAAAACGGATATCGCTTTACCTAATTCGTGATTAAGCTTTACGGTATGCATATTACCCAAACGCCACTTTAGTGGATCTTGACCCTGTGTTTTGACCAGGCTTTTCACCGCTGTAGTGAATGCATCAGATACAAACTTTTTGCGCTTATCTTGCCACCATAAATGCTCTGTCTCAGATAGTAGCAATTGATCCAGAGTGTGATTTACCAAATAACTTTTCTTTAATACTTTATTGAGTAGCGGTTTTGGTAATCGACTCGCTAATAAATCGTTAGCGAGTTGCTTATACCAAAGCTGAAACACCAATGCGGCGCCACTGTCTTTATCGGCAGTAGGTTGTTCTAGCCATCGTTTTAATAAGCGTTGTGCGCCAATATGAGCAGTAGACTTCCTCGGCGTGAGGTCGGCAAGCATGGTTGGTAACAATAACTGTGCTTGCGTATCAAAGTAATCAACTTGCAGTGTTTGCATATCGGT
Organism: Thalassotalea sp. HSM 43; assembly: GCF_004752005.1. Classification (NCBI taxonomy): domain Bacteria; kingdom Pseudomonadati; phylum Pseudomonadota; class Gammaproteobacteria; order Alteromonadales; family Colwelliaceae; genus Thalassotalea; species Thalassotalea sp. HSM 43. Next base: position 1,524,135 of record NZ_CP038493.1, on the reverse strand, counting down.
TAAGGTGAGCTGCTGTTTATCCTGCAAGACCGATTGTATACGCTGGATGCGATACGGTGCGGCGTTATCTGCGGATACCAAGACACCTTGACCTTCGGCGTTAACCCTCGCATTGGCGGCCGCAATAAATCCGGCTTTGGGGTTATAAATACGTGGCATATCTTGTTCTTTTACCATGCCTTGCCAGCGATTTTCGGCGATGTCGCCAGCGAGTGGCACTAAGCCGACCCCTTCACCTCTAAGTGGTAATACACCTGCGGTACGAAAACCTATGTTGCCCTTGGTATCGGCATACGTGGCATTTAACGATGGCGCGGCTAACTGATCCAAGGCCTTGTTAAATTCCTGCCAGTTGCGAGCAAGGTTAAACTGCAAAATAGCGTCTAAGCCTTTGTCACCAATATCTTGTATGGTCCAGCGTAATGACAACGACGGGTTTTCGGCGATTAACACGCCGTTTAAAGTATTAACTAACGTCACCTTGGTTGGCTTCTGCTCGCCTTTGACCTTGATACTGACTTGCTCGGTGTCGGCTTTATACCAAGTTTCTCCGTCTTTGTAGGTAAAGGCTTGTTCTGGATGCGGAGTTTCGACAAATACATCTTGGGTATCACCAATATTGGTAAAGCCCCAAGCAATGTGTTCATTAAAGCCATTAATCACCCCAGGTAGCCCTGCTACAGACCAACCCCGTATTTGTCGAGGTTGGTTATTGAGGTTAAAAAACAAATGCACTTCATAAAATAAGTTCGGTAGGCCCAAGGAATCATGAGAATCAAAGGCAAATAATGCTCGTTTATTTTCGGTTTTCTCGGGGCTAACCACCCAGCCATTTGAGCCAAAAGCAAATCTTGGCATTAAAGGGTTTTCGTTGGCATCGGTGTTATCGAGTCTGGCGACCGTATCTACGATATTATGATTGGCTGCGGGGATCGGCATAACATATGGGAATTCTTGCTTGTTGCCGTCATGAGTAAGGAACATCCGCGCAAGCTCGGGTTGCACTTCATTGTATATGGCCATGCGCAACAACTCGTTGCGAAAATTATTACCGCTTTGAAATGCCATTAACGCGCCGACTGCATAGACATCTTCCGCTTGCCATGGAGATACCTTTGAGCCAAGTAATAAAAACTCGGGTGGCAGAATTGGGTTAGCATAAATAAAGTTGTTGATACCGCTGATGTAATCTTGCACACGCTGTTGCATCACATCACTGGCGTTGGCTTGTAATTTTTGTGCTAATTTAGGAATACCAAGGCGCCACAATTCGATGTCGGTGGCGATCATATCCTTACCAAGCAGTTCGCTTAGACGACCAGAGCCTGCACGGCGAAACATCTCCATTTGCCAAAGGCGATTGGCAGCATGCAAGTACCCCTGCGCAAACAGGGCGTCGTCGAGAGAGTCAGCGTAAACGAATGGTCGTTGCGCCGCATCAAATTGGATTTCAATGTCCTGCTTTGCGCCTTTAACTAATTCGATACCGTCAAGTTTCACGTTCGAACCTGATAAGGTGCCGTATATGACAATGACCAACATGATCATCATCGCAAGCAGTAACTTTAACAAGGTTTTCATGACAATTCCTTTATGTCTGATACCAATTATTTTTGTACGGTAGCGTTATACCATGCTGGCCAGTTAGCGATGAATTAACGTTTGTTCAATTGACAGCGTTAACTTATCGACTATCTCATCCGCCTGTGATTTGTTGATGATCAAAGGCGGGCATAAAGCCAGCGTATTACCGTATACTTGTCGCAGGATCAGACCATTTTCAAGACATCTGGCAGCGATGTTAGCGGCGAGCTCTGCACAAGCAGTTTTGTTCGCTTTATCACTGACAATTTCTAGCCCGGCGATTAATCCCATACCGCGGATTTCGCCAACACACTCAAATTTTATGAGCTCGTTTAGGCGTTGTTGAAAATAGCACCCTAATTGTCCTGCATGTATAAATAATTGATCACGTTCGTAAATTTGCAAGGTTTTTAATGCAACTGCTGCACAAACAGGGTGACCAGAATAGGTATATCCATGGGCAAATGCGCCAACTTTGTTGGCCGGCTCGCGAATTGTTTCGTGAATATTAGCGCTCACGGCAGCGGCGCTGATAGGTAAGTATGACGAGGATAAGGCTTTGGCCAAGGTCATCATATCGGCATCAATGTCAAAGGCGCGACTGGCAAAATCATGACCGGTTCGGCCAAAACCAGTAATCACTTCATCACAGATAAAAAATATTTGATATTTGTTTAGCAGGGCCTGCACTTTATCAAAATAGCCTTGTGGTGGCAGCACCACACCTCCGGCACCATTTATGGGTTCTGCGATAAACGCGGCGATAGTGTCTGGGCCTTCGGTTAAAATGAGTTGCTCAAGATTATCGACCAAGCGTTGGCAAAATTGAGCTTCGGATTCACCGGGCAAGCCATTGCGATAATAATGTGGGCAATCGGTGTGTAAGATGTTGAGCTCGTCAATGGGCAAATTAAAATGCTGATGAAACGCCGGTAAGCCGGTTAAACATGATGCGGCCATAGTGACACCATGATAGGCACGATGCCGTGATATCACCTTTTTCTTTTCTGGCTTGCCGATGACATTAAAATAATATCGTAATAATTTTAAATGGGTGTCATTGGCATCACTGCCGCTGTTACCAAAAAATATCCGCGCATCGTCCATCGGTAGCATGTCTGAGAGCGTTTCAGCGAGCTCAATGCCTATGTTATGGCTTTTTCCGGCAAACATCGGCGTATAGGCTATCTCGCGCATTTGTTGATTGGCGACCTCTATAAGCTCTTCGTTGCCATAACCCAAAGATGTTGACCATAAACCAGCAAGTCCTTCGATGTATTGCTTGCCTTTATCATCATAAACATACGCACCTTGGCCGCGGCTAATGATTAATTGTTCGGTTTCATTAGGGTTGGTTTGTGGGTAGATGATACGTGTCATGGCTGTACCTTAATATTTAACTGTGCGATAAACGGCGATGAGCATTAAGGCGTTAATGGCACACACCACAGATACAATCCAAGTGCCTTCGCCATCGCCTATGATTGGCGAGACAATGACCGGTCCTAAGCCACCACCAATCATGGTGGTTAAGCCGTTATAAATACCAGCGCCTGTGGCAACCTTATGTTTCGGTAACAGCCGTTGTACCATGGCAAATTCGCAGGCGTTGTAAGACGAGATAAAAAATACCGCAGCAGAAAACAATAACGCCACTTGCCATATAGTGTCGCTGTCTAAGGCCAAATACAGCATGATGCCACACATAAAATAACCAACCCCGGCTACTATGGTGCGCTTATTGTGTTTGTCGCCAAGGTAAGACCATAGCGCAATACCGAACAATGAAAATACATAGGGGGTGGCAACCAACCAAGCGATGTCATTAAATGGGATGCCTTTTTCGGTGGCAAAATAGGTCGGTAACCAACTTGAGACGCCGAGCGCGACAATATTGTTGCAGATACCTATCGCCATCAATAACAAAAAGCCAGGTTTGGTCATGACTTGCCAAAGCAGCGAATTATCGGTGAGTCCATCTTCGTAATCATGATGGTCGGCTAGGTATTGCCGTTCTTGTGATGAGACTTTGTTATGTTGCGCGGGTTTGTCTTGAATGGTTAGGTAAACCAAAGGTAAGGAGATCACTAGGCCGATTAACGCCAGTACGACAAAGCCCGAACGCCAGCCAAAATTGGCCATCATTGGCACCAATAACAGCGGTGCGGTTAATACCGCGACGAATATACCACTGACCCATATGCTGTTCGCCTTGGCACGCTCATGCAACGCGAACCAGTTTTTGGTGAGTTGCGCCATCATCGGAAAATGCACACCTTCACTGAGGCCAAGTAATACTCGGGTGGCGATGAGCAGCATCATAAATTGGCTTACCCACGCACCCAGCGCAGTAAACAGGCTCCATAACACAATAACCACCAGTAAGGTTTTGCGTGGGCCGAAACGGCTGGCAATTGGGGTTAAAAAGATATTGGCTAAGCCATAACCCAAATAGAATATGCCCATTAGCAAAGAGCCGTTATCGCGAACTTGCTGATCGCTCCAGCCATATTCTTGCGCCATTAAGGGGATGGCAAAGGTGATATTTAAGCGGTCGTAAAAACCAACCAACACGGTGACGAACAGCACCAGACATATTCGCCAACGATAGTTTTCTTTCAAATATTGCATGATGACGTCTTGTTATTATTTATCACTGTAGCCTAACAGTTTTTTGAAATAACGGTAAAGGCGATAAATCTTAGGAATTTTCACTCCTTCAAATACACTCTTATCGGCGCTTGAATACAGTTGGTTAAGAAAGTCGGCCAGCAGTTTGTCTCTAAGCTTTGGCTCCATCAGGTTAAGCACGTTATTTACCGCATCCATACGCTCCGGTAAGTTGGTGCCGTCTGAGCCAAGAAGTTCACTGAGCTTTTCCAGTAATCTTTCATCAGGGTTAGCCACCAGTTCGGCGATGTCATCGGGTAACTGTTGCATTGATGGGCCTTTTTGTTCGGCCACCAGCTTGGCTGTCATCATTTTTAGATCGCTAATAAATTCATCGGCTTTATCTGCATTATGCGCGCCTACCGACAGGTGTACGTTGCCCTTAGATGATGAGTAACCAAATTGGGGTTGAATGTACCAACCTCGAGTTTTCATTTCATCGGCTAGCGCGAATATATCGACCGTGTCGGATGTAATGGCAAATAAGTTTGCTTTTGGCTCACCCATAAGTCGCAGTGGTTCAATGTCGTTGGTAATGGCGTCCATGATTTTGTTGGCAGCGGTTTGGCTCTTTTGCACCAAATCTAAGTAACCTTGCTTGCCCATATGGTTGAGAATTGCCCAACACGCAGCGATCGGTCCGGCGGATTTGGTTGACATCACCGTTGGATTTATCACCGAGTAACCGGTCCAGCCTGACCAAGCAAAAATTTGATAGCTGCGCATCTTGGCACCGTCTTTGTAGATCACCGCTGACGCACCTTTTGCCGCATATCCCCACTTATGAAAATCCATGGAAATTGATGTCACTCCGGGCACCGATAAATCAAAATCGGGAATGTCGAAGCCTAATTGTTTAGCAAACGGTAAGTACATACCGCCAACGCAGCTGTCGACGTGAAATAGAATGTCGTGCTTGAGAGCGATCTGACCTAACTCACTAATGGGATCAATAACACCATGGCCGTAACCCGGTGCCGATGCCACCATCATGATGGTGTTATCGTTAATTGCTTGTTCCATTTCGCTGCCAATGGCTTGAAAGTTTTGTTCATTAACTTTAACCACGACCGGCTTAATTTTTAGGTACTGACAGGCCTTAGTGAAGGCTGGGTGAGCGGTTTCCGGTAATAGCAATTCCGGTTCGCTAATGTTGCGTTCTGCTTTGGCAAAGTCTCGCGCCGATTTGACCGCTAATATAATTGATTCAGTACCACCGGAGGTAAAACTGCCCTCAGCTTTATCGCCACCATTGATCAAATCAATGGCCATACCGATGACTTCTTTCTCCAGTTGCATGGCGCTTGGAAACGCCGTTGGGTCAAGACCATTTTCGGTTAAAAACAGACTAAATGAGTCTTTTATAAGCTTCATCGCTTGTGGGCCAGCATCATATACATAGGCGAATACTTTGCCTTCTTCCCAAGGCAGGTCTTCACTCTTCATTAACTCTAATTTAGTGAGTACTGTTCCTGTGTCTTGACCTTGTTCTGGAAACTTCATTTAAAACTCCGTAAATTTCCACTATGTTAATAAAATGTTAACAGCGATGATTGGCGCATAGTGACCGAATATGAATTTGTACACAAGCCCAATCTTTATAACTTTTTGCTTCAACAAAAAGCTCGTCTGTTATAAGTAAGAAGGCTATGCTGTTTCAAAGTAAATTGAACTATTGTTCGAGACAAGTCAATCTTAAATTGTATATATGTACAATAAAGTATAGTCTGATATTTAACGGGTGAGCCAATAATATGTTGTTGGTCAGAGAAGAGTGGATATGAGTAATCAATATCAGCAGTATGAAAAATGTCTGAAAGTGGCGGCGGTAAATAGCCCAAGTTTGTTCATTGATTTGGATGTCCTTGATGCTAATGTTGAAAAAGTACGTGCGGCCACTTACGGCAAAGATTTGCGATTGGTGGTTAAGTCATTACCATGTCTCGATTTGTTAGCGTATTTGGGTGAACAACTCGATTGTCGCCGCTTTATGTGTTTTCACACCCCATTTGTGTTGGAAATTCTCGACGCTTTTGAAAATGCCGATATCTTGATGGGTAAGCCATTACCAAGTAATAGTGTCGAGCACATCATTAAATACTTGGCGCAACATGAGCAGTTGCCAAAGCTGGCGCAAATCCAATGGTTGATAGACAGTAAGCAGCGCCTTGATCAGCTATTGATGTTAGGCCGTAAGTACAATGTGTGCTTTAAAATTGCCATCGAAATTGATGTAGGCATGCATCGTGGCGGTCTTGGTGAACCTGAGCAACTGCAACAATTGCAGGCGTTTGTGAATCAAAATAAGAAGCACGTCAAACTCACCGCCTTGATGGGGTATGACGCGCATGTGGTAAAAGCGCCTCGACCGTTTATGTCTGTAGAAAAAGCATTCGCTCAAACAGAACAACGATACCAACAATTTATTGATGCCTTGCTGCTCAATGGTGAAGAGCTGATATTCAACGGCGGCGGCAGTACCACTCATGCCATGCACCAACAATCGTGTACCAATGAAATATCGGTGGGTTCGATTTTTTTGAAACCGACAGACTTTGATTTGGCCGGACTGCGCCAGTATCAATGTGCCTGTTTTATTGCTACTCAGGTGTTAAAGCGATTAAAAGGCATCAGCATTCCTTTTGTGCCTGACAAGTATTGTCAGTGGACGGAAAAATACAAAGATACGTTGTTTTTGTACGGTGGTCGCTGGCTGGCTAAAGCGGTGTATCCAAACCTGATGCGCAATTACTTATATGGCTTGAGCTCAAATCAACAATTTATGATGGTCGATAGCAAGCAGCCAATTGACGTTGATGATTTTGTCTTTTTTAGGCCAAGCCAAAGTGAAGCGGTATTGTTGCAGTTTGGCGATATTTTGCTGTTACGTCGTAAGAATGAGCAAGTACGTTTACAGCACCGTTGGTCGATTATGTCACAACACAAAGCCAAGCCTTTGCCGGGACGCATGCAACGACAGCGTAACGAGGATTGATAATGAGCCAACAATTTTTTTTGATATCGAAATTGGTCAGCAATGACAATGTTGCGCGACTTGCGTATCGTGAAAAGCCCTTTTCTAATCAAGACAGTGGCTGGCGGGTATTTACCAGCGAAGAAACCGGTGAGTTTTTAGCCAAACCCAGCAACATCTTAATGCTTGATATTGAACAACTTGGCCATCTAGCAAATAACTTAACGCGATGTGCGCAGTTTCAACTCGATTTACCGGTCGGGAGTTGTTTTGAATTTAAGCATGGCCAATGGCAACCCTACGTAAATGAGCAGCAACAATGCAGCTAACAGAACAACAACAGGCGATTCTTGATGGCAGTGAAGGCCCTGAAATGGCTAAGTGTCTGCTTACTCTAGTGAATTATGGTAAAGCATTTAATGCGCCCCGTTTGGTGCCAATTAAAAGCGCACATTTAACCGGAAGTTTTAAAATATTCTTTTACACCGCGTACTATGAAATCATTTCGCAGTTGGTTAGCGCTGGCATTAAAGTCAAAGTCCCTACCACATTAAATCCACGGCCGGGCTATGACTATACACCGCAAAATCGATTGATCTTTAAATCACAGCAATGGCATGAACAACAGTTAGAAGCCTTAGGCATCATCGCCAATTACTCTTGTGTTTGTTATCGCTATGACAACATTCCCGAATTTGGTGATGTTCTTGGTTGGGCTGAAAGCTCGGCGATTATCTATGCAAACTCGGTGATTGGCGCACGTTCAAATCGCAATTCGATTATGGTCGATATTTGTCAGGCGGTGACTGGTTTAACGCCTGAGTTTGGTTACTTATTGGATGAAAATCGCCGTGGACAGGTAAAGATAAACCTTGATATTGACGTTATGGACGCGCCGGCGTTAGGGTTTCTAATCGGCAAAATTGCCGTCGATAAGGTACCGGTACTCGATTACTACCCGTTTACTGATGATCAATTAAAAAACATGGGCGCTGCCATGGCTTCAAGCGGCGGTGTTAGCTTATTTCATGTCATTGGTTTAACCCCTGAAGCGAGTGATGAGCAAACCGCGTTTGCCGGTCAGCAGCCTGAACAAAGCGTGACCATCAGCCAAGATGATTTAACGCAAGTGCGCAGTGCTAAGGAGATTCAACAGGATGCAAAAATCATTGCTTTCGGTTGTCCGCAAATGACCTTGCAAGAAACCATGGAAATCGCGCCGTACTTTGTCGGCAAAAAAGTTAAAAAACGCACTTTGTTCCATTTGATTCCGCAAGCACTTAGAGAGTTTGAGCAAAGTGAATTATATCAACAAGTAATCGACGCTGGTGTTGAGGTATTAGAGCATTGTCCATTGGCCGGATTGAGTTTGCGTATTAGCATCGGTAATAAAGAGGTGTTAACCCCGTCGGGTAAGCTTTATTACTATTTGGAAGGTACACGCTACGGTGATCTGCATGATGTGCTGGCGGCGTGTGGCGTGGTGGAGCAGTAATGCAAAAAATTCAAGGCAAAGCTATCGTCCCTGGACAAGCTCGCGCACCAGCGCTGGTGACCGAACAGCCCATCAACTTTACCGCGTCTATGTGTAAAGTACCGAATATGTTGCCAAGCAAACGGGCGGAAGTTCGTGATGCGCATCATGAACTGTTTAAACAAAATATTGCCGGCAAAGTGCTGGTATTCCCAAGTTGTATTGGCTCGACACATACCGGTTTAGTGTTGTTGGATTTAGTCAGTTTTGATAGAGCACCGGCGGCAATCATTGTGCAACATGCCGATTCATTATTGGTGTCAGGCGTGGTGTTAGCAGATGTCTGGTATCACAAGTCCATCGCCATCATTGAAGTCGATGACGACAAGTTATTCGATAAAATACATAATCAACAGATGGTAACGGTTAAATCCTGCGGCACCATCTTAATAGATGATTAACTCTGTCTATTTGCATCACAACACGATTAATCTTTTGGTTATAAGCTATGTCATTCGTTATTGCGTTTGTAAATACCATGTTACGAAATACCGGTTAGGATTTTTGTGCAATATTTAATCAATTTTTCACTTCTCTTCACTTTATTTGTTATACCAATATCTTTGCAAAAGTAATATCTCGGCAGTATGAGATCTTAATTTGGTAAAAAATAAAACTCAACGAACACCGTAAGGTACTGAATTAATGGGTCTAATTGATTCAGTAATGGTGATTCATTATCCGTTGAAAATAACAATATTAGGGAAGTTAAAATGAAAACTAAGATTATCTCGATAGCTATGCTAGCGGCTGTGTCTACACCGTCTATTGCAGGCTCTTACCTATACTCTACCAACAAACACTTCGATGCCAACAAGGTTGAAAAACAAGTCGCCGCCAAAGGTGGTCAGGTTGTTGATTGTTTAGCAGAAATTGGTGTTTGTAAGGTCTCGTTTGATACACACCAACAAGCAATGGATGCGGATTTAGGTTTGGTGCCAAATGTATCTACCTTTGTACCAAAGATGGACACCTCGTCTTTGCCTGTGGCGGATATGACCTTAACGTCTAATGAAGCGATGGATATGCAACAACAAGAAGATGACTTCTTTTTCGGTTTGCAATGGGGGCATGATGCGGTGTCGGCTCAACAAGCTTGGGCAGCGGGTCACCGAGGTCAAGGCGTACGAGTTGCGGTTCTAGATTCTGGCGCTGACGCGTCTCACCCAGATTTATCACCGAATATCAATTACAGCCTTAGCCGTTCATTTATTGCCGATGAAGACTGGTTTGATTACGCCGGTGAAGTCGGTAACCACGGTACCCACGTTGCAGGTACGATCGCTGCCGCTGATAATGGTTTTGGTACCATAGGTGTTGCACCGGAAGCTGAATTGGTGATTTTAAAAGTATTATCAGCATACACTGGCTCAGGTGACAGTTATGGCACCATGGCGGCAATGGTTTACGCAGCGCAAAACGATGTTGATGTTATTAACATGAGTTTGGGTTTGAGTATCCGTAAAAATGGTTATTACGATGTTGAAGGCACGCCAGAAGACATCAGTGATGACATCCGTTTTGCACCAGGTGGTAAAGACGGTATTGCCCAATTTAAGAACGCATACGGCAAAGCGGCAAAATACGCTCGTAACAACGGTGTTATCTTAATTGCTGCCGCGGGTAATGATGGTGTTGATTATGACCATGCTGACTCGTTGATTGCACTACCGGCAGAGCTTCCTGCGGTATTAAGCATCTCGGCAACAGGCCCTATGATGTGGGCAATGGATTCATACACCAACTTGGATCACAAAGCGATTTACACCAACTATGGTCAATCATTGGTTGATTTCTCTGCTCCAGGCGGCGATTACAGCAGTGCGTTTATGCCAGGTGGTTTTGATGATTGTACTGTTGGTTTTATTACCCGTCCTTGTTATGTGTTTGACTTCGTGTTTAGCACCGGCGGTAATGGTTCATGGTACTGGTCTGTCGGTACGTCAATGGCATCGCCTCACGCCGCTGGTGTTGCAGCTCTTATCATCAGTGCAAATGGTGGTGATATGTCGCCAAATGACGTTGAGAAAGAAATGCGTCGTTTAGCGGACGATCTTGGTAAGCCAGGCAATGATGACGTTCACGGTGCTGGCCGTGTTGTCTCACCTCACTAGCATCCGATTTCTACATAGTAAAAAGCTCCTTTAAACAGGAGCTTTTTTTATGCCAGAATAAATACATTAAATCGCTAACTCAGCGTACCGATATGCGATTGAATGAGCTAGATAACACAGGGTATGACCTAACCGTGTGTCACCTTAACTGTGGGCTTGACGCTTGCGTTGACGGCGTTTTTTTAATGAGTCGATGCTATAGATTACCAAGGCGCTCCAGATAAACGCGAAGGTTAGCATTTTCTCGAAAATGAGTTGCTCGTTATAGACGGTGATTGCCAATACGTGCTTCAAGGGGTCAGATCACTTGAAACTAATTATTTCCGCTTTGTGCCAGAAGCAGACCTTGAGAGACTTAGCGATTAAGACAGCAATGATACGATAGCGGAAGTTTTACTATTTCGTTTTTATTACTTGTCTATACGCAAAGCGGAAATTAATTTAAAATTTTTTCCCATATATTTTCTACTAAATTATTCGAGTCATGTTACTGAGAAGTATCGATAGTCCCCTTAAAACCAAGAATTTACATTTCAAATAATTATTTTCAATAGAAACTGTACAAACATACAACTGAAACAAGTTTCCCCTATATTCAGGAAAATGCGCAAATCGCGCACTATTAAATTGTTAGGTACCCAATGAAGTTTAGAGTCATTAATATTTACATTAATAGATGTCTGGTCAATAATTGAACAGTTGGGGTGGGGCAATAATTCCGATTGTATTCATAACATTTCGACTAAGTAAGCGAGTTATGGATTCGCAAATGTTAGCAGCTTGATGCGAAAGATGACTCAAATATAAAAGGACTAAAATTATGCGAATATTATTTGAATTCCGATTGAAACTGGCGTTTTTCGCGCTAATTGTGTTGGTCGGCTGTGATAGTAGTGTTGACAGCAATGGTATTGAAAACGTTGCAGAAAAGAAAACAGATTTAGAACTTGCTGAAGACAATTGGCGTCAACCATTGTTTAGTGGTTTAGGTGATGTGAACTTTCCGATTACAACCAAATCTCCGGTTTCACAACAGTATTTTAATCAAGGACTTGCATTATCTTATGCGTTTAATCACGCAGCAGCTGATTTTGCGTTCAACGAAGCATCTATCTACGACCCAGAATGTGCCATGTGTTATTGGGGCAGTGCGTTAGTATTAGGGCCAAATGTGAATGCTGATATGGCAGCCTCCAATGCTCCTGGCGCTTTTGCTTTGGCTAAAAAGGCTAAAGAACTGAGTGCAAACGTGAGTGCCAAGGAAAAAATGCTCATCGAAGCGCTGCAGCTACGCTATTTAGAAGTAGAGCCGGACGATAGAAACTCACTCAATGAAGCATACGCAGATGGCATGCGCTCAGTAATGAACGCCTTTCCGAAAGATGCCCATATTGCTGCGCTTGCAGCCGAGTCGATGATGGATGTACACCCTTGGGATTATTGGGATGCAGAAGGTATAACACGACCTTGGACCAAAGAAATTACCGATACAATAGAAACTGCTTTAGCGCTGGATAAAAATCATATTGGCGCGATTCACTTATATATTCATGCGGTGGAGCAATCGACAAGCCCAGAGCGTGCAGAACCCTATGCAGATACGCTCGCAAAACTTGCCCCAGCAGCTGGGCATCTAGTTCATATGCCTGCTCATATATATATGAGAGTAGGGCGTTACCATGACGCGACTTTGAATAACATGTTGGCTACAGCAGCAGATGATGAGTTTATTCAGAATTGTAGATCGAATAGTCCAATATATCTCGCTGGTTACATTCCGCACAATTGGCACTTTGGTTGGGTTACAGCCGCCATTAGTGGTTGGAAAAGCAAAGCCTATGAATTAGCTGATGGCACAGCCGCTGCTTTAACTGAAGAATTGCTTCGTGCCCCAGGCATGGCGGTAGCACAACATTATTATTCGCAGCCATTGTATGCAAAAGTTAGATTTGCTGATTGGCAAGGGATCCTCGACACAGTTGAACCCGCAGAGGATTTACTTTACGCTCGCGGAATTTGGCACTACGCAAGAGGACAAGCGTTTGTTGGGATGAATGATAAAGTAATGGCAAAACAAGAACTAGCAAAATTAGCTGACCTGCGAAGTATGCCGGACATTCAAACACTTCGTTTTTTTAATCGCGAGGGTGCACCAATTCTTTTGGAAATTGCTGAGACGGTGTTAACAGCCTCGATTGCTGAAAACGCAGGGGATCTGCAAACTGCAATATCCGTATACAAGACAGCTGTAGAGATGGAAGATTCGTTGCCCTATACGGAACCACCAGAGTGGTACTTTCCGGTGAGACATGCATTGGGTGCTGCACAAATTGATGCCGGTGAATTTGCCGCCGCGGAGGCAACCTATCAACGAGACCTAGAGATAATGGTAGAAAATGGCTGGGCCCTTCGCGGACTTTCAGAAGCGTTAATTTTGCAAGGTAAAACTGAAGAAGCAAAGAGTGTGGAACGTCGATTTGAGGCCGCATGGAAGCATGCTGAGATCCAAATAAGCGGATCAGTATTATCCAAAGAGGATACTATGCTCAGCGCTACTGCTAATGGTTTGAATTAGTGTGATTACCAAGGGCTAGACTTGCACTGCGGCCCGTTATCTTAGGCGTCAGTAGGCTAGAGATATAATTGATGTTTTCTGGGGTGAACAAGGTGACTTTTGAGGGGTTAGTCGCCTTCTGTTTTTGATCTTTTGTCAGATTGAGCTTTCCCTGATGTTTCTTTTTTCTCAGCGATAAATTCAATAGTGTGTTGTACTTTTGGGTCAGGTAAGAACATTTGTAAAAACAAGCCTGCCGCTAATGCAACACCTTTCTGTTTCTTGGCTAATTTATAAAAAACTCGAAAAAGATAAACGAGAAATAAAAAACCTAACCAAATAAATATTTGCGAATAAGCGTTAAAAGAAAGTTCCATTATTTTCCTTCCAATAAGTGTGGCCAGCAGAAGTGCTGGGAGAAACAATTAATTGATAAAGAAAATAAGGCGAAGCGAAGCTATGTTTTGTTGATAGGAGATGATTTTAATAAATGTACTAAATAGACTTTGTTCTGGCCAAGGTGGAATTTGATAGTCAGAATTATCAAAAAAGTTGTCTATCAGTAAAGAAAGCCAGAATAAATGAGTTGGATAAATGTATAGAGTTGGATTTTGTTTGATATCAAAAACACTGGTTTCAGTCGACTCAGAAACTTCTGCGTAAGAAACTGAATGAGTGGTTGATGACTTTTCAATAGACGGAAAAGCACCTGCTAGCCATACGACTGACAGGAGAATTAACCACAGGTATTTCAAATTTGTTTTTGACATAACATCTATTTGGTGCCAGTTGTATCTACTTACAAGGGGGAAGTAGAAAAAACTACTAATCGTACATTTGACTAACCGGATAACTTTAGCGGTCAATTTCTTTCTGATAGCTTTATAGAAAGTGTGTACGGCCGAAATTCGCTCTAAGCGGAAGTTTTCCGCCTTCGTAACTAATACTCTAATGAATATTCATTCATGTTAGGTAATCGGCTCCTTTAAACAGGAGCGTTTTTTATGCCAGAATAAAGACATTAAATCGTTAACTCGGCGTACCGATATGCGATTGAATGAGCTAGATAACACAGGGTATGACCTAACCGTGTGTCACCTTAACTGTTGGCTTGACGCTTGCGTTGACGGCGTTTTTTTAATGAGTCGATGCTATAGATTACCAAGGCGCTCCAGATAAACGCGAAGGTTAGCATTTTCTCGAAAATGAGTTGCTCGTTATAGACAGTGATTGCCAATACGAACATGATACTCGGGCCGACGTATTGGAAAAAGCCCATGGTGGTTAATGGCAAGCGTTTGGCTGCGGCGGTAAAAAACAGCAAGGGTGCTGTTGTTACCAAGCCAGCGGCGATAAGGGTGACGTTTAACGACATGTCATTGAGCATCATATTGGACGTCGCTGATTCGGCAAAAAATGCCCAATACAATAGACCCAGCGGTAACATCCAGAACGATTCTATTAATAACCCTGGTAAGGAATCAACCGGCATTTTTTTGCGCAATAAGCCGTAAACACCAAACGATGTGGCTAAACCGAGAGCAACATAAGGTACGCTGCCTAAACTGATCAGTTGAATCAATACACCAACCATGGCCAATGCGACCGCAACTAGCTGCCATCGGCTGAGTCGCTCGCCGAGAAACAGCATGGCCAAGGCAACGCTAAATAGTGGGTTGATATAGTAGCCCAGACTGGCTTCTAGTATGTAGTCGTTATTCACCGCCCAAATAAACAACAACCAATTGGCCGCTAAAATAAGACTGGTGAAAAAAAGCCAAGCGAGCTTTTTACGATCTCGATAAATCGCTCTGACTTTAGACCAATTGCCCATGAGCAGGACAATAGCGACCAATAACACAAATGACCAAACGATTCGGTGCACCAAAATTTCCATGGCAGGTACCATAGATAATAGTTTGAAATAAATAGGCGCTATACCCCAAAGGGTGTAGGCGCATAAGGCGTTTATCACACCTTTTTTGGTTTCGTTTGCTGCTTGCATTAGTGCATTGCCATGTGCGTGTTTTTAAGGGGCGCGAAGTGTAGCATGAGTGGCTGTATAACCACCAATAATAGTTTAAACCATGTAAGTACCGGTACCGGTACCGAAAGCGATGTGCTCATTACGCTCATTGTGCAGCTCCATTCGGGCTACGGCGACTTCACTGCCATGGCGGATAATACGTGCGGTGGCGATAAAGGATTTACCACGACCGGGACGCAAATAATCGGTACGTAAATCAATGGTTGCCATACGCGTCAATTTGTCGTGAATTTTTTCTTTACTCGGTTGTTTTATATTGCTGATTAAGTTCGCCGCGACAACAACGCCACCGACCATATCCAGCACTGATGCGGTAACGCCACCATGGAGAATTTTTTGCACCGGATTGCCCATAAGCTTGTCGTCCCAATCAAAGTGGATCTCGGCGTAATCTTCACGCATGGCGACAATGTTAAAGCCAAGCAAGCGATTAAAGGCAATATGTTGGTTCCAGATGGCGGTGACTTCGTTAAAAATATCTGTTAATTGCATTGGCTAACTCGTTAATACAAAAGGTAAAAAAATAAACTTCAAAAAAGCCTACCTTAGCATCTATCAGTTAAGTAAAATAGCGATACAAGCAATAACAATAATGCTCCTTTGATTCCACAGTCATCATCAACTCAGTACAATGAAATAGACCTGCAAAGCATGTTAAGCCAGTATTTTGGCTTCGACAGTTTTCGTGTGGGTCAGCAACAGGTAATTGAACAATTAATCAGTGGGAGAGATTGTTTGGTGTTGATGCCGACCGGCGGTGGTAAGTCGCTGTGTTATCAATTACCCGCCGCGATATTGCCGGGTCTTACGGTGGTGGTGTCACCACTGATTGCGTTGATGAAAGATCAGGTCGATGGCCTAGTGCGCCAAGGTATCGGTGCAGCGTACATCAATTCTTCGTTATCACAACAAGAAATTAATAACACCATGCAGCGTATTGCCAGTGGTGAGATTAAGACTTTGTATGTGGCACCGGAACGATTGCTTAGCCATTATTTTTTACAAGCATTGGCAAGCATGCACATCGCTTTTTTTGCCATTGACGAGGCGCATTGTATTTCTCAGTGGGGACACGACTTTAGGCCATCCTATACCCAATTAGGTCGCATTAAAGAGCATTTCCCTTATACCCCTGTCATTGCGCTAACGGCGACCGCGGATGTGACTACCCGTAAGGATATCCTTACCCAGTTACGCTTACAAAACCCTTATGTGCATTTAGACAGTTTTGACCGTCCCAACATTCGCTACACCCTAACCGAACGTTACAATGGCGAGCGCCAGATTCTCGAATACTTAAACCAAAATCCAGATGACAGCGGCATTATTTATTGCTCGAGTCGTTGGCAAGTCGACAATTTGTGCAAAAAGCTAGCGCAACAAGGGGTTAACTGTGCCGGATATCATGCGGGCATGGAAACTGAGGTTCGACATGTTATTCAAGATGGTTTCACCAAAGATAACATTCGGGTTGTGGTGGCAACCGTTGCCTTTGGTCTAGGTATTAATAAGCCTAATGTGCGCTTTGTGATTCACTACGATACACCGCGTACCTTAGAAGCTTTTTATCAAGAAACGGGTCGTGCCGGACGTGATGGTTTGCCGGCAGAAGCGTTGTTTCTTTTTGATAATCAAGATATCGATAAAGTGAAAAAGCGCATTATGCAGAATGACAATGACCACAGAGTCAATGTTGAGTTGCAACGCTTTGCCTCGATGGCTGGTTTTGCCGAAGCTCAGACTTGTCGTCGTCAGGTGTTATTAAATTATTTTGCGGAATATACCGAACAAGCTTGCGGTAATTGTGACATTTGCCTTGACCCGCCAAGTACCTATGACGGCACGGTCGATGCACAAAAGGTGTTGTCTTGTGTCTATCGTATAGGGCAAAGCGGTGACATTCATTATCTTATTGATGTGCTACGTGGTCGCGATAATGACAAAGTGAGCAACAATAAACATCATCAAGTATCAACGTTTGGTATTGGTAAAGATAAAACCCGTGGTTATTGGTTTAATGTCATCCGCCAACTTATCCACCTCGGTATGTTGCAGCAGGATATTGAAAAACAATCAGCGCTGCAATTGACCAACGCATCACGGTCGATATTGAAAGGCGAAACAGCACTGATGATGGCCAGACCGCGATTGCAAAGTCAGAGTTATTGGCAGCAAAGTAAAGCGAAAGTCAGCTACGATAAAAGCTTATTTAAAAAGCTTCGTACATTGCGCAAAGAGATTGCCGATGCCGAAGACATTGCGCCGTTTATCGTTTTCAATGACGCAACCTTGATTGAAATGGCCAAGTACAAACCTACCAATAGCACTGCATTTTTATCGATTAGTGGCGTTGGGGAAACAAAATTGGCCCGCTATGGCAGGCCATTTATGCAATTGATCGAGGAAAACATCAGCGCTTAACGCTGATGTTGTTTGTTACCTTTAGTTAGATAGCGACTCATAGGTTGCCATTAAGTAACGGGTCATAAAGCTGACATTGTCATAGCTCGACATAATGCTCATATCGATAACATCGTTGGCATTAAAGTCTATTTCGGTTTTACTGACTAAGCCTCTCTCGTTTACCGTGGTTGAGCGTCTATCGAGCACGCCATCACCTTGGATATCCAAATCAGCGGTAATCGCATTACCAAATTCATCGTTAATATAATTGGCTAAACTCACCAAATTACCATTATCAAATGATCTAAAGCCACTGATGAAGCCATTGTCATCGTAACTAAACTGGGTATCTAGTTCTATGGAACCGTCGTCATTAAAGTCTTCCTGAATTGACGCTAACAGATTACCTACGTAGTTATAGGCAATGCGTATTTGCGGGTCGGTATGAGTTTGCAACTCTTCGACAATACGGCGTTGACTGTCGTAGCGGATTTGAGCACGAGAGTCGTCAATAACACCATCGCTGAGTTGATCAAAGCTATATGCGGTAACCAATCCTAGGTTGTTATAACTGTACTCTGAGGTGTAGTCTCTAAACGCTAAGAACTTGTGATCAAACACTTCCTTTGTCAGACGATTATTGTTGTCGAAAGTCGAGGTTTTGACATAGTCGACGGTATTCGTACCAGGATCGATGAATTCTGCTGTAACCGATAACTCATTACCAAAACTGTCACGATTGTAGATTTCCTGATAATCGTCTTCACCGTCAGTGTTAACGTCTTCTATCGCTCTAGTTAAATAGCCTTTTGCGTTATATGTGTACCTTTTGGTAAAGGTGACGCCACTTTCTTTTTTAACAAAGCGGGTTAGATTGCCGTCGGCATTAAAGTTAGATTGGATCTCTTCCAATATCGTACCGCCAGCGTCTAGATTGGTATAAGTAGCGGCCAATAAATTACCATTGTTATCAAAATTCACCGTTTCGGTATCTTGCTCTGTGACGCTGCCACTTTCTAAGGTTTGTACGGAAAGGCCGACAAATTTACCGCTGTTATTAATATCAAATGAAACTCGTGAATCGACGGTGTTATCGCCATCATTATCTTGCTCAACCTGCGTCGCAACAAAATTGCTGCTTTGTTCTGATTCACTGTCTAAGAGAATATCAACAGAGCGCATGTAATGAACCACGCTGGCATTGGCTAGGATGTTGTCTTCAACTAACTTGTTGCGGGCATTTTGCCAAGCATTGTCACGATAAAAGTTTTCCATCGGTTTGAATAAATCAAGGCTGACATTTTGCCAACTGGTGTGTGTCGCGGGTGTTATAAGGACACCGTTTTCTGGGTTTTGATCAGAATCGACTGAATAGATAACTGACGCAATGTTAAAGCCACGACCTGGAAAACTGTCGTTGGCATAACCGTTCCAAAAGCGTCTTACTTCAACAAGGCTAACCGGTAAAAACGATTCAGGGGCTATGTCATAAGGGCTAATTCGACCTTCACAAGGAATGCTATCGCCAAGCTGCACTGAACCAATGAAAAAGGCAATGGTTTCGCCCGGTTCGCAGGTAAAGCGTCCGGTACCATCGATACAACCGGTTTCACCATTTGATTTTTCGTAACAAATACCTTCAACATTGCCATCCATAAAGATGCCTTTGTTAAAACCTAACAATGCACTATCTGCGGCACAATTTTCAGGGTTCATGACTTCACAAACTTGATAGCGAACATCAAGGTTGCCTAATGGCACATCGCCTAGGGAGTTCAACCGACCGTTCGATTGTATTTGAAAGAATTCGTCAAAATCTGGAACAACCAGATTCATGCTTACTTCATTAGGGTCAATGGTGTCACCGTCGATTTGATCATTGGCGAGCAAATCAACGACGTTATCAATAGGGTAGGCACCATCAAGATCTTCTGCCTGATCGGAATTTAAACTAAACACCGCGGGGATAACTTCAACCGTAACCACGCCACGCGCGCATTTACTGCTGTCGCTTTTCAGGCAAACCTCATACACCATCTGATATTCACCAGCGGAGGTCATTGGTTTAACGTTTAAGGTGGCATTACTGTTTAAGGATAAGGGCGCTTGTGCCGAACTCACTGTCACTGTGACATCGTCAAGCGATAAATCTTTACTATCAAGCGTATCGTTACCAATGATACTAAGACTGTTTGCACCCTTTCGACCAGGAATACCGGTTATTGAATCGTTAGCAATACTTAAATTAGCAGTGTTACTGTTACCGCCGCCGCCTCCACCGCCGCCACCGCCGCCACCGCCACAGGCAGTTAACGTTGAGACGAGTATTAGATAGAGAAAAGGGCAAATTATTTTTGCTTTGGCCATGTTCCAACAATCCCTATTATTGTTATTACATATAAGTGATTATTTATTAGCCTAGCAGAGAATTTTAAAAAGGGTTAAAACACAAACTGACAGATGATGCCAAATAAAACCACCAGTAATCCATAGTGATTATTTAAAAATGCTTTAAAGCAGTTGTCACGCTCTCTACGCTGAATCAAGTGATGCTGGTAGGCAAAGCTTAAAGTGACGTATATCAGTGCCAAATAGTAAAATGCATTAAACTGTTGAAGTTGCCCAACTTTAAACAACAAAGTCAGGGTTAAAAGCTGTAGAAAAGCAATCGCCATTTTGTCGAATCGACCAAATAAAATGGCGGTCGATTTGACCCCGATTTTTTTATCGTCGTCTCTGTCCACCATCGCGTACATGGTATCGTATGCAACGGTCCAAAATAAGTTGGCGAAAAAAAGTAACCAAGCAACAGTCGGGACTGAGCCGTTAATTTCACTAAATGCCATGATCATGCCCCAACTAAATGCCGCACCAAGGACCACCTGCGGTAGGTGAGTGAAGCGTTTCATGTAGGGGTAACTGGCGGCAAGCAATAGCGCAACGAATGACAATTGAATGGTTTGCCAAGACAAGGTAAGTACCAACATCAAGGCGATGAGCAATAATCCAATAAACAATGCAATGGCTTGTTTTTCGGTAATAAGGCCACTGACTAACGGCCGCTGCGCGGTGCGTTTTACATGGCCATCAACGTTTCTGTCAGCAAAATCATTGATCACACAACCGGCACTGCGCATGATAAAAACACCGGCTGCAAAGACTAAGGTTAAATGCCAGCCAGGGAAACCATCTGCAGCAACCAGCAACGCCCAAAACGTCGGCCACAACAATAAGTAGGTGCCAATTGGCTTATCCATGCGAGTTATGAGCTTCACTGCCTGCCATTTTTGTGTCAAATCTGTCATATATATCTAGGATTCAGAGAATCATTATTATTGTCATTATAAATATGGCTTGAATCTGCTTAGTCTACATACGTATTCACTAAGTGCACCACAGCTGCAACAGGTAAAATGTACCCTGATTTACCATAAATTTTTACCTATATTAACGTAACCCGTATTGCGAATAAACCCAGATGACCTTTTTAAATAAACCGGCGCTGAAGTCCAGTTTTAAGCTGGCTTGGCCGATATCCCTGCAAAATACATTGGTGACCATGCTAAGCATGATCGATGTCATGATGGTGAGTCATTTAGGGAATGCCTCGGTTGCCGCTGTTGGCTTAGGTAATCGCATTCAATTCGTTATATTGATTTTGGTTACTGGCCTGTCTTGGGGCGTAGGCATTTTAGCGGCGCAATACTATGGCGCGGGCAATCAGCAAAAAATACGTCGCTCTATCTTGATGGGTATTGTGCTTGGCATTGTCGCGCTGAGCCCGATCATAATTGCCAGTGTGATCTATGCCGACGGTATTATGGCAATTGGCAGTAAAGATGCGGATGTTATCGCCATTGGTGAACGCTATTTGTGGATCACCATGCCCAGCTTATTGTTCGTTACGGTGAGCATGGTATTTGAAAATGCATTGCGCAGTACCAACGAAGTAAAACTGCCGATGTTGCTCAGTGTGGTCGCGATTGTCCTTAATATCGTGCTTAACTATTGGTTAATCAATGGTGGGCTCGGTGTAGCTGCGTTGGGCGTCGATGGCGCCGCAATTGCCACTACGGTGAGTCGTTTATTCCATATGCTGCTGTTGATTGCGGTACTAATACATATCCGCCATTTTCTTCGACCATCAAGCGCCGATATAAAAAGCCTTAATCAGTTTCAGCCCTGGAAAAAACTGGTGCTGTTGGTTTTGCCATTGATGTTTAGTTTTGGTGTTTGGTCGCTGGGAACCTTTGTTTATCAGGTGATCTACGGCCGAATGGGCACAGCTGAGTTGGCGGTAATCAGCTTATTGGCACCGGTTGAAGGTATGTTCATTTCGGTGTTTTTTGGCTTCGCGTCAGCTTGTGCGATTATGGTCGGACAGCGACTGGGCGCCAATCAATTTGACCAGGCTTGGTCGATAGCTCGCTCATTTATCACCTTAGCCCCTGTGGTCGCCCTTATTTTGGGGATCGTGATGTTGATTCTTGAACCTATTATTTTCCTGCCATTTAATGATATGCCTGAAAGCACCTTGGCTTTGGCGTCAAATATTTTTGTGTTGATTGCTCTCGGCGCATGGATAAAAATCAGCAATATGACCCTAGCGATGGGGGTGTTACGTGCCGGCGGTGAAACCAAAGCCTGTTTGTATATTGATACGATTGGCATGTGGTTAATCAGTATTCCGCTGACAATGCTGGTGGCGTTTTACTGGCAACTACCAATGTTTTATGTGGCACTGGCGGCTTATTCAGAAGAGGTGTGCAAGTTATTGCTGTTTGGCTGGCGCACCATCCAGAAAAAATGGCTAAGAAATCTGACTTAGCCATTTTTTGGTAAGTTTATAAACTTACTTAATTTACTTACGTATTTTAACTACGTACTTTCACTGCTTACTTTCAGTACTTGTTAAGAGTACTTGTGAAGAGTGCTTGTAAAAAGTAGATACTCCTTTTAGCTAGTGAACCGTTTTAGTTGGCACTAACCACGATCACAGTATTTGGCGCCAATGTTTTACTCAAATCAATGATTTCCACATTATTGTCAATTCGATATTTAGAGCTTGCTCGTCGGTTGAGATAGTTAAAGGTATTATCTGCACCGTATTGCGCGGTGAATTCAACCAAGTTGGTGTTGTTGCACTTTATTTGCTCTGTCGCGAGGTGCACTTGTGCGCCTTGATCACGTACCACGTTTCCAGCAACTCGGCGCAAATAGGTTTTTGTTGCGCTTAGATTGTTAGATACCGCATGAACACATAACTTGGTCGCGATTGAATTGTCTTTCGCAACGAAGGTTACATTTGCAGCCATGCTGTTGAGGCAAAATAAAGAGGTTGTAAGCAGTGAGCCAAGAGTTAGGGGTGTAATCTTCATGATTTTCTCCAGCCGATTCCGTCACGTAACATTATAGGTAGGAGTGAAGGGGGCGATGTAAGGAATAGCCGATTAAAAGCTATCGCTTTTATTTCGCTTTAAAATCAATTGGATATTTGGCTTTTGCTCAGTTCATCATTAGCTTTTGTTAAGCTTTTTTATAGGCTCTAGCGCCGGGTAGGAATACTTCGGCAACCATTAACGGCTTTTGCTCGATATAGAATAAACTTCTGCGTCCCCAAAGGTTATGGTCGACGCGTAAATCGAGCATGTTGGCGAGTTCACATACCCGCAGACTCGGGGCTATTTCTGCGACTTGAACCACTTCGCGATGTAATTTGGGATTGTTGAACAAGACTTGACCCAGCGGTTGCTCACCAAGGTTGGCTAATTGCTGTTGATCGCCGGTTAAGCTTTTAAGTGGCAATAGGCTGCGGGCAAATACGTGGGGCACGGCATCGCAAAACAACACCACTTCACGCACCAGCACTTGTTCACCTTGCTCAATATCGGCATTGGCCTCATGGGGCTGGCAAGCTTCTATTCGTTGACCCAATAATTCTACTTTAAAATCAACACATTGTGCTTTAAGGCGAGCGGTTAATGAGGTTGGGTCAAGCAACCAATCATTAAGTCTGGCGGTTGTTGGTGCATGTTCAGCACTGACCCAGTTGACATCCAGACCTATCGGAAACTCTTGCTTTAAACGCTGCATAGATTATCTCGCTTTAGAGTCTTGGTAGTTATATACAAAGGCCAGTAATGAGCCACTGATCAAGCCCATTAGGTGCGCTGTATTAGCAACATTAATTGGCATGAAATCGGTAAAACCAAGCACCAGCCAAAATAGCATAAAGCCAATCAGCGACTGAGATATACCGATGCCGCGCCCTGGATTTAAGTAACCAAACCACCAGACAAAACCAAATACGGCATAAACCACACCCGATAAGCCGCCAAAATTAGGGCCGGAGACATAAAATTGACTGACGTTAGAAACGATGGCGGAGATCATAAAAATCGCCATTAACCAGCTACTGCCCAGTTGTTTTTCAATTTGACCGCCAAGTTGCCACCACCACATGGTGTTAAAAGCAATATGCAATAAGCCGTAGTGAAACAGCGCAGGGGTGATAAACCGCCAAGGCTGAGAAATCGTTTGCTCAATATCACCGAACTGATTGAATAGCACCAGTTGATACAGGCTGTCACCAAAAACGACGAAGGTGGCAAGATATACCAACCAACAGATGGCAAAAATAATCAAGGTGAGCGGGCCGGCGTTGGCAATAAAACTGTTTTTGAGTGTTAGCCAGCTACCACTTGATGGCAATGATACCGAGGCGCCGCTATTCCAAGCCGATGATTGGTATTTACTGGCCCCAGGATTTTGTCTGAATTGTTCAAACTCAATGCGCGCTTGCGCCATGTGCTGCTCTTCACACCACAGGGTATAACCATCACGTTGGCCATTATCGTCTTGCGCATCGGTGACGCGCGTGGCAATGCCTATGCTATTTAGGTAGCTGGCAAATATTTTTGCCATGGCTTGATGATTGATATTAACAAACGGCTGCATTGATATTATTTAGCGCTCAACTTTATCTGGGTAGCTACGTGACCATAAATCAAAGCCACCATCTAATGAATACACGTCACTGAAATCGTGGCCAATTAAAAATTGTGCTGCTTGTTGGCTGGAAATGCCATGGTAGCAACAGACAACGGTTGGCGCATCAAAATCTGCATCACGTAAAAAATCACCAAGATTTTCATTACTTAATTGGATAGCACCGGGGATGCGACCATTGGTAAATGACTGTGGGTCGCGGATATCGACAATGACAAATTTGTCTGTGTCTAAGGTGTTATAGACATCATCGATATGCAAATGTTTAAAACTGCTTTGTTCGCCGTGCACGGTTGATTTCCTTTAGAACATTTGTGTCGATTGTATCATAGCTTGGCTGTGTTGAAACAACCTAACAAAACTCTGTATAAAGCCTCGTAGATCCACAATCGATAACGGTTTATAAAAGTAAAAAAGGCCGAAACATGATGGTTTCGACCTTGTATTATATGCGTTTAATACGCTGAGGGTTTAATCCCAGTTAAGAATAACCTTACCGGAATTACCCGACAGCATGGCATCAAAGCCTTGCTGGAATTCGTCAATGCCAAACTCGTGGGTAATGATAGGGCTGATGTCCAAACCAGATTGGATCAAGCTCGCCATTTTGTACCAGGTTTCAAACATTTCACGACCGTAAATGCCTTTGATAACCAAACCTTTGAATATCACTTTCGCCCAGTCGATAGCCATATCCTGACCCGGAATACCGAGCATGGCAATCTTACCGCCATTGTTCATGCTATCGAGCATGGCGTGAAATGCTGATGGCACACCAGACATTTCTAATGCAACATCAAAGCCTTCGGTCATGCCGAGTTCTTTCATAACATCTGGCAAGTTTTCATTGGCAACATTTACGGCGCGTGTTGCGCCCATTTTACGGGCCAAATCTAGACGGTATTCATTGATGTCGGTGATCACGACATGGCGTGCACCAACGTGTTTGGCAACCGCTGCTGCCATAATACCGATTGGGCCTGCGCCTGTGATCAACACATCTTCGCCGACCAAATCAAATGACAACGCAGTATGTACGGCGTTACCAAATGGGTCAAAAATTGACGCCAATTCATCTGGCACTTCGTCCGGTAATTTAAAGGCATTAAAGGCTGGAATCACCAAGTACTCGGCAAAACAACCGGTGCGATCGACACCAACACCTATGGTGTTGTTACATAAGTGGGTACGACCAGCACGACAGTTACGACAATGCCCACAGGTAATATGACCTTCGCCAGAAACGCGATCACCTTCAGCAAAGCCTTTTACTTCACTGCCCATACCAATCACGACACCGGCGTATTCATGACCAACAACCATAGGCACTGGAACGGTCTTTTGTGACCATTCATCCCAGTTGTAAATGTGAATGTCAGTACCACAAATAGCGGTTTTCTTAATTTTAATCAGTAGATCATTTGGACCTACTTCTGGCATTGGTGAGTCTGTCATCCAAATGCCGGTTTCTGGTTTTAATTTTGCTAAAGATTTCATACTCTCGCCTTAAATTAGATCACGCCCATTTCTTTACCGATACGAATGAACGCATCGATGGCTTTGTCCAATTGCGCTTTACTATGCGCTGCAGAAATTTGTGTACGAATACGTGCTTGGCCTTTCGGTACGACTGGGAAAGAGAAACCAATAACGTAAATCCCTTGTGCTAATAAGCG
This sequence comes from Thalassotalea sp. HSM 43, assembly GCF_004752005.1. Classification (NCBI taxonomy): domain Bacteria; kingdom Pseudomonadati; phylum Pseudomonadota; class Gammaproteobacteria; order Alteromonadales; family Colwelliaceae; genus Thalassotalea; species Thalassotalea sp. HSM 43. Next base: position 1,497,571 of record NZ_CP038493.1, on the reverse strand, counting down.
GTCGGCCATTTCAGCTGCAATTTTCGCATCGCCTAACATCACAGGTACGATAGCGTGGTCTGCACCGGCACAGGTAAAGCCTGCAGCTTCCATTTTATTGCGGAAGTAAGCGGCATTATCTTTTAACGTTGTACGTAATTCGCCACCATCAGCAAGCATATCAATAACGCGGATTGAGGCGCTAACAATAGCCGGAGCTAAAGAGTTCGAGAACAAATATGGACGAGAACGCTGACGCAACCATTCGACAATCTCTTTTTTACCAGATGTGTAACCACCTGATGCACCACCCATGGCTTTACCTAGGGTACCGGTAATGATATCAACACGATCCATTACTTCGCAGTATTCGTGCGAACCACGACCATCTTCACCAACAAAACCGACGGCGTGTGAGTCATCAACCATGACCATCGCATCGTATTTATCAGCTAAATCACAAACACCTTTAAGGTTGGCAATAACGCCGTCCATCGAGAATACGCCATCGGTAGCAATTAACTTAAAGCGAGCACCGGCTTCTGTGGCCGCAATAAGCTGCGCTTCTAAGTCTTCCATGTTGTTGTTGGCATAACGAAAACGTTTCGCTTTACAAAGGCGCACACCATCAATAATTGAAGCGTGGTTCAAGGCATCAGAGATGATTGCATCTTCTGGACCAAGAATGGTTTCGAACAAACCGGCGTTGGCATCGAAACATGACGAATAAAGAATGGTATCTTCCATACCCAAAAAGGCACTTAGTTTATTCTCTAGTGTTTTATGGATGTCTTGGGTACCACAAATAAAGCGTACTGATGCCATACCAAAACCATGATCATCTAAACCGGCTTTAGCGGCCTTGATCAGTTCTGGGTGATTCGCCAGACCCAAATAATTGTTCGCACAAAAATTAATAACTTCTTCACCAGTATTTACCGCAATATCGGCTTTTTGCGCCGTGGTAATAACACGCTCAGATTTGTATAGACCTTCTTCTTTAACCTGCTCGATTTGTTGTTGCAGGTGGTTGAGGAAATTTGCTGACATATCAACCTCAGTAAGTTGTTGTAATAACGGTGCGAATTGTGATTTCGTACCCTGTTAATTTTGCGCGCCATTGTACGCTTTTAAACCATCAGTGCCTAGCCCAATTTGCACTTGTTAACAAAAGCTAGGCAGGGGAAAACTGGCAAGTTTATATTCCAGTTTACGGCTAGGCCTAGAGCTGCTGTTGGCTGGGGAATAGGATGATTATAGACCAGAGTTAAAACAAGGCTTATGACATCGGTGGTTTGTGCTTGAGTTGTAATTGCTAATTTAAAAATGACGGACTGATGGGTATACTTAAGCCATTGTTTTATAAACGGGTCTCAAATTTGAACCGATACAAGCTAAGTTTGCGCCTGTACCAAGTGTTGATTCTACTGCTCACACCTTTGTTGGTACTGGTATTTTTGTTGCGTTCGATTAACCATAAAGAGTATCGACAACGAATGCGCGAGCGTTTTGGCTGGGTCAGCAGCAACATGCAACCCGGTGGCATCATAGTGCATGCCGCCAGTGTTGGTGAGGTCATTGCCATTAAACCGTTTGTAGAAGGCCTATTGCTGCGTTTTCCTGATCAGCCGATAACGGTTACCACGTTCACGCCAACGGGCTCAGCGCAAGTGGTTAAGTCGTTTCAAAATAGAGTTCAGCATTGTTACTTACCGCTTGATATCTCGTTTTGTGTGCATTTATTTTATAAATTAATGCGACCACAAGCGATGGTGCTCATGGAAACTGAAATTTGGCCAACCATTATTCAACGTTGTTATAAATCCAACATTCCTTTACTGCTCATTAATGCACGCCTATCTGAAAAGTCGTTAGCGCATTATCAAAAACTAACTTGGTTGATTACTCCGGCGTTAAATAAGTTTTCGGCGATCATGTGTCAAAGCCAAGATAACGCCGAGCACTTTATGCGCTTAGGCGCCAATAGTGACAAAGTTTCCGTCAGTGGAAACTTAAAATATGACATTGATATTACCGATTCGTTGCGTGATAAAATTGCTGAGTTAAGGCAATTTGTTGAGACAAAACAACGCAAAGTATTGGTGCTAGGCAGCAGCCACCAAGGTGAAGAAGACCTCGCATTGGCAGCGTATCGAACATTGAAAGAAAGGTTTAATGATTTGCTACTGATTATCGTACCGCGCCATCCAGAGCGGTTTGATAGCGTTGCACAATTGGTACGAAAACAACAATTAAACTTGGTTCGTCGCAGCGAATCTAAACCAGTAACAACCGATGATGATGTTTGGCTTATTGATAGTTTAGGTGAATTGGTCGCCTGTTATGCTGTCAGTGATATCAGTATCATCGCCGGTAGCTTTTCTGATGTTGGTGGTCATAACCCATTAGAAGCGGCGTTGTTTGCCAAGCCGATTGTGGTTGGCCCTAATATGGCAAACTTTAAAGACATGAACCAAAAGCTTGTTGATGGCCGCGGTATTATTCAGCTAGATCACAACGAAGAATTGTCTAACACCCTGTTTAACTTGCTACTCGATGAGCAGCTAATCAGTGATGTTGGTAAAAATGCAGAGCAGGTGATTCTTGAAAATCAGGGCGCAACCGCGCAAAGCATAGACACATTAGCGCGGTATATGATGCGTTAACGGTTTCATGCCGTTAAAACACATTACTACGCAGGCCAATTCACACATGCTATCGATTGAGTAATTCTTGAATCTCTTTCTGGGCTTGTGCTTCTCGTTCAGCATCGATTCGATCCTGCTCTTCTAAGGCCTTAATTTGCGCATCTAGATCGTCGTCGAATTGAGCGTCGAATCGTTGTCGAAATGCGTTGCTATCATCGTCTAGATTGTAACCTTTTAATAAGATATTTCGTTCCTGAGATTCTAGCATGCTCGCGTTTGCGCCAGTTGCGTATGGCAGGTTTAATTTGCGCCGTATAAAGTTATCTATGTAGGCAAACTGATGTCTGTCACCATGCCAATTGTGATGGCCGTGAGCAACATCGTTATAGAACACTGTTTCCACATCTTTGTTTAATTGTTTCAGTCGGTATTTCATGCGATTAGCTTGCTCAAAATCGGCTATTTCGTCTTTTTTACCGGCAATGAGTAGGATCGGTGCTTGTACTTTTTCAGCGAAGTAAAATGGTGATACAGCTTGTAAATCATCATTGAAGTCTCCAACCACTTCGCTGACCATGTCACGAAATTGTTGTGTGGTTTTATAATTGCTGGCATTAAATAAGTGCATCAAGTCATAGATGCCGTACATTGACACGATACATTGATATTGTTCGGGTTTTTTAATGGCCAACATAACCGCTGAATAGCCACCATAACTACTGCCAATTGAACACATATGATCAAACTGATATTGCTGTCTGATTTGTTCTACTGCCAAGCTGATATCATGTTCGATTAATTTACCAAATTGACCTTTACCAGCCTCGGTAAACTTTTTACCAAAGCCTGCGGAACCACGGAAGTTTACTTGCAGAACACTGTAGCCACGATTGGTTAAAAACTGCACGTCACGATTGAAGGTGGCGATATCACGAACACCTACTGGACCGCCGTGCGGATACACTAACAAAACCTTATTGTCGTAATCTTGTGGTTGGGTAAATATCGCTTCAACGAAGGTGTCTTTTTCAACTTCTACTTTGAAGGTTTTTGATGGGTTCAAGTTAAACAAGTCCATGCTTGGAAAGCGTGCGGCAATTTTTTTCGCCTGTCCTTGCTCTGCGGGCAAATAAAAATATTGGCCTGGGTTATCAGAGCCAGACGTCGCCAATAGTTTGGTTTTCTTATCTAAGCTTTCGCCAATAATCGATACGTGTTGCTTGTCGAAGTTTTTATTAAGACGCTCATTGAGGGTGATGTCGTCAGTGGAGAAGTATTCAGTCTTGGCGATTCCATGCTCTAAATATGTGACAGAATGAACACCTTGCCCCATTGGGTTTAATTGCGCAGACGCTAAATCATACATAGGGTGTTTATAGATAACGTCACCAAGTGTTTGAGTTTTTATATCAAACTTGACGAGTGCGACATGATCGTGGTCTTTGTTGGATAAAACGGCCAACTCTTTGCTATTCAGAAAACCGACAGGAATAAATTCAATGTTTTGGTCGGTTTTCCAAAAAAGCCGCCACTTATTGGTTCTTTTATACCAAAACTTCAGCTCTTTGCGTTTTCTGTCACCGCTCACCGCCATTATCGTGGCGTTGTTATTATCGTAGTAATATAACAATGCGTCGTCGAGGCCGCTGTCGAGTAATTCCGCTTGCGCAAAATTTCGTGTCATCAGTTGCTCAACGGTGATTTTGTAGATTAAATGTTTCTCGTCAATACTGCCTGGTGTATGCACGTAAATCATGGTGTTCTCTACATCAGGAAGGGCTGAGATAACATAACCTGACGTGCCGATAACTTGCCATTTCCCTACAGGCTCTTGTTGACTGAAATCGAGTTCAATAAAACCCCTATGGCTGTTTGTTTCAACGTATACCGTGTCGTTGTCTATCCACTCGTAGTCGATAACAAGATCATTGTGAATTGCTGTTTTGGTCTCCTTGACTGGGTCGAATACACTCATTAAATTGCGTTTTGTTAGAACATTATTTTCGTATGCAAAAACGTGTTTGCCATCCGGGCTAAGTTTCATACTGAATATTGAATCATCACGAAAAATATCGTCCACGGGAATCAGCATGCCTGCTAACGCATTATTACTGAATGCAAGAGTCACAAACGCCAATATCCATGCTTTCATTGTTACTCTCCCTGTTGCTGGTTGGTTTGTGGCCTAACAACATCAAAAAATTTATCTTCACCGGGGCCGGTGTATATCATCGCTTTATTGTCGATCACATCGGCAAAGTTTTTTTCCATATATTCCAAAGCAATGGACGAGTTATTGAGCAGTTTTAGTTGAGAATAAGCGGCACCAAAAAACAAATACACTTCCATGTTCAGGTGACCAACATAGCTGATGGTGTTCTTTTTGACCGCAAAGCTCCACAACTCGTTATCGAAGTCATTGCGTTTGGCGTATTTAGAAAATTGGACTTTGCTTAAGCTGTACTCGCCTTCGGGTAAGGCAAGCAATATGTAATTATTGCCACGTTGCAAATCGGCTTGTCCCAAGGCAATAGAGGTTGGGCCAGAAATGACAATTTCTTCTATTTTTTGATTGGTATCGACTGCAAGTAAAAAATAGCCATCATTTTGTTTGAGGCCAGTGACTTGGTCTTTTTTGATGCTACTGACTTTCGTGGCACAGCCCCAAACAAAAACACAAATGACTAAGGCGATGGAGATGCTCTTTTTATTGTTATTCACTGTGGCTCACTCGCTAAGCGGTAGCGGACGTTATGTATCATAAACATAACACTTCCATGTATTTATTTTCATACTAACCAATGACTTAAAAGTGGTCAATTAATGAGTATTGGTAAAGCTAGATAACAAAAAGACGATCAAAGTCGTCTTTTTGTGAGTAAAGTAGCGTTTATTCGCTCACCACTTTTTCTGTAGCGGTATTCTCGTCGCTGCTTATCTGCTGGTTTATTTGACTCTCTTCATCAGCGGTCAGATTAAATGTCTGAGTATGCAGTACGGTGCCGGTTAAACTTCTTACTTCTAAGGTCCAATCACCAGGTATTAGTAGTTCCTCTTTGCTCAGCTTTTTATCTAGGTGTAAGCGCCTTTGCAAATCGGTATTGACCAAATATAAGCTTTCATACTCATTGATTTCTTTAGGTGGTAACCAGTGCACGACGAGCATGGTATTGCTCTTATATTTGCTCTTCAAATCTTCATTGGCTTCGAGGGTTATGGTGGTACCAAAACGGACATCTTTTTCGACAGTGAAGCGTGTTGTGCCATCTTCGATTTTTGAGTATTGGTAATCGCCACGATAATACTCCGGTTTAAAAACACCTGACTCAACTTCATCGACAGCAACATCGATGATGTCCAATTTGTACTTTTCTTTCATCGTCTGTTGTATTTTCGCTAGCTGCTCGTCATCAAATTGAGCCTGCCAAAGGATGGTGCTGATCACCGAACGCTGAGTACCTAGGTATTTTTTCTCTACCCAACGGCGCTCATGTTCCGGCAGATCTTGGTAGAACAATTTTGCCATACATTGCTCAAAGTCAAACTCGACCCCTTGTCCTAAACATTGCGCTTGCGCTATATAGAGTTGGCCATAGTGAGTCTCTTGTTGTTGAGCCTGTTGGTAGTATTGATAGGACTTATCGTAATCTGTCTCGACATATTGGCCTTGCTGATAAATATCGCCAAGGCGAATAGAAGCGCTGGCACGACCGGCATCAGATGACTTTTGGTACCAATGCACGGCTTGTTCTATGTCTTCTTGATAAACAATACCACGGTGATAATAACTGCCAATATTGAACATTGCTCTGGCATGTCCTAAATCCGCCGCTTGTTGATAGTATTTAGCAGCTTTGTGCTCATCATTGGCAACATTGTCATCAAACTCAAACGCATCGGCGATGACAACTTTGTCATAGGCCAATGCGTCATTGTCCTTAGATGCCTCTGGTAGAGGTAAATCCAGCTTACGGCGAATAAAGTCATCGATATAAGCGATTTCGTGGCGGTCGCCACTCCAATATTTGTGGCCATGCCCGGTATTGGCATAGAACAAATATTCCATATCTTTGCCGAGCTGTTTTAAGCGATATTTCATGCGATTCGCTTGTTCAAAGTCGGCAATGGTGTCTTTTTCACCGGCCATCAACAAGACTGGCGCTTGCAATTTTTCGGCAAAGAATATGGGTGAAACATCCTTTAATGATTCGTCAAAATCACCAACAATTTCAGCAACTTTTTCTTGAAATTCTGGCTGGGTTTTTAAGTTACTGGCATTAAATAAATGGGGTAAATCGTAAATCCCGAAATTGGAGATAACGCATTCGTATTTGTCTGGATGATAGATGGCTAACATCATTGCCGAATAACCACCATAACTGGAGCCCATTGAACACATGCGTTCAAAATTGTGCTCTTGCTCCACTTTGCTCACAACCGCTGAGATGTCTTGCTCAATGAGTTGGCCAAACTGCTCTTTACCGCGTTGCAAAAACTCTTTACCAAAGCCTGAAGAGCCACGAAAGTTAACATTTAATACTGCGTAACCTCGACTGGCAAGGTACTGATTGTTGCGATTAAATACCGCATAGTCACGAACACCGACCGGGCCACCGTGTGGGTTAACAATTAGCACGCCATTGTCATTACTTGTTGGTAAAGTAAGAATTGCTTCAATATAGGTGTCGTCATCAATTTTAACGTCAAAGGATTTTGCCCGTGCGTAGACCACATCCTGTTGCACTTCGTAGCGATTGCGTACCAAGGTGAGTTTTTTCGCACTCACATCAAAATAATAAAACTGGCCTGGGTTGTCTGAGCCTCTGACCGATACCAATAAAGCATTGTCATCTAGACTTGCTTGCACCACCGAAACCGACTGTTCAGGAAAAGACTTTTTCAATGATTTATTAAGACGAATGTGCTCAGAATGGAAATACTGGTTGGTCGGTAAACCATGAGAGAAGTAGGTGACGTACGCGATAGAGCCGTCAGGGTTAAGGCCGGCATCGGTGAGATCATAGCGGTTATGCTGAAATAACACCTCGCCAAATTCTTGGCTGTGTAAGTCAAACTCCACTAACGACACTAAATCAGTGGTCTCGTTGCTTAATACCGCAATTTTACTGTCAGAGATAAAGCCAATAGCTGGTGTGAACTTTTCGCCTAATTCATAGCTGTTGTAATCAATCCATTCGCCGTCTTTATCATCAAGTTTAAAATACCATTGCATGACTTCATCATCATCAAAGGTCGCTGAAAACATGGCATTGAATTGTCTGTCGTAACGATAATATAGAGCGTCGTCCAACGGCTCGACAAACTCAAAATTACTATCAAAATTACCTGCATATAAGTCTTTGATATTAATTTTATAAACGGTTAAATCATCACTTCGTGCGTCGCCTTTATGGGCAAACAACACCTCGCCTTCAATGTTCGGCAGGCTGTCAACAAGCCTACCCTCTGGTTCTAATAAGCGCCATTTGGCTTTGCTCTTGCCGTCACTATAATCAATTTTAATAATACCGTTGCGACGCGAGGCAAAGGAGACAAAAATACTTTGGTTGTCTATCCAATTTAAATCGGAAATACGAGTTTTTGAATTGTGTTCAACTTCAATTAATTTGCTGCTGGTTTCCTTGTTAGGATCAATCAATTCAATCACGTCATAATCATCATCTCTGTCATAAGAGACAATGTATTTACCGTCAGGGCGCATAGCAATTTTGTAATGATCGGAATTTTTATAGAGCTCTTCTGCATGTAATGGTTCGCCGGCAGTGCTGCTAAAGCTGACCAGTGCGAAAAGACAACTGATGATTAACTTATTTGGCATTGACGGTCTCCTTGTCTGCTGACTCTGCAATAAACGGTGTTTGCGGTTGCTCTTGCTTTTGCTGTTGCTCCTTGCGTTGAGTTCCTGCCACCAATTCAAAAAACGAATCTTCGCCGACACCGTGATATACCATGTCACGACCGGCAAGAATTTGTGGAAAGTTCTGTTCCATATATTCAAGGGCAACCGATGATTTATTAAGTAATTCAAATCGGCCACCGGCGTAGTACCAGTATGTGAAGGTCGTGGCATTGAGGTGACCTACGTAACTGATTTTGTCTTTTTCAACAGAAAACTGCCAAAGCTCATCTTCGAATCCGCGAATGTGCGCATTGAAATTGATTTTGACTTTGTCGATGGTGTAATCACCCGCGGGTAAATTGATGAGAATATAGTTACTACCTTTTTGCAGATCATCTGATGTCAGCTTGATCAGCTTGGTGCCACTGATAAGAATTTCCCGTAATGGACGGTTAGTATCGACGGCGAGTAATAAGTAGCCCTCTTCTTTGTCGAGTTTATTGTCAATATCGTCTTTGATGCTAGAGACTTTGGTGGCACAGGAAGTCAATAAGCCAATAGAAAGTATGGCCAAAAGCAGAATGTTATTTCTCATTATTATCTCGCTTTTTGGGGAAGTAAGCGATCACTAACAAGCATTACTTCCATGTAATATAGCAAATAGCATGATAACCAACAGCGCGTGGTTGGTCAATAAAGTAGCACAATGGGCTTATAGGATCTTATCAATACTGTTGGTGACCATAGCAACACTAATGCGATCCATTAATTCGCCTTTAGCCCGCGTGCCCCAAGGCAACTGCGCAACCTCTTTACCGTGTTGCTCTAATACACATTGGGGGTAAACACTGACGACAAAATCTAGGCTTTTGTATGGGCCTGTGCGCTGCGGATTTGAATGGGCATAAAGACCGACAACTGGCGTCGATACTGTGGTTGCCATATGGGCAGGGCCGGTATCTGGGGCGATTACTAATTTAGCTGACTCAAGCACCGCCAACATTTGTTTTAAATTGGTTTTACCAACCAGATTGGTCAGAGCACAGTTAGCGTGCTTTTCAATGTCATTGGCAAGATTGACTTCCAATTGCGCAGGGCCACCGCATAACACCACCTGATATCCCTTGGCGGTTAGGTGTTCAGCAACCTCAGCATAGCCTTTAGCATGCCAATTGCGCTCGGCTTTACTGGCGGCAGCTGAGATAACGCAATACAGTTTGCTTTGCTCAATATTGTCGTGAGCCCAGTCTCGTTCTTGTTGACCGAACGGCATCAACCAGCTTGGCGCGTCGATATTAACGCCAATGGCTTTGGCGAAATTCATGAAACCGTCGAGCACATGTGGCTCCGCTTGTGGGGCAATTTTTTTATTGGTAAACAACCATTGGCCTTCTTTGGCACGTTGCTTGTCGAAACCAACTTTGACTTTAGCGGGAATAAATAAACTGGCAATACTGGCTCTTAAGGCAACTTGCATATGTAATAGAACATCAAAGTCACGTCCTTTCATATGTTGACGTAATTGCATGTAGCCTTGCCAGCCTAAAGACTTATCAAACACCACAAATTCAACACCAGGCAAGCCTTTGAGCAACATGTGTTCGACTTTGCCAATGACCCAAGTGATCTTTGTTTGTGGATATTGCTTTTGGATTTGTTGTACCATGGCTACCGCGTGGCAAACATCGCCTATAGCTGAAAGTCTTAAAATACAAAGAGATTTTGGCTCAAGAGAGGTTTGACCCGGCATAAAGGATTCACCACAATAATAGTTATAACCATGTGCTAATTGATGCAATCGCCGCCAACATTGTTTGCCGTGACGTTATCAATAGCCCCTATATAAAGGCTTATTATCTTGAACCTATCGAGATTTGTAAAACATTCAAACATAAATCTTTTTCAAGAAGGCAATATTCGTTGTTTATATGATGCCGATCTGCTCAATGATTTTAGTGTTGAAATGTTTGATTCGAGCTACTGGCAACAACAAAACGCGGTATTGGGTTCCTCTACTGGCCGCGGCACTGCATGGTTTGTACAACACCCTCAAGTGAAAATGGTGCTGCGTCATTATTATCGTGGCGGCTTGATTGGCAAGCTGATCAATGACAGTTATTTCTATACCGGTTTTATGAATACGCGCGCCGCGAAAGAATTTATTCTGTTGGCGGACATGCAACAGATGGGATTACCTGCACCAAAACCTGTCGCCCTTAAAATTGAGCGTCAAGGATTGACCTATAACGCCGATATTTTAATTGAGCTTATTCCAGGCGCAAATGATTTGGTGGCGTTATTGACGCAAACTGAATTGCCAGAGCAAAGCTGGCAGCAGATAGGTGCTTGCATAAAAGCCTTTCATCAGCAGCGCATCTATCATCATGATCTTAACGCCCATAACATTATGTTGGATAGCGACAATAAAATTTGGCTAATTGATTTTGACCAAGGTAAACAAATGGCCAGCGAAGGGCCATGGCAGCAACAAAATTTGCAACGTCTGCAACGCTCATTTTTAAAAGAGCAAAAAAAAATGCCAGTGTTCCATTATAGTGAGGAAAACTGGCAATCATTATTACAAGGCTATTCGAGCTAACGGGTTACGCTTCGGCAGTCTCGGTCATAGCTTGTTGCTGTAGCGTCTTGTATTTGTCACGAGCGGTTTCAAATGCATCTCTAGCATCGCTGGTAACGTAAGGGCTTAGCAATGCGAAAATCTTTAATAGACCATCGTAAATACTTTCATCATTAATATCTGGCTCTTCATCAACCTGTGTCTGCAAGTAGCTCAACCAAAAGGTCGTGGTTAGGCGCAACAAACAGGTTAAATCTTCATACTCATCATCCTGAATGGATAGAATGCCAGCATCGCTTAACGAGTGCAGCATGTGTAATACACGCTGTTTAATTTGTCGTTGAATTTCACTGTAACGTTTTTTCAATGCCGGGTTTTTCGCTAACAGCACCGGTAAGTTGGAATAGAAAAAACGGAATTTGGAAATAAGCTGAAAGACGATATCCATATACAACAAAATGCTGTCTAGTGGGTCTTCAGTTTCCCGTAAGTGTTGAAATTCAGAAATCAAATCATCCGCATATTCACTGTATATGGTATTGATGATGTCTTCTTTATTGCGAAAATGGTAATACAGGTTACCAGGGCTAATACCCAAGTGTGCGGCAATATGGTTAGTGGTGATATTGCGCTCACCTTTTTCATTAAACAGCTCTATGCTGGCGTGAATGATCTTATCTCTTGTTTTCATTTCTTCCGAAACTCTTATTTAATGCCTGGCCCGATAAGCATATTTATCCAGGTAATGTAGATATTACTCACATCATACTATCAAATTAACTGAAAAAGGAAGTTTTTTGAGTATTTACTTTAGATGGCTAATGAGCACGCCGTATTTGCTTTGTGTGCAGCACAAGCTAAAATGGCAGAAAATGATTTGTTAATAGCTATTTATGAAAAATAAGGCGATATACCCGGGCACGTTTGACCCGGTAACCAATGGTCACTTGGATTTGATTGAGCGAGCGGCTAAATTGTGCGATCAGGTTGTGGTTGGGGTTGCTGCGAGCCCTAGCAAAAAGCCTCGTTATGACTTACAACAACGCGTCGATATGATCACTGAGATCACCACTCACTTAGATAATGTCACTGTGGTTGGCTTTTCCGGTTTATTGGTAGACTTTGCCAAAGAGCAAAATGCTAAAGTGCTGATTCGTGGCTTGCGCGCGGTTTCTGATTTTGAATATGAATTTCAATTGGCCAACATGAACCGTCGATTATATCCCGAGCTGGAAAGTGTGTTCTTAACACCTTCTGAGGAAAACTCCTTTATCTCATCGACATTGGTTAAAGAAGTGTCCTTACACGGCGGTGATGTATCTGAATTTGTGCATCCGCATGTCAAACAAATCCTTGATAAAACCGTGTTTAATAAAGCCAATCAAAGCTAATTGGCCAGCCCATCAAGGCAAATTAAAAAAGCTGGCTTATGCCAGCTTTTTAGTTTTTAAATCCGTTATTTATACACGCTACAGAGCTAATGTACCGCGTTCGATGCGGTTAATTTTTTTGGCAACGAGGGCAAAATGTTGTCGCCCGTCCACCTTGTTTAATTTCTTTTAACGGCGTTTCACAGAGAAAACAGGGCTGATCTTTGCGACCATAAACCATCAATGATTGGGCGAAATAACCCGGTCGACCATCGGCTTGCGTAAAGTCTTTTAGGGTGGTCCCGCCTTGTTCTATGGCTTGTTGTAATACCTTTTTAATTCTCTTTGCTAAATCGATAAAGCGTTTCTTCGAAATCTTGCCCGCGGCTTTTGTGGGATTGATACCGGCTTGGAATAGGCTTTCATTAGCGTAAATGTTACCCACCCCAACCACGATATGATTATTCATAATGAAGGTTTTTATCGCCACGGTTTTATTGCGAGATTTTTCATATAAATACTGACCATCAAATTGCTCGGATAAGGGTTCTGGCCCTTGGCTTGCTAACAGCGGATGTTGGTAGACGTCACCGGTAAGCCACAATACCGCACCAAATCGTCTAGGATCATTAAGGCGCAAAGTGAGGCCGTTATCAAACACCAAATCAAAATGATCGTGCTTACTGACTTCGGTATGTTCAGGGATAACCCGTAGCGTCCCAGACATGCCTAAATGCAATAACAAGGTGCCTTTATCGGTTTTTAGCAACAGGTATTTCGCGCGTCGAGTAACGCTGTCTATCACTTGGCCTTGGATATCATCAATGGTATCGGTAATGGGCCAGCGCATATTGGCATTTCGAACCACAACTTCTTTGACAGTGTGATTAACGATATGTGGTGTTATGCCGCGTCGGCATGTTTCTACTTCAGGTAATTCAGGCATGATAATTCATTAACAGGCTGTAGTGGTTGGCAACTAAGTTAGCTTGCAACAAGGTTAGGTGGCATTGGGCAGTCCAGCGTATCGGCAATCGCCCGCACTAACTCCATTTCTTGGTGCGTAAAGCTCTTGTCACCGGTTGCAATTAATAAACAGGCCCTAAGTATCCTAGGTTTCTCTTTTACCTGCAACTCGACTAACGTTTGTAGCGCGCCGTCTAGATCACTAAATTGACACTTATCTTCAGACAATAAACGTAACTCGCTCATCTCACTGGCTTGTCTAACTAATGGCAGTAAGCGTTGTTTCTCATCGTCATCGCTGACCAGTTGGTGTAATAAAGTGCTAAACAAAACTTCGGCAGCGGCATAGCATTGCTGAAGGCGACGTTGTTTGTGCAGTTTGTTGGCACGAGAAAATGATGAGCCAACATGTCGGGTGATGATTTTTTGCAATATCCATTCGAACAAACTGATGTGCTGGTCAATATCAATAAGCACCTGAATATTATCGCTAAATTGCTTATATTGAGATTCATCCATGGATTGTAGAAGCGGTACGCTCATGTCAATTAATGGCAGGCGGAAGCGACTTTGTAACTTGCCAACGGTAATGCGTAATGCGAACACGTTATCGAGCACATCGGTTGGGCAATGCTCTTTTAAGTGGCTCAGTTGTGCCTTTAATAAGGATTCATCAGCTTCGAGTAATAAGGCATACACAAACGCTTGGGCACCATGTGGGGTGCGGACCGCATCAATCACATTAACGGGCATCTCAAGCAATAATTGTTGCGCATAATCGATGTTGTTGTCACTGATTTTACCGACACTTTCAATGGCTTTTTGCGCCACAACCGCAGACGTTAAGGTTTTTGCAAACTGCTCTTTCTTGGCTTGTTTTTGCTCTTTCGCTTGTTGGCGTTGTTGTTTCTTTAGTTCATCTTCACGTTGTTGTTCATTGATTTTGCGCTGCAATTTAAAGTGCGGCGATATACGTTCAATGCGCTTATCTAATGGCGGATGGGTGGCAAACATCGATTCGACAAAAGAACTTACGCCAGAGCTAAAATAGGCGTGACTCATTTGCGGCGCCAAAGGTGTATCTAATAGCGAGCCATGATCTGAGTGACCTATTTTATACAAGGCACCGGCAATACCTTCTTTGCTACGGGTAAACTGGACGGCGCTGGCATCGGCCAAATATTCCCGCTGTCGACTGACCCCAGCTTTGATCAAACCGCCAAAAAAGTTACCACTAAAGCCAATGACGATTAACCCTAAACCTAATGCTAAGAACGCTCCGGTATTTTTATTGTTACCGCGTACCGTGCGTAAAATATAGTAACCGATATAACCGATAATCAGGATGCCGTGCAAAACGCCAATCAAGCGCATATTTAAGCGTGTATCACCGTTTAGCAAATGACTAAATTCGTGGGCGACAACCCCTTGCAGTTCTTCTCGTGACAAGCGCTCAATGCAACCACGAGTGACACCAATGACAGCGTCCGAGCTGTTATAGCCGGCGGCAAAGGCATTAATTGCAGGCTCATGCGCAAGTATGTAAACACCAGGCACCGGCGTGCCTGAGGCAATGGCCATTTCCTCAACGACATTAAGCAGCATTTTTTCATTGGCGTCTTTGCTGTCATGGGTGACGCGTTGGCCCCCGAGCAGCTCGGCTATTTTTTTACCACCGGAGCCCAAACTAATACTTTTATAGGCACTGCCTGAGAAGATAACCACGGCGACGATACAGGCAACAAAAATGGCGGTTCGCCATTCAAATTGCTGCGTCATCAAGGACATGCTCAATGCTTGGTCTGCATCGAGTGCCAAGTACGTTTGTAGTGCCATAACCAGAAGGTAGGTCATGGCGATAAGACTAAATACAGCCGCTAAAAATAAAACGCCTAAACGCCAGGTGTTGCGTCTGGCGTTTTGTTGGGCCTGAAAAAAATCCATTAATTGAAAGCCTTAAATAGCGCTTATTTAAAAGATACTTTTGGTGCTTGCTGGATTTGTTGAGAATCCTCAAACTCAAGTAGGCTAGCATCTGGACCATGACCGAATGCACCGGCAAATACAGTTTGTGGAAAGCTCTGTTTATAGGTGTTGTACGCCATGACCTGATCGTTAAACGCTTGACGCGCAAAACTGACACGGTTCTCGGTACTGACCAGCTCTTCATTAAGCTGCATCATGTTTTCATTGGCTTTCAGCTCTGGATAATCTTCCATAACAAAATTAAGTTTATCCAAGGCGCCAACCAAAGCACCTTCCGCGCCCATTAACGATTGCATCGCTTGCGCATTGCCAGGTTGTGCCGCGGCAGCTTCTAAGCCTTTGGCAGCGCTGTTACGCGCACTGATTACCGCTTCCAATGTTTCTCGCTCGTGGCTCATATAAGCTTTAGCGGTTTCAACCAAGTTCGGTATTAAGTCATAACGACGCTTTAGTTGAACTTCAATTTGAGCAAAGGCATTTTTATAGCGATTCTTTAAGGCAACGAGTTGGTTATAAATGCCAATAACGTAAAAAATAGCAATAAAAACAACAACCCAAAATACGATTGTAGTGATACTCACAGGCGCTCCTAGTGTTAAATTTATGTTGCAATGCCCTTAATGTATCGGTTGCTTTGGTTAGCTGCAAGGAGTAAATGTTTCTAGATAAGGCGAAATTCGATGAAAATAAGGGGCAATGATTGGGGCAATAATCACGGCAAGGGAATTTTAGGCATAAAAAAACCCGGATAAACCGGGTTTTTTAAGAAAGCAGTAAACCAATTACTTGATTTTAGCTTCTTTGTAGATCACGTGCTTGCGAGCTTTCGGATCAAACTTTTTGATTTCCATCTTTTCAGGCATGGTCTTTTTATTCTTGTCAGTAGTATAAAAATGACCAGTACCAGCAGATGAAACTAAACGAATTTTATCACGCATTGTTCAATTCCTTAGACTTTTTCGCCACGGGCACGGATGTCTGTTAATACAGCATCAATACCTTTCTTGTCGATGATACGCATTCCCTTAGGAGTAGTACGTAATTTAACGAAACGATTTTCGCTTTCAACCCAAAAACGGTGTGTTTGAAGGTTTGGTAAAAAACGACGACGGGTAGCATTCAACGCGTGTGAACGGTTGTTACCTACCATCGGTTTTTTGCCTGTAACTTGGCAAACTTTAGACATGTGAGTCACTCCAATAAATAATTTTCAGCTCGAGCTTGTTTATTATATCGATTCAGTAGCAAAGCACACAGGTGCGCATTGACGATTGATTCGATATCAACTCCTCAGGCCGTCGCCCATAGGAGCCTGAAAAAGGTCGCAAATTATATAGACGTCCTTTTAAATGATCAAGCTTTATCGGCTACTAATTAAGCTGATGTTCTTAATGGGCGCGATTATACGTGTATTTGCTGAAAAACCCAACAGAAATTACCGCCAAAATCGCTTTTATTACGACATATGTATAAAAATAGTACGGTTCTGTTAATCAAAGGTTTTCAAGCGGTAAGTATTTTTATCCTCCATTAGCCGCGGCAAATTGGGATTCAACGCCGATCGCTGCTAAATTTTATGGATAGTAAGCAATACGAGGTGGGTTATGCGTTGGCAAGGTAAACGAAGAAGCTCGAATGTCGAAGACCGCCGCGGCCAGAGAGTGTCGGCTGGTGGTGGCGGAATTGCCACTTTATTAATGCGTTTTCTGCCTTTTTTACTGCAAACCAAAATAGGCCGCATATTACTTGTTATTGGTGTTGTCGGTTATTTTGGCGCACAAATGCTGGGCGTGAATATCGCACCGCAGCAAAGTTCAGAGCAACAGATCCCGGCAAATACGCAATTAACCGAGCAGCAACAGCAATTAGGAGAGTTTGTCGCGGTGATTTTAGCGGACACCGAAGATACTTGGCACAAATTGCTACAACAACAGCAGAAAAGCTATCGCGAACCGGTATTGGTGTTATTTACGCAGGCGGTGCAGTCAGCGTGTGGCACAGCAAGTTCTGCGGTGGGACCATTTTATTGCCCAGGTGATGAACAACTCTATATAGATTTGTCATTTTATGAAGATTTGAAAACCCGTCATGGCGCGCCTGGTGATTTTGCCCAAGCCTATGTCATCGCCCATGAAGTGGGTCATCATTTACAAAAAGTGCTCGGTACAACAACCAAAGTTCGACAGGCGCAACAAGGGGTGAGTAAAACCGAAGCCAATAAATTGTCGGTGAAATTAGAATTGCAGGCGGATTGCTATGCCGGAGTGTGGGGTTACTATGCTCATAACGAGCGCGACATGCTAGAAGCTGGCGATTTAGAAGAAGCGCTAACCGCCGCGGCGGCTATTGGCGATGACAGACTACAAAAACAGGCACAAGGGCGTGTGACGCCGGATAGTTTCACCCATGGCAGTTCAGAGCAGCGGGTAAGTTGGTTCCGTCGCGGCTTTGATAGTGGCGACTATTTGCAATGCAATACCTTTGGCGGTGCCAACTTATAGACGCCGCATGATCACATGTCGCCGCGTTCGGCTAACGAACAGGTTAAATGACCGGCGATGATAATGTGATCAAGCACCCTTATATCAATAAGTGCCAGCGCCTTGATTAATTTCTGAGTTATTTGTTTGTCAGCAAGGCTAGGTTCGGCAATCCCTGACGGGTGGTTGTGCGATAAAATAATCGCTGCGGCGCGATACTTCAAAGCTGCCTCTACGACAACGCGTGGATAGACGGTGGCGGCATCTATGGTGCCAAAGAACATTTTTTTGTAGCAAATAACCTTGTGTTGGTTATCAAGAAATAACACCGCAAACACTTCATGCGGTTCATGCTTTAATTGACTGATTAAATATTGTCGAGTTTGATGCGACGAGGTTAAGTTAACACCGGATTCCAGTTTGGCGGCAAGAAAACGGCGTGACATTTCTAAACACGCTTGCAGTTGCACAAACTTGGCTTGGCCAAGACCGGGCTGCTGACAAAAGGTTTCGAGATCGGCGGTGCAGAGATTATGCAAATTGCCAAAACGTTGCAATAGCAGTCGACCTAGAGCCACAGCATCAAGACCTTTAATGCCGGTTCGTAAAAAGATCGCCAATAATTCGGCATCACTGAGGTTTTGTACCCCTAGGTTGAGTAATTTTTCGCGAGGGCGCTCGCTTGCAGGCCAATCTAATAACATATTTGCATTCCTTGCTTTAATGTATTGTTGGCGTATTACGGTCAATTAGCTGAATGTGAATACTTACTAATCTGAAGATAACTATTTAATATCCATTTAAATACATGTTATCTTATCGCCACAATTGTTATACACAGTACGTAATCTGTGTCACTAATTTTAGCAGGACGAGATGTTTTTACAGAATAAAAATATCGTTTTGGGCGTAACCGGCGGTATTGCTGCTTATAAATGCGCCGAACTGGTTCGCCGTTTAAAAGATCATGGCGCCAATATTCGCGTGGTGATGACCAATGGCGGCAAAGCCTTTATTACCCCTCTTACCTTACAAGCGGTTTCTGGTAATCCAGTCGCTGACAGTCTACTAGACCCTGCCGCTGAAGCGGCAATGGGACATATTGAGTTAGCCAAATGGGCTGACTTAGTGTTGATTGCTCCAGCATCTGCAAATACGTTAGCGCGCATGTCTGCCGGTATGGCCGATGATTTGCTCATGACCATTGTATTGGCAACGGCAGCGCCGATTGCCATTGCGCCGGCGATGAATCAGCAAATGTGGGCAGCAGCAGCAAGCCAACAAAACCTTTCGACATTAATATCACGCGGCGTCAAAATCTGGGGTCCAGCAGCAGGTGAACAAGCCTGTGGTGACGTCGGTTATGGCCGTATGTTAGAGCCTGATCAGTTGGTTCAACACACCCTAGAGCACTTTAGTGCGCTAGAACAAAGCCAAGGATTACAGGGACAGCACTGGCTTATTACCGCAGGCCCGACGCGAGAAGCGATTGATCCTGTGCGTTATATTTCCAATCATTCATCTGGAAAAATGGGCTATGCCATTGCCGATGCTGCGCGCCAACTTGGCGCAAAAGTCACATTGGTTTCCGGTCCAGTAAACTTGCCCGTACCAGAAGGGTGTCAGTGCGTCTGTGTACAAAGCGCTGATGATATGTATCAAGCGGTCATGAACAGCGTTGAGCAAACTGACGTGTTTGTTGCCTGTGCAGCGGTTGCCGATTATAAGGTCGCGAAGGTTAGCGATCAAAAAATCAAGAAAACCAGTGATAATCAACAGATGGCGATAGAGCTGGTGAAAAACCCTGATATTGTCGCCAGTGTTGCGGCACAACCAGACAAGCCCTTTACTGTGGGATTTGCGGCTGAAACCCAAGATGTTGAAAGCTACGCCAAAGCAAAATTGCAGCGCAAGAATCTAGATATGATCGCCGCCAATGATGTGTCAAAACAAGGCCAAGGCTTTAATAGTGATGACAACGCGCTTAGTGTATTTTGGCAAGGTGGTGATCAGCAACTGCCATTAATGGATAAACAATCTTTGGCAAGGCAGCTGGTGTTGTTAGTTAAACAACGCATGTCCAATGAATAATCGTATCGTGCCAATTAGCTTTGTGGTGTATTAAGCAAAGCTATTTGCGGCAATATAAAGAAGTAGAATAAAGAAGAATAATTACATGTCTGAAAATCAAAAACCAAATAGACGACAGCAAATACTGGAATGCTTAGCTCATATGCTGGAAACCAGTCCTGGGCAGCGCATAACAACCGCAAAGTTAGCTGCAGAAGTCGGTTTCTCTGAAGCGGCTTTGTACCGCCACTTCCCATCAAAAGCCCGCATGTTTGAAGGTCTGATTGAATATATCGAAGAGGCGTTGTTTTCACGCATCAATATGATTTTGGCAGATCAAAAAGAAACCATGGTGCGTTGTCACCATATTACCCATGTTATTTTGATGTTCGCTGAACGCAATCCGGGTATGTGTCGAATTCTTGCTGGTGATGCGTTAGTTGGTGAAAACGAGCGTCTAAGAGCCAGAGTGCATCAATTATTCGAAAAGCTTGAAACCCAATACAAACAAATTCTACGGGAACGCAAATTGCGCGAAGGTAAAGGTTTTCCTATCGCTGAGGGTGCATTGGCTAATACCTTACTAAGTTACTGTGAAGGTAAAATAGGTGCTTATGTGCGCTCTGGTTTTAGTAAAAAGCCAAGTGAAAGCTTTACTGAACAATGGCAATTTATTACCGCGGCTTGTTAAGCGCTTAAATCGCCCCCATATTTAATGACATAAAACAGTTCAGCCAGTGAAGGTGTAGACCATTGCTGGCTTTCCTATATCTAAAAGAGCCTATTATGAATGAATTAAATCAATTACATCCATCCTCATTGTGGTCTATTTTCGCCAATATCTGTGCGATTCCGCATCCATCAAAACACGAACAAAAAATCTCAGCATGGATACAACAATGGGCAGCGGATCTTGGCATTGAATGCAAAGAAGATGAAGTTGGTAACCTATTTTTGAAGAAGCCGGCAACAGCAGGCATGGAAAACCGTAAAGGTGTTATTCTGCAAGCGCATATGGATATGGTGCCGCAAAAAAATAGTGGTACAGACCATGACTTTTTGACCGATCCGATTCGTCCATACATTGATGGCGAGTGGGTCACCGCAGATGGCACCACGTTAGGTGCGGATAATGGTATTGGCTTAGCCTCAGCGATGGCGGTGTTAGCGAGTGATGATGTTGCTCATGGTCCATTAGAAGTGCTAGTTACTATCGATGAAGAAGCTGGCATGAGTGGTGCGTTTGGCCTTAAGCCGGGTTGGTTAGATGGTGATATTTTAATTAACACCGATTCTGAGCAAGAAGGTGAAGTCTACATGGGCTGCGCTGGTGGTGTTGATGCGACTGCGACGTTTATGCTTGAAACTGAAGCGGTACCACAAGATTGGGAATCGTTTAATATTTCCATTTCTGGCTTAAAAGGTGGTCACTCTGGTGTTGATATTCACTTAGGCCGTGGCAATGCCAATAAGCTTCTAGTGCGCTTTTTATTACAAGCGAGCAAGCAATTTGCTATTCAACTAACCGAGCTTAATGGTGGTAGCCTGCGCAATGCCATTCCTCGTGAAGCCAATGCAAGTTTTGTTGTTGCCAAACAGCACATTGCGGCATTAACAACGGCATTTAACGATTACTTAGCGCAAATCAAACAAAACCTGCATGTGGTTGAACCGGATCTTTCTATGATGCTGATTCAGCCGGAAGAATTTGACCTAATGTGGTCACGTGCTTGTCAAAGCAACATTCTAGCGGCGCTTAATGGTGCACCTAATGGTGTATTGCGCATGAGTGATGATATTGAAGGGGTTGTTGAAACCTCGATCAATATGGGGGTGTTACGCTGCAAAGGGCCTAAATTTGTTGCGCTTAATTTAATTCGTTCTTTGCATGACGATGGTCGTATAGAAACCGAAGAAATGATTGAGTCAGTATTTTCACTAGCGGGCGCTAAGGTTGAGTTTACTGGTGCCTACCCAGGTTGGAAACCAAGTACCGATTCACAGATCATGAATTTAGTGCGTGAAACTTACCAAGATAACTTCGATAAAACGCCGGAGATCATGGTCATCCATGCAGGCTTAGAGTGTGGCTTGTTTAAAACCGAATACCCACATCTTGATATGGTATCGATTGGTCCAACAATTAAATTCCCGCATTCTCCAGATGAAAAAGTGGAAGTTAAGACCGTTGGTGAATACTGGCAGTTGTTAACCGCAGTATTGGCGAATATTCCAGAAGCCTAAATAACGCCGAAGAGTAACTAAAAAAGCCACTACACAGTGGCTTTTTTATTGCGTGAAATTACGCGTGGGACTGCAATATATCGTCGAGCAATACTCGGTAGTCGGTGATAAAGGGGTAATCATCGATTTGCCTACTTGCTTGCTTACTATCCGGGTTAGCGACAGCCAATAAATGACCTATGCCAAAGGTTTTTGCAGCATCAAGAATTGGTATGCTGTCGTCGACAAAAAGGGTGTGTTGCTTGTCAAAGCCGACGTCTTGTTGCAACTGTTGCCATAAACTTTGCGATTCTTTACTGACACCATATTGGTGACAGGAGATTAATCTATCAAAGTATTTATCAAGGGCGGTTTTTTCGACTTTCAGACTCAAGCTACCTGGGTGTGCATTGGTGACTAATATAACGCGTCGACCCGATTGTCTTAGTGCTTGCATAAAGTCATGAGCATCATCTCGAAGGCGTATTAAATGGTCAACCTCCCGTTTTATGTCGGTGATCGGCATATTAATTTGCTCGGCCCAGTAATCGAGACAGTACCAAGAAATGGTGCCTTCTACATCACGATATTTTTGCGCCAGAAAATCTTGTGCGGCACTGACGCTAATTCCTTGTGATTGCGCATACCTTTTGGGCAAATGTTGTTGCCAAAAATAGTTATCAAAATGCAAATCAAGAATGGTTCCATCCATATCCAGTAGAACGGTGTTGATATTTGCCCAGTCCAGCATTATTAATCCTATCAATACGTTAACCAATTAAGTATATTATTAAGAAATTGGCAACGATTTGCTATGCTTAATTAGACATTAACTTGGTTATATTATTCAGGCAAGTATGTTGTTTGACCTCATTCCTCAAATGCACTGACACGTTGAAGTTCCATGGATAACGATACAAAACTGGTTTTGCCTGAAATCCTGAAAAGTCAGGATGTAGCTAAAAGCCGCTTGGTGACGGTCGAGGCGATTGACCTCAAGTTCAGTAACGGTGAATTACGCACTTACGAAAAAATTAAAGGCGCGGGTCGAGGGGCGGTACTGATTGTGCCTATGCTCGATGATGAAACGATTATTTTGATACGCGAATATTGCGCAGGAACCCACTCATATCAACTGGGCTTTCCTAAAGGCCTGATTGATCCAGGCGAGCAAGCCAGTGAAGCGGCAAATCGTGAGTTGCAAGAAGAAATAGGCTTTGCGGCGACCGAAATCGACTATATTCATAAGGTAAGCCTAGCGCCGGCGTTTTTTAATGCCACTATGGAGCTATTTGTCGCCCGAGGGTTGTACGAAAGTCGTTTAGAAGGTGATGAACCTGAGCCATTGCAAGTGGTGCATTGGAAACTGAAAGATTATCAACAATTACTGGCACAACCAGATTTCACCGAAGCACGCAGTATCACTGCGTTGATGCTACTTTTAGATAGAATAAAAGGCTAATAATGAAGCAATCGATGTTGTTAGAAATCGCTATCAAGCTCGCCAAACTCGCTGGTGAAGACGTTATGCGATTTTACCAACAGGGTAATTTCGAAGAATATCATAAAGCGGACGATTCACCGGTAACCAGTGCCGATTTAGCGGCAAATAAACTGTTGGTCGATGAATTAACTCGCCTTACCCCTGACATTCCAATTATCTCCGAAGAAAGTACCAATATAGAGTTTCAACAACGACGTAATTGGCCTCGTTACTGGTTACTCGATCCTATCGACGGTACTGGCGAGTTTATCGCTGGCAGTGGCGACTTTGCCGTTAATATTGCCTTAGTAGAAAATAATTGGCCAGTCATTGGCGTGATACATGCACCAGCACATGGCGTTACCTATTACGCAAGTAAAGGGGCTGGCGCGTTTAAAGACGATGGTAAACACGTTAACGCCATTCAAGTTGCTGATTATGATGGTTCAAGAGCGCTTAATGTTGGTGTTTCTCGTCGACAAAATGTGGCGGTGATAGAGCAGTATTTAAGTAAAGATTATAGTTATCAACATATCCCGCTAGGCAGTTGTTCACTAAAAAGTTGTCAAATTGCTGAAGGCTCAACGGATTGCTATTTGCGTATTGGCCCAACTGGCGAATGGGATACTGGCGCCAGCCAAATTATCCTGCAAGAAGCTGGTGGTAATATTGTCGATAGTGAGATGAATGAATTAAGTTACAACCGTCGTGAAAGTTTGATGAACCCAGATTTTATCGGTTTGGGAAATGCTAAAATTGATTGGCAACACGTGATTATTCCACATCGATGCAGCCGAGATTATTAGAGGATTTAATTATGAAACGCGTTTTAACCCTACTGAGTGTGATATTAACCTGTTGTAGCTTTAATGCGACGGCAGAATGGATACTGAATAATAACCAATCGAGTATCAACTTCGTAAGCATTAAAAAACAGGATATTGCCGAGTTGCATCGTTTTGCTAATCTTAAAGGCCGACTGATTGAGCATGGTCGAGGTGAGGTTGTGATTGATTTGGCAAGCGTTAATACCGGTATTGAAGTGCGTGATACGCGTATGAAAGAAATACTGTTTGAAACCGAACGATTTGGTAAAGCCATCATTAACGTTGATGTTGGCCGTATGTTTATGATGGAAATGGAGCAGGGTAAGCCGTATCCTAAAACCATCCAAGGTAGCATTGAGATGCATGGCGTAACCAAAAGCTTTCATGTTGCAACAACCATCATCAGCTACGATAAAGACAACATTCTTATCTCAAGTATCCACCCAGTGATTATCAATGCCAGTGATTTTGGTTTTGATGAAGGAATCGCTAAATTGACAGAGGTTGCGGGTCTGCCAAGTATTTCAAAGGCCGTGCCGGTATCGTTCGTCCTTACCTTTACCCGTAAATAAGTATTAACGACGCGAAAAAAAGCCAGTCTCATAGAGTCTGGCTTTTTTGTTTATAAATTAATAACTAGGGTGTTACCCAGCAAATATCAAGCTTAGTCGCTAGACGGTTGCTCACCTTGTTCGAATAAGTGTCGTTCCATGATGTTGACGGTTTCGTGCAACTCTGAATAAACGATGACCCATTCTCCACACAACAGTTTGTCTTTAACTTGCTGTTTTTTATCGTCTAGCGAGATCTCTTCAAAGCCATAATCGGTACCCTCGCGCAAAACGAATGATTCGATAATGTTGTCGAGCACATCACTGTTAAGTTGTTGTAATGGAATGATCATAATAAACCTGTTGTCGATAACACTACTGGTTAACGCCAAACCTCAGAAAAATAATCCAACACCCGTTGCTCAATAAAGTATTCAGGTTTGAATGGATTACTACCGCCAATAAAGCCAACATGTCCGCCGTGCTGGCTCAGTTCATAGGTCAGCTTATCATTGTTGGGCAGTTGCTCGATAAATTTATGGCATAAAAACGGATCGTCCAGCGCATGCAATACCAGCGTCGATGTGGTGATGTGCTCTAGCTGATAGAGACCACTGACTTTTTCATAATAGTCGCTAGCATTATCAAAGCCATTGATAGGTGCGGTGATCTTATCGTCAAACTGCCACAGCTCTCGAATAGCGCTAAGCTCACTCTTTTCTATATGGTCAATTAAACCCAAATCCATCTTTTGCTGAGTGCTGTCTTTTAGCATATCCACTAGGTATTTTTGATATATACGCGAAAAACCTTGGGAGATGCGCTGACTGCAGCTGCTTAAATGCAAAGGTGCACAAATGATTGCTGCCGCAGCAAATGGGTGGTTTTTATCTTCCACTAGGTAGTTTGCCAATACATTACCGCCTAGCGAAAAACCCAGTATGGCAAGCTTACGATTAGCAAACTGTTGCTTGAGATGCTCGACACAATAATGAATATCAAAGGTATCACCACTGTGGTAACTCGGGCCATGGCGATTGGGCTTGCCTGAGCAGCCTCTAAAGTGCATCAATAGACCAATCCAACCACGCTGTTTGATGGCCATCATCATGCCCTTGGCGTAATGGCTATCAATCGACCCTTCTAAACCATGTAAGACAAAGACGATAGGTTTGTCTGGTGCGGCAGCAGGGTCTTCGGTCCAAGCAAGATCAACAAAATCACCATCCGGTATTTCAACGGTCTCGGTAATGATGTCGAGTTGTAGGTTTTTACGAAGAAGCTTACCCGCCATTGTTTGTAAATGGCAGTTGCTAATCCACCAGGCTGGTCGGAAGTTACTGTTTATTATCATTGCAAGTTAGTGCGCTAATTATTCCTTAAATCACGGCGATTATAGCGCTATTTGTGTTGCTTAAACATTCCCTTTGACAAATTTTAACCAAGGCCTATTTTTTACTGCTCTTTTTGGTAACGGCGACAAATGTTGCTAATGGTTGATTGGCGTCATCCATTAGGGTGAGCGTGTTGGCGTCGATTTGATATAAATCGGTTTCACTAAAGGCTTTAAACAGGCCTTGCTCTTGTTGCATGCCTGCTTGACACATTTTGCGGGTCGCCATTGCTGGGCCTAACTCTAAGGTGGTTTCGGTCATTTCAAAACGACCAGAGTAGTTATTGCAACCGGCAAAGCCCGTAAAGTTTTGCGGGTCTTGTGAAAATTGAATAAAAATGGCCTTTTGATTCTCACCTAAGGTGACCTTTTTACCTGCGAGCATGGTCAGGTTCCATGGCTGACCAAGCAAATCAACGGTGACATCTGGGGTATCTGTTTGTGGCGCAGACTGGCAGCCAGCAAGACCGATAAATATCGCAGGTAAGATGATAGTGAGTATTTTTTTCATTATTGCACTCCATAAGAACTGTGTTTTAAGGATAGATGTTTTGCGCCATAAATGCCGAGCTAATTACGGTGCAATTCGAGCGAAGCGAACAACGCTCTGATATAATCGATGTTAATTTGCTTATCTATTGAGAATACACCATGTCAATCGAACAAACGTTGCGCGACCGCAGTGAAAACAAATGTGAACTATGTAGTGCTACAGACAACTTAACTGTCTATGAAGTTCCGCCGGTCGCCGAGCCAAACTCAGATAAGAGCGTTTTATTATGTGCGCATTGTAGCGCGCAGATAAACCAAACTGACAGTGATTATGACACCAATCACTGGCGCTGCCTTAACGACAGTATGTGGTCGCAAGTACCGGCAGTGCAAGTTATGGCATATCGTATGTTAAAGCGCCTTGACTCTGAAGGTTGGGCACAAGACCTACTCGATATGATGTATATGGATGACGACGTCAAACAGTGGGCAGACTCGGCTGCTGGCGATGCGCCGGAAGCAGAAGATCCAACCCTTGATGTCAATGGTGCTCACTTGCAAGCGGGTGATAATGTTGTGCTAGTAAAAGATTTAGTCGTTAAAGGCGCAAACTTCACCGCCAAGCGCGGTACGGCGGTACGTGGTATCTCACTTAGCTCCAACCCGTTACATATTGAAGGTCGCGTAAACGGTACCCGCATCGTCATTATTGCGGCTTACACTAAGAAGATGTAATACCAAACCATTCGCTGTTATATGTTTCATTGTTGATACAGATGAATTGAAAAGGGCGCTACTTTAGTAAAGTAGCGCCCTTTTTATAGAAGTCAGCGATGTCTCGTCGGGTTATTCTGCCGCCATAATCTCTTCTATTTGTTCTAGCAACATCATCCACTGCTCTTCAGCGTCTTCCAACTTAGGTTTGAGATCAGATTGCGCTGATAGCAATTCATTTAACTTGGCTTTATTTTGCTCTTCATACGTTGCAGGGTCGGCCATTTGTTGTTCGACATCATCGAGTGTAGCTTGCCATTTTTCAATTTGCTGCCCGAGCTTGTCAGCCTGTTTTTTTAATGGCGCGGCTTTTTTGCGAAGCTCTGCTTGCGCACGGCGTTGCTCTTTTTTATCGACTTTTTCGCTACTTTGCGAGTCGTTGGTATTTGCGGCTTTACTCGCGGCTTTTTTATCGTCGTCTAGCCACTTTTGATAGTCATCAATATCGCCTTTAAATTCTGTGACGTGACCTTGGCCGACAAGATAAAACTCGTCTACACAAGACTCCAGCAAATAGCGGTCATGGGCAATCAGGATGATCGCCCCTTCAAAGTTTTGCAATGCCATAACCAGTGCTTGGCGCATTTCTAAATCGAGATGGTTAGTCGGTTCATCGAGTAACAACAATTGCGGCTTTTGCAGCACGATAAGCGCTAACACCAAACGGGCTTTTTCACCACCTGACATAGTATTGATGACATTCAAGGCTTGATCACCACTAAAGCCAAAGCGACCAAGGTGATTACGGCCTTGCAGCTCGGTAAATTCCGGGTGCGCTAATAGCACCTGATTCAAAGCGGTATCATCCATTCGCAACTGTTCAAGTTGGTGCTGAGAGAAATAGCCAATATTCAGTTCTTGAGCACTAAATCGCTCACCTGACATAAGCGCCAATTCGCCAGCCAAAGATTTTATCAGCGTAGATTTACCAGCGCCGTTGCGACCCAATAAACCAATGCGACTGCCAGGTACCAAATCCATATTCACTTGGCTAAGAATTTTGGCGTCTTCACCGTAGCCACAGTCACTCGCTTGCACAGACAGTAATGGGTAGGGCATATGCTCTGGGTTGCTGAATTCAAAACTGAATTGACTATCTACATGCGCCGGCATCAAGTCCGGTAGTTTTTCAAGTCGTTTTAAGCGGCTTTGGGCTTGTTTTGCTTTCGACGCTTTAGCGCGAAATCGATCAACAAAAGACGTCAGGTGTTTGACCTCTTTTTGTTGCTTTTGAAACATTGCTTCTTGTTGCGCTAAATGCTCGGCGCGTTGACGCTCAAACGAGGAGTAGTTGCCACTGTAGAGCTTGGCCTTACCCTGTTCAATATGCAAAATTTCATCGATGACGTCATCGAGAAAATCTCTATCGTGGGAAATCAACACTAAGGTGCCGGTGTATCGTTTTAACCAACGTTGTAGCCATAACACCGCGTCTAAGTCTAAATGGTTGGTTGGCTCATCGAGTAGCATCAAATCAGCACGACTGATTAATGCTTGTGCGAGGTTTAAGCGCATGCGCCAACCACCAGAAAAGCTGCCAACGCTTAAGCTCAGTTGCTGTTGACTAAAGCCCAAGCCGTGCAATAGTTCACCGGCTCTGGCTGGCAATGAGTAGCCATTGATGGCATCAATTTGATCGAGAATGTTGGCTTCTTCATTACCATTGTCGTTATCTCGGGCAACTTGCAGTTGTTGCTCTAATTGGCGGAACTGACGGTCGCCGTCGATGACGTATTCAAGTGCACTTTTAGTGAGTGCTGGGGTTTCTTGTTTTACCGTGGCGATATCCCAGTTGCGCGGCATATCTAAATTGCCTTTATCGATTTGTAATTGCCCTAACAGCGCTGCAAAAAGAGACGACTTACCACAACCATTTTTACCGACCAAACCAACTTTGTGGCCTGGGTAAATGGTGAAGCTAGAGTCTTCAATAAGGGTCTTTAAGCCCCTATCTAAAGTGATTTGCGATGCTTTAATCAAACTTCTTTCCTTTTTCTCTGTAGGGAAACGCGATAAAATAACGCCCTAATTGAGCAATTTTAGCTGTTTTTATTATGAAAAAACGATTTATCGCCGGTGCCAAATGTCCAGAATGCAATGCTATGGATACCTTAGCCTTATATAAAGAAGACGGCGTCGAAAAAGTAACCTGTGTTGCCTGTGGCATGTTAATGACCCAACCGGACGAGAAGGTAGCGCCTGAAGTACGTGGTGACGAAACCGTAATTGGCGTATTCAAGCCTTAACTCTTCAGAGTCTGCTTAAGATCTCACGAAGGCCACTAACTCTTTCAGCGTTATAGCTCACTGCTGCTTAGTAATGTGGAGGCGGCGCTTCATCTTCTGGGTTCGCAATTTGCGAAGCGTTCATGCTTTTTACCTTGTCGACAACCAAGTTCAGCTGATCTTTTAAATGGCTGATGCCTTCTTGATGCGCGGTGATTTCGATGTTGAGCTGTTCGATCACATCGTCCTGAAAAGCAATTTTGGCTTCTAGGTTGTCAATGCGGTCTTGTAATTGCTCAATGAGTAAAGTGTTCTCAGTCATTGGACTAACCTGTAATAAATTTTGCTCATTATCGCCAAAGCGCGCTTGAAGTAAACCTTTTATTAATACTAGGGTTTAAAAAGCGCTTTTTGACCCCATATCTGCATTTATCAACACTTTTGTTGAATAAAACAACAAATAAAGCCTATGCATTACGAGTTTTTATAGCTAGTATTGGGTGAAATTAAAAAATTAAACACTGTATATGAGGTGCTTTTCTTATATACGATGTTTTGGAGAAAGAGATGAAATTTATTACAAAGCCAACCATGGTTGCCGTAGCCGTATTGGCTCTTATTGGTTGTAACGAACCTCAAACTGAGAAGAAAGCCGCTACTCTTGAAACTGATGATCAAAAGCAAGCGTATGCTTTAGGTGCTTCTATCGGTAACTACATGAGCAACAACCTAACTGAAAATGAAAAGCTTGAAATCAACTTAGACAAAGAATTGATTTTAGCTGGTTTCCAAGAAACCCTTAACGGTGAAGGTCAGTTTGACGAGCAAAAAATGCAAGAAATGCTGATGGCTCTTGACCAACGTGTTCGTGAAAAGCGTGATGCATTAGCAAACGCTGATCGTGAAAAAGCACTTGCAGACGGTCAAGCTTTCTTGACTGAAAATGCAAAACTTGAAGGTGTTGTCGTAACCGAGTCTGGTCTTCAATACCAAGTTATTAAAGAAGGCGAAGGTGACAAGCCAGCTGCGACTGATACCGTTAAAGTTCACTATAAAGGTACTTTAATCGACGGTACTGAATTTGATAGCTCATACAAGCGTAACCAACCAATTGAATTCCCACTTAACCGTGTAATCAAAGGTTGGACTGAAGGTGTACAATTAATGAGCCCAGGTTCTCATTACAAATTTGTTATCCCATCAGAGCTTGCTTACGGTGAACAAGGTACAGGTCCAATTCCGGGCAATGCAACTTTGGTTTTCGAAGTAGAGCTTATTGAAATCGTCAAGCCAGCAACAGATGAAGAGACTGCGTCTTAATTCTTGGTCTGATAATTAATATGAAAAACGCCGGACACTGTCCGGCGTTTTTGTTTGTATAAGACGGTTAAAAAGCGCTTTACCTATGCTTGGTAAATAGCTCTTCAATAAGAATATCTTCCATCTCGAAACGCTCTTCCAATAATTGCCCTAAGGCAGATAAATTAATATCGAACCCTTCTAAGCTGTCGTCTTCTGCCACTTCAGCGTATTTGTCATTGAAGTTAAGAGCGACATCCGTTGATTTAGCGATTTCAGGGTAGATGCGGGCGGCAAGGGCAACAGAATCAGGACCGTTTTTCTTACATTGGGCAACGAGTTGGTCGAATACCTCAAAGTGGCCTGCGGATATGTAATCCATTAGCAATTGGCAAAACGATTGAAGTTCGGTTTTTGTTGGTAAAGCTCGGTCAGCTTGATCATAAGGCGGTAAGCCTGCCAGTTGGCAGTATCCCACTAGAACAGCCTGTCGTTCAGCCAGCCAATTATCAATCGCGGTATGTGAACCGCCCCATTGTTGCTGTGCTTGTTCTAAACGTGTAAGCATGTTCCCTCCATCATTAGTGTGATGCTTGTGAGATACTCTATATAAGACTGAATTTCTAACACAAATGCAACACTTTTTTATGCTTGATTATAAGTTATTGAGAATTCGATTTTGTCTGTTGGGAAGCAGCAATCGATTAAATTAAGTATAGTCCTAGGACAGTAATTACAAGTATTTTTTGAGGATTATTTTTAATCGTTGTGCAGCCTTACTCATTTGCTGCAGCAGAATCTGTTGATTGGTCTTTACATAGAGTGGGTCAATCATCGTTGGATGGCTAAGTGACTGACACAATTCACCTTTTAATTGGCAATAGCCAGTAGTTGGCAAGCGACTAATTTGCAACGATTCATTCGCCCAGCGTGTAATATCAATGGCTTGTTCGGTGCTATAGTCGGGCATTTTTTGCTGCATGATCTGCAGCCATTTTTTATTGCTTTTGCCATCGAGTAAACAGTAATCCCACACCGCATGCAGATTATCGCAATGGCGGTAGAAACTTGATGTTTTTACTTGGTTGCCACCCCTATCAGAAGAAAAACTAACATGCATCGGTTGGTGAATATCACCTAACCAATGACCGAGAAAGAATAATGCTTGCCATGTTTGTTGCTCATTCAGTGCTGTTTTTAACTG
Source organism: Thalassotalea sp. HSM 43 (assembly GCF_004752005.1). NCBI lineage: Bacteria > Pseudomonadati > Pseudomonadota > Gammaproteobacteria > Alteromonadales > Colwelliaceae > Thalassotalea > Thalassotalea sp. HSM 43. The sequence goes on along the minus strand of NZ_CP038493.1, from coordinate 1,465,163 downwards.
TTGCAAGTGGGTATGTATGGCATAGGTAATACAAGGCTTGTTGGCCGAGCAGCTATCTTTGCTAACGCGTGTTTGATTGCGTTTTACGTTCATGTAATGCCATGGTTTGTATTGGTCATAAAGCTTGTCACGCTTTATCGCGTCTGGCCAATTACAGCCATTGGCAAAAGTAAGAGCTTGTTGGTTTGGTAAATTAAGGTAGCGATTTATGCGTTGTTTTTCTTTGCTGGGGACAGTCTTTAGGATCGCGCGTATTTTTTGTTTGTCGTCTTGAGCAAGCTGCTGCCAAGTCGATTCGCATACCAATACATGGCCGTCTTTACCTAAAGCTAAGGTGTTGAACGATAGACTAATCAGTAGCAATGCAAACAGCTGACGCATATATGATGAACTCAAAACAATATTAACCATTCAAAGTGTTACATAGCCATTGAAAATAGCAATGTCGAAGCTGCTGCTATGGCGTTATGTATGTCTATGACGATGGAGAAGCACCCGAATGGATTGTGTAGGTTGATAACAGAGAGCACAAAATAAAAATTTGTCAGGAGCAAATTTTCTTTAGCGAAGCTACCCGAAGGGTTTGTGCAGGGATAGCACAAAATAAAAAGGCCTTAACAAAGTTAAGGCCTGAAATGCTCGCTGTATGGTCTAGTTAAACTAGCTTCTTATTAGTTATTCTTAAGCTTGGTAAATTTTATAACAAAGCATTGGCGATTACGCAACATTTTTTTACAAATTTATTTCACTTTTTATCACAATTGTCGGAATGTTATGCAGTTTTTTGTCAGTAATTTGAGTTTTGTTTGCCTTAAAACATAGTATCTGTGGTGCGTTTTGGGTAGAATGTCGGCAATTTTTTCCAGGGCTACAAAAGACGATGACCGAATTAAAAAATGATACCTACCTTCGTGCTCTATTAGGTGAGCCGGTTGATTACACTCCTGTATGGATGATGCGCCAAGCTGGACGCTATTTACCTGAGTATAAAGAAACCCGTAAAGACGCCGGTGACTTTATGTCGTTGTGTCGCAATACCGAATTAGCAACAGAGGTGACCATTCAGCCTTTACGTCGTTTTGATTTGGATGCCGCTATTTTATTCAGTGACATTCTAACCATTCCGGATGCCATGGGTTTAGGTTTATATTTTGAAACCGGTGAAGGTCCAAAATTTGAACGTCCAATTACCTGTGCCGCCGATGTGCAAAAAATCGGTCATCCAGATCCAGAAGGTGAATTGCAATACGTTATGAATGCGGTTCGTTCAATTCGTAAAGAACTTGATGGCAAAGTACCATTAATTGGTTTTTCTGGTAGCCCATGGACATTAGCAACTTATATGGTTGAAGGCGGCAGCTCTAAAGCCTTTACTAAAATCAAAAAAATGATGTTTGCTGAGCCGCAAACTTTGCACTTGTTATTAGACAAGTTGGCTGACTCAGTCATTTCATACTTGAATGCGCAAATTGCCGCTGGTGCACAATCGGTCATGGTATTTGATACCTGGGGTGGGGTACTTAGCCCAGGCATGTACAAAGAGTTTTCTTTGCAATACATGGCGAAAATCGTTGATGGTCTAAATCGTGAGAACGAAGGCCGTAAAGTGCCAGTAACCTTGTTCACTAAGAACGGTGGTATGTGGTTAGAATCAATCGCTGCAACAGGTTGTGATGCGGTTGGTCTTGATTGGACCATTAATATTGAAGATGCGGTTGCTCGTGTTGGTGATAAAGTTGCCTTGCAAGGTAATATGGATCCATCAATGTTATATGCACCAAAAGAGCGTATTGAAGATGAAGTACAACGCATTCTTAATGGCTTTGGTCACAAGGGCACAGGTCACGTATTTAACCTAGGTCATGGTATTCACCCAGATGTGAACCCAGAACATGCAGGTTACTTTATCGATGCAGTGCACAAGTACAGTAAACAATATCATCGATAAGCAGCGTACAACGACATAAAATAAAGGGGCAGATGCCCCTTTATTGTTTGTTGCCCATAAATGCGGTTTAATACCTGCCATTAATAAAATAATCTCCGTACCATGCAAACTTTGACTCAATCATTGAAAACACTGTCTACCTTTGCCATCGAGAACTTTGGTGAAAACGTTATTCATTTGCAATCTTTGGCAGATGTTCAGGCGCTTGCAAACAATTTACCTGAGTCGTTTTATATTCTTGGCGGCGGCAGCAATACCATTTTTGTTGAGGATTATGCTGGCGCACTAATATGCCCTGAATTAAAAGGCATTGAGGTAACCACAACCGCTGAGCATTTTCATTTGCATGTAGGTAGTGGCGAAAATTGGCATCAGCTTGTTGAGCATTGCTTAGCGCAAGGTATGTATGGCCTGGAAAATTTGGCCCTTATTCCCGGTAACTGTGGCGCGGCTCCGATTCAAAATATCGGTGCTTATGGTGTCGAGTTAAGCGATGTCTGTGACTACGTTGACTGGTATGATTTTGCCAAAGCTGAAGTGGTCAGAATGTCGGTTGATGCATGCCAATTTGGTTATCGTAATAGTATTTTTAAAGGTCCATTAAAGGGCAAAGGTATTATCACCGCCATCGGTCTTAAATTAAGCAAAGCTTGGCAAGCGAAGATTGCTTACGCTGGTCTAAAAGAGCTTGGCAGTGACGCAACGGCACACCAGGTGTTTGATGCTGTAGTACGAATTCGTCAGAGTAAACTTCCTGATCCTGCGCAAACCCCAAATACCGGTAGCTTTTTCAAAAACCCTGTTGTTGATAACAATACATACCAAAGATTACAGGCTCAGTTTCAAGATATGCCGGCTTACCCACAAGCCGATGGCTCGGTAAAGATTGCCGCAGGTTGGTTAATCGACCAATGTCAGTTAAAAGGGCATCAAATAGGTGGTGCGGCAGTGCATGTCAAGCAAGCGTTAGTGCTTATCAATAAAGATAACGCGACAGGTCGCGATATTATCGAGCTGGCCAAGTACGTACAGCAAATGGTGGCTAATAAATTTGCGATTCAATTGCAGCCAGAAGTTCGGTTTATCGGCCAACAAGGCGAGATGACCTTAGAGCAATTTGTATAGAGAGATAGCACATTGGCAAAAGTAGTACGCGAAGAACTTATCAGGCAGTTAGCATCAGGACAATTTGTCTCTGGGCAGTTTCTGGCTGAGCATTTAGGGGTTTCCCGAGCTGCGATTTCCAAACATGTTAAAGCGCTCGGCGAGATGGGATTAGATATCTTCTCGGTACAAGGCAAAGGTTATAAACTTGCCCACCCAATGCAACTGTTAGAGCAGGAGAAAATAAGCCAACATCTACAGACTTTGGGCGCACAAAATAACGTCGAAGTGCACACCATCATTGATTCAACCAATTCGTATTTGATGCGTCGCTTACCGAATCAGGTCACTCACGGCCAAGTATGTATCTCTGAATATCAATCGGCAGGTCGCGGTCGTCGCGGTAAACAATGGCAGTCGCCATTAGGCTCTCATCTATATATGTCGATGTATTGGTATTTAGAACAAGGTATGGCGGCAGCGATGGGCATTTCTATTGTTGTTGGTATTGCCGTAGCCGATGTACTCAAAGGTATTTATGACTTACCTGTGCAATTAAAGTGGCCGAACGATATATACGTTGATGGCGCCAAGCTTGCTGGTATTTTAGTTGAATTAGAAGGGCAAAGCATTGGCCCCGGTCATTGTGTTATTGGCCTTGGCTTAAATGTACAAATGCCAGACAACAGCGCCGCAGAAATCGACCAATCTTGGACTGATCTCAGTCGTGAATTGACCGAAAATATTGACCGTAATTTATTAACCGCACAATTGATCGCACAAATCAGTAAGAGATTGCAGCAGCACCATCAATTTGGTTTAGCGCCGATGTTAGACGATTGGCAAAAACAAGATTACTTTTATAATCAAAATGTGTTGTTGCTAGCCGGCGATAAAACCACGCGGGGTATTTGCAAAGGCATTAACCAAAGCGGTGCACTATTATTGGAAGTTGATGGTAAATTACAGCCAGTATATGGCGGTGAAGTCAGCTTACGGGCCGGATAATATTATGTATTTGTTGATTGATACGGGAAATACCCAAGTTAAATATATGCAGTCGCACCAAGGGGAGATGGGCTTAATTGAGCGCACCTCGAATGAGCGATTTTTGCAGTTATTGCCTAGCTTTGAGAATGTACAACAAATATTAGTGGCCAGCGTGGCTAACGATACCTTTGCCGACAGTATTTGTCAGTGGGCCAAAGACAACAACATCGTCTGTCAGCATCTTATGACCCAAGCTGAGTCGTTTGCCATCAAAAACAGTTATGCAAATTACCACACTATGGGCATTGACCGCTGGCTTGCGGTGATTGCTGCAGAGCAGCTCTATCCGAATCGTAATCTAATCGTAATTGATTCTGGAACGGCGACCACCATTGATGTGTTATCTGCAGACAAACAACATCAAGGTGGCTGGATCGTACCGGGTATCGACTTGATGGCGAACAGCTTATTTAGCAACACCGATAAAGTATTTGGTGAGGTAAGTGCGATAGAGCAATTGCAATTTGGTCGCAGCACGCCAGATAACGTCAATATGGGCGTTTGGGCGATTAACATTGGCTTGGTTAATCAGGCCATTAGTTTATGCAAACAGCAGCAATTGGATGACGTTATTTTGGTATTTACCGGTGGTTATGGCGATAGTCTTAAAAAGGCAGGGAAATTTAATGGTGAAACCGTTGAAGATCTTGTGTTTCAGGGAATCGCGCGTTTTATAGATGGCAGTTAAGATGTTAAAAATTGATTATAAAAACCATCATTGGCAATGAATTTCTAACAATTTTGACTGAAAAAACGACAATCGATAAAAAAGTGGAATTTTTTTTTAATTTTCGGTTGCAAGGCGCAAAACATTACTCTAGAATTCGCTCCACTTAATGCAGTGCCGTCTTAGCTCAGTTGGTAGAGCAACTGACTTGTAATCAGTAGGTCGCCAGTTCGACTCCGGCAGACGGCACCATTAATTCCACTTCGTTAAGTAGTGGTAAAAAAAGAATTTTTTGGAGGGGTTCCCGAGTGGCCAAAGGGATCAGACTGTAAATCTGACGGCTCCGCCTTCGGTGGTTCGAATCCACCTCCCTCCACCAATTTTCGCTGAAATAGCTGTGAGACGCGCGGGTGTCGTATACTGGCTATTACCCTAGCCTTCCAAGCTAGAGAAACGGGTTCGATTCCCGTCACCCGCTCCATTTGGATATCAGGATGCTGATGTAGCTCAGTTGGTAGAGCGCACCCTTGGTAAGGGTGAGGTCGGGAGTTCGAATCTCCCCATTAGCACCACTCCTGATTATCCCTAATGAAGAACCTTCCTTCTCCGTCTACCATTTATTTTCATCGTGAATTTTTAGGATCTGTTGATTCTTAGATCGTGTAGCATGCTGCATTGTATCTGCTGATCAGTGCAGACCTGAATATATAAATCGGCGTGAATTTTCGACCTGCAAAAATGGTGTAAAAATATCACACGCTCTGCAAAATACTGTTTTGTACTTAAAGGTAATTGAAAATGGCAAAAGAAAAATTTGAACGTTCGAAACCGCACGTTAACGTTGGTACTATCGGCCACGTTGACCACGGCAAGACAACTCTAACTGCTGCGATTTCTGCAGTTTTAACTAAAACTCACGGTGGTGAAGTACGTGATTTCGCTCAAATCGATAACGCTCCAGAAGAGCGTGAGCGTGGTATCACAATCAACACTTCTCACATTGAGTACGATACAGAGACTCGTCACTACGCACACGTAGACTGTCCTGGTCACGCCGATTACGTTAAAAACATGATCACAGGTGCGGCACAAATGGACGGCGCGATTCTAGTAGTTGCAGCGACAGATGGTCCAATGCCACAAACACGTGAGCACATCCTTCTTTCACGTCAGGTTGGTGTACCTTTCATCATCGTATTCATGAACAAATGTGACATGGTTGATGACGAAGAGCTACTTGAGCTAGTAGAGATGGAAGTTCGTGAACTTCTTTCAGAATATGACTTCCCAGGTGATGACCTACCAGTTATCCAAGGTTCAGCACTAGGTGCATTGAACGGTGAAGCGAATTGGGAAGCGAAAGTACTAGAACTTGCAGAAGCACTAGACACTTACATTCCAGAGCCAGAGCGTGCGATTGACGGTGACTTCATTCTTCCAATCGAAGATGTATTCTCAATCCAAGGTCGTGGTACTGTTGTTACTGGTCGTGTTGAGCGCGGTATCATCAAAGTTGGTGAAGAAGTAGAAATCGTTGGTATTAAAGAGACGACTACTACAACTTGTACTGGTGTAGAGATGTTCCGTAAGCTTCTAGACGAAGGTCGTGCTGGTGAGAACTGTGGTGTTCTTCTACGTGGTACTAAGCGTGAAGAAGTTCAACGTGGTCAAGTATTATGTAAGCCTGGTTCAATCAAGCCTCACACGAAGTTCGAATCAGAAGTATACGTACTAACCAAAGATGAAGGTGGTCGTCACACACCATTCTTTAAAGGTTACCGTCCACAGTTTTACTTCCGTACGACAGACATCACTGGTGCAGTAGAGCTTCCAGAAGGTGTAGAAATGGTAATGCCAGGCGACAACTTGAAGTTTGTTGTTGAGCTTATCAACCCAATCGCGATGGACGAAGGTTTACGCTTCGCTATCCGTGAAGGTGGCCGTACAGTAGGTGCTGGTGTTGTATCTAAGATTATTGACTAATAATTTGTAATACAATACAGCCAAAAAAAGGTCGCTTTGAGCGGCCTTTTTTTATACCTATAAGGCCAGCTTCACGGTGTTCCGTGATGACCGAACGCGTTAAGAAAACAGTCCTATTGGACTGTTTTTAGTGAGTGAGGACGAGGGCCTCTGGCCCGACGTTAGAGCCGTACAATACAGCCAAAAAAGAGTGCTTCGGCGCTCTTTTTGTTTTTGGGGCCAGACCGAACTGGGGACCAAAACCTACTCGAAAATAAGCACCGTCATTGCGGCGAAAGCCGCAACCTCCTGATGCAAGCAGTGACTCTTTAAAAACGGCATTAAATAATCTCAGAATATAATTGTCGCCAATTGGGATTTGATTCCTGCATTATCTGCATTCCCACCATCCATGGTGGTTTATCTAAAATCATCGACTAATATCGATTGATTTGGTTACAAACCAAACCTTAAAAAAGGGCGCTTCGGCGCTCTTTTTGTTTTACGCGTTTAATACATATTTGACGTTAACTAATTGAAAAGGTTAATGTCTGGTTAGAGCGATAAGCGGAACATTCTATATTCATTAAGGGATTATCATGTTATCTATTCTATGGTCTAAAAAGACTAAAGCAGTTTTGCAATTCAAGAATTTCTTGGATAAGCGACTTTGTGCTGAATATGGAAAAAGAAAATATTATACCAAAGAACAAATCGCTTTTATTGTTGCCACCATGTACCCGCAATACGTTAAATACATTGAATTTGCATTATACATTTATATGACCCCTGAAGACTTTGAACGTTATAATCAATCAATTGGCGAGTTATATAATGCTGATGATATGGGTAAAAAAATCAACTTTGTACACACTGAAGAAAAAGACACAAGTGCTTTAAGAAAAGATTCGAGAAAGTCAGATGCCAACACTTTAGGGATTCATGGATAGACCGCTTTTGGCACAAAGCGGAAATAATTAGTTTCAAGTGATCTGACCCCTTGAAGCAAGGGCTGCTTTATGCCATTCAGAGATGGTCACAAGACATATTAAAAATCACCAAAGATGTACGCACATAATTAGAAAAGTTGCACCGTCATCCCACCGTGCTTTTGGGTGGGATCTCTCGACGCATAAGGAGACTATGAAATTTCATTTATAGTAATTCTTGATATAAATCTTTCCATTCAGGATTCACTTTTCTAATAAGTCGTTCTTTCCAATTTCGTTGCCATCTTTTTAATCTTTTCTCTCTGTAGAGTGCACTTTCCATATCGTCATAAATCTCGAAGTAAACCAGTTTATCTAGGTTGTACCGTTTACTAAAACCTTTATCCAGCTTTTGTTTATGCTGATATATTCGTTGTATCAGGTTGCTGGTTACTCCAACATAAATAACTTTATTCGTATCGTTCGAAAGAATGTATATGGCTGGCTGTTTCATAATTGAAGTCCTTTTCAATGTTTGAAACAAAAACTATAGCTGAAGTATAAAGGTGAGTATTTTTAGTTACCTTAAAACTGATAAAGATCCCACCCAAAAACACGGTGGGATGACGGCGCTTTTTCTTTGGCATTGTGTGGGTTCTTTGGTGCTTTTTATCCGATATTATTTAGTCTCCTTTGGCACAAGGCAGCCCTCTAAAGTCTCTTCGTCCTGATGGAGTTTGCGTCGTTGCCACAATGACGCACAGGATGTGCTAATGCAAATAGCTTCATGGATGAAGGTTGTATATTTGTGAGGGGGTGTTTTTCTACTATTGTGTTGCCGCTAACTAAATAAATTGGATATACATTCTATTTGTGTATCTAGAGGTATACCCAGAACAAAGCTTACTTTACATCTTTTTAAGCTAACTCTAAGATAGCTAAAGCCTATTTACTTTCAAGGAACGAAATGTCTAAACCTCTACTGTCAATATTTGCGACACTGATCATTGTCGTATTTGCCACTGTTTTGTATCTGACTAATCAAAATCCACAGTCACATCAATTGTCGCAAGATGTTGAACAATCAACAATTGAAATGCCAATCACTACGGCGGCACAGTCAACTGAGTTGCCACAAGCGGCAAAACCTTTACTTATTGATGAGATCAAAAGCGATAAATACTGTCCAGATTATAAAAACTTTGACCGAGTTGTTAGTCGTAATAAAAGTCGTTTTTTAGAGTTGCATGCGACGCGGTTGTTTCTTGAAGGTGAACAAGTCGAAGCGATATTTTCCGTGCTGTTTAATCGTTATGATAGTGATGTAGCCTATCGCTGGCTTGATCGCGTGATGAATATCGACATGACGGCCCAAGAGAACATTGATGTACTCACTAAAATTGATACTCTGCAATACACCTTATCGACCGAGCCACAGAACAACAGTGGTTTATATTTTAAGCAATCTTATTCCAATGTTTCCCCGGATCAAGATGAATTTGCGGAGCAATATATTTCTGACATTGAAAGACGAGCGCAGTTAAATCCGCAAATGGAAGCGATGGATTGGTTTGGCGCCTTCTTCTTAAGTGTGATGTTAAATAATGATGAGTTTGGTGCGCTTGCTTTAGATAAATTTAATGGCAGCAGTTATGAATATCGTAAAATGGTTGTCTATGCCTCGTTTCATAAAATTCGTGAATTTCTTGGCATACTGAATCAACAGCAGCTGCATACAATGCTTGATGCGATTGATGAGTTCTTGCCTTTTGAAAGTGACGACGCTGTTTTTGTTCATGGCTTGAACCAAACCTATGCGAAAATCGCTAAGATATACAAGCTATCAACGAGCAGAGAACTAGCGGTGGTTACGGCCCCAGAATTTTCGATGGATACCACTGTTGAACAACTCTTTGTCGAGTTGGAACAAGAAAACCCGGATCTTGCAAAGCAACCCAGTGTCGAAGAGCTGTGTGTCTTAGCTGATCAACCGGTGAGCGATGTCGCGATTAAAAAGGTCAATGCATCGCAAATTGGTGAAGGACTGTGGCAACAAGCTTACCAACAAGAATGTCGCGTTTTTGCTGATGAAACCAATATGTTGTTTGCCGCATCTTATTTAAACATCAGTATTACCGATATCAGTCGTCGAGAGACATTATTATCCGCGTCAGAAATTGCCAGTTATAAAGCGAAAATAGAGTCGGCGCCAGATGATATTAAGCCTTATGCCTATTTGGCGTTGTATGAGTTAGCAAACCACTCGGTGAAGAAGGAATTTGTCCAACAAATGGAACAAGAAAAGTTATTTGCTAAAGACCCAAATTTTTCGATGTTCTTAGCAATAGCGTCTCACAAAGCTGATGAGCAACGACAAATACTTGAACGTCACGCGCAAGACCTTGCACCTTACGGAGCCGATGGCAGAACCTTGATCTATAACTTGATTAAAAGTAATTGGACGAATCAAAACGAACTTATTATCGATTTGATTAATCAAGGGCTGCCACTAAAAAGAGACAGTCAAAGCCCTGATCCATTATTGGCTTATTTGCAACAAATAAAGGCAAGGATGCAGGCATCAGAAGGTCGAGATTACCAAGCTGAGGAATCGAGCCTGCAGCTGCTCGATATGTTGGTTGATCGGTCACAAGTCGATGATGCGCATATCAATTTAATGGCGTCGTTGAAATACAAAAATAAGCAGGCCTTTGACTATTTGTATGAGCGCCATCCTGATTTGTACCCCCATGAGCCAGAATTCATGGTCGACTTTGAATGCGAAGACAGTATTTTAAACATGCATTAATGCCCCTAAGGCTATTATATAGTGATAAAAGGCAGTTAATTATGCTTTACAAAAAAATCACGCTTTCGCTGTACAGAACGCCAATTAAATCTTGAGTAATTGCGACAAGGCAGTATAATAGCCGTTCACTTCTCATGTAATTCTTAATTTTCCCTTCGAAACGACAGAAATCACATGATTAGTGTATCGGTATCACGGTGATACTTTGATATATAGGGGTGTAGTTCCAATTGGTAGAACGGCGGTCTCCAAAACCGACGGTTGGGAGTTCGAGTCTCTCCACCCCTGCCAAATTTTCCAACCTCGCTATTAAGCGGGGTGCGTTTGTCTTGATATTGACAGGAACAGGTCAGAAGTTATGAATGCAAGTACAGAAACCCCACAAGGTGGTTCTCTTGATACAGTAAAGTGGATTGTCGTATTTCTACTTTTAGGTGGTGCCGTTTACGGTAACTATTACTTTGGTGAAGAATCAGCGCTTTTCCGTGCGCTTGGTGTTGTTGGTGCCGTTATCGTCGCCGGCGTTATTGCTTTGCAAACAGATAAAGGTCGAAACTTTTTCACGTTTGCTAAAGAATCTCGCACCGAAGTACGCAAAGTTGTATGGCCTACGAAACAAGAATCTATGCAAACTACTGGTATCGTAATTGTTGCGACATTGGTTATGTCTTTGATTCTTTGGGGACTAGATAGTCTATTATATGAAATTGTAAGCTTCATTACTTCGCTACAGGTGTAATCAATGTCTGAAGAAATTAAATTAAGATGGTACGTTGTTCAGGCCTTTTCAGGCTATGAAGCTCGCGTACAAAAAACGCTTTTAGAGCACATCAAAATTCACAGCATGGAAGACAAGTTTGGTCAGGTTTTAGTACCTACCGAAGAAGTAGTTGAAATGCGCGCTGGTCAAAAGCGTAAAAGTGCTCGTAAATTCTTCCCAGGTTATGTTCTAGTAGAAATGGCAATGGATGAAGAAGCATGGCACTTAGTGAAAAGCGTGCCACGTGTATTAGGTTTCATTGGCGGTACATCAGATCGTCCTGCACCTATCACCCAAGCTGAAGCGGATCGTATTTTACAACGTCTTGATGAATCTACAGATGCGCCGCGTCCTAAAACATTGTTCGAACCAGGTGAAGTGGTTCGCGTTGTTGACGGTCCATTTGCTGACTTTAACGGTGTTGTTGAAGAGCTGGATTATGAAAAGAGCCGTATCAAGGTATCTGTTTCAATCTTCGGTCGTTCAACGCCAGTAGAATTAGAATTCGTTCAAGTCGAAAAAACCTAATTCAGATATATTCTAAAAGCCGCGCTAGTCGCGGCTTTTTTGTGCCCATTTGCCGCTAATAGCAATTGCACCTGTGCGCTAGTTTTAATACTATCAAGAGATAGATGTAAGCCAAAATGTCGTTATTTATTGTTGATGAACTCCCGTATTACAGATAATCGCAATCGCTCACTTGCACTTGCCGCCATGGTGTTCATTGCCATTTGGGCGACAGTGTTGTTGATGCAATCTGACACATTGGCATTAATCAGTGAATATTTTGGTTTCTTCTTTTTGGGCATCGGTGGTGCCATCGCAGCAAACTCTACCGGAGCTGGTGGCGGTGTGGTGTTTGTTCCTTCCTTTGATGCCCTAGGCATGCAAATCAATGAAGTCATCGGTACCAGTTTCGCTATCCAATGTTTTGGCATGACCATGGGCAGCTTGTCATGGCTGGTGTTCTTTCATGGTAAAAGCGAGCAAAAAATAGAACGGGTTAACTTGTTATATCAAGCATTGTCAGCCAGTTTACCGTTTTCGATCATCGGTATTTATTTGGTGCAGTACTTGCCTATTCAGCCTGTTGCCTCAATACACCTCATCTTCAGTATCTTTTCCTTGGTGTTTGGCGTTATTGTCCTATATCACTGTGTCTATCTTGGTAAACGCTCGACCCATCGTGGCGTTAAAACATTGACCAAAGGCGAGATTGCGTTAATTGCTATAAGTAGTTTGGTCGGTGGTATCATCACCGCCTGGATTTCTGTGGGCGTTGGCGAAATTTTAGCGGTTATTTTATTGCTGCGCGGTTTTTCGGTAATGTTCTCTGTCGCCGCTGGCGTTATTGTTTCGGCATTATCGGTTATCAGTGGCATTGCCTATTTTATAAACCTACAACTGATTAATACCGAGGTGCTGATATTCGCCGCACCCGGTGCTATTGTCGGTGCGTTTGTTGCGCGCTATTTAGCCTTATGGCTCGGTGCGCAAAAGCTAAAAATGTTTTTAGGTAGCTGGATCTTACTGGTCGGTATTCTCGGTATCCTTTAAAGCAATTTTTTCATCTTAAAATCCCTTCTTTGGTTCGAAATGACGATTCTTTGATATCGCTTTGCAGCTTTATCTTGATTAGCAAATTAACGCATTTCAGGGCGTTAGCCTTTAAATGCCCCTTTTTTAAACAATCTAACGGTTAAGTGCTTGCTAAATGACCGCTGATTAATATATAATCCGCTGCCGATTTTATTTGGGGAACCGATAAAATCGTTTTTATTTAACCGGGGAGCTGAATTGTTTCAGCGTTATCTACCCAAACTAAAGGTATTAAACAATGGCTAAGAAAGTCCAAGCTTTAATCAAGCTACAGGTTGCTGCTGGTGCAGCTAACCCGTCACCACCAGTTGGTCCTGCACTAGGTCAACACGGTGTAAACATCATGGAATTCTGTAAAGCGTTCAACGCAAAAACAGATTCTCTTGATAAAGGCGCTCCAGTTCCAGTAGTAATTACTGTATACAACGATCGCTCATTCACGTTTGAAACGAAAACTCCACCTGCTTCTTACTTGCTTAAGAAAGCTGCTGGTATCAAGAGTGGTTCAGGTCGTCCTAACACTGAGAAAGTTGGTACAGTTACAACTGCACAACTTGAAGAGATCGTTAAGATGAAAGAACCAGACCTAACTGGCGGTTCATTAGAAGCATCAGTGCGTACCATTGCGGGTTCTGCTCGTTCAATGGGTTTAGTGGTAGAGGACTAATCAATGGCTAAATTATCAAAACGCGCTCGTCTTGCACGTGAAAAAGTAGACGTATTAAAAGAGTATGAAATCAACGAAGCCGTTGCTCTTCTTAAAGAATTAGCTACTGCTAAATTCCGTGAGAGTGTTGACGTTGCTATCAAACTTGGTATCGATGCTCGTAAATCAGATCAAAACGTTCGTGGCGCAACTGTACTTCCACATGGTACAGGTCGTGACGTACGCGTTGCAGTATTCACTCAAGGTGCAAACGTTGAGAAAGCTCAAGAAGCTGGTGCTGACATCATTGGTATGGAAGACTTAGCTGAACAAGTTAAGGCTGGCGAAATGAACTTTGACGTTGTTATCGCTACTCCAGACGCAATGCGTGTTGTAGGTCAACTAGGTCAAGTATTAGGTCCACGTGGTCTAATGCCTAACCCGAAAGTTGGTACCGTGACTCCAGACGTAGCTACTGCTGTTAAAAACGCAAAAGCTGGTCAAATCCGTTACCGTAACGACAAGAATGGTATCATCCATTCTACAATCGGTAAGGTTGACTTTGAAAGCGATCAAATCGAAGCGAACCTTGTTGCTTTGCTAACTGCACTTAAGAAAGTGAAGCCAGCACAAGCGAAAGGCGCTTACATTAAGAAAATCAGTTTATCGACTACTATGGGTGCCGGTATTGCCGTTGCTCAAGGTTCTTTAACTGAAGCTTAATTGACCGTTTACAAGGGGTGAGAATTAGCATATAATTTCGCCCCTAAAAATTTGGTAGGTGCTTGTCACTATGATTCTAACCTTAGGGTAAATTGTAGATTTTCAAGCTCCCGTCCAAGACCGTAGGTGTTGTTAAACCCTTAAGCACTTTATGAGTGTGGCGCTAACCACTTAATTCCCTACGTAGATGGTGTTACCCAGATATTTTTCCTAAGAATTCTGGATCTCGCCGTAAAGGCTTAAGCTAATGATTAGCTTAAGAGATTTAAATACCGGTTAGCCGGTAAACCAGGAGTTAAAGCCGATGGCTATCAATCTTGATGATAAAAAAGCAATTGTTGCTGAAGTTCAAGAAGCAGCTGCTGGCGCTCAATCAGTTGTAATCGCAGATTCACGCGGTGTTACAGTTGATGCAATTACAGTTTTACGTAAGCAAGCACGTGAAAACGGTGTATGGATGAAAGTCGTTCGTAACACGTTAGCACGTCGCGCTTTAGAAGGTACTGATTTTGAATCTGTTAAAGATTCTTTAGTTGGTCCATCTTTAATTGCATTCTCTAACGAACACCCAGGTGCAGCAGCTCGTTTGTTCTCAGATTTCGCTAAAGAAAACGAAAACTTAGAACTTAAAGCAGCAGCATTTGAAGGTAACGCGGTAGAAGTTTCGGTATTAGCGAAACTACCAACTTACGACGAAGCAATTGCACGTTTAATGAGCGCAATGAAAGAAGCATCTGCAGGCAAACTTGCCCGCACACTTGCTGCAGTTCGCGATCAGAAAGAGCAAGAAGCAGCTTAATAGCGCTGTTAACTTGTATTTATATAGTTATACCTAACAGCCCTAATTTGAAATGTGCTGTTAATTAAAAATAGGAAAGATAATCATGTCTATCTCTAAAGAAGATATCTTAAATGCTATTGCTGAAATGTCAGTAATGGATGTTGTTGAATTAGTTGAAGCTATGGAAGAGAAGTTCGGCGTATCTGCTGCTGCTGCTGTTGCTGTAGCTGGTGGCGACGCTGGTGCGGCTGCTGCTGAGCAAACTGAATTTGACGTAGTTCTTGAAAGCTTCGGCGACAAGAAAGTTGCTGTAATCAAAGCTGTACGTGGCGCAACTGGCCTAGGTCTTAAAGAAGCTAAAGAGCTAGTTGAAGCTGCTCCTAAAGCTCTTAAAGAAGGCATTGAGAAAGCAGAAGCTGAAGCTCTTAAAGCTGACCTTGAAGCTGCAGGCGCAACTGTTGCTATCAAGTAATCTGTATCTTTACAGATTAGCTGCCTAAATATAGGCAATGGCTGGTGACAAATGTCACCGGCCTTTTTGCGCTAAAAGAGATTGTGTTTTAAATATTAACTTGTTAGTGTTGTAAGTTACTGTCTTTTTTAGCGTAAACACTAGTTCTAATATATAAATAATTGTCAACTTGCGAAGATTTTCGCCGGTTGAGGTTTTTTTTTATATAAAGAACTGAGTGTAAGTTTTAAGCAAATAAGCTAAGAGATATTTGCTTAAAATTTAAAAAGATTTACTCCTGACCGTGCCATCTGGCAGTCAGGTTGGCCATAACGAGCAAGATGAGGAACCCATGGTTTACTCTTATTCTGAGAAGAAGCGTATTCGAAAGGATTTTGGTAAGAGCGTTCAGGTAATGGATTATCCATTCCTGTTGTCTATCCAACTCGAATCTTTCCGCAAGTTTATTGATATCGATGAAACGGGTACAGTTGGTTTAGAAGCTGCATTCCGTAGTGTATTCCCAATCAAAAGTTATTCTGGTAATTCAGAATTACAATACGTTAGCTACCGTTTAGGCGAGCCTTTATTTGACGTTAAAGAATGTCAAATCCGTGGCGTAACCTATTCTGCGGCTCTACGCGTTAAATTACGTATGGTAATTTACGATAAAGAAGCTGCCCCTGGTACAGTTAAAGATATTAAAGAACAAGAAGTTTACATGGGCGAAATCCCATTGATGACAGAGAACGGTACGTTCGTTATCAATGGTACTGAACGTGTAATCGTATCTCAGTTACACCGTTCACCTGGTGTATTCTTTGATCATGACAAAGGTAAAACTCACTCATCGGGTAAAGTGCTTTATAATGCACGTGTAATCCCTTACCGTGGTTCTTGGTTAGATTTCGAATTCGATCCGAAAGATAATCTATTCGTACGTATTGACCGTCGTCGTAAATTACCGGCGTCTATCATCTTACGTGCATTAGAATATTCAACAGAAGAAATTCTGGCAATGTTCTACGAAACCACGCGTTTTGATATCAAGAAAAGCAAGATGGTTATGGAATTGATTCCAGAGCGTCTTCGTGGTGAAACCGCGACATTCGATATCAAGATGCCAAGTGGTGATGTATTAGTAGAGCAAGGTCGTCGTATCACTGCTCGCCACATTCGTGCATTAGCTAAAGAAAAAGTAAGTACTCTTGAAGTACCTGCTGATTACATCGTTGGCCGTGTATTATCGAAAGACTATGTAAACAAGAGCACCGGTGAAGTTATCGCACAAGCGAATGACGAGCTAACTCTTGAATCAGTAGCTGAGCTAGTTGAAGCGGGTCATAAGTCGCTAGACACTCTTTACATGAATGAATTCGATTGTGGTTCATACATGTCAGACACCGTTCGCATCGACTCAACAAGTAACCGTTTAGAAGCGCTTGTTGAAATTTATCGTATGATGCGCCCAGGTGAGCCACCAACAAAAGAAGCTGCAGAAGCTTTATTTGACAACTTATTCTTCTCTGAAGAGCGTTATGATTTATCAAACGTTGGTCGTATGAAGTTTAACCGTCGTGTTGGTCGCAGCGAATCTACTGGCGAAGGTGTTCTATCTAACGACGATATTACCTCGGTAATGAAAACCTTAATCGCTATTCGCGATGGTAAAGGTGAAGTCGATGATATCGATCACTTAGGTAACCGTCGTATTCGTTCTGTAGGTGAAATGGCAGAGAACCAGTTCCGCGTAGGTCTTGTACGTGTTGAACGTGCGGTTCGTGAGCGTTTGTCTCTTGGTGATCTTGATGCAGTAATGCCACAAGATTTAATTAACGCTAAGCCGATATCTGCTGCCGTTAAAGAGTTCTTTGGTTCATCGCAATTGTCTCAATTCATGGATCAAAACAACCCGCTTTCAGAAGTAACTCATAAGCGTCGTATCTCAGCGTTAGGCCCAGGTGGTTTGACACGTGAACGTGCTGGTTTTGAGGTTCGAGATGTTCACCCGACTCACTATGGTCGTGTATGTCCAATCGAAACGCCTGAAGGTCCAAACATCGGTTTGATCAACTCATTGTCTTCTTATGCTCGTACTAACGATTACGGTTTCCTAGAAACACCATATCGTAAAGTTATCGATGGCTTAGTAACAGATGAAATCGATTACTTGTCTGCAATTGAAGAAGGTAACTTCGTTATTGCACAGGCAAACGCGGAAGTAGACGAAAAAGGCACACTTGTTGACGGGCTTGTACCATGTCGTCACAAGAACGAATTTACGTTAATGTCTTCGGATCAAGTCCAATATATGGATGTATCTCCACAGCAAATCATTTCTGTGGCGGCATCACTTATTCCATTCCTTGAACACGATGATGCGAACCGTGCATTGATGGGTGCGAACATGCAACGTCAAGCCGTTCCTACATTGAAAGCTGACAAGCCACTTGTTGGTACAGGTATGGAAAAAACCATCGCAGTTGACTCTGGTGTAACAGCCGTAGCCAAGCGTGGTGGTGTCGTAGATTACGTTGATGCGTCTCGTATTGTTGTACGTGTTAACGAAAGCGAAATGGTTCCAGGTGAAGCTGGTATCGACATCTACAACTTGACCAAATACACACGTTCAAACCAAAACACCTGTATCAACCAACGTCCAACGTGTAACGTTGGCGAGCCGGTACAACGTGGTGACGTGTTAGCTGATGGTCCTTCTACCGATTTAGGTGAGTTGGCTCTAGGTCAAAATATGCGTATCGCATTCATGCCTTGGAATGGTTACAACTTCGAGGATTCGATGTTGATTTCTGAGCGTGTGACGAAAGAAGATCGCTTCACAACGATCCACATTCAGGAACTAAGCTGTATCGCTCGTGATACTAAGCTAGGTTCAGAAGAAATTACTTCTGATATTCCGAATGTTGGTGAGTCAGCACTAAGCAAGCTAGATGAGTCTGGTGTTGTTTACATTGGTGCTGAAGTAAAAGGTGGCGACATCTTAGTAGGTAAGGTTACACCTAAAGGTGAAACTCAACTTACACCAGAAGAAAAACTTCTACGCGCTATCTTCGGTGAGAAAGCTGCTGACGTTAAAGACAGCTCGCTACGTGTACCTAACTCTGTTCAAGGTACAATCATCGATGTTCAAGTATTCACCCGTGATGGTGTTGAAAAAGATAAGCGTGCACTAGAAATTGAAGAAATGCAGTTACAAGAGGTTAAGAAAGACCTTGGTGACGAATTCTCAATTCTAGAAGATGGTATCTACGCTCGTGCGAAGAAATTGCTTATGTCTGCTGGCATGAACGAGAGCGACCTTAACGGTATGTCTCGTGATCAGTGGTTAACG
Organism: Thalassotalea sp. HSM 43; assembly: GCF_004752005.1. Taxonomy (NCBI): domain Bacteria; kingdom Pseudomonadati; phylum Pseudomonadota; class Gammaproteobacteria; order Alteromonadales; family Colwelliaceae; genus Thalassotalea; species Thalassotalea sp. HSM 43. The sequence goes on along the minus strand of NZ_CP038493.1, from coordinate 1,446,382 downwards.
CAAAGCTTGTCTGACGAAGGTCAACAAACTGAGCTTGAGCAAATTGCTGAGCAATATGATGCAATCAAAGCTGACTTCGATAAGAAATATGAAACCAAGCGTCGCAAGATCACTCAAGGTGATGATTTGGCACCTGGCGTTCTTAAGATTGTTAAAGTTTACCTTGCTGTTAAACGTCACTTACAACCTGGTGACAAAATGGCGGGTCGTCACGGTAACAAAGGTGTTATCTCTAACGTAGTTCCGGTAGAAGATATGCCATACGATGAAAACGGTGAGCCGGTTGATATCGTACTTAACCCATTGGGTGTACCGTCACGTATGAACATCGGTCAGATTCTTGAAACTCACTTAGGTATGGCTGCACGCGGTATCGGTGAGAAGATTGACCGCATGATCAAAGAACAACAAGAGCTAGCTAAGCTGCGTACATTCTTGAAAGATGTATATGCGGTTGGTGAATCTCGCCAAGTTGTGGACATTGACAATTTCTCTGATGACGAAGTAATGCGTCTTGCTGATAACCTTCGTGCTGGTTTGCCTATCGCAACCCCTGCATTCGATGGTGCAGCTGAGAAAGAAATCAAAGAACTATTCCGTCTAGCGGACATGCCAGAAAGCGGTCAATTCACGCTTTATGATGGTCGTACCGGTCGTGCGTTTGAGCGTCCTGTAACTGTAGGTTACATGTACATGCTGAAACTTAACCACTTGGTTGATGACAAAATGCATGCGCGTTCAACAGGTTCTTACTCTCTTGTTACACAGCAACCTCTGGGTGGTAAAGCTCAGTTCGGTGGCCAGCGTTTCGGTGAGATGGAGGTATGGGCACTTGAAGCTTATGGTGCTGCTTATACTCTACAAGAAATGCTTACTGTTAAGTCTGATGACGTTAACGGTCGTACCAAGATGTATAAAAACCTTGTTGATGGTGACCATCGCATGGAACCTGGTATGCCTGAATCGTTCAACGTATTGTTGAAAGAGATTCGTTCACTTGGTATCAACATTGAGTTGGATCAAGAGTAAGGCTTAGGTTCTAAGCAAAAGAATGTAACGGGAGGGCGCAAGCCCTCCCAGATGTTAACTCCGACAGGAGACAGAGTGTGAAAGATTTACTTAAGTTTCTTAAGCAACAAAATCAAACTGAAGAATTCGATGGTATTCGCATCGGCCTAGCTTCACCTGACATGATTCGTTCATGGTCATTCGGTGAAGTGAAGAAGCCTGAAACCATCAACTACCGTACGTTCAAACCTGAACGTGACGGTCTTTTCTGTGCGCGAATTTTCGGCCCTGTAAAAGATTATGAGTGTTTGTGTGGTAAGTACAAACGCTTGAAGCACCGTGGTGTTATTTGTGAGAAGTGTGGCGTAGAAGTTACCTTAACTAAAGTTCGTCGTGATCGTATGGGTCACATTGAACTAGCTAGCCCAGTAGCTCACATTTGGTTCCTTAAATCTCTTCCATCTCGTATCGGTCTACTTTTAGACATGACCTTACGTGATATTGAGCGTGTATTGTATTTTGAATCATACGTGGTAACTGAAGCCGGTATGACGACTCTTGAAGTCGGTCAAATTTTGACTGAAGAAGAGTACCTAGATGCACTAGAAGAGCACGGTGATGAATTTGAAGCGAAGATGGGTGCAGAAGCAATCCTTGCGCTTCTTAAAGAAATTGACCTTAACGCTGAAATCGAGCAAATGCGTGAAGAACTGCCAGAAATCGGTAGTGAAACTAAGCGTAAGAAGATCACTAAGCGTCTTAAGCTTATGGAAGCCTTCGCTCAATCTGGTAACAAGCCAGAGTGGATGATTATGTCGGTTCTACCGATTCTTCCACCAGATTTGCGTCCTCTAGTACCACTAGATGGTGGCCGTTTTGCAACGTCTGATTTGAACGACCTTTACCGTCGTGTAATCAACCGTAACAACCGTTTGAAGCGTCTTCTAGACCTAGTTGCACCAGACATTATCGTACGTAACGAAAAACGTATGCTACAAGAGTCTGTTGATGCACTTCTAGATAACGGTCGTCGTGGTCGTGCAATCACGGGTTCTAACAAGCGTCCTCTGAAATCTCTTGCTGACATGATCAAAGGTAAGCAAGGTCGTTTCCGTCAAAACCTTCTAGGTAAGCGTGTTGACTATTCAGGTCGTTCTGTAATTACCGTTGGTCCAACGCTTCGTTTGCACCAGTGTGGTCTTCCGAAGAAGATGGCTCTTGAGCTATTCAAACCATTTATCTACGGCAAGTTAGAAGCACGTGGTTTAGCGACTACGATTAAAGCGGCTAAGAAGCTAGTAGAACGTGAAGTTGGTGAAGTTTGGGATGTACTTGATGAAGTAATCCGTGAACACCCGGTTATGCTTAACCGTGCACCAACACTTCACAGACTTGGTATCCAAGCATTTGAACCAGTACTTATCGAAGGTAAAGCGATTCAGCTTCACCCATTAGTTTGTGCGGCGTATAACGCTGACTTCGATGGTGACCAAATGGCTGTACACGTACCTCTAACGATTGAAGCTCAGTTAGAAGCACGTGCGCTAATGATGTCTACCAACAACGTACTATCTCCTGCGAACGGTGACCCAATCATCGTACCATCTCAGGATGTTGTATTAGGTTTATATTACCTAACGCGTGACTGTGTTAACGGTAAAGGTGAAGGCATGGTATTCGGCTCTCCTGAAGAAGCTGAAAAAGCCTACCGCACCGAAATGGCCGAATTACACTCTCGTGTTAAAGTACGTATCACTCAGTTGATTGATGGTGAAGAAGTTACTTCACTTATCGATACAACAGTTGGTCGTTCATTACTTTGGATGGTATGTCCGAAAGGTCTTCCATTTGAAATCATCAACAGAACTTTAGGTAAGAAGCAAATCTCTAACCTAATTAACCATGCGTACCGTAACTTAGGTCTTAAAGATACTGTTATCTTTGCCGACCACATTATGTACACAGGTTTCCACTACGCGATGATCGCTGGTGCGTCTGTTGGTATCGACGATATGGTTATTCCTGATGAGAAATACACCATCATCGATGCAGCTGAAGAAGAAGTTACAGAGATTCAACAACAGTTCGAATCTGGTCTTGTAACAGCTGGTGAGAAATACAACAAAGTAATCGATATCTGGTCATCTGCTAACGAAAAAGTTTCGAAAGCGATGATGGACAACTTATCGAAAGAGCAAATCTTAAACCGTGACGGCGAAATGGAAGAGCAAGACTCTTTCAACTCAATCTTCATGATGGCCGACTCTGGTGCTCGTGGTAGTGCCGCTCAGATTCGTCAGTTGGCGGGTATGCGTGGTCTAATGGCAAAACCAGATGGTTCAATCATCGAAACACCAATCACGGCGAACTTCCGTGAAGGTCTGAACGTACTTCAGTACTTCATCTCGACTCACGGTGCTCGTAAAGGTTTGGCCGATACGGCATTGAAAACAGCTAACTCGGGTTACTTAACTCGTCGTCTAGTTGACGTTGCACAAGATTTGGTTGTAACTGAAGCAGATTGTGGCACTGAAGATGGTCTATTGATGACACCACTTATCGAAGGTGGTGATGTTGTTGAACCATTACGCGAACGTGTTCTAGGTCGTGTTGTTGCTCAAGACGTGTTGATTCCAGGTACTGAAGATGTATTGTTCGCACGTAACTCATTATTAGATGAAGCAGATTGTGACACATTAGAAGAACATTCTGTTGATCAAGTATGGGTTCGTTCAATCATTACTTGTGAAACTGACTTTGGTATTTGTAAGCATTGTTACGGTCGTGATTTAGCACGTGGTCATATGATCAACGAAGGTGAAGCAATCGGTGTTGTGGCAGCACAATCAATCGGTGAGCCGGGTACACAGTTAACGATGCGTACGTTCCATATCGGTGGTGCGGCATCACGAGCTTCAGCTGAAAACTCAGTTCAAGTTAAAAACACTGGTACTTTGAAGTTACAAAACGCTAAGTTCGTAACAAACTCAGAAGACAAGATAGTTATTACTTCACGTTCATCAGAACTTACTGTTATTGATGAGCTAGGTCGTGAGAAAGAGCGTTATAAAGTTCCTTACGGTGCAATTCTTGGTAAGAAAGATGGCGAAGCTATCAACGGTGGCGAGACTATTGCAAACTGGGATCCGCATACGCATCCAATCATCACTGAGGTTGCTGGTAAGATCAAATTTGTTGACCTTATCGACCAGGTAACTGTGACGCGTCAAACTGATGAACTAACAGGTTTGTCATCTATCGTTATCACTGACCCTGCACAACGTAGCTCAGCTGGTAAAGAAATGCGTCCAATGGTTAAGCTAGTTGATGCCAAAGGTAAAGACGTAATGATCGCTGGTACTGAAATTCCAGCACAATACTTCTTACCAGGTAACGCTATCGTAAACCTTGAAGATGGTGCTGAAGTAGGTATCGGTGATGCGCTAGCACGTATCCCTCAAGAGTCTTCGAAAACTCGTGATATTACCGGTGGTCTACCACGTGTTGCTGACTTGTTTGAAGCACGTAAGCCGAAAGAGCCTGCGATTCTTGCTGAGAAGACAGGTATCATTGGTTTCGGTAAAGAAACTAAAGGTAAGCGTCGTCTACAAATCACTCAACCAAGTGGTGAAGTATACGAAGAGATGATTCCTAAGTGGCGTCAACTTAACGTGTTTGAAGGTGAATCTGTACTACAGGGTGAAGTTATCGCCGATGGTCCAGAGTCGCCACACGATATCTTACGTCTACGTGGTATCTCTGATGTTGCTAACTATATCGTTAACGAAGTGCAAGACGTTTACCGTCTGCAAGGTGTTAAGATTAATGATAAGCACATCGAAGTTATCGTACGTCAGATGATCCGTAAGTGTGAAATCCTTGATGGTGGTGACAGTGAATTCTTAGCAGGTGAGCAAGTTGAAGTTGCTCGCGTTAACATTGCTAACCGTGAACTGGAAGCAGCGGGCAAGAAGCCAGCTGAATTCAACATCATGCTAATGGGTATTACCAAGGCATCGCTTGCAACTGAGTCATTTATCTCAGCGGCATCGTTCCAGGAAACTACTCGTGTTCTTACTGAAGCAGCTGTTGCTGGTAAGAAAGATGACTTACGTGGTCTGAAAGAAAACGTTATCGTTGGTCGATTGATTCCTGCTGGTACCGGTTATGCGTATCACAAGAACCGTGCAGTGCAAGCTGTTGAAGGTGAAGAAGAATCAACTGTTTCTGCTGAAGATGCAGAGCAGGCATTAACCGACGCACTGAACGCAGAAATGCTAAGCAGTTTTGGTGAACTTTCACAAGAAAGTGACAAGCCATCTGACAATGACTAATTGTTAGCCAACGTTTAAAGCACTTTAAAAGGGGATCGCAATGATCCCCTTTTTTGTACACTTATCGATCAAAAAAGATCAATGATCTTTGACTCTTTGCTTGACAGTTACCCCCATCACTAATAAAATTCCGCGACCTACTGTTATGGTAGGGATTTTTCACGTTTATGAGGGTGTGAATAAAGGCGGTCCAAATACCCCTTAATCACATCAGTTTTAACTAATCAGGAGCTATAATGGCAACTATTAACCAATTAGTACGTAAGCCACGTGTTAAGCAGGTACAAAAAAGTAACGTTCCAGCGTTGCAAGCTTGTCCTCAACGTCGCGGTGTATGTACTCGTGTGTACACTACTACACCTAAAAAACCTAACTCAGCACTACGTAAAGTAGCTCGTGTTCGTCTAACTAACGGCTTCGAAGTTACATCTTACATCGGTGGTGAAGGTCACAACTTGCAAGAGCATAGCGTAATTCTAATCCGTGGTGGTCGTGTTAAAGACTTACCAGGTGTTCGCTATCACACCGTTCGTGGCGCACTAGATTGTTCTGGTGTTAACGATCGTAGACAAGGCCGTTCTAAGTACGGTGCTAAGCGCCCTAAATCTTAACGGTTCTCCGTCAAGTAAGGCCAAACTAACATTTAATATTTAATTGTTTTGGGATAACCCTGAAGCTAAATCGGAGAATTTAAAATGCCAAGAAGACGTGTTGTAGGTCAGCGTAAAATATTACCTGATCCGAAGTTTAAAAACGAACTTTTAGCAAAATTCATCAACATCCTTATGGTTGATGGCAAAAAATCTGTAGCAGAAAAAATTGTATACGGTGCACTAGACATTCTATCGGAAAAGAACCCTGAGAAAGATCACTTAGAATCTTTTGAAGTTGCTCTTGAGAACATCCGTCCACACGTAGAGGTTAAATCTCGTCGTGTTGGTGGTTCAACTTACCAAGTTCCAGTAGAAGTACGTCCAGTACGTCGTAACGCTCTAGCCATGCGCTGGTTAGTTGACGCTGCTCGTAAACGTGGTGAAAAATCAATGGCTCAACGCCTAGCTAACGAAATGTTAGATGCTTCTGAAAACAAAGGTTCAGCTGTGAAGAAACGTGAAGACGTTCACAGAATGGCTGAAGCTAACAAAGCATTCGCTCATTACCGTTGGTAATAATGACAAGCGCAGCGGCATTTGCCGCTGCGCTTTTCTTACTTAAAACAAGAAAACACATTAGCTAATAATTAAAATAACTAAGCTTATTTTCAAAAGTAAATCGCTGATACTTTTGAAAGTTAGTTTCAGGAACATCCGTAATTTAGAGGAATCCATTAGTGGCTCGTAAGACCCCTATCGATCGTTACCGTAATATTGGTATAGCTGCACACGTAGATGCAGGTAAGACGACTACAACAGAACGTGTTTTGTTCTACACCGGTTTATCTCATAAAATTGGTGAAGTTCATGACGGCGCTGCGACGATGGACTGGATGGAACAAGAACAAGAGCGTGGTATTACCATTACCTCAGCTGCGACAACCTGTTTCTGGAAAGGCATGCAGGGTCAGTTTGATGACCACCGTATTAATATTATTGATACTCCAGGCCACGTAGATTTCACCATTGAAGTAGAACGTTCATTGCGCGTATTAGACGGCGCGGTGCTTGTGCTTTGTGGTTCATCTGGCGTTCAACCGCAAACCGAAACGGTTTGGCGTCAAATGGAAAAATATAAAGTCCCACGTATGGTTTTCGTCAATAAGATGGACCGTATGGGCGCTGACTACTTAAATGTTGTCAAGCAATGTAAAGATCGCTTAGGTGCAAACGCGGTACCAATTCAGTTAGCTATCGGCGCTGAAGAAGAGTTCACGGGTGTTGTAGACCTAGTTAAAATGAAAGCGATCAACTGGAACGAAGCGGACCAAGGCACCACCTTCGAATACGAAGATATCCCAGCGGATATGGTTGACCTTGCACAAGAATGGCATGAAAACTTAGTTGAAGCCGCTGCGGAAGCCAGTGAAGAGCTGATGGACAAATACCTTGAAGAAGGTGAACTGTCTGAGCAAGAAATTAAAACTGCATTACGTACTCTTACGCTGAAAAACGAGATTGTACTAACTACATGCGGTAGTGCATTTAAAAACAAAGGTGTTCAAGCTGTATTGGATGCTGTTGTTGAATACTTGCCGTCGCCAACAGAAGTTGAAGCGATTAAAGGTATTAAAGACGATAAAAATGAGACCGAAGACACTCGTGAAGCAGACGATAGCGCGCCATTTGCTGCGTTAGCGTTTAAAATCGCGACTGACCCATTTGTAGGTACATTAACCTTCGTTCGTGTCTATTCTGGTGTGTTAAGCACTGGTGATATGGTCTACAACCCGGTTAAAGGTAAAAAAGAACGCATTGGCCGTATTGTGCAAATGCATTCAAATAACCGTGAAGAAATTAAAGAAGTTCGCGCAGGTGACATTGCAGCCCTAATCGGCATGAAAGATGTGACCACAGGTGACACGTTGTGTAATCAGCAAAACGTTATCACCCTAGAGCGTATGGAATTCCCAGAGCCAGTTATCTCTGTTGCTGTTGAGCCGAGAACCAAGGTTGATCAGGAAAGAATGGGGATGGCGCTTGGTAAGCTTGCGGCTGAAGACCCGTCTTTTAGAGTCGAGACTGACGAAGAGACTGGGCAAACGATCATTTCTGGTATGGGTGAATTGCACCTAGATATCATCGTTGACCGTATGAAGCGTGAATTTAAAGTTGATGCAAACGTTGGTAAGCCACAAGTTTCTTATCGTGAAACTATCCGCAAAGCGGTTGAAGTTGAAGGTAAGTTTGTGCGTCAATCTGGCGGTCGTGGCCAATTTGGTCATGTATGGCTTAAAATGGAGCCGCTTGAAGAAGGCGCAGGTTTCCAGTTTGAATCAGAAATCGTTGGTGGTGCAGTACCACGCGAATATTGGGCAGCCGTAGAAAAAGGCTGTAGCGAACAGATGGATAACGGTGTTCTCGCCGGTTTCCCAATGCTAGACATTAAAGTCACATTATTTGATGGTTCATTCCATGATGTTGACTCAAATGAAATGGCATTCAAAATCGCCGCATCTATGGGCTTTAAGCAAGGCGCGTTGGATGCAAGTCCAGTTTTGCTTGAACCTGTGATGAAGGTTGAAGTAACCACCCCTGAATTAAACATGGGTGATGTTGTTGGTGACCTCAACCGTCGCCGTGGCATGATTGAAGGTATGGATGAAGGTCCTGCCGGCATGAAATTGGTTAATGCCGTTGTACCACTTGGTGAAATGTTTGGTTATGCAACCGACCTTCGCAGTGCAACGCAGGGCCGCGCATCATATTCGATGGAGTTTAAGCAGTATGCTGAAGCACCAAAAAATGTAACTGATGCAATTATTGAGGGTGGTCAGTATTAATACTGCCCCTGAAATTTAAAAATAACAAATTCAATTACTCGTCTGTAATAACAGGCAACTTTAACTTTAAGGTACATTTAAGATGGCTAAAGAAAAATTTGAACGTTCGAAGCCGCACGTTAACGTTGGTACTATCGGCCACGTTGACCACGGCAAGACAACTCTAACTGCTGCGATTTCTGCAGTTTTAACTAAAACTCACGGTGGTGAAGTACGTGATTTCGCTCAAATCGATAACGCTCCAGAAGAGCGTGAGCGTGGTATCACAATCAACACTTCTCACATTGAGTACGATACAGAGACTCGTCACTACGCACACGTAGACTGTCCTGGTCACGCCGATTACGTTAAAAACATGATCACAGGTGCGGCACAAATGGACGGCGCGATTCTAGTAGTTGCAGCGACAGATGGTCCAATGCCACAAACACGTGAGCACATCCTTCTTTCACGTCAGGTTGGTGTACCTTTCATCATCGTATTCATGAACAAATGTGACATGGTTGATGACGAAGAGCTACTTGAGCTAGTAGAGATGGAAGTTCGTGAACTTCTTTCAGAATATGACTTCCCAGGTGATGACCTACCAGTTATCCAAGGTTCAGCACTAGGTGCATTGAACGGTGAAGCGAATTGGGAAGCGAAAGTACTAGAACTTGCAGAAGCACTAGACACTTACATTCCAGAGCCAGAGCGTGCGATTGACGGTGACTTCATTCTTCCAATCGAAGATGTATTCTCAATCCAAGGTCGTGGTACTGTTGTTACTGGTCGTGTTGAGCGCGGTATCATCAAAGTTGGTGAAGATGTAGAAATCGTTGGTATCAAAGAAACGACTACTACGACTTGTACTGGTGTAGAGATGTTCCGTAAGCTTCTAGACGAAGGTCGTGCTGGTGAGAACTGTGGTGTTCTTCTACGTGGTACTAAGCGTGATGAAGTTCAACGTGGTCAAGTACTTGCTAAGCCAGGTTCAATCACTCCTCACACCAAGTTCGAATCAGAAGTATACGTACTAACCAAAGATGAAGGTGGTCGTCACACGCCATTCTTTAAAGGTTACCGTCCACAGTTTTACTTCCGTACGACAGACATCACTGGTGCAGTAGAGCTTCCAGAAGGTGTAGAAATGGTAATGCCAGGCGACAACTTGAAGTTTGTTGTTGAGCTTATCAACCCAATCGCGATGGACGAAGGTTTACGCTTCGCTATCCGTGAAGGTGGCCGTACAGTAGGTGCTGGTGTTGTATCTAAAATCATCGATTAATATCGATTGATTTGGTTACAAACCAAACCTTAAAAAAGAGCGCTTCGGCGCTCTTTTTGTTTTTGAGGCCAGCTTCACGGTGTTCCCTGATGACCGAACGCGTTAAGAAAACAGTCCGCTTGGACTGTTTTTAGCGAGTGAGGACGAGGGCCTCTGGCCCGACGTTAGAGCCGTACAATAAAGCCAAAAAAGAGCGCTTCGGCGCTCTTTTTGTTTTACGCGTTTAATACATATTTGACGTTAACTAATTGAAAAGGTTAATGTCTGGTTAGAGCGATAAGCCGCTATACGCTGTCTCTCAAAAATAACACCGTCATTGCGGCGAAGGCCGCAACCCCGTATCGTAAAAGTGTGCCTCTAAATACCTACCACTACGTTTTCAAAAACAAATCTAAACTATAATTAAAGTTCATTTTTTGAAATGGACTTCAATTATGAAACGACCTGTAATTTATATTCTTTCTAACGAGCGAAATACTGTTCTATACATTGGCGTAACCAGCAATTTAATTCAGCGCGTCTATCAGCATAAGCATAAGACAATTAGAGGTTTTAGTGCCAAATATAACCTAACTAAATTAGTTTACTTTGAAACTTTTGACGATATGGATAATGCAATTACAAGAGAGAAAAGATTAAAACAATGGCATAGACGATGGAAAGAGAGGTTAATTGGTGAAATGAATCCAGATTGGCGAGATTTATATTTTGATATTATTTAAGTGCGAGTATATACAGTCACAGAGTAGTCATCGGGGTTGCGGCCTTTGCCGCAATGACGGTGAAAAATCATAGTTTCTACTTCCGCTATTGGCACAAAGCGGAAATAATTAGTTTCAAGTGATCTGACCCCTTGAAGCACGATATTATTTAGTCTCCTTTGGCACAAGGCAGCCCTTCAAATTCACTTCGAACTTACAACATCATGGTGTTTGTTACCTATATCTTGCGAAGCACTGGTATATTACCTAAATCTTAATTATCCTGTCACTCAGCGTATGTTGATGCCATTGTATGTGCTTTTCCGGTAAGCTCGCATAGCAAAGGCTAGATAACACTTACGTCGTTTAGTTCTGCAATCATCGCAAAAATGCTGTCTGTGTTAGCGGCATTTACAAAACGACGTGACTGACACCATTTTTAAAGGAAATCTGCAATGCACATTCAACGTGTTGAACGTTTAAATGAAAACCTATTAGTGACTTTCTCTGATAATCAAACGGGCGAGTTTAGTTTGTTTTGGTTAAGAGATCACAGTACCGATGCAACAAGCCTTAATACCAGTACATTGCAGCGTGACGTTGAGACATTCGCTTTACCAGATTGCCCTGAAGTGGCAAATGTTAACATCGGTGACAATGGCGCGACACTCGAATTGCATTGGCAAGACGATAGTATCAGCAGTGTATTTGCCGCCGATTTCTTATATCGAATGGCGTTTAATGCGGTTGCTCCACCGGCGTATGAGTTGTGGGCCAGTGATCTGCAAGACCAAATCGCAAACTTTGATTTTAATGACGTAACCGAAAGTAGCGCTGGCTTTTTACCGGTTCTTGATGCTATTGAAAAGCATGGCCTAGTGACATTTTCAGGCATGCCCAATGACATGCAAGCCACGAAAAAACTGTTAGAGCAAGTCGGTTATATTCGTGAAACCGTATTTGGTGGTTTATGGGATTTCTCGAACAATGAAGCGCACAGTGATAGTGCCTATACCAGTGTCGGTATTGGATTACATACCGATGGTACCTACACTATCGATCCGCCGGGTCTGCAATTGTTGCACTGCATAGCGTTTAATGGCGAAGGTGGTTTTAATCAGTTCGCAGACGGTTTTAAAGTTGCGCAAACCATCAAAGATGAAGACCCTGAAGCGTACCAATTGCTTACCCAAATACAGGTGCCTGCTCATTATTTAGAGCCAGGCATACAGCTTAGAGCGGAACATTGCGTTGTAACCGAGAATAGCCAGGGGCAGTTTAAACAAATTTGTTTTAATAATTACGATCGCAGCCCATTTATGTTGGCGCCTGCACAGCAAAGAGCGTTTTACAAAGCCTACGGTCGTTTTCAGCAATTGATTAATGATCCAGCCTTCCAAGTCAACTTTCAATTGCAACCCGGTCGAGCAGTGTGGTTCGATAATTGGCGTGTCATGCATGCACGAACTGCGTTTAGCGGTTTCCGCCACTTAGCCGGTGGTTATACCAATCGTGAAGACTTTATCAGTAAGATACTAACGTTAAGAGAGCAAACGCCTTGGCAACAGTAATCCATATGGCTCGAGGTCAGATGAAAAGCGACCACGATTCATAAGCCTTTTGCCCGTGTAATTTTTTATTGAGAACCCTATGCATAGCTATCAACAGTTTTATATCAATGGCCAATGGCAAACGCCTGCTAATCAAGATCAGAGCATTGCCGTTATTAACCCAGCCAATGGTGAGCAAATAGCGATAACAGCAAGTGCAGACTTAGCAGATGTTGATAGTGCTATTGGCGCAGCTAAAAAAGCCTTCCCAGAATGGTCTAGAGCGTCTTCACAGCAGCGAAAGCAATTTATAGTAGCGATAGCTGATGAAATGCAGAACCGCCTTGAGGATCTCTCTCAGGCGATTTCACAAAGTATGGGTTGCCCTATTCACCATGCCAGAGAAGTGCAAGTTCAAGCATCCATTGATGCGTTTCGAGAATTTGCCGATATGACCGATTATGTTGATGAGGCTGAGCATCTAGAAAACGTCACTCATTTTAAGGTACCTATTGGTGTCTGCGTTTTAATAAACCCATGGAATTACCCTTTATCGCAACTGGTCGGAAAATTAGGCCCGGCTATGGCGACCGGTTGCACCGTGGTTGTTAAACCATCTGAACAAACGCCACTGCAAGATTTTATTATGGCTGAAATATTTGCCAAAGTCGGAGTCCCTGCGGGGGTGTTTAATGTCATCAGCGGTTATGGTCATAAAATTGGCGAGCATCTATGTGCGCATGTTGACGTAGATATGGTGTCGTTTACCGGCTCAACTGCCGCAGGTGTAAAAGTTGCGCAAGCATCAGCACCTACCATTAAGCGCGTTTGCCAAGAGCTAGGCGGTAAATCTGCAATGATTATCACTGAAGACGCTGATTTAGAAACAGCGGTAACCTTTGGTGTAGGCGATGTGATGTTTAACTCAGGGCAAACCTGCAGTGCGTTAACGCGCATGTTGGTACCTCAAAGTCGCTACGACGAGGCAGTAGCACTTGCCAAAAACGTAGCCGAGCAAAATATTGTCGGCGACCCGTTAAACGAAAAAACCACGATGGGGCCATTAAGTTCGTTGGCGCAAAAACAACGTGTGCTCGATTATATTCATACGGGTATCAAAGAAGGGGCACGAATCGTAACCGGTGGTACCGAGACAAGTCCGTTGTTACAAAATGGCGCATACGTTATGCCAACCATTTTTGCTGATGTTGGTAATGAGATGACCATAGCTCAACAAGAAATCTTTGGTCCGGTTCTATGTATTATCGCTTATGAGAATGAGCAACAGGCAATTGAGATGGCCAACGACAGCGTATATGGCTTAGCGTCTGCGGTTTTTGCCAAAGATAACCAATCGGCGATCCACATAGCGCGACAAATTCGAGCCGGACAATGCTATATCCAAGGTGGCTATTTTAACACGCAAGGTGCCTTTGGTGGTTTTAAGCAATCCGGTAACGGCCGTGAATGGGGACGTGAAGGGCTGCGTGAGTACGTTGAATTACAAGCGGTGTTTTCAGGTTAAGGTGTTGATACTTTTTTAAGGCAGTAGTTTGTCAGGTTAACAGCTTAAGCTCTTTTTAGCGTTGATATGTTTTTGAGATCTAATTATTGTCAATTTGCTGTCAATAAATCATCTAGATATTCTCTTTGTTTTTTTTATGTGATAGTTTTCACTCACTATTAACATTCAGGGAAGAAAATGAACAAATTCCTCTCGGTTTTGCTATTCGTATTCTCATACGGCGTAGTAGCTCAAGACCTTTTACCTATTGAAGCCTTTGGCAGTTTACCTAAAACCAGCATGATGCGTGTATCACCAAGTGGTGATCGTATCGCCTATCGCGTTGCCGATGCGAGCGTCGATAAAGATTTCTATATGGTCTACGACCTTAAGCAAAAGAAATCTGTTGCGGCAATAGATCTCAGTGCTATTCGCCCATCGACGGCCTACTTTGTCGATGACGATCACCTTATTTTGGTTGCCGAAGAAAACGCTAAGTTATGGGGCTACCGTGGTCGCCATGATGTCAGTGCAGCGTTTTCCTATAACATCAGTAACAACTACCTAAAACAGTTATTGCAACGTGGTAATGGCATTTACGAAGGGCAAACCGCCATCGGCCGTGTTGTCGGTGTGTCTACAGATGCGAAATCTGTTTATATGCCAGCCTGGGAAAACGCCGGAAACTTTAATTTATTCGCCAGTAAATTAGACAGTAAGAAAAAGCCCAAGCGCGTAGCTAAAGGTAGAACCGATAGTATTGATTTCTTTGTGCATAACGACCAAGTAGTCGCTCGTGAACGTTTTAATGACAGAGACAACACCCATAGAATTGAAGTTTATGAAGATGGAGATTGGCGGGAAATATTTCGTCAGGAAGAAGTGGAGCTACGCACTAAATCCTTCGTTGGTTTGACTGCAGATATCAAACATCTAGTGATGTTGCAGCATAATGCCAATGGTCGTGTTGCTTACTACACTATGGCACTTGCCGATGGCAAAATAGCCGGTCCGTTATTTGAACAACAAGATAAAGATGTCGAGTACGTGTTATCCGATATCAATCGCATCGTTTACGGTGTGCGCTATTCAGGTTTTACCCCAAGTTACGACTTCTTTGATGCGACAATTAAAAAGACCATTGACGACGTCGTCGCTATGATGCCGGATAACTCGGTGACTTTAGTTGATCATACCCCTGATTGGAAAAAGATGATTTTTCTCGTCGAAGGCAATGGCAGCGCCGGCGATTACTACATGTATGGCAGCGACGGCTTTAGCTTTTTAGCCAGCCAGCGCCCGGACATTCCAGGTGAAAAAGTCAGTCAAATATTTCAAACCAAGATCAAAGCTCGTGACGGTTTAAAAATTCCAACGCTGTTAACTTTGCCAAATAGCGAATTGAAAAACTTGCCAGCGATCATGTTGCCTCATGGTGGTCCAGAGTCCTATGACACCATTCATTTTGATTGGTTAGCACAATTTTTTGCCAGTCGCGGTTACTTGGTGATTCAACCTCAATTTCGTGGTTCCGATGGCTTCGGCTCCGATTTTAAACACAAAGGTCGCGGCGAATGGGGTCGTAAAATGCAGGATGATTTGACCGATACCATACGTACATTGGTTAAATCTGGCTATGTGAACAAAGACCGCATATGCATTGTCGGTGCAAGTTATGGTGGCTATGCCGCGTTGGCTGGCGCCGCGTTTACCCCAGATGTATACAAATGTGCCGTATCGATTAATGGTGTGGCCGACATCGAGCGTATGATGCGAGATGAGAAACGCGATTATGGTTCCGATCATTGGGTTGTCGCTTATTGGCAGAAAGTGATTAGCGAAGGCAATGTTGCAGATGATCATTTAGAGCAAATTTCGCCAATTAATCATGTCAGTAACATTAAAATCCCAGTTATGCTTATCCATGGCGAACATGATGAAGTGGTACCTGCGCATCAATCAGAAAACATGGCGGAAGAACTTGAAGACAATAGTCGCTCAGTACAATACATTGAATTGGAAAAGGGTGACCATTTCTTAAGTAATGGTAATAACCGTATGAAAGCCTTGCAGGCTATTGATAAATTTATCAGCGAAAACATCTAGTTTATTGGCTGTATTATTATAAAAATGCCCGAGTGAATTAACTCGGGCATTTTTGTTTTAAAGCATTCGCTTATTGAGAGTAAAAATCACCGCCTAATCGTGGCACCAATTCGCCCCTATTAACCATTATGTCTACCGCACTTTGAACCTGAGCTACATTGTGTTCAAATTTTTCATCTGCTAACCAGTCATTGGAAATGTGTTCAACTGAGCCCATGGCATTTGGGTGCACTGCCAAATAATCGAGAATCCCTGCCTGAACTTCGTTATGTAAATCGTGAAGCTTCATGTCTAAGCCCTACAAGCAAAAATGGGTAAGGTAATTTTAGTTAATAGATGTCCTATGATCGAATAAAAAGCACAATAAAAACGCCGCAAATACAGCTATATTTAAATAAGTCAAAGATGTCAGATAGATACATCAGCAAAGCGCCGAGAGTGAATTGAGCAATGACACAGCACAGTGCAAACATAACGGTATTTTACGACGCAGCCTGCCCAAGTTGTGTTAACGACAGGCGCTTGTATCAGCGCTTAGCAGGAGCAGGTGGTCGGTCGGTGCGTTGGTTTGATATCACCGGCCAAGACGAGGCGTTAAAAAAACTTGGTATCGATCCATTAAACGCTTTGACTGAATTACACGTACAAAACGAACAAGGCGTCATTATCGCTGAACTCGATGCCTATATATTGTTAATGAGTCGGGTCGTGTGGTTACGGCCATTGGCATTATTGATTGGCCTACCACTGATCAAGCCAATGTTATCGAAACTATATCATCAAAGAGTCATGAAACGATTAAAACAAAGCGGCCGTATTTGACGGTTGGCAAACTATGCTAATGAATTTATAGTTCATTTAATCTATCCTTATGAAAATAATAATATTTTGAGAGCCATATGAGTCCCTTCACTATTTTTCGCCAGCCCTTGTCTTGGCTATTGCTTAGCACGCTTACCGCATTTAATAGCTATGCAGAAGCGGTTAAGGTCGATGTGATTTATGCCAAAACAAATGATAACCAAAGTCAGTTAACTCTTAGTGGCACGGTCGAGGCCAAACAAAACGCCAATTTAGCCAGTTTGCAATCAGGCTTAATTGCTACGTTATTTGTTGAGGTTGGTGACAAGGTCGACAAAGGGCAAAAGTTATTAACATTGGATGCCAAGCTCGCGGCATTAAATTTAGCGCAAGCGCAAGCGGATATCGATGCCGCGAATGTTGAAATGCAAGAAGCGCAGCGACTCTATAATGAAGTTGTGACCCTCTCAAAACAGCAACTTGTTGCCGAAACTCAGTTACAAGAAAGAAAGGCGGCGGTTGCGACAACCAAAGCCAAGGTAACCCGCTTGCAAGCCGAGCGAGATTTACAACAAGAAATCCTTAATCGCCATACTTTGTATGCACCTTTTGCAGGCGTAATCGCTAAACGACATGTCGATGTAGGCGAGTGGGTAACCCAACAAAGTCCAATATTTACGCTGATAGAGCAAAATAACTTACGCGTTAATTTAGCCATCCCGCAAGAGTACTATGGTCAATTAGCTGACGATCATCGAGTCGCTGTAACCATCATTCCAGACTTTGAAGGTGCACCAGCAATTGATGCCACGTTAGACCGCTTAGTCGCAGTGTCGAGTGATACCAGTCGAACGTTAACGGCATATGTTAATTTATCGAATGACACGCCTTTATTAGCCGGCATGTCAGCAACGGTGAAAGTGCATTTACCATCGCAACTTGAACCCATTGTTTGGCTTCCTAAAAGTGCGGTGAAACAACACCCTGATGGCGGCTTTAGTATATTCTCGGTTGTCGAACAAAAAGCGAAACGCTATTTGGTTAAAGTGGTCAAGCAGCAGGATAATCAAGTCGCAGTAACCGGAGCGCCCAGCGGTCAAGCATTTATCGTCTCTGGCATTGAGTTATTAAAAGATGGTGATGTATTGCAGGTCAATAAAGTAGAGGATACACCGCTATGATTGAAGCCACGGTAAAACGCGGTATTCTCGTTGCCGTTATTGTCTCAATCAGTTGTATTTTAGGTCTAGTTTCTGCGCTGAATATTCCGGTGCAGATGATCCCTGATTTAGAAGTCAGAACCATTACCGTGCAAACCGGCTGGCCTGGGGCGACACCGCAAGATATTGAAAAAGAAATCCTTATCGAACAAGAGCGTTACTTGCGCAGTCTGGAAAACCTCAAGCGCATGGTGTCTTATGCCGAAATGGGCACCGCAGAAATACAATTGGAGTTTCCATTTGGCGTTAATGTCAATGATGCCCTGATTCGCGTTAATAATGCCTTAAGCCAAGTACCGTCATATCCCGAAAATGTGGACCAGCCAAGGATCTTTTCCAGTTCGTTTTCTGGTAATGCCTTTATGTTTTTCGTGCTCAAGCCTTTACCGGGTAACCCACTCAATCTAGATGTCGATTTGCTGAGAGATTTTGCTGATGACTATGTGCGTCCTCGAATGGAGAGTATCGATGGTGTCTCTGAGGTCGCTATACGCGGTGGGGCTCAACGTCAAATTCAAATTAAAATTGACGCCACGAGATTGGCGCAACGTGGCATCAGTTTAACGGAACTGCGCAATGCAATCCGTAATCGCAATAAAGACGCATCGGCTGGCGATATTGAAAGTGGCAAAAGTCGTTATCTACTTCGCGTTATTGGCCGTTTTGAACATCTTGATGAGCTTGAAAACTTAATCATCAAACGCAGTGACAATGCCAATATTTTGCTCAAAGATGTGGCGTCGGTAACTTTAGATCATTTTGAAACCCGCAGTTTATCGTTTAGCGATGGCGAGCGGACATTAAGCATGTCGGTACGCAAAGAAAGCGGCTCAAATGTCATTGCCATTAAAGAGGCGATGTTACAGGTGATCGACGAGCTAAACCGTGATTTACTGGCGCAAAATGGCTTGCTATTAAAGCTGACCAGCGATGACGTCAAATACGTTAAAAGCTCGTTGCAAAATGTGTGGGTGAACCTATCCCTTGGAGCCTTGCTCGCGACATTAGTGATGTTCTATTTTTTACGATCTGGCAAAGCGACTTTGGTAGGGGTGATTGGTATTCCAATTTGTACCATCGCCGCGTTTTTAGCACTGATGATGTTTGGCCGCACTATCAATGTTATCTCGCTAGCTGGTATCGCTTTTGCTATTGGCATGACGGTGGATAATACCATTGTTGTACTCGAGTCGATTGTACAGGCTAAGAAAAAAGGTGTGAGTAAAGCCGCCGCAGCGATTCAAGGGGTCAAAGATGTATGGCCAGCGGTACTGGCTTCAACCACCACGACGGTGTTGGTATTTGCGCCTATTTTGTTCGTTGAGCAAGAAGCAGGTCAACTCTATTCGGATATCGCTATTGCAATCTCCGGTGCCATTATCGCGTCGATGTTGGTGGCAATATTTGTGGTGCCAGTTACCTTGGCAAAATTAGGCAAACGAGAAGACCTAAAACAAGGCCGACAATTTACCTTATCGAAAAATTGGCTAAAATTTTCCGGTTTGTTTATTCAAAGTCGCAATCGGGCACGGTTATCGGTTGCGGTATTCATTGTCGCCATTATGGGTAGCGCGTATATGCTAATGCCTGCGGCTGAATATTTGCCAGAAGGTGAAGAGCCTAAAGCGTTTTCGATGATGATCGCGCCACCTAATTACAACCTATCTGAAATGCAGCGAATTGGTGATGAACTAAGAGTGTATTTTGATGGCTATGTAAATGTCGATGAAAGTGATTTTCTTGAAGGCCGCAGCGATATGCCACCACTGGCTTATTATTCGATGTCGGTATCGGTTGGCTCTATTTGGTTTTTAAGTGCCCCTGTTGATGCAACGTATATCAGAGAGATGATGGATGCGATAACCACCAAGTTTCGCAGTTACGATAAAATGCGCGCATTCTCATCGAGAGGCTCGATAATCTCCAGCAATGATGGCGGTACCCGCGCCGTAGCAATCGACATTGCTGGCAGTAACATTATTGAATTATACCAAGCGGCCGATGCGGTTTATAAACAGGCAAGTGATGTATTTGATAATCCACAGATTAATTCGCAACCAGGATCGCTAACATTAGACCAACCGCTGATAGAGATAAAACCTCGTTGGCATCGATTGGCTGAGCTTGGTATCGATAATAGCGATTTCGGTTATGCCGTCGCGGCCATGAGTGATGGTGCATACGTCGATGAGTTTATTCTTAACGATGATAAAGTCGATATCTTCATGTTTAGTGGTGCTGGTAACCGTCAGAATTTAGACAAGCTGGCCAATACACCGATTGTCACGCCGCAAGGCCAAGTGTTGCCATTGAATGCGCTTGCTGATTTGCGGGAAAGTCAAAACAGTAATTCAGTGCGTCGCGTAGACGGTAAACGTACGGTGACGGTGTATATCATTCCGCCTCGAGAGGTGGCATTAGAAACCGCAGAAAGCTTGGTGCGTGAACAACTGCTACCGGAGCTTTGGCGTCAAGGCAGTATCGCCCAAGGTGTTAAAGTCAACATAAGTGGGGCTGCGGATCAGCTCGAAGCGACCAAGGCGTCATTGTCTGGTAACTTCCTTATCGCGCTAGCGCTGTGTTATTTATTATTGGTGGCGATATTTAGTCATTGGCGTTATCCGTTATTTATTTTGGCGACGGTACCGCTGGGTATGGCTGGCGGATTGCTCGGGCTAGTGACTGTTAATGGCGTAAATGCGATATTGGCGTCAATGGGCATACCTGCATTTCATCAACCGTTCGATATGATCACCATGCTCGGCTTTTTAATTTTGTTGGGAACGGTGGTCAATAACCCGATACTGATTGTTGATCAAACACGACGATTAATTGTCGATCAGGGGGTACAAGTGCAGGCAGCGGTTAAACAAGCACTTGAGAAGCGCCTCAAGCCAATATTGATGTCTACCGCTACGACAATTTTTGGCCTCGCGCCATTGGTATTGATTCCAGGCGAAGGTACCGAGCTGTATCGTGGTGTTGGCGTGATTGTAATGAGTGGCATTTTGGTTTCGACACTGCTAAGTATCACATTTTTGCCGGCGTTGTTGATTGCCGTGGTGCGCGATAAGCAAAGAGATCCCGAGCCAAGCCAAGACGTTATAGCGCAAAGCACTTAGATAGCTATTAATGTCATAGACGCCCATTGTAAAGTCATCTAACATGGGCGGTCATAACACTATGGTTGAAACAATTAATGCAGACCACACTAAATATTGAAGAACTGAGAGCCAATGCTCGTCAAGCTGGCGATTTATTGAAAGCGCTAAGCAACGAAAATCGCTTGTTAATACTTTGCCATTTAGGTGAAAAAGAGATGTCTGTTGGCGAATTAAATCAATGCATCGATTTAAGCCAATCAAGCTTGTCGCAACATTTGGCGAAGCTGCGCCAAGAAGGCTTGGTTAAAACTCGACGCGAGTCGCAAACCATTTATTACTCTATTGCCAATGATGTTGCGATAAAACTGATTCAATTTCTGCAAAAAGAATTTTGCCAATAACCAACCACATACTATGAAAAAAGGGCCTATTGATGGCCCTTTTTTATTGCCATATAAAAATAATTTGCTAACACCTTGTTTTAGATCAAGAATGCGTAAATAATATTGTAAATGAGATTGATTCGTATTTAGGTTTGTGTTTAAATACGCGCCATTAAACAAAAACAACATTTTGATTTCAAGCGAGTAACAAATGAAAGCGGCAAAATTCATCAAACCAAGTGTTATTTCCCTAGCTGTTTTAGGTGCTATGTCAAACATAGCAGTTGCTAACGATAAAGTTGAAGATATCGAATTAGTGACTATTTTCTCCAAGTCTAACCCTATTAACGACATTCCTGGTTCGGCTCATATGATCAACTCCGAAGAGTTGGAAAAGTTTGAGTACACCGATATCATGCGTACGTTAACGTCGATTCCAGGCGTGTATGTTTTGGAAGAAGATGGTTATGGTTTGCGTCCAAATATTGGTATGCGTGGTACCGGTCAAAATCGTAGTGAAAAAGTCACTATTATGGAAGACAACGTACTTGCTGCACCGGCACCTTATGCCGCTCCGTCTGCTTATTATTTTCCAACCTCGGGTCGTATGACACAAGTTGAAGTATTAAAAGGCACCTCAAGCGCTATGTACGGTCCACGTACCACTGGTGGTGTTGTTAACATGCTATCTCGCCAAATTCCAAATGAAGAATTTGCTGGTCAAGTTAAAGGTCAGCTTGGTGAAGACGGTTATGGTAAACTTCATGCCTTTGCTGGCGGTAAAGGCGACAACGTTAGCTCAGTAATGGAATTGTTCCGTTATCAAGCTGATGGCTTTAAAGACATTAACCACAGCGATCGCGACACTGGTTTTGTCAAAAACGATGTATTAGCAAAAGTACGCTTTAACACCGATGATACTGCTAAATACTATCAAGAGCTTGAGTTTAAAGTTAAGTACTCCGACGAAGACTCTGATGAAACCTACATTGGTCTTACGGAAGACGATTACAACAGCGACCCTTATTCACGTTATTCAGCGTCTCAGTTAGATAACATGAGTACCGAACACAAGCAGCTGCAAATCAATCATTACGTTGCATTGACAGAGCGTTTCAATCTAACCACTAACGCTTATTACAACGACTTTCACCGTAACTGGTACAAAACCAGCAAAATTGACGGTATGAGTCTGGGTTCAGGTGGCGTAGAAGCCGCTGCAATGTTTGATAACGATCCGAGTGCTGAATCAATTACCGTTGATGTAAAAGCCAATAATCGTGATTACTTATCACAAGGTATTCAAACGGTTGTAAACGCCGACTTCGATAACCACCAAGTTAAGTTTGGTGCACGTTACCATGAAGATGAAATGGATCGTTTTCAATGGGTTGATGGCTACACGTTAGACAGTAGCTACGAAATGACTTTGGTTGATGCTGGTGTTCCAGGCACTGATTCAAACCGTATCGATAGCGCTGAAGCTGTTGCCCTATTCGTTCATGACGAGTGGACTATTGGCGACTTTATCGTTAATGCTGGTCTTCGTTATGAAGATATGACCATCAAGCGTAAAGACTGGGGCAAAAATGACAGTGGTCGTGATATGGACCCAAGTCGTAAGAAAAACAGCGTTGATGTGGTGTTGCCGTCACTTGCTCTTACCTACAAATTGACCGATGAATTTGTATTGTTAGGTGGTGTACAAAAAGGTTTTGCGCCACCAGCGCCGGGCAATGAAGACGCTGATAACGAGGAAAGTGTGAACTATGAATTTGGTGCTCGCTACACCACTGAATCACTGCATGCTGAAGCCATTGCGTTCTACGCCGATTACGACAACATGCACGGCAACTGTACGGCTAGCCAAGGTTGTGATGAAGATAACATTGGTAATCAATATAACGCCGGTGAGGTTGAAATCAGCGGCCTTGAAATTAAACTAGGTAACAGCTTCGATTTCGGTAGTTTTGCTATCCCAGTTGACTTAGCGTACACCTTTACTGAAACAGAATTCCAAAACTCATTCTCATCAGGCCTAGATACCTGGGGTGATGTTGAAGCGGGTGACGAGCTGCCTTACGTACCTGAAAATCAATTGCAATTGACGATTGGTTTTGAGACCGACAACTTCCGTACTGATTTGTTGGTTCGTTATATGGATGAGATGCGCACCACGGCAGGTCAAGGGACTGTTGCAGATGATGAGCTAATCGAAAGCCGCACGGTTGTTGATTTAGGCGCACATTACAGCCTTACCGATGCACAAAAAGTATCTCTAACCGTCGATAATGTATTAGACGAAGAATACATGAGTAGCCGTGTGCACGGTTCTATCATGGTTGGTAAGCCTCGTACCGTTACGGTTGGTTATAGCTACTCATTCTAATGTGAATACAATAATACTAAAAAGCGCCTTATAGCTTAGCTCTAAGGCGCTTTTTTATGTATCCAGTATTATCTAGATTTAATCAAAGCCAAATCTCCAGACATCGTTATCAACACGATTAAAGTTAAATTGCTCTATCGTTCCGGGGAATCCTGGTGGCAAAAAGAACACTTCTCTGTCACCGCCAAAGCTATAAATCGCTTGCTCACCTGTGCGCCAATTACGGTATTCAACTATATCGAAATCGTATTTAATGATATCGGTGCCAGCACTAGGATCAAAGTCTGAATACGCAGCGTTCCAAGCACCAGTTTGTAAGGAATTCCAATCTTTACCGTCGCTACTTACCCAGACTCTAGGTGGATTAAATGGAATACCAAAACCACCAAAGCAGGCCATTTTACCGTAGAGCACACCACATTGATGTCCAGGTCTTGGTGACCATTGCGCTGCGTCGGTGACTCTGACCCAGTTTTTACCGTTACGGCTTTTCCAGACATCGTTTAAATAGGGAAGGTTGCCTTGAGCATCAGGTAAAAAACCAAATTCGCCACCCAATAGGTAGATATGGCGATCTTTAACCAAGGTTGCACCGCCGGCGCGTTTTGACCAAGCGGCTTCGCTGCTTTCTAGACGCCAATGCACGCCATTACCACTGCTCCAAACATCATTGAAATACTCACGCGGCGGAGGTCCATTAGGATCTTGGTTTGGGTTTTGACAGCTGGTTGGGTCTATGATGGCACAATCGTCATTGGCTGAACCACCGAATACATAAATACGATTATTAAGCACCTCAACCATTAAACCTGCTCGCCCTTGCCATGGTGCATTGGCGGTCATCAACTGCCAATTTTTACCGTCTTTGGAGCGCCAGACATCATTGAAAAAGTCGGATGCAGGGATGACTTGCGGGCAAGCGGGGGAGTCGGCAGGAATACCAGGGACGGCACAAGCAGGCTTAAAGTTTTGCCCGCCGACGAGGTACATATAATTGCCTTTACTGACCACTTTAAAGTAGGCTCTCGCTGGCCAAGACGATGATTCACTATTGTCTTGTACTTTGTGCCAACTCGCACCTTGGTTATGGCTTACCCAAACATCATTATATAACGTACTTTCATTAGGGAACCTTGGCTCCAATACGGGCGAGCGACCACCCATTAGAAAGAACTTACCGCGTAGATTGACCACTTGCAGTCCAGCACGCTTAGACCACTCTGTTTCATATTGAATAGTTTGCCATGTGGCTTGGTTTAAGTCGCGTTGCCAATTACTGTGTCGTTTATGCACACCACGTTTTTTATGTTTCGTTGAGCTGGGACGAGCAGCAGATTTGCCAACCATGTACTTTTGCATCGCGACGTCATCGATATGAGCAAATTGGGTATATTGAAAAATAGATTTGGCGTTAGCGGTGGCGTGACAGCAGCCCAATACCAACAAGAATAGTAAAGTCGAGCGAAGCATCTTTGTGTCCTTTGTTTTTGTTAAGCAAACATACAAAGGCATGACAAGGCATCAGTTTATTATTATTAGAATGGCTGAAATACAGTCTTGAAATAACCTAATGTCGAGTCTTGTTAACCATAGAACAAAACTATCAATGTTCAAAGTTTATGATAGAGAATAGTGGTTTACAGTATTTTTTTATCGTTACGACATTGCAGAGTTTTCTGCCCAGACACAAAGTTTTAAACAATAAAAAAGGCCGCTTACGCGACCTTTTTCAATAACGTTAGCAGTTAATATTACTTCTTAGCCGCTTTTGTTGACAGCTTCTTTTACTTCAGCGATACCCGTTTCAGCTATTCTTTGGAATTTATCAACGCATACAAAAAAGGCCGCTTGAGCGACCTTTTTTAATAACGTTAGAAGTTAATATTACTTCTTAGCGTTACGTTCTTTTACTTCAGCGATAACCGTTTCAGCTACGTTAGCTGGACACTGGTTGTAGTGGCTGAATTCCAT
This sequence comes from Thalassotalea sp. HSM 43, assembly GCF_004752005.1. Lineage (NCBI taxonomy): Bacteria > Pseudomonadati > Pseudomonadota > Gammaproteobacteria > Alteromonadales > Colwelliaceae > Thalassotalea > Thalassotalea sp. HSM 43. The sequence goes on along the minus strand of NZ_CP038493.1, from coordinate 1,420,608 downwards.
AGAGAATTGACCACGACCTGAAGTCATTGTACGTAGGTGTCCGATGTAACCAAACATTTCTGATAGTGGAACGTCTGCTTTAATGCGAACGCCAGTTGTACCAGCTTCTTGGTCTTTGATCATACCACGACGACGGTTAAGGTCACCGATTACGTCACCAACGTGATCTTCTGGAGTGAATACGTCAACCTTCATGATTGGCTCAATTAGTTGAGGACCAGCCTTAGGGATTGATTGACGGAATGCACCTTTCGCTGCGATTTCGAACGCTACTGCTGATGAATCAACTGCGTGGAAACCACCATCGTAAAGTTCAACTTCAACGTCTAGTACAGGGAAACCAGCTAGAACACCTTCGTCCATCATGCCTTTGAAACCCTTCTCGATTGCTGGGAAGAATTCCTTAGGAACGTTACCACCAACAACTGTTGAAGAGAAAGTGAAACCTGAGTTAGGCTCGCCTGGCTTGATGCGGTAATCGATCTTACCGAACTGACCTGAACCACCAGATTGTTTCTTATGCGTGTAAGAATCTTCAATCTCTTGAGTGATTGTTTCACGGTATGCAACTTGTGGCTTACCAACAACTAAGTCAACACCGTAAGTACGCTTAAGGATATCTACTTTGATATCTAAGTGAAGCTCACCCATACCACGTAGGATGGTTTCGCCTGAATCTTCATCAGTTTCAACTTTGAACGTTGGATCTTCTGCAACCATTTTACCGATAGCGATACCCATCTTCTCTGCACCACCTTTATCTTTAGGGGCAACAGCGATTGAGATTACCGGCTCAGGGAAGACCATAGCTTCAAGAGTACAAGGTTCTTTAACAGCACATAATGTGTGACCAGTTTGAACGTTCTTCATACCAACGATAGCTAGGATGTCACCAGCTTGTGCAGAAGTTAATTCTGTACGATCTTCAGCTTGCATCTCAACCATACGGCCGATACGTTCTGTTTTACCCGTGAATGAGTTAAGAACTGTATCACCTTTATTAAGAGTACCAGAGTATACACGTACGAAAGTAAGGGCACCGAAACGGTCATCCATAATTTTGAACGCTAAAGCACGGAACGGCTCTTCTGCATCAACTAGTGCGAATTGACCAGTTGGTTCACCTTCTTCGTCAGTTAACGGTTGAGGTGGAACTTCAGTTGGTGAAGGTAAGTAATCAACAACAGCATCAAGAAGAAGTTGCATACCTTTGTTTTTGAACGCTGAACCACAGTATGTAGGGAAGAACATCAATTCGTTAGTACCTTTACGGATACACGCTTTGATTTGCTCTTCAGTTGGGTCTAGTTCACCTTCAAGGTATTCCATCAACATGTCTTCGTCAGCTTCTAAAGCTGTCTCGATCATCTCTTCACGGTAAGCAGCAGCATCATCAACCATATCCGCAGGGATATCTGTAACTTCATACTTTTCAGGTTGGCCTGAATCATCCCAGATGTAAGCTTTTTGAGATAATACGTCTACTACACCAACGAAATCATCTTCTTCACCAATTGGTAAAGTCATAACTAGTGAGCGAGCACCAAGTACGTTTTCTACTTGCTCTTTAACGCGGTAGAAGTTAGCACCTAGACGGTCTAGCTTGTTAACGAAAATCAAACGAGCAACTTTCGATTCGTTCGCGTAACGCCAGTTGGTTTCAGATTGCGGCTCTACACCACCTGAACCACAGAATACACCGATACCACCGTCAAGAACTTTAAGAGAACGATAAACTTCAACTGTGAAGTCAACGTGACCTGGGGTGTCGATTACGTTAAAGCGATGTTTTTTCCACTCACAAGTAACAGCCGCTGACTGGATAGTAATACCACGCTCAGCTTCTTGTTCCATGAAGTCAGTAGTTGACTCACCATCATGTACTTCACCAATCTTGTGGATCATACCTGTAAGTTTAAGGATACGTTCAGTTGTTGTTGTCTTACCAGCATCAACGTGAGCGAAAATACCAATATTTCTGTATTTTGATAAATCAGCCATTACAATTCTCTATGTTAAAATTAACGTTTCGTAAAAATTTTTGCGCGGATTATACATCAGTTAAAGCAAACTAACACCAAAAAATGGTAAAAATTAATCAACTGAGCGGTAAAATAATGCAGTGTACAGATTATTTACATTTTTTTTCGCTTTTTTCCTCTCAGAAAAGCATAAAGTTTAGACAACTAGCCTTCAGTTTGCTAAATTGTGCCCCTGAAAATTCGCTCGCTGTGTTTTTGTACAAAAAAACATAGCAATTAGGCTAATAATTTTGCTGTTTTTGAGCGATAATTAATCAGTTAACTCGGGTTGCCGCCCGCTTGTTTATAACTTTTAAGGTATATAGAAAATGGCTAAAGAAAAATTTGAACGTTCGAAACCGCACGTTAACGTTGGTACTATCGGTCACGTTGACCACGGTAAAACAACTCTAACTGCTGCGATTTCTGCAGTTCTAACTAAAACTCACGGTGGTGAAGTACGTGATTTCGCTCAAATCGATAACGCTCCAGAAGAGCGTGAGCGTGGTATCACAATCAACACTTCTCACATTGAGTACGATACAGAGACTCGTCACTACGCACACGTAGACTGTCCTGGTCACGCCGATTACGTTAAAAACATGATCACAGGTGCGGCACAAATGGACGGCGCGATTCTAGTAGTTGCAGCGACAGATGGTCCAATGCCACAAACACGTGAGCACATCCTTCTTTCACGTCAGGTTGGTGTACCTTTCATCATCGTATTCATGAACAAATGTGACATGGTTGATGACGAAGAGCTACTTGAGCTAGTAGAGATGGAAGTTCGTGAACTTCTTTCAGAATATGACTTCCCAGGTGATGACCTACCAGTTATCCAAGGTTCAGCACTAGGTGCATTGAACGGTGAAGCGAATTGGGAAGCGAAAGTACTAGAACTTGCAGAAGCACTAGACACTTACATTCCAGAGCCAGAGCGTGCGATTGACGGTGACTTCATTCTTCCAATCGAAGATGTATTCTCAATCCAAGGTCGTGGTACTGTTGTTACTGGTCGTGTTGAGCGCGGTATCATCAAAGTTGGTGAAGATGTAGAAATCGTTGGTATCAAAGATACTACAACTACGACTTGTACTGGTGTAGAGATGTTCCGTAAGCTTCTAGACGAAGGTCGTGCTGGTGAGAACTGTGGTGTTCTTCTACGTGGTACTAAGCGTGATGAAGTTCAACGTGGTCAAGTACTTGCTAAGCCAGGTTCAATCACTCCTCACACGAAGTTCGAATCAGAAGTATACGTACTAACCAAAGATGAAGGTGGTCGTCACACACCATTCTTTAAAGGTTACCGTCCACAGTTTTACTTCCGTACGACAGACATCACTGGTGCAGTAGAGCTTCCAGAAGGTGTAGAAATGGTAATGCCAGGCGACAACTTGAAGTTTGTTGTTGAGCTTATCAACCCAATCGCGATGGACGAAGGTTTACGCTTCGCTATCCGTGAAGGTGGCCGTACAGTAGGTGCTGGTGTTGTATCTAAAATCATCGACTAATATCGATTGATTTGGTTACAAACCAAACCTTAAAAAAGAGCGCTTCGGCGCTCTTTTTGTTTTTGGGGCCAGACCGAACTGGGGACCAAAACCTACTCGAAAATAAGCACCGTCATTGCGGCGAAAGCCGCAACCTCCTGATGCAAGCAGTGACTCTTTAAAACGGCATTAAATAATCTCAGAATATAATTGTCGCCAATTGGGATTTGATTCCTGCATGAATTGTATTTCCACCATCCGTGGTGGTCATCGATTGATTTGGTTACAAACCAAACCTTAAAAAAGAGCGCTTCGGCGCTCTTTTTGTTTTTGAGCGATTAATACAAAATTGACGTTAACTATCTGGAAAGGTTAAAGTTTACTGTAATCTATCTACAGTCGTTCAAGCGCTTTTCTTAAAAGCTCGTTTTCAGATTTTACAACTAATTTGTGTCTGCAAATCTCGAACGATTCAATTAAAGGTATCAAGGATGACAAATATAGTATTTGGATTTAATTTATTTACATTATTAACTGCGCTGGTGGTTGCGATTGCCCATATCCTAGGGGTTATAGGTTTAGTAACCGAACAATTAACGATTCAGTATTTTTATATAGCAACGCCAATTTCTATCACTTTGATCGTTATAAATGTCTGTATTACCCGTGGATTACAACAGAAAAAAAGCTGGGCATATTACTTAGCAAGTGCAGAAATGCTGGCTATTTTAATTTGTGCGCTGGTTGATAGTGTTTTCTTTATAGAAGATTTGAGTTCTTTATTCTTTAACTTGTTTATATGTGCGCTCACGGCGTCAGCTATTTGCGCACTATACCGAGATTTTCAAATGGATCGATCATAAAGCTTTTAATTGCTAAAGGACTGAAATCGGAACTGGATTGACGTTAACTATTTGGAAAGGTTGATGTCTGTATGAGCGATTAGGCGACATACACTATCGAATAGATATCTGCATTTTACACAGCAAATGCAAATATTTTCTTCTTCTTAAAGCTGTTAGCTTTTAAATCTGCATGGTATGTATTTTGAGTCAGAATGAACTAGTTCTTAAAACCATTTTTGGTGAGTTAACTTTTGGAGTTACTGCTAAAAATGGCGATTTATCTAATGGAAAAATTGTTTCAGCCAAGATCGAACCAATGTTACCTGAAGGAATGGAAGTTGAAGAAAGTATTGCTGTTCTCTTTCGAGTGAACTCAAGTACAGAAATACATGATTTGAATTTTTACTTCACGTGGAATAATTCAATCGAAGACAATGGTTCTTGCACAGGGCAAGGTCTAGATGCTTGGGAGTGGGAAAAAGATAATCAGCTTCTTTTAATTGGGACGGAAGATGGGGAATGGCTTGGTTCACGCTTAGGATCGAAATATTTATCTCAATCGCCTATAACGATGGGGAGTAACGGTTTTGAAATAAACATCGAAAAATTCCCTAAAGATAAAGAGTTAAGCCTTCATTATGTTGTATCGTCAAACAGTCTCCCTGAAAAAGAAGATTGTTCATGTTGGTTCGCGGTTGATGTAGCTCATAAAAGAGTGCTTGAAGCTTGTGAGTAATAAAAAGCTAACAAGTCGTTTAAAAGGACAAAAAACAGTTGGCTGTTTTCACTCCGTTCAACATTTGAGCCAACAATTTTTTGACTCTTAACGAGGCGTTAGCGACTGTCAGGTTATGGCACAAAACAGCCCTTCAAAGTCACTTCGAACTTGATACAAGTCGCGTTGTTCATCGCAATGACGTGCTAATTAATTAGCCAATATGATTTCTGCCACTTCTTTTTTAGCGGCAATGCGCATGGTCAGCAAAATGTCTGTCTGGTTGATGTCGGTAATATAATCTAGCTTCTCAGGCATATTGCCGATGATGTTAAATGTCTTATCATCAAGAGCGTAAGACCACAGTTGAAAGTCTGCATTGATACCATAAATAACATTGTCTTTGATGATGAAGTTGTTGTCGCTACCTTGAGTAACCAGAGCTTCAATGCGTTGGTCTTCAACCGGGCCGGACTGCCAAAATTGCTCCATTTGATCGGTGTATATCAAGCGGCCATCTTCACTCTTGCCAGCCCAAGTGACTTTTTTGTCATTCATTATTTTATATTCGGCGTTGTTCAAATCGAGTTCAGCAAATTTTAATACACCATTAATACGTGCAAGCACTAATGCGGTGTTATCTTCGCTATGCCATTGAAACAGTTTCTCAATAGGGAAAGCAAAAGCAATGGTTTCGGCATGTGAGTCGAGATATAAGCGGGTCAGTTCTTTGTTAGCGTTAATCAGCATGCTTTTGCCATCAGCTGCCCAATCCATCTCATATATAAACGTATCTAATGGAAAGTTCGATATTTGCAGTGCTTTGTCGTTATTGGTGACCCACAGTTGATTGCGACCCGAACGATTCGATTGGTAGGCAATCAACTCGCCACCGGGTTGAAATTGCGCGTTGTCTTCTCTTTGTATCGAACGCTCCATGATTGAATAAGTGTTGCTTAATTGACTGAGGTTTTGAGCGCTTTCAAGCTGCGTCATTTGTGATAGCGGCATCATCGCGATATCACTATCGTAGTGACCCTTAATCACCAACATTCTGCTCTCTGTAGGGTGAAATATAGGTGAGCTTATCGGTTCATTGAGAGGCAAACTGATATTGGAAATTTTGCCGTCATAAGACAGGGTAAACAGTTGTCTACCGGTGCTGAATATAAGTAGTGACGGGTACGGGGTAAAATTCGGATAAATAAATCGGTTGCCCGGTATTTCTTTAGGTAATTCAATTTGATGACTGGATAAACGCTCACCGTCAGGTTTAAGCATATCTAGATATTGTTGGCCATCACTATGGATGCGAGTCAATGCAATAAGATCATCTTTAGGTGAGTAGTCAAAGTAGACAATGTTGCCTTCTTCGAGCTCATATATGACGCTACTTTTGTTTTCTTTGACTGAATAGCTGGTTAGCTTCCAACGATTTGAAAACTCTTGTACTAGGGCAATGTTATTGTTATCCAGCCACTTTGGTCTGGCGATGCGTGAGTTTTTACACTCGACTAACACGCTTGGTGATTGTGGTTGCTTAAGGGCTCGTTCAAAATCCAAACTCATTAGCTTATAACATTGCTTTTGGTTTATCGGTGTATCGCAATCATTAGAATCAATGAATACTAAGGTTTTTCCATCTTTTGAAAAACTATGACTGCCGTATGACCCCATGTTTTTAGTGAGTTGAAACTCTTGCTTAGTTTTGGTGTTTTTTGCCCAAATATTATTGTTACGACAGACCTTTTCTGAGTAGCGTTGAAACACCACGTATTTGCCGTCTGGGGTGTAGATTCCGCTGTATTCTTTATCGTCTGTTGCGGTCAGTGAATTAAATTCCGCAATCTCGAGGTTCAATGGCGACGGCATCAAGACATTAAAAGCAACGACAGCTAAAACAGCCAACGCAAGCAGAGGCGCAATTAGACGGGTGTTTTTGCTTGGTTGCTTGACCGTTGCGGATTCAGTCTCCTTGTTTTTAGCGATTGGGTCGGTGCTAACAACCTCTTTGTCAATTGTGTCAGAAGCAAGGGCATCATTAGTAACAGCGTCAATTGTCGCTGCGTCTTCTAATTTAGCTTGCCATCTTACTTCGACTTCAAGGCTATAACCTTGTTTGGCATGTGTTTTAATATATGACTGACTGTGTTCACCTAATGCTTTTCTTAATTGGGCGATACTTCTTTGCAGGGTATTGGGGGTTACCACTGTATCAGGCCAAACCTGCGAAAGGATTTCATCATGGCTGACGACATTATTGGCATTTTTAGCTAAGCAGGTTAAAACAGCCAGCGCTTTCGGTGGAATTTTCTGAGATTGTGTTTTCTGGGTAATTTGATTTCGAGTTATATCGATAAAAAAATCGCCTACCCAATACTGTTCAGTCATGTCTGTGCAATTCCATTTTTATAATTAGCGTTCACAAGTCATTTAAGATCTAGCATCTTAGCATAAAGCCTGATTGTTGCTATACCTGACTTTTAACCGCCTGATAACTCTCTAATAACTCTCTGATAACTAGTGAAATTATAAAAATCAGCCTGCCGTCATCGAAAAATCAGCTGAACGTCAAGTGTTTTACTTTTCATTTCGATAAATTACATATCACCTTGAACTATACGCTGAAGCTAACACGCAGTTCAGCGATTTATGAGTGAGTAATTACATGAATATAAGCAAAGCCCTCGTAGTAGTCGGTCTGTTTTTACAGCCTTTCTTGGTTCTTAATGGGGGGGAATCAAACAATTTAACGTTAACAAAAATCCAAGTCGTTGCCATCGAAGATAGTCAATCTGACAAACAGTATGAACTGTACATTAAATTGCCAGAAGGATACTCAGAGAATAAAGATAAGACTTACCCGGTTATTTATTACACCGATGGAATTTGGCATGTTGAACTACTATCTGCGGCTTCTGAATATATTATGGAAGATGTCATTTTGGTTGGCATTTCCTGGCAAAAAGATATAAATCAAGAGCTAAAGAAGCATGGGGAACACATCAGCAGGTTACGAGATTATTCGGTAAATAAATCGACTAACCCAGAGCATCAGGCCAAATACCAATTCGGACAGGCCAGCAATCATTTAGCCTTTATTCGCAATGATGTCATTAGCACCATAGAAAAACGCTATCGCACCGATCCTGACAATCGTTCTTATTTTGGCTATTCATTAGGCGGCTTATTTGGTGCGTATATCTTAATGGCTGAACCTCAAACCTTTAAAAACTACATTCTTGGCAGTCCTGATCTTAAAGGGGATGTTCCCTATCTAAGCGCACTTGGCGCCAAGTCGGCATTAAATCATAACGATCTCAGTGCCAATGTGTTTATAACCTATGGCAGTTTGGAAACTGAATTAGGTGCCCATGCCGAGGAATTCATTAGCACCTTAAAACATAGCAAGCATGAGAATTTAACGGTGCAACGCACAGTCATTGAAGGTAGCCATCAATCGGCATTCCCAATGACGGGAGTGCGCGGAATCACTTGGTTAGCGAATTTACCGTCGCAAGGAGGAAAATAATGAAACATATCTATGTTGTGCTTGTGATATTGATGTGGGTACTTGCCCTGATCAGCAAGAGTTATGGTCAAGAGACATTGCCAGTCTTAAAAGGCCCCTATATGGGGCAAACGCCTCCGGGCAGCATTGCGGAGCCTTTTGCACCGGGCATTATATCCAAATCAGGCTGGCAGCTTGAGGGGGTTTTTGCACCCGGTATGAAGGAATTTTATTACACCTCTAATCGAGACAGCGCCACGGTTACCGGCTATCGAATGGAAAACAACATTTGGCAGAAATATATCGAGTTTGCTCGAAACGGCGAAATCGTATTTTCACCTGACGGCAACCTGATGTATATGGCAAAAGGCTACAAAGAACGTATCGGCGATGGCTGGTCTGAACGTAAAAGCCTTGGCGCGATGATTGACCGTAAAGATTGGCATATTATGCGTTTATCGGCTTCTTCTAAAGGCACCTATGTGTTTGATGAAGCGACGAAAGACGGTAATGGCGTGCTGCGTTATGCACGATTAATCGATGGCAAACGTGAAGAGCCAAAGCCTCTTGGTACACAGATAAACGGCGGAAAATGGACTGCCCACCCTTTTATTGCTGCTGATGAAAGCTACCTTATTTGGGATAGTGAGCTAGAAGGTGGTTACGGTGGCTCTGACCTTTATATCAGTTATCGGCAACAGGATGGCTCTTGGGGACCGGCGATCAATATGGGCGAAGCGATAAATTCCGACAAAGATGACTTCTTTGCGAGTGTCACCCCTGACGGCAAGTACATTCTCTTTAATCGAGTCATCGATGATAACGGAGATATAGATATTTACTGGCTAGATGCGCAGATTATCGAATCCCTCAAAGTTAAATAAAACCGAGCAATATACAAGATTAAAATCGGTAATAAATGATTATACAAAACGTCGATACAGAACAAAGCAGAAGACGTTTAAACCATGTTTCAACAAGGATTATTAAATGATTATTAACAAACAAATTCAGCGATTATTGGCGATTGCCCTTATTAGCGGTATGAGCAGCGCCGTTTTCGCAAAAAGCAATGAAAATACGGATACAGCAGGCTCTATTGCGCCAATGGTGTCAGAGGCCGATGCCAAGCTTTCATTCTGGGATATGCCTTATCTTGAAAATGCCTATATTGATACAACTCCTAGCCCCAGAAAAGATGCCATTCCCGTGGGGGAGTTAGGTGTCGGTGAGTTGGATGTCAATAACGGTAATAAAGACATGATTGTTGCGTTGGCAAAGGAGATTGCTAATAGCAAACATGGGCTTATCGACAGCCTACTAATCAGCCATAAAGGGGATTTAGTCTTTGAGTCATATTATTTACGTGGGCGTGTTGATTTGCCTCATATGCAAGCCTCATCGACCAAATCCTATGTAAGTTTAGCAATTGGTCGAGCAATCCAATTGGGCTATTTAACAATGGCCGATTTAGATAAACCATTGGTTAGCTTTCTCAAAGACTTAGATCTGTCACGTGTTGTTGAAGGGGCCGAAAAAATCACCTTACATACCGCAATGAGCATGCAATCCGGTCTGCGCATTAGCCGCGAGGAGTTAGCCGAATACGATAAAAATCCACAGCAGATAAAAGGCCAAGGCCAGGTACAAACTTACCTTGAACATGGTCCAAGTATTACTTCAGAGTCACAATCATTTCACTATCAAAGCGCCGATCCTAGACTGGTTATGCAAGTACTTGATGCCGTGGTTCCCGGCACAGCTAAGGATTTTATCAAAAATGAGCTTCTTGCTAAGATGGGCATCAGTAATTACAACTGGCGTGACGATGTAAGTGGCTTGCCGATGGGGCCATATGGTTCAAGTATGACGTCGCGAAACATGGTCAAGTGGGGCACTCTGATCATGAACAAAGGTAAATGGCAGGGCGAGCAACTGGTGCCGGAGTCATTTATTAAAAAGGCGACCAGCAGCATTGTTTATCCTGATGACATGTTCTTTGTTTCAGGTAATGTCTCAAATGCAGGTTACGGTTATTACTTTTGGCAAGCAGATATGAACGTTGGCAATAAAAAGTACGCCACTCAATCTGCTCAAGGTGGCGGTGGTCAATATATCATTATGATTGAAGAGCTTGATTTGCTTGTTGTGTTTACTGCCCACGAAAGAGATGACAAAACGATGCAAATAACCGCAGACCGAGTGCTACCTGCCTTTGTTAATTAATTACTGAAACAATATGAACGGCTTCATGGATGAAGCGTTCTGTTTGTCGCTAAGTGGTTTGTTAACGGCGACAAATTGCAGTGTCTGCTCATAGCCATAGCTAATTTTAACGATTAGCCAACCTGTTCTATCGCGCCTGTTCATACATTAGCCGTAAAATCTTTCAACAATGTCCTAAGTAATTCCCCTAATTGAAAAAATCAGCTATTTTTAAAGTAAGCAAAATATAGGGGAAAACGATGGATTACGATAAAATTACCGCCGATATAATCGAGATGATCATACTTTACGGACCAAAACTGGTTGGTGCCATTTTGGTATGGATTGTCGGTTCTTGGGTGATAAAGGGCATCATGTTGGCGCTCAATAAAGCGCTAGAGAAGGGCGATGTTGATCAATCGCTGAAGCCGTTTATTAGAGGCTTGTGTCAAGCCTTGTTAAAAGTACTGCTGGTTATTACCGTATTGAGCATGCTTGGTATTGAAATGACCTCGTTTATCGCCATATTAGGTGCCGCTGGTTTAGCCATTGGTATGGCGTTATCGGGTACCCTGCAAAACTTTGCAGGTGGGGTGATGATTTTAATATTTAAGCCATACGAAATAGGTGATGTCATTGATGCCCAAGGCTATATAGGTAAAGTATCTGAAATTCAGATTTTTAATACCATCATGAAAACGCCAGATAATAAAACCATTATTATTCCAAATGGTCCGTTGGCGACGGGGTCGATGATCAATTACTCAACTGAAGAAACACGCCGTGTCGATTGGACGTTTGGTATCGGTTATGGTGATGACGTTGATCAGGCAAAACAAGTTATGCGCAAATTATGTGATGCCGACGAGCGCATTTTAAAAGATCCCGAGGTATTTATTGCCGTTTCAGAATTGGCCGACAGTTCAGTTAATTTTGCGGTGCGGGCATGGGTAGATGCTGCGGATTATTGGGATGTGTATTTCGCAATGAATGAGCAAATTTACAAAGTGTTCAATCAAGAAGGTCTTAATATTCCATATCCGCAAATGGATGTGCATGTGCATAAGTCAGAATAACCTAAATCTGGCCCTACTTGGCTTTACAAGTGGGGCAAATTCAGGAACTATTAGCGTTAATAAGGCTCTGAAGATCAGAGATAATAAACGATAAAACAGTGATGGCTTTATGACGATATTAAATAAGGCGCTTTTTAGCGCGCTAGTAACGGGCTTGAGTGTAACCACACTTGTCGCTTGTGCCGGCTCCGAGCAAGAAACCGCACAAGCTCAAGCAAGTGTTGAGCAGCAGGCAACCAAGAAAGCACCATTAAGAAAACCTAAACAGGACGTTGTTATGCCAAACCAAACACCACCCGTGGATGAATTGAGTAAGGGCGACATTAACGCTACTTGGTTTACTGGCACATTAACGTATTACAGTTTTGAAGGTGGGTTTTACGGCTTTCATGGTGAAAATGGCGAACGTTTTCTACCCTTCGGTTTAGACAAATCGATGCAGCAAGATGGTGCGAAAGTTAAAATTTACGGTCATGTCATGAAAGATGTGATGACCACGCAGCAATGGGGTGAACCGTTTAAGGTTTATAAGGCAGAACTATTAGAACCTGGCACTAAACCGGTCGATAAAAGTCTGTATTAATTATTTGCTACTGATCACAGGAAAAGCCTTGTTGCAGTATTTGTAATGAGGCTTTTCCTTTTTTTACGTCCACTTTATATAAGCGATCGTAAATCGTTTCCGCAAATGGCTGTAGATCGTCATCGACCAAAAGACCTGCCAATACCGGTGTGGTGTTGCTATGACCAACGACTAAGGTATTGCCTTTAATCGTTAATAGCTTGTCGGCAAACAACTCAAGTTCTAATGGTGAATAGACAGTAACATCAAGTTCTAGCTCTGCAGCTAAAGGCGCGGCAGTTTGCTGAGTGCGATTATAAGGGGTCGAAAAGATGTTACGAATAGCTTGCTCATTTAGCAATTGGGCAATATGTTGAGCCCGCTTTTGGCCGCATTCTGTTAGGTTAGGGTCATCTTTGTCTGCGTTTTTTTCAGCGTGACGCACCAGATAGATGTGAAACTCATCACTCTGCTCTTGCTGAGCCAAGTTATTGGCATAAGCGACGCTTATACCAATAACAAACGTGAGCAGTGCGATAAACGCAGCGCGACTAAGCATATTGAGCTCGCAACAAGTTCCATTGTCGTTTGCGAGCAATCAATTCTAATTTCATATCTTGATAACTGCGCATTAACGCTGACTTTTCTACATCTTGTGTTAATTGGTCGCGCTTGTGATTAAGCAGTTTCATTTTTGCTTCGTAATACAAAGCGATTTGCTCAACCAGTAAGTCATACTCGGTTTGCAGTTTTTGTACTAATTCTTCGGCATTTGATTGTTGTAGCAGCTTTTGCTTACTCAACTTCAACTGCATTGCAACTTTGGCTTTGGCAATTTTATCTGCTGGCGTCTTACGAAGCTTGTCGGCTAGACCAAGCATATTTAACGATTTGATTAGCCATTTAGTTGGATCAAATTGGAACCAGCGAATACCGTTGCGGTAATCATTTTCAAAGATATGATGAAAATTATGGTATCCCTCACCAAAGGTAAAAAAGGCCAGCACCCCGTTGTCTCGGGCAGTATTTTTATCGGTATAGGTTTGCTTACCCCAAATATGCGCTAACGAATTAATAAAAAATGTGGTGTGGTGGCTTAATACCAAGCGTAATACGCCAGCCAATAACAGCGCAGAGACAACATCGCCATTGATTAAACCAAGTGCAATCGGAATACCGAAGTTCGTCGCTATGGCTAGCGGAACATAATATTTGTGTTGCCAGATAACGATTTTTTCTTTTTGTAGATCACGAGCGTTATCGTAATTATCGTATGTTGTTGGCTTGTAATCTCTGATCATCCAACCAATGTGTGAAAACCAAAAACCGCGCTTGGCTGAGTATGGGTCAACATCGTTATTATCGACGTGTTTGTGATGTACACGATGATCTGAACTCCAATGCAATATACTGTTTTGTAAAGCAAAAGCGCCACCTATGGCATAAAAAAAGCGCACAACAGCGTGGGCTTTATACGTTCGATGCGACCATAGGCGATGGTAACCGGCAGTTATCGACATTCCGCAATAGATAAAACATAACAGCGCGGAAATAATTTCGAACATGTCAAAGCCGTGGGTGAAAGCACGATAAGGCACCCAAATAGCGGCAATTAAAAATGTGATGAGGAAAATGGCTATATTGAGCCAAAGCAAACGAGGCTTATTCATTACGATACTTTATTGTCTTTTAAGATTTCAGTGTACAAGTGTACGCTATTTTAAATGGTGGCTGAATTTGGTCAAGTATAATTACAAATTTTTATGCTAACATAGTCGCGTTATCGATTATTTATAAGAATTTTATGTCTGGGATCAGAGCACAACAAAAGGAAAAGACTCGACGCTTGCTCATTGAAGCGGCCCTGAATCAGTTAAGTGCTGAGCGCAGTTTTTCCAGTTTAAGTTTACGAGAAGTTGCTAAAGAAGCCGGCTTGGCTGCGACTTCTTTTTATCGTCATTTCACCGATATGGATGAATTGGGGCTGACCTTGGTTGATGAAGCGGGTTTGACCTTGCGCCAATTAATGCGTCAAGCTCGTCAACGCATTGAAAAGGGTGGTTCAGTGATACAGATATCGGTAAAGACCTTTATGGAGTTTATCGAATCAAATGGTAATGAGTTCCGTTTATTGCTGCGAGAGCGCTCTGGCACATCACCTGAGTTTCGTGCGGCGGTGAATCGTGAAATACGCTATTTCACCATGGAATTATGCGACTACCTGCAAAAAGCCAATAAATTGGACGCTGAAACAAGTTACTTACAAGCTAATGCTGCGGTAACCATCGTCTTTAGTACCGGTGCTGAAGCACTTGATGCCGACGATGAAGAGCGTGAAGAGTTGGCTGAGCGAATGATAAAGCAGCTGCGGTTTATTGCTCGCGGGGCGATGGACTTAGCCCAGCGTAAAGATCTAAGAGAGCAGGTCTCCACAGAATCATAAACAAAACGGGGCTCAATGAGCCCCGTTTTTCAATTCAAATCATCAATTGCAATCAACGTTTGATGCGTTTATTTTCTTACCAACACTATGCCGCACTCTATGTGGTGGGTATATGGAAACTGATCAAATAGCGCAAACTTTTCAATGTTGTGCGTTTTCGTCAATATCTGCAAATTATCATGTAATGTTTCCGGGTTACATGAGATGTAGATGATTTTGTTAAATCTCGCTGCCAGTTCACATGAGTCTTTGTCCATGCCGGCTCTTGGTGGATCGACGAGCACAGTGTCATAGTTGTACTGTGTTAAGTCAAAGCCTTCAAGGCGTCTGAATTGACGTTCACCGTTCATCGCTTCACTGAACTCTTCAGCAGACATACGAATAATATCTAAGTTTTCGATGTTGTTGGCAGCGATGTTGAGTTGTGCCGAATTAACCGAGCTTTTTGATATTTCGGTGGCGAGAACTTTTTTATAGTAAGGCGCTAAAGCCACAGAGAAATTACCATTACCACAATACAGTTCAACTAAATCTGCCTCTGGGGTATCGCTGGCATCGATGGCCCATTCCAACATTTTTTCATTAACTTTACCGTTTGGTTGAGTAAAGCTGTTTTCAACTTGCTGATAACTTAGTTGCTTACCTTTTACGGTGAGAACTTCGGTAACGTAGTCCTTATCAACGAGGATTTTTTGCTTTCGAGCGCGACCTATAATGTTTACCGGCCCTAACTTGCTTAACTGTTGTTTTAACAGCTTGCTGTTTTCAAGCCACTCATCGTCCAATTGACGGTGATACAAAAGACTGACCAACAATTCACCGCTTAAGGTCGAAAGAAAATCAACTTGAAATAATCGATGGCGCAATGACGGCTTATCGCGTACATAGTCCATCAACTCTTGCATAGCCGCATTTATCAGTTTTGACGCGACAGGAAATTGATCAACGCGGAATTTTTCACGAGTTTGTTGATTAAACATGATGTAGTACAGATCTTCATCCTGATGCCAAACGCGAAACTCTGCGCGCAAACGGTAATGCAACGGTTCTGATTGGAATACTTCAGCGTCAGGTACTGAAAAGCCATTAAACAGCGTTTGCATTGCCGAGGTTTTTTCAGCAAGTTGTGATTGGTAATTGTCTGGATGAATATGACTTAGCATGAATTATCAACGTCTTTTCAAATTTGCCGCGGATTGTAGCGACTTGTACTGGCTTTTGACAGTAATTTTAAGAAACAAATAGAAAACGTGCGAATTTTCGATTTTGTGCCATATTTTTTAAACACTATTCGATATATAGCGCACCCATGCAAAATCCTATTAATAGCCGTAATTTACTGGTTTTTATACTGCCTTCTTTGCTTGGGGTTTTGTTATTTATGTTTCCCATTGAGTACAACGAGCAAACCAGTATTCCGGTTGCGGTACTTGCAAAATGGTTTCAAGGTGTTATCGCCTCCGCTGTGATAGAGCTGGTCTGTTTAGTCACCATAATTAGCGCTTTTATGAGTATTGTCTTCTCGGTTTTTTCAGCACAAAAAGTCAATGCAAAATCGTTTCTCGGCGGTCTTTTTGTGATTAGCCCTGTGTGGCTGATCGTTCGCTGCCTTGGCGCTGCGTTCGCCGTTATGGTCTATTTTAAGATCGGTCCTGCGCAAATATGGGATAAAAACACCGGTGGCTTATTGCTCCACGATTTAATGCCAATTTTATTCTCGGTGTTTATTTTTGCCGGTATGTTTTTGCCGTTATTACTTAACTTTGGTTTGTTGGAATTAATCGGCACCTTGTTCAGTAAAATCATGCGGCCGTTATTTAAATTGCCTGGCAGAGCTGCGATCGATTGTACTACGTCCTGGCTTGGCGACGGCACCGTGGGCGTGTTGCTAACCAGTAAGCAATATGAACAAAAAGTTTATACCCAACGCGAAGCTGCTGTTGTCGGCACAACCTTCTCTGCGGTATCCATTACTTTCAGTTTGATTGTCATCGCCGAAGTTGGCTTGATTCATATGTTTGTGCCATTTTACAGCGCGGTATGTTTGGCAGGCTTTGTCGCTGCGATTATAGTGCCACGCTTACCACCGCTAAGCTTAAAGAAAAACACCTTTATCGATGGCACTTTGCCCGATCCTGATGCTGGCAAAATACCTGACAATGAAAATGTGTTTAGTCATGGCTTAAAGCTGGCCATGAACCGTTCAGCACAAGTTACCAAGCTATCTGATGTGCTTACCGATGGATTAAAGAATGCCGCTGAAATGATTTTAGTGGTGATCCCTGTGGTTATGGGGGTTGGCACGATTGCTTTAGTCTGTGCTGAATATACGCCTATTTTTGATTGGCTTGGTATGCCATTTGTACCTTATTTAGAGCTGCTAGGTGTACCTGAAGCCGCAGCCGCATCAAAAAGTGTGGTGATTGGTTTTGCCGATATGTTTTTGCCGGCGATCTTAATTGCATCGGTTGAAAATGAAATGACCCGATTTGTTGTTGCCGCCTTGTCGATTACCCAATTGATCTACCTTTCAGAAGTTGGTGCGATGTTGCTTGGTACAAAAATACCGGTCAATATTATCGACCTGTTTTTTGTATTCTTGTTGCGCACCATTGTTACTTTGCCGGTCATCGTCTTGGTAGCAAACATGGTCTATTAACCAATACCTCATCAGAAAAATTCAAACAGATGTTTACATTTCAGCAATTATCTGGATTAATAGCTGTCAATAAGTGGTATGACCTCAGGTAACATTATGACGACAATAAGCCAAAACAACTCAACCGACAATCCGTATCCAACTCTATTAAGTCCGCTTGATCTTGGATTTACACAATTATCCAATCGAGTATTGATGGGCTCGATGCATACGGGTCTCGAAGAAGAGCGAAATGGCTTCGCTAAGCTTGCGGCGTTTTACGAAGAACGTGCCAAAGGCGGTGTTGGTCTAATAGTCACCGGCGGTATCAGCCCTAACTTTCGCGGCCGCGTCGCGCCATTTGGTGGTGAGTTAAGTAAATGGTGGCATGTCAAAAAGCACCGCCAAGTTACCGAAGCTGTGCACAAATATCCGAGCAAAATTTGTTTGCAGTTATTGCATACTGGTCGTTACGGGTTTCATCCTTTTTCTGTATCTGCTAGCAATATCAAAGCGCCGATTAACCCGTTTAAGCCAAAGGCGTTGTCTGAACGCCAAATCTGGAAAACCATAAACGACTTTGCTAAGTCATCACATCTGGCCCATAAAGCCGGTTATGATGGCGTTGAAGTGATGGGGTCAGAAGGTTATCTGATTAACCAATTTAGCTGTCTTCGCACCAACCAACGCACCGATAAGTGGGGCGGTAGCATCGAAAACCGTATGCGCTTAGCCATTGAAATTATCAAAGCGATTCGTCAACGTGTTGGTGAAAAATTTATCATCATCTTCCGTTTGTCAATGCTTGATTTAGTTGAAGGTGGTAATACGTGGGAAGAAGTCATTACCATGGCAAAAGCGGTTGAGGCTGCTGGCGCGACGATCATCAATACCGGCATTGGCTGGCATGAAGCGCGAGTACCAACAATCGCAACCAGTGTGCCACGAGCGGCATTTGCTTGGGTTACTGAGCGCATGATGGGCGAAGTTAACATTCCACTAGTCTCGACCAACCGTATTAATACTCCTGAAGTTGCTGAAGAAATCTTATCATCAGGCCAGTCTGACATGGTATCGATGGCAAGACCGTTTTTGGCCGACGCCGAATTTGTTAATAAAGCGGCAGCCAATAAAGCCGACGAAATTAATACCTGTATTGGTTGTAATCAAGCGTGTTTGGATCACGTGTTTAAACAACAACGTGCCAGCTGTTTAGTTAATCCGCAAGCCTGTTATGAAACCGAGTTAACCTTTGCCGAGGCCAGCAATAAAAAACATATTGCGGTCGTTGGTGCAGGTATGGCTGGTTTGGCGTTTAGTGTTTATGCCGCTCAACGAGGTCATAAAATTGACCTGTTTGAAGCTGGAGACGATATTGGCGGCCAGTTTAATATGGCTAAAAAGATACCTGGTAAAGAAGAATTCTACGAAACAATACGCTATTTCAAGAAGCAAATTGAATTGACCGGTGTGAACTTGCACCTCAACTCGGCACAAACCGTTGAGTCATTAACGGATCAAGGATATGACGACATTGTGGTCGCTACTGGTATTAAACCAAGAATGCCGCCAATAGAAGGCATTGATAACGACATCGTCCTTAATTATGTTGATGTGCTTAAAAATAACGCCAAAGTAGGGCAGAAAGTGGCGATTATCGGTGCCGGTGGTATTGGCTTTGATGTGGCTGAATTCCTAGCAGAGGAAGAGTCACTGACAACTCAACCTGAACAGTGGTTAAAAGAGTGGGGCATAGATAAAGATTATCAACAAGGCGGAGCCTTGATGCCAAACCATGAACACACTAAAGCCGAGCGCGAAATCTATCTAATGCAACGAAAAATTACAAAGGTAGGCGCAGGGCTGGGCAAGACAACCGGTTGGATTCATCGAAGCACTCTTAAAAATCAAGGTGTTAAGATGATGCCAGGGGTCGAATATCGTAAAATTACTGATAATGGTTTGTATATAATTGTTAATGGAGAGGAAATATTCATTAATTGCAATAATGTTGTCATCTGTGCAGGCCAAGATTCTGACCGTTCACTTTTTGAACAATTAGTTGATCTAAATCAAAACGCGCATTTAATTGGTGGTGCCGACGTTGCCGCTGAACTTGATGCAAAACGAGCCATCCGTCAAGGCGCTGAATTAGCCGCAAAAATCTAGTCCTCAGACGCCGTTGTTCAATGCGAGGAGTTGCCTAACTCCTTGCATTTTAAGCTAAAAAATCATTTCTATTATTCAGCATAAACTCAAACATAAAGTCTTTCTCTGTCTTTAATTCTAAGACGTTATTTTATTTCTTATATTGAATTCCGTATTTTTAATTCATTTTGGTTATAAGGATTAAAACAATCCTAGGGTTACATCGCATAACCGATTTGAACATTTTACTTGCCCTGTGATTGTTATATTACTCGAGTTAAAAAATGACGTAGAGTTCGCAGGAGAAAGTAATGCGTTTAAAAGTATTAGGTTTTTCAACATTGATAGCATTTGTAATGGCTGGTTGCGGTGAGCAACAACAAGCTGCTACTCAAGCTGCACCCGCCCCAGAAGTTGGCGTGCAAGTGATCAAACCAGAAAATTTAACCTTTACCGAGCGTTACGCCGGTAAAACAGCAACTTTGGAAAAAGTCAGTGTGGTTGCTGAAGTGTCTGGTGTGATTACAAAGGTGCACGTGAAAGAAGGTCAGCATGTTGAGCGTGACCAACTACTGTTTGAAATTGATGCTTCACCTTTTGAAGCCGAAGTACTTCGCCAAAAAGCACTTATGAAGCAGGCTGAGGCCAATCTAGCGTTAGCGCAAGTCAAGTATGACATGTCTAAGTCATTACAAGACTCTAATGCCATGAGTAAAATTGATGCTGAACAAGTTAAGGTCAATCGTGAAGTAGCCGCGGCCGCTTTGGCGAGTGCCAATGCGTCATTAGTTTCTGCAGAACTTGCACTCAAAAAAGCTAAAGTGCTTGCGCCGATTGCCGGTAATACAGGCATCATGACCTACAGCGTTGGCGACTTAGTTGGTCCTGCACAAGGTCCCGTGGTCGATATCGTCGGTACCGGTGAAATTGAAGTGTATAGCCAAATTGGTGAAAAAGAGCATTTCGAACATGTTTCTGAATTGCTGAGAGATAAACAACGCGTTCCTGATACCTTAGAGCTTGAACTAGCTGACGGCACTATGTACGAACATACCGGTGTGATTAACTTTAAAGGTCGTGAAGTAAAAGACGGTACGGTGACTTATCGTGTTGTTTTCCCAAACCCTGACGGTCTGATCTTAGGTGGTCAAAACGTCACTATCGTGGCAACGGCAGGTAAGCAATCGACGGTGCATTATGTACCTCAAAAAGCGGTTATGGAAGATCAGTTAGGTCGTTTCGTTTATGTTGTCGGTGAAGATAATGTCGTTGAAAAGCGCGTGGTTGATATGGGCAATCGTTACGGCATGAACTGGGTCGTTAAAGATGGCTTACAGGATGGCGAAAAGGTTATCGTATCCGGTATTTTAAAAGCCAAAGTTGGTCAAGCTGTTAGCCCAGTAGAAGAATAGGGAGCTTGATCATGATTGAGTTCTTTATTAATCGACCTAAATTCGCGATGGTGTTGTCCATCGTGATGACCTTGGCAGGTTTTCTTACCTTAGCGAAAATGCCAGTGTCGTTGTATCCGTCGGTTTCACCACCGACTATTTTGATTACCGCCAATTTCCCAGGTGCTGATCACAACACCATTCGCGATACCGTTGCCTCTGTATTAGAGCAAGAAATCAATGGTGTTGAAGACATGATTTATATGGATACCAAGTCAGCCAATGACGGTACTTATATTGGTCGTGTTACGTTTGACATAGGTACTGACCCAGATCGTGCACAAAGCTTAGTCCAAAACCGTGTTAATAAGGCTATGCCGAAGTTACCAGGTATCGTCAGTCAGCTTGGTGTTACAGTGCAAAAGTCGTCACCGTCTATGCTGGTATCTGTGAGTCTCTACTCGCCAAACGATACCTACGACGACGTATTCTTATCAAACTACATGACCTTGAATATCATGGACCAGCTATTGCGAGTGCAAGGTGTTGGTGAATTGAAGCTGCTTGGTCAAAAAGATTACTCAATGCGTGTATGGATTGATAATGAAAAAATGGCTGGCTTTGGTATCGATCATACCGAGGTGAGCAACGCGGTAGCGGCACAAAATGCAACCATTTCGGCCGGTAAAATTGGTGAATCTCCGAACCCTGAAGGCACGACCTTCCAATACACGATCAAAACCAAAGGTCGTCTACAAAACGTTGAAGAGTTTGAAGAAATTGTTGTCCGTGTGATGGATGATGGTAGTGATATTCGTTTAAAAGATATTGCCCGTATTGAAATGGGAAGCAAGGCATATTATGCGCAAGCCTCGTGGAGTGATAAACCATCTCCACTATTAATTGCCTATCAAGGCCCTGGCGCAAATGCGATACAGGTTGCAAATGAAGTCAAAGCGAAAATGGCGGAAATGTCAGAATCTTTCCCTGAAGATGTTGAATATGACATTGCCTTTGACTCGACCACGTTTATTACTGCATCAATGGATGAGGTATATAAAACCCTATTCGAAGCACTATTTTTAGTGGCTATTATTACCTACTTATTTTTACAAAACTGGCGTGCGACCATCATTCCTTTGATTGCTATACCGGTTTCTTTAGTGGCAACATTTTTAGTATTCCAAGCCATGGGTATCGATATCAATACCATCTCTATGTTCGGTTTGATACTCGCCATTGGTATTGTCGTTGATGCGGCGATCGTTGTTATTGAAAACGTTGAACGCTTAATGCATGAAGAGCATTTGCCGTCGAAAGAAGCGACATCCAAAGCGATGAAAGAAGTTACAGCGCCGTTAATTGCATCGGCACTGGTATTGATGGCGGTATTTGTACCGGTATCTCTGGCACCGGGCATGGTGGGTATTTTATACGCTCAATTTGGTGTGGCGATTGTTGCCTCTACGGTACTTTCTACTGTCGTCGCGTTAACATTGACGCCGGCACTCTGTGCCATATTGATGGAAGTGAAACCACTGGCAACTAAAGGTCCATTAGGTTGGTTTAACAAGTTTGTTGATGGTCTGCGCAATCAATACGGCTCGCTGGTGAACTTCTTAGGTCGACGTCTTTGGTTAACAATGACAGTGTTTGCGGTGCTCATCGCGTATATCGGTTACCTAGGTAAGACCATGCCAACAGGGTTTATTCCAGAGGAAGATAAAGGTAACTTTATCGTCGATGTTTCCCTACCTGAGGCATCAACACTGGAACGTACCATTGAACAAGTGAACGAAATGACACGCCAAATAGAAGACATTCCAGGTGTTGCTCGTGTCGTATCGGCATCAGGTTTCTCTATGTTAAAAGGTGCTTTGGCGACTAACTCGGCAATGCTTATTGTCTCACTAGATGATTGGTCAGAGCGTAAAGAGCCAGAACTATCCATTCAATCAATATTGATGCAGACGCGAGGCGTACTTGCTAACAACCGAGAAATTAAAGGTTTGGCGTTAACCACACCAGCGATTCCGGGGATGGGTAATGCCTCTGGTTTGTCGATTGTATTGCAAGATACATTGGGTCGTTCAACCGAGTCTCTGGCGCCGGTACTACAGAAATTTTCGATGGAATTAATGGCGCGTCCAGAAATCGCTTACGCGTTCTCAACTTATACCGCCAATGTGCCACAGCTGTATTTAGATATCGATTATCAACGGGCAATGAAGTTAGGCATTGAGCCAACGGCGATTAACTCAACGTTATCGACCATGTTTGGTAAGAAGTACGTAAATGACTTCACCAAGTTTGGTAAAAACTATCAAGTGAATATCATGTCCGATGGTGAATTCCGTGATGATGAAACCGACTTGAATACACTATATGTGACCAATAAGCGTGGTGAGTTAATTCGGTTTGCAAGCTTTGCTGATTTCAAACCGGCGATTGGTGCTGATGTGTCAGCTCGTTATAACTTGTATAACTCAACACAACTTATGGCGGCTGCGGCCCCTGGTTATTCGTCGGGTGATGCCATTAAAGCGGTACAGGAAGTCGCGGATAGCTTGCCAGATGGTTATAAAATTGACTGGACTGGGCAAACCTATCAAGAAATCAAAACCGGTGGTGGTATTATCTTCCTGTTTGGCTTAGCGGTATTGTTTACCTATTTGTTCTTGGTGGCGCAATATGAATCATGGTTAACCCCATTTGCCATCATGCTGTGTGTACCGACGGCGTTGTTTGGTGCGTTATTCTTAGTGCATATGATGGGCGGTACTCTTAACATCTATACCCAAATCGGTTTGGTACTGATGATTGGTATGGCGGCACGTAACGCAATATTGATTGTTGAATTTGCCAAAGTACTGCGTGAGGAGCGCGGGTTCACCATCTTAAATTCAGCGATTGAAGCCGCTAAGCTGCGTATGCGTGCGGTATTGATGACAGCATTTGCCTTTATCTTAGGTGTTATTCCTCTGATGATTGCGTCAGGTGCCGGTTCTGCGTCTCGCAACGTTATGGGACAAACCGTATTTGGCGGTATGTTATCAGCGACCATCATCGGTTGTATCTTCGTACCTGTGTTCTATTTGATGTTCCAACGTCTGCGAGAGCGCTTTGGTGCGACTACTGAGCAAGCTGAAAAAGCGGATGCTGAACGTTTGGTGAAGGGCGAAAGTAACGTCTAAATCAAATGATTGGCAATAAAAAAGCGAGTCACTAGACTCGCTTTTTTATATCGCCGATTTATTCACTGTTGGTGATTAACTGTGCCAATAGCGTCGTTTTTATGCCATAATTTATGATTGTCGTTTTTGTTGTTTGGTTTCTCTCGACAACGTCTCTCAGGATTAGGCATGAAGCAAATTGAAGTTCGTGGTGCGCGTACCCATAACTTAAAAAATATTGATTTAGATATCCCTCGCGATAAGTTAATTGTCATAACCGGCTTATCTGGCTCGGGTAAATCGTCGCTGGCGTTTGATACCTTATATGCGGAAGGCCAACGTCGTTATGTTGAGTCACTGTCGGCTTATGCACGCCAGTTCTTGTCGCTGATGGAAAAACCGGATGTCGATCACATTGAAGGTTTATCACCGGCCATTTCCATTGAACAAAAATCAACGTCCCATAACCCTCGTTCGACGGTTGGTACCATTACCGAGATTTACGATTACTTGCGTCTGTTGTTTGCCCGTGTTGGTGAGCCGCGTTGTCCAACCCATGCTGAGCCATTAACCGCGCAAACCATTAGTCAAATGGTTGATAAAGTGCTCGAGCTAGATGAGGGCAGTAAAGTGATGTTGCTCGCTCCCGTTGTTGTCGATCGTAAAGGTGAGCACGTCAAGCTATTAGATAACTTGGCTGCGCAAGGTTATATACGAGCACGTATTGATGGTGAAGTCTGTGATCTCTCGGATCCACCAACCCTTGACCTACACAAAAAGCACACCATTGAAGTGGTCGTCGATCGATTAAAAGTGCGAGATGATATCCAAACTCGTTTAGCGGAGTCTTTTGAAACGGCGCTATCCCTTACCGATGGTATTGCAGCTATTGGTTTTATGGACGAACCCGAAAGAGACGAATTGTTATTTTCAGCAAATTTTGCCTGCCCACAATGTGGCTATTCAATGGCAAAACCTGAACCGAAATTATTCTCCTTTAATAATCCAGCAGGCGCGTGTCAAAGTTGTGATGGCTTAGGCCATAAACAGTTCTTCGATCCGGCTCGGGTGATCAGTAATGATGAATTAAGCTTGGCTGGTGGTGCGATTCGTGGTTGGGATAAGCGTAACTTTTATTACTTCCAAATGCTTACCTCATTAGCGGACCATTTTGGCTTTGATTTAAACACGCCATTTGCCGCACTTGATGATGATGTTCAAAACATCATTTTACGTGGCAGTGGGCGCACTGAAATAGAATTTAAATATATGAATGACCGTGGTGATATTGTCGTTCGTAAACATCCTTTTGAAGGGATTTTAGTCAACATGGATAGGCGTTACCGGGAAACCGAGTCAAATGCCGTTCGTGAAGAGTTATCCAAATACTTAAATAACCAAGACTGTCCAAGTTGTCATGGCTCAAGGCTGCGCCTAGAAGCTCGTAATGTGTTTGTTGATAACAAACCTTTGCATGACATCGTTGAATATTCGATTGCCGAATCTGCGAACTTTTTTCAAAGTCTTAATTTGGCTGGTCAGCGCGGTAAGATTGCCGAAAAAATCTTAAAAGAGATCAATGACCGTTTAGGGTTTTTGGTCAACGTTGGCCTTAACTATCTGACGTTATCGCGCAGCGCTGACACCTTATCCGGTGGTGAGGCGCAACGTATTCGTTTGGCATCACAAATTGGTGCCGGTTTAGTCGGTGTTATGTACGTATTGGATGAGCCATCTATTGGTCTGCACCAACGAGACAATGAGCGCTTGCTAAACACCTTGGTGCATTTGCGTGATTTAGGTAATACGGTAATCGTCGTTGAGCACGATGAAGATGCGATAAAAGAGGCCGATCACGTCATTGATATAGGCCCTGGAGCCGGTGTACATGGCGGCGAAGTTGTCGCCGAAGGGCCAATTGAGGACATACTGGCCAGTGAACACTCACTTACCGGTAAATATTTAAGCGGTGTCGAAAAAATAGAAATACCGAAAAAACGCAGCAAATTTAACAAAGATACGGTAGTGAAGTTAACTGGCGCGACGGGTAATAACCTGAAGAATGTCGACTTGACCATTCCGGTTGGATTGATGACCTGTGTCACCGGTGTATCGGGCTCAGGTAAGTCAACCTTGATCAACGACACCTTATATAAGATATCTCACCTTGAACTTAACAAGGCAACTTTAGATGAACCTTCACCTTATAAATCAATTGAAGGTCTTGAGCACCTAGATAAGGTGATTGATATCGACCAAAGTCCGATTGGGCGTACACCAAGATCAAACCCAGCTACCTATACTGGGATTTTCACCAATATTCGTGACATCTTTTCGGCAACGCAAGAAGCACGTTCTCGCGGTTATAAACCAGGACGCTTTAGCTTTAATGTCAAAGGTGGTCGTTGTGAAGCGTGTCAGGGCGACGGTGTTATTAAAGTTGAAATGCACTTTTTACCGGATGTGTATGTACCTTGTGATGTTTGTAAAGGTAAGCGCTATAACCGTGAAACATTAGAGATACGTTATAAAGGCAAGAATATCCATGAAGTGTTGGATATGACCATTGAAGATGCATTTGATTTCTTTCATGCCATCCCGGCAGTGAAACGTAAGTTGCAAACTCTAATGGATGTTGGCTTGTCTTATATTAAGTTAGGGCAGTCGGCAACAACCTTATCCGGTGGTGAGGCACAACGAGTTAAGCTATCTAAGGAATTATCAAAACGTGATACCGGTAAAACCTTATATATATTAGATGAGCCGACGACAGGTTTACACTTTCACGACATTAAGCAGTTACTCGCGGTATTACACCGTCTGCGTGACCATGGTAATACCGTTGTGATCATTGAGCATAACTTAGATGTGGTTAAAACCGCGGACTGGATTGTCGATTTAGGCCCTGAAGGCGGTTCCGGTGGTGGCGAAATTCTCGTTACCGGTACGCCGGAAGATGTTGCCAAAGATACCGTGTCGCACACCGCGCGGTTCTTAAAGCCGCTTTTATAAGTACGTGTTGAAAAGCACGTCTTTAAGTCGTATATAAGCAGAAACAGTTAAACGTCATCCCCGCATGCTTTTAGCGGGGACCTCCTTCAGGTTGGAAGTGGTTAATTAATACAACCACTTCCAACCTGAACGAGATCCCTGATGTCGCTCCACTCCTCAAGGATGACGGTGCTAACTTATCTATAAAACGCTGCTTTCAAACCACAAAACAACCATTTGTTAATTCCATTAACAAAATGCATACAATTTTCTCGGTGTCTGTTCATTAATTAGACTTGCAATAAACGTTGATTTCAGTATAATACGCCGACCTTAGCCAAATTGGTTAAGGAGTTTTGCCTCGCAAGCCAGTATTTATACGGGTTTTAGCAAGGCCAACAGCGACTCCGATTTGGAGTCGAATGAAAAATAAGCGGTACGCTCCCCATCTCAATAAGATGGAGATGAGTCGTACTTTGTTCGTTCTTTTTTTAATATTGGGGATTTGATTACATGTCAAATCAAAGAATTCGCATTCGTTTGAAAGCGTTCGATCATCGATTGATTGATCAATCAACCGCTGAAATCGTAGATACTGCTAAGCGCACTGGTGCTCAGGTTCGTGGTCCTATTCCACTTCCTACTCGCAAAGAGCGTTTCACAGTTTTGATTTCTCCACACGTAAACAAAGACGCTCGTGATCAGTACGAAATCCGTACTCACAAGCGTATGATTGATATCGTTGAACCAACTGAGAAGACTGTAGATGCTCTTATGCGTCTTGATCTTGCAGCTGGCGTAGACGTTCAAATCAGCTTGGGTTAATAAGGGGATTACAACTATGACTATTGGTTTAGTCGGACGTAAAGTTGGTATGACTCGTGTCTTCACTGAAGATGGCGTTTCAATTCCAGTTACAGTCGTAGAAGTTGAAGCGAACCGCGTTGCTCAAGTTAAAACTCTTGAAAACGATGGTTATCGCGCTATTCAAGTTACCACTGGTGCTAAGAAAGCTAACCGTGTAAACAAGCCTATGGCGGGTCACTTCGCTAAAGCCGGCGTTGAAGCTGGTCGTGGTTTGTGGGAATTCCGTCTAGTTGACGGTCAAGATTTCGAAGCAGGCAGTGAGTTAACTGTTGAAGTATTAAACGAAACAAAACTTGTTGACGTTACTGGTACTTCAAAAGGTAAAGGTTTCCAAGGTGGTATCAAGCGCTGGAATTTCCGCATGCAAGATGCTACTCACGGTAACTCTATCTCTCACCGTTCAAATGGTTCAATCGGTCAGTGTCAAACACCTGGTCGAGTATTTAAAGGCAAAAAAATGTCTGGCCACATGGGTGCTGAGAAAGTTACTACTCAGAACCTTGAACTAGTTCGCGTTGACGCTGAACGTAACTTGCTACTTATTAAGGGTGCCCTTCCAGGTGCTGTTAATGGCAACGTTATCGTTAAACCAGCTGTTAAAGCATAACGTCCAGGAGATTAGTGATGGAATTAGCATTAAAAGACGCGTCTGGCGCTCTTGAAGTGTCTGAAGCTACCTTCGGACGTGAGTTTAACGAAGCTCTTGTACACCAAGTAGTTGTTGCTTATGCAGCAGGTGCTCGTCAAGGTACAGTTAAGCAAAAGACTCGTTCTGAAGTTAGTGGCGGTGGCAAAAAGCCATGGCGTCAAAAAGGTACTGGCCGTGCACGTGCTGGTACAAGTCGTGGTCCAATCTGGCGCGCTGGTGGTGTAACATTCGCCGCACGTCCACAAGATCACAGCCAAAAAGTTAACCGTAAAATGTATCGTGGTGCGATTCAAAGCATCCTTTCTGAACTAGTACGTCAAGAACGTCTAGTTGTAGTTAAAGATTTTTCGGTAGAAACGCCAAAGACCAAAGAATTGGTAGCTAAGTTAAAAGAACTTGAGCTTAAAGATGTGTTGATCGTAACTGAAGAAGTTAACGAAAACCTATTCTTGTCAGCTCGCAACTTGTACAAAGTTGACGTTCGTGACGTAGCTGCAATTGATCCGGTAAGCCTAGTAGGCTTCGAGAAAGTTTTGGTTACTGAAGCTGCAGTTAAGCAAATTGAGGAGATGTTAGCATGATAAACGAAGAACGTTTGTTGAAGGTGTTATTGGCACCAAACATTTCTGAAAAAGCAACTGTCGCTGCTGAAGCAAACAACACTGTTGTTTTCAAAGTAGCTACTGATGCAACTAAAGCAGAAATCAAAGCTGCCGTTGAGCAACTTTTCGAAGTTGAAGTATCTGGTGTTCGCACTCTAAATGTTAAGGGTAAAACCAAGCGCACTGGTATGCGTGTTGGTCGTCGTAGCGATTGGAAAAAAGCTTACGTTACTCTTAAAGAAGGCAGCGACATCGACTTCGTTGGCGCTGAGCAATAGGAGAATTAGTAATGGCTATTGTTAAATGTAAACCTACTTCTCCGGGTCGTCGCCACGTTGTTAAAGTGGTTAACCCTGAGTTGTACAAAGGTAAGCCTTACGCACCTCTATTAGAGAAAAACTCTAAGTCTGGTGGTCGTAACAATACCGGTCGCATTACTGTTCGTCACGTTGGTGGTGGTCACAAGCAACACTATCGTGTAATCGACTTTAAGCGTACTAAAGATGGCATCCCTGCAAAAGTAGAGCGTTTGGAATATGATCCAAACCGTAGTGCTAACATTGCACTAGTGCTATACGCAGACGGTGAGCGTCGTTACATCTTGGCTCCTAAGGGCCTTAAAGCTGGTGATGCAGTTCAATCTGGTGCTGATGCGCCGATCAAAACTGGTAACACTTTGCCACTACGTAACGTGCCACTAGGTTCTGTTATTCACGGTATCGAGCTTAAGCCTGGTAAAGGCGCACAAATCGCTCGTGCTGCTGGTACTTACGCACAGTTAGTAGCAAAAGATGGCGCTTACGTCACTTTACGTCTTCGCTCTGGCGAAATGCGTAAAATTGAAGCTGAGTGTCGTGCGACTCTAGGTGAAATTGGTAACGCAGAACACATGTTGCGTTCACTAGGTAAAGCGGGTGCTTCTCGCTGGCGTGGTGTTCGTCCAACTGTTCGTGGTGTTGCTATGAACCCGGTAGATCACCCACACGGTGGTGGTGAAGGTCGTACTTCTGGTGGTCGTCACCCTGTATCTCCATGGGGCGTACCTACTAAAGGCTACAAGACTCGTAAGAACAAGCGTACTGACAAGTTCATCGTACGTCGTCGTACTAAGTAGTACTAATTTTTAATTAAAGAGGAATTACCATGCCACGTTCTCTCAAGAAAGGTCCTTTTATTGACCTGCACTTGTTAACGAAGGTAGAGAAAGCTCTGGAAAGCGGGAACAAGAAACCTATTAAAACTTGGTCTCGTCGCTCAATGATCATACCTAATATGATCGGATTGACCATTGCTGTCCATAATGGCCGTCAACACGTTCCAGTTTTCGTTACCGATGAAATGATTGGTCACAAACTGGGTGAATTTGCACCTACTCGTACTTATCGCGGCCACGCTGCTGATAAGAAAGCGAAGAAAAGATAAGGGGAAATTAAATGGAAGCTATCGCTAAACATAAATTTGCCCGTGGTTCAGCTCAAAAAGCTCGTTTGGTCGTTGACCAAATCCGCGGTTTACACGTTGAGAAAGCACTTGAAATCCTAGAATACAGCAACAAGTCTGCTGCAGATCTAGTGAAGAAAGTACTTAACAGTGCAATCGCTAACGCTGAACACAATGAAGGTGCAGACATTGATGAACTAATCGTTAAAACCATCATGGTTGACGATGGTCCAACAATGAAGCGTATTAAACCTCGTGCGAAAGGTCGCGCGGATCGTATCCTTAAGCGTACTAGCCACATTACTGTGGTTGTATCTGATAGCTAGGAGATATTCGAATGGGTCAGAAAGTACATCCTACCGGTATTCGCTTAGGTATCACGAAACCTTTCGCGTCTACTTGGTATGCAAATACTAAAGAGTATGCCGCTAACATCAAAGGTGATCACGAAGTTCGTGCTTACCTTACTGAAGAGTTAAAGCGTGCATCATTATCGAAAATTGTTATTGAGCGTCCAGCTAAGTCTATTCGCGTTACTATCCACACTGCACGTCCTGGTGTTGTGATTGGTAAGAAAGGCGAAGACGTAGAAAAACTTCGTAAGAAAGTTTCTCTAATCGCTGGTGTTCCTGCGCAAATTAACATCGCTGAAGTTCGCAAGCCAGAAATGGATGCGCAACTAGTAGCTGACAGCATCGCGAGCCAATTAGAGCGTCGTGTTATGTTCCGTCGTGCTATGAAGCGTGCCGTACAGAACGCTATGCGTCTAGGTGCCAAGGGTATCAAAGTACAGGTTAGTGGTCGTCTTGGTGGTGCGGATATCGCACGTGCTGAGTGGTATCGTGAAGGTCGTGTACCATTACACACTTTGCGTGCTGATATCGATTACGCAACCGCTCGTGCTGACACTACCTATGGTGTTATTGGTGTTAAAGTCTGGATCTTCAAAGGTGAAGTTATCGGTGGTATGCCTCTACAGGCAGAAGCACCAGCTAAGCCGAAGAGAAAAGGCAAAGGCAAGAGCAGTAAGTAAGGAAATAACTCATGTTACAACCAAAACGTACTAAATTCCGCAAGCAGATGAAACTGCGTAACCGTGGTCTTGCTCACACTGGTAGCACTGTAAACTTCGGTTCGTTCGGTTTGAAATCTGTTGAGCGTGGTCGTATGACTGCTCGTCAAATCGAAGCAGCTCGTCGTGCGATGACTCGTCACGTTAAACGTCAAGGTAAAATTTGGATTCGAGTTTTCCCTGATAAGCCAATTACCAAAAAACCTCTTGAGGTTCGTATGGGTAAAGGTAAAGGTGGCGTTGAGTATTGGGTTTGTCAAATCCAACCTGGTCGCGTTCTTTATGAAATGGAAGGTGTAAGCGAAGAGCTAGCACGTGAAGCATTTGCATTAGCAGCTGCTAAACTTCCTTTCAAAACAACTTTCGTAACTCGTAAGGTAATGTAATGAAAGCTAGTGAACTAAAAGATAAAAGCATTGAAGAGCTTAATACTGAATTGCTAAGTCTATTGCGTGAACAGTTTAACTACCGCATGCAAGCAAGCACTGGTCAGCTAGCTCAAACGCATTTACTACGTAACGTACGTCGCGATATCGCACGTGTTAAGACAATCCTAAATCAGAAGGCGGCTTCATAATGAGCGAAAGTATTCGTACTCTACAAGGCACCGTTGTCAGTAACAAAATGGACAAGTCTATCACTGTACTGATCGAGCGTCGTGTTAAGCACCCTATCTACGGTAAATTCATGATCCGTTCAACTAAGTTGAAAGCACATGATGAAACCAACGTATGTAGCGAAGGTGATGTAGTAACAATCCGTGAATGTGCTCCTATTTCAAAATCAAAGTCTTGGACTTTGGTTGATGTAGTAAGCAAAGCATAATCTCACACGATTGTACTTAAAGAATAAAAAAGGGCTCCCTAGTGGAGCCCTTTTTGTTTCATACATCCGTGTATTCACCCTGCATGATGCAGGGTAGCTTCGCAAAGAAAAATCTCTCCAGGAGATTTTTTATTTCATACATCCGTGTATTCACCCTGCATGATGCAGGGTAGCTTCGCAAAGAAAAATCTCTCCAGGAGATTTTTTATTTCATACATCCATGTATTCACCCCGCACATCTAAGTATTCACCCCGCACATCCATGTATTCATCTAGCATGATGTTGAGTCGCTAAATTTAATCACGACGCTATCAACACAGACGCTCACATTTATTAACTTTAATCTGTGGTTTTGCGCGGCAACAGAAATAGGTTACTCTAGAGCAGTTAGTATGTACTGGTGCCGAACGGACTCATATGAAATTGTCGAAACAACTATCTATTTACATCTCTTTGCTTGCGCTGATGGTCATAACTGTGCCTGTCAGAGCAGACATTGTTATACCGCAAAGGGATATCATTATGGATATCGATACGCGCTACGAGATTTATAATGTTGATTATCAAATCGGTGAAGATTATCGGATAACTAAAAACGACGAATATTTTATAAAGGCGTTAACCGAGTCAGGCGTAAAAAAATTACGTTCCTATACCCTAGAATATCTCAATGATGTGCAACAGTTTGCGGTGATTGATGCCCGTATTATTAAGGAAACTGGTGAGCAGATAAATCTGCGTGATGAACAAGTGCAGTTTTCACCGGTGCAAAATCCGTCATCTAACAAGCCAATCCTTACCGCAAAGACGCAAGTGAACTTTGATTTTGAGCAGCTTGAAGTTGGCGATGGCATCTACTTAAGGACGAGCCAAGCCGATAAAGTTGCACTATTTGATCAGCACTTTGCAATAGAGCAAAAGTTTTACGCTAATGTAGGCTACAAAGATGTTCATATGACGGTTACCTTACCTCGTGATATGAATTACTACACCCAGCTTAACGATGTTAATGCTACCACTGAGCAAATCAATGGCGCGCATCGAATTAATATTCACTACAGCAATTACTCACCTTTTGAAAGCGAGCGCAATGATTTCTCGATTGCCAATAGTAATACTGAAGTCGGTATTATGATCAGCAGCTTCATTAACTATGAAAAGTACGTTGCGGCGTTTTCTCAGCAATTACAAAAACCGACCTCTCTAGATAAGCAGGTTATTGACCTTGCACAACGCATAACAGCACAGACGAGCGATAAAAAATTGCAAGCCAAGTTACTGTATAACTGGGTGTCAGACAATATAGATTATGTTGCCGACAACTGTTTGACACTCGGTGGATATACTCCACGCCCGACGACGGAAATAATTGATTCAGGTTATGGTGATTGTAAAGACCATGCGAGCTTGTATGAGGATTTGCTGCAGGCGAAAAATATAACCAGTCATATGGCGCTGGTTCACGATGGCAACTTTTATTCGTTACCACACACACCGGTGGCGTCGGCCTTTAATCATGTCATTACCTATTTACCAGAGTGGCAAACATTTGTTGATAGCACCAATGATGTCATGCCGTTTGAATTATTGGCGAAAAACTTAACCAGTAAACCGGTATTGGTGAGCAACTATAAACAGGATTTCAAATATACGCCGTTGCCTCATCATCGTGATAATGGCCAAAGATTGCGTTTTACTGGGCGTATTTCAGAGCAGGGCGATTTATCAGGCACGTTTTATTTTGAACATCATGGTTATAACGCCATCGATGCCCGTCAAATACATAGGCAATTAACACCTGAGCAGCAAGTCCAACATTTTGCTGATTTACTTTCCTGGGGGGATAGTAAAGGGGAGGTGTCAAAATTGACCAATGATCCGAGCCCGCGCGAAGCAACTTACGTCTATAAGTTTGAATATAAAAAGCAAGGCTTTGTCGATTTGAATCAAAATGGCTACATTGACTATGCGCCGCTTTGGGAGCGTCTAAGTAATCTAGAAGATTTACTGTATTTCCCAGAACAAGAAGTTGTCACCAACTATCTATCTTGTAAAAATGGCATGCTAGACGATACATTGATTCTGATTTTACCTGAGAACATTAAGGTTGAGGAATTTCCGAATCAGGTGATCATCAATGAACATAATATCTTTTATGGTACACTATATACTCACCGAACCCGTTTCATTGAAGTAAACCGCCGCTTTAAGAATACCGGCCCTGCCAATAACTGCGCTGCGAAGATGGTTAATATGCAACGCGAGTTTGTTCCAATCATTGAACAAAACCGTGCAATTCCACTAAATTATCAGGTCACCTCCGGTAGTGAAAAATAATTGCATATGATTCAGTAGCTTACCTATAAGTGCTTTAATGAACGAGGTTCAACGCTAGATCACATAAAGCCTGTTATGCTACGCTGTTTCGACAATAATCAGAATAATAGCCGCAAACAATGCTTTCAAAAGTAAACCCTTCGATCGATATCGATATCGACAATATTGAAGATTTTGGTAAATCATACCGTAAAGAAAAAGCTCTCCAGGTATTTATCGTTTCTGAGGTGGCGTTATTTCTCGCCATCATCATCCAGCTATTTAATGGCAGTTTTGAATTAGCAGGCATACTTAGCGCCGTATTATTGATACTCGCAGGTGCCTATTGGAAGCTTAAAGATAATCACATTAATGTCGCGACAACGGTATTGATTCTTTGTCACACCATCTTGGCGACATATTTAATGTGGCGCTATGGTGGTATTCGCGATGAAGTGATGTTTGCCTTTCCAATGATCTTGATATTTGCCACCGTCTTGGCATCGACCAAACTAGTCACTGGTATATTTTTGTTTATTGTCGGCCTGATATTCGCCAATGCCTACGTTAATGTAAATGAGATTTACCTGAACTACGATTCATCCATTAATTT
The DNA here is from genome assembly GCF_004752005.1 of Thalassotalea sp. HSM 43. Taxonomy (NCBI): domain Bacteria; kingdom Pseudomonadati; phylum Pseudomonadota; class Gammaproteobacteria; order Alteromonadales; family Colwelliaceae; genus Thalassotalea; species Thalassotalea sp. HSM 43. Next base: position 1,385,011 of record NZ_CP038493.1, on the reverse strand, counting down.
AGAATCTGCAACCATCATAAATTTGCTGTTACTGGTCATCTTTATATCGACTTTCATAGGGGCTCAGGGCATTAAAAAACTGATTTCTGATTTAGTCGATCAAAACGAAGAGTTAAACAAATCAAAACGTGAAGTGCAAAAATTAGTGTATCAGGATGCTTTGACTGGTTTACCTAACCGAGTAATGGCGCGCAAAATATTCGACCAATATGTAGAAACAGGCAATAAAAATGGCAGTAAAACCGCTTTGCTGTTTATTGATTTAGATGACTTTAAATCAATCAATGATTCTTTAGGGCACCAAATAGGCGATGAGTTTTTGATCCTAATTGCTCGTCGTATTGCTGGCATGATTGGCGGATATGGCAGTGTATATCGTCTTGGTGGAGACGAGTTTTTGGTGTTGCTTAATGATTTTTCCAATAACGACGACGTCATTAATCAAAGTGAGCGCCTTGGTGAATTGTTAAATCAAGCGTTAAAAATTAAAAACTATGAGCTATCAGTAAGCTGCTCTATCGGTATTGCTATCGCCCCAGATCATGCCGCTGATTTTGATACCGCACTTAAGTATGCCGATATTGCCCTGTATCAGGCGAAGAAATTGGGCCGTAATCGCATCAGTTTGATAGATGATGAAATGATCGTTGATGCTCAAGAAGACTTCTCGCTGTTGGAAGACTTGCGTAAAGCTATTAAGGCCGATGCGTTAGAGTTGTACTATCAACCGAAAATCGATATCCAACAAAATCAAATTATCGGCGCCGAAGCATTATTGCGTTGGCAACACCAAGAGAAGGGCTTTATCAGCCCGGAGGTATTTATACCTTTGGCAGAGAAATCAGGTTTAATTAATCGTTTAGGCCACTTTGTTTTAGAGACGTCGATTAAACATTGCGCCAAATGGCATGAAATGGGCTTTATCGATTATAGTGTCTCGGTCAACGTGTCACCGATTCAATTCTATTCCCCAGATTTTTCCAACCAAGTTATGTTGCTATTAAATCGATACAGGTTATTACCGGAGTTCCTTGAGCTTGAAATTACCGAAAACGTATTGATTGAACAAAGTGAAGCGCTTACCCGTAACATTCAGTCATTAAAGCGTTCTGGTGTGAAGTTATCAATTGATGACTTTGGTAAAGGTTACTCAAACTTGGCATACATTAAACGTTTAAACGTTCATGCCATTAAAATTGACCGCGAATACATTATGGACCTAGACAAGAGCGAAGATGACTTAGCCATTGTTAAAGCCATTACTGATATTGCCAAACGTTTAAATATTAAGTTGGTAGCAGAAGGGGTCGAAAGCCAAAGCGTATTAGACACCTTAGTATCGTTAAATTGTGATTATGCGCAAGGCTATCATTGGTCACCAGCGATAAAGCATGATGACTTTGTACGCCACATAATGGCAAAGAGACAAGAGAATATTGTCGCTGCCAGCGAAAAATAATAAATTTTTAATTATTTTTATTGATAAAAAAGGCTCTAAATGAGCCTTTTTTGTGTTTTCAAAGGCCTGTTTCACCCGGATATCGCCCGTCATTAACATCTAAGCTAACTGGATTAACAATATGTTAACGATTTGGCGCTGATAAAAGCCTTATTTTAGTAACAGTTTGTAATCGTTTTTTTGAATGAAAATTAATCAAAATCAAGCAGTTAACCTACATCACCATTAACATCTTATTAACTTTCACAGTACCCATAAACTTTTTGTTTAAATAAAGTACCACTTTTTCTGTCGTAGTGTTATAATCTCGCGCCCATTCACTCTAAGTGTATGGATTTTAAGGCAGTGAAGGGCTAGATTTTTTAGCCTTGAATTTTAACATAAGCGGAGCACATAAAATGATCCAAATGCAATCACAGCTAGACGTTGCTGATAACAGCGGCGCTCGACGCGTGCAGTGTATAAAGGTTCTAGGTGGCTCGCACCGTCGCTATGCTGGCATTGGTGACATCATTAAGGTTTCTGTAAAAGAAGCTATTCCTCGCGGTAAAGTGAAGAAAGGTGATGTACTAAACGCTGTAGTGGTGCGCACTAGAAAAGGCGTTCGTCGTCCAGATGGTTCAGCCATCCGTTTCGATGGTAACGCGGCTGTAATGTTGAATACCAACTTACAACCAATTGGTACTCGTATTTTCGGGCCGGTGACACGTGAACTTCGAACTGAACAGTTCATGAAGATCGTATCACTTGCACCAGAAGTACTTTAAGGAGTCTGAAAATGGCCTCTAAAATTCGTCAAAATGACGAGGTAGTAATCCTAGCTGGTAAAGATAAGGGCAAAAGTGGCAAAGTCACCAAAGTTCTAACAGCTGAAGGAAAAGTTTTCGTTGAAGGCATCAACTTAATCAAGAAACACCAAAAGCCTGTACCTCAGTTACAGCAAGCCGGTGGTATCGTTGAGAAAGAAGCTGCTATCGACGTTTCAAACGTTGCGATCAAAAACCCTGCCACTGGCAAGGCTGATCGTGTTGGTTTTAGAGTTGAAGACGGCAAAAAAGTTCGTTTCTTCAAGTCTAATAACGAATTAGTTTAATTTGGAGTAAACGATGGCGAAACTGCATGATTTTTACAAAGATACCGTTGTTACTGAACTGACCAAAGAGTTCGGATACAAAAGTGTCATGCAAGTCCCTCGAATTGAGAAGATCACTTTAAACATGGGTGTTGGTGAAGCTATTTCTGATAAGAAAGTGCTAGACAACGCTACTGGTGATCTTGCTGCAATCTCGGGTCAAAAGCCTCTAGTGACTAAAGCACGCAAATCTGTTGCTGGCTTTAAGATCCGTGAAGGCTACCCAATTGGTGCAAAAGTAACTCTACGCGGCGAGCGCATGTGGGACTTCTTTGAGCGCTTAATCTCAATTTCAGTTCCTCGTATCCGTGACTTCCGTGGCTTGAACCCTAAATCGTTCGACGGCCGTGGTAATTACAGCATGGGTGTGCGTGAGCAAATCATATTTCCTGAAATCGACTACGATAAAGTAGATAAAATTCGCGGTATGGATATCACTATCACTACCACTGCGGGTTCCGATGCGGAAGGTCGTGCTTTGCTGACTGCCTTTAACTTCCCGTTTAAGAAATAAGGTGTAGAGTAATGGCTAAATCATCAATGAAAGCACGTGAAGCTAAACGTGCAAAATTAGTTGCCCAGTACGCTGAAAAGCGTCGTGCACTAAAAGATATCATCTCTAGCCCTGAGTCTACTGACGAAGAGCGTTGGGATGCAGTATTGAAACTTCAGTCTCTACCACGTGACTCGAGCAGCAGCCGTCAACGTAACCGTTGTACAGTTACTGGTCGTCCACACGGTTACTTACGTAAGTTCGGCTTAAGCCGTATCAAGTTACGTGAAGCAACCATGCGTGGTGAAGTACCTGGTCTTAAGAAAGCAAGTTGGTAAGGAGTAAGCGATTATGATGACTGATCCTATCGCGGATATGTTCACACGCATCCGTAACGGTCAATCTGCAACTAAGGTTGCGGTAACTATGCCATCTTCAAAGCTGAAAGTTGCTATTGCAAACTTGCTTAAAGAAGAAGGTTACATTAACGACTTTAACGTAATGGACGGCAAAAAGCCGGAACTATCTGTTACTTTGAAGTACTTCGAAGGTAAAGAAGTTATCGAAACGATCAAGCGTGTTTCACGTCCTGGTCTTCGTGTATACAAAGGCAGCAATGATCTTCCACAAGTTCTAGCTGGTCTTGGTATTGCGATTGTTTCAACTTCTAAAGGTCTTATGACTGACCGCGCTGCACGTAATGCAGGTTTAGGCGGTGAGATCATCGGTATCGTAGCGTAAGGAGCAAGAATATGTCTCGTGTTGCAAAAGCACCTGTGGCTGTACCTGCTGGCGTTACTGTTACGTTATCTGGTCAAGAGATCACAGTTAAAGGTCCTAAAGGCGAACTTTCTCGCTCTATCAATGCTCTTGTTGCAGTTTCTCAAGAAGAAAACTCAATCAAGACTGGTGTAGCTACAGAAAGCAAAGCTGCTTGGATGCAAGCCGGTACTGCTCGTGCACTAATCAACAGTATGGTTGTTGGTGTGAGCGAAGGCTTCGAAAAACGTCTTATTCTTAACGGTGTTGGTTACCGTGCAAAAGCTGCTGGTCAGAACTTAAACCTATCTTTAGGTTTCTCTCACCCAGTAGAGCACGCTATCCCAGCAGGTGTTAAGTGTGAAACTCCTAGTCAAACTGAAATCGTACTTACGGGTGCTGATAAGCAGGTGATTGGTCAAGTTGCTGCGAACATTCGCGCTTACCGTAAGCCAGAGCCTTATAAAGGTAAAGGTATTCGTTATAGCGATGAAGTTGTTCGTCGTAAAGAAGCTAAGAAGAAGTAGGGTAATACAATGGATAAGAAAACATCTCGTTTACGTCGTGCAAAACGCACGCGCGCAAAAATCAGCGAGTTGGGTGCGAATCGCTTAGTTGTACACCGTACTCCTCGTCACATTTATGCTCAGCTAATCAGTGCTACATCTGAAGTACTTGCTTCTGCATCTACTTTAGATAAAGAAGTACGTGAGCAAGTTAAAGCTACTGGCAATAAAGACGCCGCTGCTGCTGTAGGTAAAACTATCGCAGAACGCGCTGCTGCCAAAGGCATTGAATCAGTTGCTTTCGATCGTTCGGGTTTCTTATACCACGGTCGAGTTGAAGCTCTAGCTGAAGCAGCTCGTGAAGCTGGCCTTAAATTCTAGGAGTAGATAATGGCTAATGTAGAAAACACACAACAAAGTGAATTCGCTGAAAAGCTAATCGCTGTTAACCGCGTATCAAAAGTGGTTAAAGGTGGTCGTATCTTCAGCTTCACTGCACTAACTGTCGTTGGTGACGGTAACGGCCGTGTTGGTTTTGGTTACGGTAAGGCACGTGAAGTTCCTGCTGCAATCCAAAAAGCAATGGAAAAGGCTCGCCGTAATATCGTAAACGTAGACCTTAAAGGTACTACCTTGCAGCATGCTGTTAAAGGTAAGCACTCAGGTTCTAAAGTTTACATGCAACCTGCTGCTGAAGGTACAGGTATCATCGCCGGTGGTGCGATGCGTGCAGTACTAGAAGTTGCGGGCGTACAGAACGTATTGTCAAAAGCATACGGTTCTACTAACCCAATTAACGTTGTTCGCGCTACTATCGGCGCTCTGGCAAATATGAAATCGCCAGAGTCTGTTGCAGCTAAGCGTGGTCTAAACGTTACTGAAATACTGGGGTAATGAACAATGGCTAAGACTGTTAAAGTAACTCAAGTTAAAAGCTCAATTGGTCGTCTTCCGACGCACCGTGCGACTTTGAAAGGTTTAGGTTTACGTCGTATCAATCATACTGTAGAGTTAGAAGATACTCCATCAGTACGTGGTATGATCAACAAAGTTCATTACATGATTAAGGTGGAGGACTAAACAATGCATTTAAACACATTATCCCCTGCACCTGGTTCTAAATCAGCTAAGAAACGTGTTGGTCGTGGTATTGGTTCTGGCCTAGGTAAAACCGGTGGTCGTGGTCACAAAGGTCAGAAGTCTCGTTCTGGCGGTGGCATACGCGTAGGTTTTGAAGGTGGTCAGATGCCACTTAAGCAACGTTTGCCTAAGTTTGGTTTCACTTCTCGTAAGTCTTTAGTTCGCGCTGAAGTACGTTTACACGAATTGAATACTATGACTGCAGATGTTGTTGACATTCACGCGCTAAAAGAAGCAGGCATCATCTCTCGCAACATGGAAACTGCAAAGATCATGTTGTCTGGTGAGATTAACCGTAAGATTACGGTTCGTGGCCTAGCAGTAACTAAAGGTGCACGTGCAGCGATTGAAGCTGCCGGTGGTACAGTAGAGGAATAGTACTAAAATGGCTACACCAGGAATGGAAAATAAAGGCGCAGGCGGTTTGTCTGAGCTGAAGCAAAGATTGTTGTTCGTACTCGGCGCACTTATCGTGTTCCGTTTAGGTTCATTTGTACCAATCCCTGGTATTGACGCCGCTGTACTAGCTCAGTTGTTTGATCAACAAAAGGGCACCATTGTAGAAATGTTTAACATGTTCTCTGGTGGTGCACTTGAGCGAGCCTCTGTATTGGCTCTTGGTATTATGCCGTACATCTCAGCCTCGATTATCATGCAAATTTCGACTCACGTCGTACCGAGCATGATGGAATTGAAAAAAGAGGGTGAAGCTGGACGTCGTAAGATCAGTCAATACACTCGCTACGGCACACTGCTTCTGGCAACAGTTCAGTCAATTGCGATTGCGAAAAGTTTACCTGGTATGATGCCTGGTCTTGTGGTTAACACAGGATTTGGTTTCTACTTTACTGCGGTAGTATCTCTAGTAACCGGTACCATGTTCTTAATGTGGTTAGGTGAACAGATTACTGAACGCGGTATTGGTAACGGTATCTCAATCTTAATTTTCGCTGGTATTGTTGCAGGCATGCCATCTGCAGTTGGTCAAACTGCTGAAATGGCGCGTCAAGGTGAACTGCACCCACTAGCATTATTGTTTATTGGTGGTATCGTTGCTGTTGTAACCTGGTTTGTGGTATTTGTAGAGCGCGGCCAACGCCGCATTGTGGTAAACTACGCCAAACGCCAACAAGGTCGTAAGGTGTTTGCCGCACAAAGCACGCATTTACCATTGAAAGTAAATATGGCGGGTGTAATCCCACCTATCTTTGCTTCAAGTATTATCTTGTTCCCTGGAACCATCGCAAGTTGGTTCGGACAAGGTACAGGCCCGGTTGCTGACTTCTTGCAAGAGATTTCTCTAGCGATGTCTCCAGGTCAACCTTTGTATGTAATGCTATATGCTGCAGCAATAATCTTTTTCTGCTTTTTCTACACGGCTCTTGTTTTCAACCCGCGTGAAACAGCAGATAATTTGAAGAAATCTGGTGCGTTTATCCCAGGCATTCGCCCTGGTGAGCAAACCTCTAGGTATATTGATAAAGTAATGACCCGCCTTACTCTGGCAGGTGCACTATACATTACTTTAATTTGTTTGGTTCCTGAGTTTATGATGATATTCATGGACGTACAATTCTACTTCGGTGGAACGTCTCTACTAATCATAGTAGTTGTTATCATGGACTTTATGGCGCAAGTACAAACTCATTTGATGTCTCATCAATATGACAGCGTACTGAAGAAAGCCAATCTTAAAGGCTATGGTCGATAAGACCAACGGAGTATAAAATGAAAGTTCGTGCATCCGTTAAAAAGATTTGCCGTAACTGTAAAGTTGTTAAACGTGCTGGTGTCGTTCGTGTAATTTGCAAGACCGACCCTAAACACAAACAACGTCAAGGTTAATTCTCGGTTAATCTTTTATTCAAGTGTCACAGGTTGTAATATAATGCAATTTGTGACACTTTATATTGCAAAAATGTTGCTGGTTGAGTATCCTTACGGGCTTTTCAACCGGTTTTCTTTTAACCCTAATTTATAGGAGATGTGTTAGTGGCCCGTATAGCTGGCATTAACATCCCTGATCGTAAGCACGCAGTAATCGCCATTACTGCAATCTACGGCATCGGCGCAACAAGAGCAAAGGCAATTTGTTCAGGCGCAGGTATTGCTGAAGATACTAAGATCAGTGAACTAGACGAAGCTCAAATCGATTTGCTTCGCGCAGAAGTGGCTAAATTTACCGTAGAAGGTGATTTACGTCGTGAAATTTCAATGAACATCAAGCGTCTGATGGACCTTGGCTGTTATCGTGGTTTACGCCATCGTCGCAGTCTTCCTCTACGTGGGCAACGCACTAAAACTAATGCGCGCACTCGTAAAGGTCCTCGTAAGCCGATTAAAAAGTAGATCGAGGTAATTAGACATGGCTAAAACACCAACTCGCGCTCGTAAGCGCGTGAAAAAACAAGTTGCTGATGGCATGGCTCATATCCATGCTTCTTTCAACAACACAATCGTAACTCTTACAGATCGTCAAGGTAATGCGTTATCTTGGGCAACTGCAGGTGGTTCAGGTTTCCGTGGTTCACGTAAATCTACTCCATTCGCTGCACAGGTTGCTGCTGATCGTGCTGGTAAAGTAGCACAAGAGTTTGGTTTGAAGAATATTGAAGTGTTCGTTAAGGGTCCGGGTCCAGGTCGTGAATCTGCAATCCGTGCTTTAAATGCTGCTGGTTTTAAAATCACCAACATTACTGACGTGACACCTATTCCTCATAATGGTTGTCGTCCTCCTAAGAAACGTCGCGTTTAATTAGGATAGTTGGAGAAAGAAAATGGCAAGATATTTAGGTCCTAAGCTTAAGCTTAGCCGTCGTGAAGGTACTGACTTATTCCTTAAGTCTGGTGTTCGCGCGATCGATACTAAATGTAAAATCGAAACTATTCCTGGTCAGCACGGCGCGCGTCGCGGTCGTTTATCTGACTATGGTGTTCAGCTTCGTGAGAAGCAAAAAGTTCGTCGTATCTACGGTGTTCTTGAGAAACAGTTCCGTAATTACTATAAAGAAGCTGCTCGTCTAAAAGGTAACACAGGTGAAAACTTGTTACAGCTTTTAGAAAAGCGTTTAGACAACGTTGTTTACCGTATGGGTTATGCGTCAACTCGCGCTGAAGCTCGTCAACTAGTTAGCCACAAAGCTATCGTAGTTAACGGTCAAGTTGTTAACATTCCATCTTTCGCTGTTAAAGCAGACGATGTGATCTCAATTCGTGAAAAAGCGAAATCTCAAGCGCGTATTGTTGCTGCACTTGAAATCGCTGATCAACGTGAGAAACCAGTCTGGGTTGAAGTTGATGGTAAGAAAATGGAAGGTACGTTTAAACGTCTACCTGACCGTTCTGACCTATCAGCCGAAATCAACGAACAGTTGATTGTCGAGCTTTACTCGAAATAAAGCTGAACTTTAAGAGAGGACAATAATGCAGGGTTCTGTAACCGAATTCCTTAAGCCGAAATTGGTAGGTATTGAAAACGTATCTGACACTCGTGCTAAGGTAACTTTAGAACCACTTGAACGTGGTTTTGGTCATACTTTAGGTAACGCACTACGTCGTATCCTTTTGTCATCTATGCCTGGTTGCGCAGTGACAGAAGTAGAAATTGACGGTGTATTGCATGAATACAGCTCTAAAGAAGGTGTTCAAGAGGACATCATCGAGATCTTGTTGAATCTAAAAGGTTTGGCGGTAGGTTTAGAAGGCAAAACTGAAGCGGTTTTAACTTTAACTAAGTCGGGTGAAGGCCCTGTTACGGCAGCTGATATCCAACACGATGGCGATGTTACTATCGCTAATCCAGAACATGTTATCTGTACTCTTACTGGTGACGGTTCTATCAGCATGCGCATTAAAGTAGAAATGGGTCGTGGTTACGTTCCAGCATCTACTCGTCGCAACGCCGAAGAGGAAGAGCGCGCAATTGGCCGCTTGCTAGTTGACGCTTCTTTCAGTCCTGTTCATAGAATTGCTTATGATGTTGATTCAGCACGTGTTGAGCAACGCACTGACTTGGATAAGCTAGTTATCGACATGGAAACTAACGGTACGTTAGATCCTGAAGAAGCTATCCGTCGTGCATCAACAATTCTTGCTGAGCAACTAGATGCATTTGTTGACTTACGTGACGTTAAAGAAGAAGAAGTTAAGGAAGAAAAACCTGCGTTTGATCCTATTCTTCTGCGTCCAGTTGACGATCTAGAATTAACAGTTCGTTCAGCTAACTGTCTAAAAGCAGAAGCGATTCAGTATATTGGTGACTTAGTACAACGTGCAGAGGTTGAGCTTCTTAAAACACCTAACTTAGGTAAGAAGTCTTTAACTGAAATCAAAGATGTTCTAGCATCTCGTGGCTTATCTCTAGGCATGCGCCTAGAAAACTGGCCACCAGCTAGCATTGCTGATAACGACTAAGTCGATCACATTAATAGTTTATAGAGAAGAAGGATTAACTTATGCGCCATCGTAAAAGCGGTCGCCAGTTAAACCGTAATAGCAGTCATCGTCAGGCGATGTTCCGCAATATGGCAAGCTCTCTAGTTAAGCACGGTACTATCAAAACTACCGTTGCTAAAGCTAAAGAACTACGTCGCGTTGTTGAGCCATTAATCACTTTGGCAAAAACTGACAGCGTTGCAAACCGTCGTTTAGCGTTTGCTCGTACACGCGATCAAGAAGTAGTAGGTCTTTTATTCAACGAACTTGGTCCTCGTTACCAAGAACGTCCAGGTGGTTACACTCGCATTCTTAAATGCGGTTTCCGTACTGGTGATAAAGCTCCTATGGCTTACATCCAGCTAGTTGATCTACCAGCAGTTGAAGAAACTGTTGAAGTAGAAGAGACTTCAGCTGAAGCTTAATTGAAAGCTTAAATATTAAAAAAGGCACCTTCGGGTGCCTTTTTTATTTTTAAGAGTAAATTCATTTTCTCTCACTCTCTGTTTCGCAGTGTTAGAAAAATAGCACCGTCACCGCCATAAAACATTCATCCATGAATCTGCTGGCATTCGTATGTCCTTATACGTCATCCCATCATGTTGTTGGATGGGAGCTCTTTAATAACCGAAGTGACTTCACACTTCGCACTTCGCACTTCGTACCTCAGCTAGAGGCCGCTAACTTGACCTAAAACCCAATACCCCGTATAAAAGTAGATTGTATTAATAACCTATTAGCCCATTAATGTCTGAACGTAATCCAATTATTGCTGTAACCGGTTCTTCTGGCGCAGGTACTTCTACCACGTCGGAAGCGTTTGCTCATATGTTCCGTAGTTTGGACATTAACCCTGCTATGGTCGAAGGCGATAGCTTTCATCGTTTTACTCGTCCAGAGATGGAGCTAGAAAAGCGTAAAGCCAAAGAAGGCGGTCGTGCGGTCAGTTATTTTGGTGATATCGCCAATGACTTTAGTGCGCTGGAAAATCTGTTTAGGGATTTTGGTGAAAAAGGTGAGGGCACCATACGTCGCTATTTACACACCTTTGATGAGGCGGTGCCATATAACCAGATGCCAGGTACGTTTACACCTTGGGAGCCGATAGGAGCTGATTCTGACTTGTTATTCTATGAAGGCCTACATGGCGGTGTCGTCACTGAGCAGAACGACGTTGCGCGTCACGTAGACCTACTTATTGGCTTGGTACCGATTGTTAACTTGGAATGGATCCAAAAAATCGTTCGTGATACCAATCAACGTGGCCATTCTCGTGAAGCGGTAAACGAAAGTATCGTCCGTTCTATGGAAGACTACTTTAGCTTTATCACCCCGCAGTTTTCGCGTACCCATATTAACTTCCAACGCGTACCGACTGTTGATACCTCAAATCCGTTTTCTGCAAAAGCAATACCGACCGCGGATGAAAGTTTTGTTGTGATTCGCTTTCGTGAAAATAAGAACGTCGACTTTCCTTATTATTTGCGCATGATAGATGGCGCATTTATGTCACGTATTAATACCTTGGTGGTACCAGGCGGTAAGATGGGTTTGGCAATGGAGCTTATTTTAACGCCGCTTATCGAGCAGCTGATGGAAAAAAAGCAAGCCGCAAGTCAGCAAATGGATTGGATGCAAACCTATAAGTAGTCTGCCGTTAGGCGTAAAAGCTATAGGTCACCGAAAATAGACCGGTTATTAACATGATTTTCTTGGTTGGCAGCTTCAATACTCTGACTAACCAAGACATGGGTATCATAATATAAGGCATTATCCAGGCGAACACGACGAGTAATAGCACCGACAATGGCGCAATATAAAAGCCCAGGAACACCAAAAAGCCCAACATACTCAAATATAGGGCGAACTCTGTATAGGTACCATTGATGGTCAACAGTACGCCTATGCCGAGTAACGTCACACCAATACCAATAATCGTGCTTGAAAAAAAGCAGCAGTAATAGGCGAGCTTTTGCGAGAAAGGCAGTTCCGCACTATATAAGGCTTTAAGTAGTTTGTGCTGATCCGTATTGGTGCGATTTCGAATACTATGAAAATGGCCTTTGACAATATTCTTTTTAATTTTCTTTACACTGGTAATGGCTTTACCGCTGAGTTGTTTCGGTTTTTTGCCTAATTGGAATAGTTTATTTTCTCTAGATGGCGCATTTAAATCGGCGAGACTGCGCAAAAATACTTTAGCCCCACCTTTTATTTTATCCGGTGCACTGGTGCTCAATTCAATTATGCAGCGCTCAATCAGCAACACTGACCAACGCCAGGAAAATAAGAAACATATAACACCAACCACTAAGAATAGGTTGTTCATTTTCTCACCAATAGATTACTTGCTTAGAGTATGGTGTAGATTTGCAAAAAGTCTACTGTAGGGCAGTTATCGCAGCGGGTTAGTGGGCAATCGACGTCGAGTTTTGCGCTTGAAGATAATCGTAAAAGAGAATAAATGAAGCAGTCAACGGGGTGCTGACTGCTAGGTAATCGCCAATATTAAGACGCTTGCTCAATGGCAAAGTCGTGGCTGATGTTAACCGCTTTGTTTAACATTAACGCCACCGAACAATACTTGTCTGCCGATAACGCAACCGCGCGCTCAACATGCTTTTCAGCGACATCGGTTCCTGTGATAACAAAATGTAGATGGATATCGGTAAATAAGCGCGGTACAGAATCTGCACGTTTTGCTTCGATCTCAACTACACAATCACGAACGTTTTGACGCGCTTTTTGTAGAATGCTCACCACATCTACTGAAGAACAGCCACCTAGAGACAATAAAACGTTTTCTAATGGGCTAACCGCATTGTTACCGCCATTGGCGTCCATTAACATGCTATGACCACTTTCTGACGTGCCCATAAACATTTCGTCGCCAACCCATTTCACTTGTGCTTTCATGTTGAATCCTTAATTTATTTAACGGCGCTATTTTACCTAACTAATTTGTATTAACCAAGGCGCTAAATGCGATTGTTTGTGTATAAAAAGTGTGCAAAATTCACCTGAAAAATAACATTGGATAACAGATTTAACATTCGATTAAAGATATTATCAGCGCGTTAATGGCAACTGGTAATTTTACTATGCTCTATTTTTTGCTCGCAGTAGGTTTGCTTATCGCCGGTTATTTTATCTACGGTAGCTTTGTAGAAAAAGTATTCGGTATCAATCGCAATCGTCAAACCCCAGCACATACCCACACCGATGGGGTTGATTATGTGCCAATGTCGAAATCCAAAGTTTATCTGATTCAATTACTTAATATCGCCGGTGTGGGGCCAATTTTTGGTCCAATTTTAGGTGCCTTATATGGTCCAGCGGCAATGCTTTGGATTGTCATTGGTTGTATTTTTGCCGGTGCTGTTCACGATTATTTTTCTGGTATGATTTCCGTTAGGAATGATGGTCAGTCGGTACCCAACCTTGCTGGTAAATATTTAGGCAAAGGTGCCAAGCACTTTATGAATGTGTTTGCCGTGATCTTATTACTGCTCGTTGGTGTGGTATTTATCTCAGCACCAGCAGGTTTGTTAAACAAACTAACCGGCGTTGATGTTGCTGTCTTCTTAGCGATTATTTTTGTTTATTACCTCATTGCAACTTTACTGCCCGTGGACAAGTTAATCGGCCGCTTTTACCCGTTCTTCGGTGCCATGTTGGTGTTTATGTCCGTCGGTTTAACTTTAGCCTTGGTGTTTTCATCAGACTATTCGATGCTACCGGGTGTTACCAGTGCTGACTTCTTTAGCAATTTGAACCCTAATGATATGCCACTGTGGCCAGCATTATTTATCACTATCGCCTGTGGCGCTGTGTCTGGTTTTCATGCAACACAATCACCGCTGATGGCTCGCTGCGTCGAAAACGAACAAAATGGTCGTTTCGTGTTTTACGGCGCGATGATCGGAGAAGGTATTATTGCCCTTATTTGGTGTGCGTTAGCCTTGTCTTTCTTTGGTGGTGTTGATGCCTTAAACAGTGCCATGAACGGCAATCCTGCCAATGTCGTATATGACGTATCGAATGGTTTGCTTGGTGCTGTTGGTGGTTTTATGGCTATTTTGGGTGTTATCGTACTACCCATTACCTCAGGCGATACTGCGTTTCGTTCAGCACGACTGATTTTAAGTGAATTTTTTGATATGCCACAGCAAAAGATCAGTAAACGCCTTTTGCTAGCCCTACCGTTATTCGCCATTGGTGCTGCTTTAACGCAAATAGATTTCGGTATTATCTGGCGTTATTTCGGTGTTGCTAATCAGGCGACGGCAGCGCTTATGTTGTGGACTGCAGCAGCGTATCTATTGAGACAGCAGAAGTTGCATTGGATCTGTACGCTACCAGCAATGTTTATGACAACAGTGGTGTTTGCATTCTTATTAAGCTCAACCACTTTAGGCTTTGGTTTACCTATTCAATTGTCGACCATTGCAGCAGCGCTTGCGACCTTAGTGATCACCGTTATGGTGTTACAACTGGGTAAAAAGCCAATACCTGTATTGGAAAAACTATAGGCATCAATGTCTGATAAACATAAAAAAGGCACCTTTAAGGTGCCTTTTTTATTTACCGTGTCATACCTGTATAAGTACAGATTTAAGCCCTTGTTTAAAGAAAGCTTAGTTATTTGCCGTTGTTGGTGCTTTCAAAAATTTTGTCAGCGGATGCGGCAACAAACCCCGTGTAAATTTGGCCATTTAACTTAGGGTAGCGTTTAGCAAATTCATAAAAGCAGCTTGGGATTTCCACCATACCTTCTTTAAAGCGAACCTGGGCTTTATCGGCCATAGTCGATGATTGCTCAAGCATTACCGTTTCATCACCTTTAATTTCACCACCAACGTTATTTAAGCGGAAGCCACCATCTTTAATCGCTTGGTTGACTTCTTTTATACAATTAAAGTCGTTTAAGTGATTAATGCTGACGGTAAAATGATTGGCTCTAAAGCCCCAAGCCGATAACCAAGCGGCATATTCGCTTTCTTTCGCTAACAGTTGATATTCGTCGTGACTAATATCCCAAATACGACCGGCATAAAGGATGTTGGCATCATCCATAAGCTTGTGATCAATATCAGCAACAATGCGATTAATAATGATTTGTGCTTCAGGTGATAACTTCTCGACTAATAACTCACTGATAAACACCTTAGGTAAAGTGCTATCTGCGTGTTCAAAATGTTTGGCATAAAGCTTTTTTGCTTCGAAATGGTATTCGCCGCATTCTTTATAACCGAGCTCAATTAAATGGTGAGCTAGAGTGTCTAAGTTGACCTTAGATAAGTTAAAGGTACGGTAGGCAACATGGTCATTAATGACTTCTTTGCCATTGGCTAATAACGCGTGCACGCGTTCAGCTGATGGTGTCACTTCGACGTATTGGTTCCAAATTTTTTCGAATAATTGTTTGACGTTGGTGCTCATAGTCTCCCCCAAATAGGCAAAATATATATAGGCAATAAAACAAATTTGGCGAAGATGCTCAGGCGAGTTAATACAAATTAACAGGCGAAGGTGAGCCCCTTCGCCTGTTAAATTAAAGGTTATCGACGGCTTTAAAAAAGCCGGGTCTGATACTAGCTACTTGGAGCTGGTAACTCAGTCGCATTAGATGCTTAAACCTGGGCTTAAGTTTTCAGGCAAACTGACTTTTTCAGCTTCAACAGATGCTACTGGGAATGCACAGTAGTCAGCGGCATAGTATGCGCTCGCTCTGTGATTACCACTATCACCAATACCGCCAAATGGCGCGGCGCTGCTGGCACCGGTAATTGGTTTGTTCCAGTTAACAATACCGGCACGAATGCGTTTGAAAAAGTGCTGGTAAGTCGCTTCACTGTCACTAAGTAGGCCCGCAGACAAACCAAAACTGGTGTTGTTTGCTTCGTTGATGGCAAGATCAAGGTCATCGTAGCGATAGACTTTCAATAGAGGACCAAAGTGCTCTTCATCAGGCAGCTTGTCGATATTGCTGACATTAATAATACCTGGCGTGACAAAACCTTGGTCGGCGTTTGGTTGGCTAAGTTCAACTAACACTTCACCACCAAGTTCAACGATTTTTTGTTGTGCTGCAACCATACCTGACGCGGCACGGCTACTGATCATTGAGCCAATAAACGGTTGTTCAGCATCATCGTAATGACCAATCTTAATCGCTTTTGTCGCAGCAATTAGTTTGTTCAAGATGGCGTCACCATTGGCATTGTTTTTAATAAACAAGCGACGAGCACATGTACAACGCTGACCGGTAGAAATAAATGCTGACTGGACAATATCATGAACAGCAGCATCAACATCGGCCACATCACTGACGATAAGTGGGTTATTACCACCCATCTCTAGGGCTAATATTTTACCGGGCTGACCGGCAAATTGTTCGTGCAATAGCTTACCTGTGGTTGAGCTACCGGTGAAAAACAAACCATCAATACCCGGATGTGAAGCCAAGGCTTTACCGGTTTCGACTTCACCTTGAACCATGTTAATAACACCTTCAGGTAAACCGGCTTGTTGCCATAGTTTCATGGTCAATTCGGCAACCATCGGCGTTAATTCCGACGGTTTAAATACCACGGTATTACCAGCAATGAGTGCTGGCACGATATGACCGTTTGGCAAATGACCAGGAAAATTATATGGACCAAATACTGCAACCACACCATGTGGCTTATGGCGAATAAAGGCTTTGGCACCTGGCATTGGGTTTTCAACCGTACCTGTGCGGTCTTCATAGGCCTTAATCGAAATATTGATTTTACCAACCATAGCACCAGCTTCAGTACGGGTTTCCCATAATGGTTTACCTGTTTCTTGGGCGATGGCGATTGCAATATCTTCTTTGTTGTCAGTAAGCACTTGCGCAAAACGAGTCACTAACTCAAGACGTTCTGCAACACTTAGAAAACCCCAAGTTTCAAACGCGCGTCTGGCGCTTGCAATAGCGTCATTGACCTGATCTGGTGTCGCGGTTTGACCTTGCCAGATAACGTCATTAATCGCAGGGTTTAGTGATTGCATGTCAGTACCTTGACCGGCAAGCCACTGATTATTTATAAATTGAACCTTATGTGTCATAACTTCTCCACATTATGCTTTAGCAAGACGCACTGTATCACCGGCTTCAATTTGCAACGCTTTTGCAGCATCGGCGGTCATTGTGGCAATACGAGTGTCTTTATTAATGTTGATACTTTGGTAAACGGCACGGAAATCGCGAACATCTTGGTTGATTATCATTCGACGTTCGCCATCAATAACATCGCCAATGGCAACTTGATATTGCGCTGAGTTACGTACCGTTTTGATGTTTTCCAGCTCGCATTCAACGGTAGGGCCGGCATCAAAGATATCTACGTAACCACGACTTACAAAACCTTCACTATTAAGGAGACGCAACGCTGGCACGGTATCTTCATGAACTTTACCAATAACTTGTTGGGCTTCTTTACTTAACAAGTTGACGTAGATAGGGTACTTAGGCATTAATTCTGCAATGAACGATTTTTTGCCTATACCGGTTAAATAATCGGCAGTCGGAAAGTCCATAGAGAAAAAGTGCTCTTCTAGCCATTGCCAAAAGGGTGAATCGCCGTTTTCATCAGAAACACCACGCATTTCAGCGATCACGGTATTATTAAAACGCGCTTTATGTTCCGCCATAAATAAGAAACGGAATTTCGATAAAAAGCGGCCATTATTATTGGCGCGATAATCGTTGCGTAAAAATAAGGTACACAGTTCAGTTGTGCCGGTGTAATCGTTGTTCAGCGCCAGAATTTCAACATTGTTGTATATGTTTAATTCTCTTGATGAGTGCACGACTTTGCCAACATGATAGTGATAAAACGCATCATGTAGGCCAACCGCTGCTTCGATACCACTGGTACCAACAACTTCACCGGTTTCACTGTCTTCCATAACGAATAAATAGCTTTCACTACCATCAAAATTAGTTTCTTGATGAAATGACTGATTGGCACCATTAATACGGTTTAACAGCAGCCCTTCATTAACAGGCAAACTGGTAAATCCATGCCCAGATTCTACAGCGATTTGATGTAAGGCATCATAATCACTGCTACGAATTGGTCTGATAATAATCATAGTTGCGTCCTGGCTCGTTGATTAACCGTTTACGATGGCATCTACCGCCTTTTCAAAACGGTTCATACCTTCCAGAATATCTGCATCTGGAATAACCAATGATGGCGTGAAACGAATAATGCTAGCACCGGCAACCAGTGTCATTAAACCGTGTTCCATAGCCGCATTCAAAAAGTCTTTACTACGACCTTGGTATTCATCGTTCAGCACCGCACCGATAAGTAAACCTTTACCACGGATTTCTTTGAACACGTTGTATTTTTCATTCACTGCCGCTAGAGCTTGCTTGAACATCGCTTCTTTGGCTTTAACGCCTTGCAATGTAGCTGGGTCATTTACTGTGTCAAATGCCGCTTCGGCAACCGCACATGCCAATGGGTTACCACCGTATGTACTGCCGTGGGTACCAATTTTAAGATGCTTAGCAATGTCGTTAGTCGTTAGCATGGCACCCACTGGGAAACCACCACCTAAAGCTTTCGCCGTCGTCATAATGTCAGGTGCAACACCTAAACCCATGTAGGCGTATAATTCACCGGTACGGCCAACACCTGTTTGCACTTCATCAAAAATAAGTAGCGCGTTGTGTTTGTCACATAATGCACGAACACCTTCAGCAAATTCTTGTGTTGGTGATACGATTCCGCCTTCGCCTTGCAGTGGCTCCATTACAACGGCACAGGTGTTATCACTGATTAACGCTTCAAGTGATTCTAGGTTGTTGTATTCAGCGTGTTCGATATCACCTGGTTTAGGACCGAAACCATCTGAATAGGCTTCTTGACCACCAACAGTTACGGTGAAGAACGTACGACCGTGGAAACCTTGTTTGAAAGAGATTATCTGTGATTTGTGTTCACCGTATACATCTAATGCCCAACGACGCGCCAGTTTAAATGCCGCTTCGTTTGATTCAGCACCTGAGTTGGCAAAGTAAACTTTTTCAGCGAAGGTGTTATCAACCAATTTTTTAGCTAGGCGCAAGGCCGGCTCATTGGTCATCACGTTCGATAAATGCCAAAGCTTTTCGCCTTGAGTTTTTAGGGCTTCGACTAGAGCTGGGTGACAGTGACCCAAGCAGCTAACCGCGATACCACCAGCAAAATCGATCAGTTCATTGTTGTTTTGGTCCCAAACACGTGAACCTTTACCACGTACAGGAATAACAGCAGAAGGTGAATAGTTAGGCACCATCACGTGATCAAATAATTCGCGATTTACTGAAAATTGCTCAGTCATATTCGAAATCCTCATTCTAAAATGCAAGTTAGTGAACCTTGTAGTGCATCGCACTTGCTCTTGTTTTACAGCGGTTCTACTAAAAAAGAGACAATATTATGTCAGAATTTAACCATTTTGTCTTTAGCGAAATTCGCTGAAAGCCAATAAAAATAAGGGGTTGCAGGGTTTTATTCAGTTTGAATGCATAACTATTTTAGCCGTAGTGGGACGAACTCAGTTGTTAACGGCGATTGAATAAAACGATAAAGACTTGCTCCAAAGTATAGGGCATGCGGTTATTTTCGTTGCGATAAGTTGAACAATTAATCGGCGATTGTGGATTTAATCTGTGCTTAGTAGCTGTTGTATTAATTTTGTATGCTCAAGGCTGTTATTCATAAACTTAATGCCGAGTAAAAAATCGTTATGGGAAATGCGACGATTAACCACTAAACGGCAATGAAACGATAAGTCAGGGTGACCATCAAAACACAAATCAAAATGAACAGGGCGTTGCTCTTGTTGCAACAGATGATCGACAAGAGCTTTGTCTGCTGAGATTTGAATACCAGACAAAGATAGGTTTCGGCTTGACGTTGTTAAGCGAACATCATCACCTAAAAGCATGACGTCTACGTCAATTTCAAGCTCTTTACGAGGATAAATGCGTCTATCTGAAAACATGTTTTTTTATTATTGTTATGTGTTTTTCTATAATTTACCGAATTTGACGACAGATGTCACTGATTTGTATAGAGATCAATACTTGTTAATGAAATTAGCCAGTAGTTGGTGGCCTTGCTCCGTCAGTATCGATTCGGGATGAAATTGAACGCCCATAATGGCTAAGGTGTTATGTTCTATAGCCATAATTTCATCAAAATTACCTTGCGCATCTTCGGTCCAGGCGGTAATTGACAAACATTCAGGCAGGCTGCTTTTATTGACCACCAATGAGTGATAACGGGTTACCTGCAATGGCAAATTTAAGTCGGCAAATAAATTACGTTGGTTATGTTGGATAAGGGATGTTTTGCCATGCATAACCTGTTTTGCTTTTTCGACCACTCCGCCAAAATGTTGAGCGATACATTGATGCCCTAAGCAGACACCTAAAATAGGGATTTTACCGGCAAAACTGGCAATGATCTGCAACGATAGGCCGGCCTTGTCGGGATCACATGGGCCGGGAGAGATGACAATTTTCTGCGGTTGCATGGCGCTAATATCATCTATGGTAATTTCATCATTACGGGCAACAACCACTTCTTCGTTTAAGTGCTGAAAATAGTGCACCAAATTGTAGGTAAACGAATCGTAGTTATCGATCATCAATAGCATAATGAATTTTCGCTGAGGCTATAAAGGTCGCCATTATACCGTGTCGTTTTCGCTAAACAAATGCTAATGGCGTTTGCGTGCTTATGATTTCAACTTTGTCACCACGTTTTATCTCTCCCGCATTTAGTGGCACCAGATTTTGACCAAAATAGATTTGCTTATCGGCCGCCTTGCGATAACTCGCTAATGTGTTTAACGGCTCGCGTTGCGGATCTCTTGCTGCTGTGCTGGCATCTACTGTGGTAAATATGCAACGACTACACGGTTTAGCAAGTTCAAACAGCACCTCACCAATTTTAATTTGATGCCATTGGTCTTCTCTATAGGCTGGGCAATTATCGACGACAATATTGGGACGAAATTGAGCCATGGTTACGGCTTGGCTGGGACGTTGGCTGAGGCGTTGATTTAGATCGTCTAACGATCCTTGAGATATCAATAATACAGGGTAACCGTCGGCATAGCTTAATTTGTTCGGGTAATCTTTTAGTGGTCTGTTTGATTGTGTGCCGAGAAAATATAAACGGCATGGCTGGCCAAGGTACTGACTAAACCACAGATTCGCCTGCTCCGATGTTTGTTGCCCAGCAATTTCATCTTGCCAAACCTGCACTGTATCATAGGCGGGTGTAAACTCATTTAATCGTAAATGCAGTGCCGGCATATTCGCAGCGGTAATGGTGATCACATCTTGCTCAATCCAACTTGACACTTTTACCAGCTTTGATTTGGTGCGTCCGGTAATGAACTTGCCCTCGGTATCGGTAATGACAAAGTGACGATCAAATATAAGTCCATGCTCGCTGACTGCTGAGGTGGTTAGTTCAATGCCGGCGGTAGACTTAATTGGATAGGTGTATAAATTACTAATTGATGGCTGTGTCATGACTAAACCTGTATTAAAACAACGTTATTTTCTAACTAAAATCCGTTATACTGTAACATCTAGAATAACTTAATTTCATTCAAACCGTTAGGTGCACCCCCAAGCATGTCCCAAGTCGCTTTTGAGCAATCTTCTCCACGCATGGCGATATTGCTGCCGTTGCTCGCATCGATTGTCGCTATTACCCCGCTTGCTTTAGATTTGTATTTGCCTGGCATGTTAACCATCGCTAAGCATTTCAATACATCTATTGCCATTATTCAAAACTCATTAAGTGTGTATTTGGCTGGTTATGCGATGGGTTTATTGTTGTTTGGCCCTATGGTGGACAGTATTGGCCGACGTGGTTTGGCTTTGATTGGTTTATTTACCTTTAGCATCTGCTCTTTGTTATTGCCTTTGGTTGAAACTGCGCAGCAATTTAATATGTTGCGCTTCTTGCAAGCCTTTTGTGGCAGTGCTGCGACTGTTGTTGTGCCTGGAGTCATTCGTCAATTTTATGGCAAAGATACAGCCAAAGGCATGTCTTATGTCTCCATGATCATGATGTTGGCACCGCTCATTGCTCCGACCCTTGGCAGCCTAGTCATGTATTTCGTCAACTGGCAGGCAATGTTTTATTTTCTCTCTGGCTACGCCTTGCTTATATTTATTGGCAGTTATTTAAAGCTACCGGAAAGCACAGCACAAGAAACCGGCACCCGTAAAAAAATCGATATCATCGGCAGCTACAAAATTGTCTTGGGCTCTAAAGAGGCGCGTAAATACATTATTACCTCAATGCTGGTGTCGCTATCATTTTTTGCCTATCTCACGGCGATACCTTTTGTCTATCTAGAGATTTACCAAACCAGTGAGTTTGTGTTTAGCTTCTTATTCGGTATTAATGTTGTGTCTTTGATGATGGCGCAGTTTTTTAATAGCCGTTATGTATCAAGGCTAGGTTCAGAACGCATTCTTGTTGTTGCCTTTTATTTAGGCGTCTGCGCGGCAAGTGTCCTGGTGTTGGTGAATATCCTGCAGATGTCATTATTTTGGACTGTGATCTCTATCCTGCCGCTTATGGGGGCGATTTCATTGATCGCTGTTAATTCGGACTCACTTATTTTGATTGCCTTTGCTAATAATACCGGTACCGCGACCGCCGTCATTGGTACTTTAAGGTTTGGTATCGGCGCTTTGGCGGGGCCGATATTAACATTCTTTCATAATGACACGGCTTTGCCGTTTACTTTATTGATGTTTTCGGCCTTGATTTTAATAGGTATTTTTCAGTGGCAAAACATCAGAAAAGGCCTGTAGGCCGCGTGTTTGCTGCTATTTTTAACTATTTTGTTAATATTTTGTTTGAAAACCTCCATTTTGGGCTAAAACTCCGCTGGAGGCCTTATGTTTCATATCTTTTACAAAAAAAAATTAAATTTTTTTTTCTCCTTCCTAAACTTATTACGCCTTGAAAATTAATGACTTACCGAACCCTGTGTTCTGTAAGTTACGAACGAGTTGTTAACGACTGTATAATAACTGTACAAGTGGTTTGACTATTTGTTAATCTTTGCTTTATTGTGTTGCTGACAATAAAAACAATAACAAATGCGCTAATAATGCTTGGTGCGTAGAGATCATAAGGTCTCTATGCTTTTTTTTATCATTGAATAAGAGAAAGCGTACTCAACATTTTCAAATGAATTGTATAAGTAGTTAATTTGTTTTTAATTGGATGTCTACGATAGCTTTCCTAGTTTGCAGGGTGTTCTTTATTTTTGGTGTTACGTCGCCGTTAGTTTTAACGGTATAAACATAAGAATAATAGACAAATAATGCGTTAGGTTTTGTGTTGTGGGCTCCTCCTTTGGAGTCTGAATGATTAATTTATTTTCGCGCTCTCCGCGCAGGCCTCGTTTCGTGACTAAAAGGCGAGGTTCTTCATCATTATCAGTGTCAAAGCTGATTTTCTCCTTAGTCGTTATAGGAAGTTCAACTCAGGTCGCAGTAGCGAAACCTGACAACAGTAGATTGGACGTTTTGTTTAAGGCAAAAGCTGGCGTTAGTGACAAGCAAGTCAAAAAGCTGCTTAAGAAATTGCACGTTAAACAACTGAAAAAGTTCTCTAATATTAAAGCTGAGCTTATTTCAGTAGAGCAACAAAACGCTGAAGAAATCGTTTATCAATTAAATCAAAGTGAATTAATTGATTACGCAGAACTTGATTTGCCTATTAAAAATAGCGAAATCACTGCCAACGATACTTATTACACTAATGCTTGGCATTTACCTAAAGTGAATATGCCAGACGCATGGAGTATCTCAAAGGGCGACAATATCGTCGTCGCTGTCCTCGACTCAGGTGTTGACTCAAGTCACCCAGATCTTGCCGCTAATATGATCAGTGGTCGTAATGTCGTGGATGATAATTCAAATACCTCTGATATCTTCGGTCACGGAACCAAGGTAGCCGGTGTAGTTGCTGCTGCAAGTAACAACAGTCGCGGTGTTACATCTATAGCCTGGGACGCACAAATTATGCCGGTACGTGTAAGTACCGCCAGTAATGGTGTCGCTTATACCAGTCATATTGTTGAAGGCCTTACTTGGGCTGCCGAAAATGGCGCAGATGTCGTTAACATCAGTTATGATGCCGCTGATAGCACGTCTTTAGCTGACGCTGCTAATTACCTACGCTCGAAAGGTGGTTTGGCGGTGGTTGCTGCGGGTAACAACGGCAAATTACGTGACTGGAAAGATAATGCTAATTTAATCGTTGTGTCAGGCACCGATAGTAGCGATAACAAGGCCTCTTGGTCTAATTATGGTGACTATATCGATATTGCCGCTCCAGGTAATGGCATCTACACCACCAACTTAAGTTCTGGCGGTTACGGCAAACACAGCGGCACGTCGTTTGCGACTCCTGTCGTTGCGGGCGCTTTGGCATTATTAAAGTCATATGATACACGTGCTTCGGCTAGTCAAATCGAGTCTGCTTTATTTGCCGGTGCTGATGATTCAGTCCATTCAGGCAGCAAGTCTCAAGAATTTGGTCATGGTCGTCTAGACGTTTACGCATCGCTACAAAAACTTGGTGCAAACGGTCCAGCACCGGATCAAGAACCGCCTCAAGTAGATATCGTAAACGTAACTGACGGTCAGGAATTTGACCAAGATTATAAGGTTGTCGTATCGGCAACAGATAATGAAGAAGTTGCCTCAGTAATCTTATATGTCAATGGCGCATCTATTGGTACAGATACAAGTGCACCGTATGAATTCATTATTGAGCAAGAAAAATATCAAGATAGCACCATTGATCTTGAAGCCTTAGCGACTGATGCCTCAGATAACCAAGCAAGTTCAGATACCGTTCGCGCTCACGTCATCATTACAACGCCTACCGATAGTGATGGCGATGGTGTTCCTGATGATGAAGATGCGTTCCCTAATGATCCTGATGAAAGCAAAGATACCGATGGCGACGGTGTCGGTGATAATGCTGACGCGTTTCCAGAAGATCCAAATGAAACTAAAGACTCAGATGGTGATGGTGTAGGCGATAACGCTGATGCCTTTCCAAATGACCCGAAAGAACAACAAGATTCAGATGGTGATGGTGTAGGCGACAATGCTGATGCCTTTCCAAATGATGCAAAAGAAACAAAAGATTCAGACGGTGACGGTGTAGGCGATAACGCTGACGCATTTCCTAATGACCCGAATGAGCAAAAAGATTCAGACGGTGATGGTATCGGCGACAATGCAGACCCATACCCTAATGATCCTAGCAAGCCTAGCGATCCAGAGCCAACGCCTGAGCCAGAGCCAACGCCTGAGCCAGAGCCAACGCCTGAGCCAGAGCCAACGCCTGAGCCAGAGCCTAAGCCTGAACCAGAGCCAACGCCTGAACCAGAGCCAACGCCTGAACCAGAGCCAACGCCTGAACCAGAGCCAACGCCTGAACCAGAGCCAACGCCTGAGCCAGCGCCAGAACCAGAGCCAGCGCCAGAGCCTACACCAGATCCGGGCAATGGTGGTGTTGTCACACCAACACCTAACCCTGGTAACGGTAACACCAATCCAGATAATGGTGGTGACAATACCAATCCGAACAACGGTGGAGAAAATAACGGTGCCGACGATACCGAACCAACTGAGGGGACAGGTGGTGAAAATAGTCAACCAGATAATGGTGGCACAAACGATGACGACGGCCTACGAGAAATCGATGTAGGTGCCGGTAGTCTTTATTACTTACTAACATTATTAGCGCTATTCAGAGGACTAAAATGGCTACGAAAATAATAACTAAATTGCCTTGTACAATAACATTATTGTCGAGCTTGATTGCAGGCTCAGTATTAGCAAAAGATAAGCCTTTTGCTGAAGGGGAACTACTTATCGCACCTAAAGCAGGTGTTTCAGAAAAAGACTTTCAAGAAGTCATCGGCGGCAAAGGTGGCTCTGTTTATCGCAAACTAAAGCTACATAAACAGCAGATTGCCCGTATTAAAGTTCCAAAAGGCCAAGAAAAGAAGTTGATGGCTGAATTAAGCGAAAATCAACTCATCGATTTTGTTGAACCAAATTATTTGGTTGAAACATCAGAAGTAACACCTAACGATAACTATTATTCTAACGGCTGGCATTTATCGACGTTAGGTATGAGCCATGTATGGGGTCAAACGACCGGTCAAGGCATAACCGTTGCGGTACTTGACTCTGGTGTTATGAATAATCATCAGGATTTATCTGGTCAGGTATTGAGTGGTTATAACACCGCTAATAATACCACCGATACATCACCGATTACCGATCATGGTACCAAAGTTGCTGGTGTTATTGCGGCATTAAGTAACAATTCTCAAGGTGTCACGTCAATTGCGTGGGACAGTAAAATTCTGCCGGTACGTGTGACTAACGCAAGCAATGGTGCTGCTTATACCAGTGATATTGCTGAAGGTCTTATCTGGGCCGCTGATAACGGTGCTGACATTGCTAATATCAGTTACCGTATGTCTGATAGCAGCAGCTTTCTTAACGCTGCGAAATATTTTTACGATAAAGGCGGTATTGTCAGTGTTTCGGCTGGTAATGATGGTAACCATCTAAGCTGTAGTGAAAACCCACACATGCTTAAAATTTCCGCTACCGATAAAAATGGTAATCTAGCGTCATGGTCAAATTATGGTAACTGTATTGATGTCGCAGCCCCTGGTGTAGGCATTTATACCACCAAGCTATCACACGGTTATGGTTCAGTTAGTGGTACATCTTTTGCCGCGCCAGTTGTATCTGGTGTAGCCGCGGTGTTAATGGCAAAGAACCCACATTGGAGCAACGCTGATATCGAAGAAGCTATCAAGCAAACCGCTGATAAGTCTTCAAACAGTGGTAATTTTGATCCTAAGTTTGGCTACGGAATCATTGATGCGCAAGCAGCGCTTGCGTATAACAGTTCGGGCTCGGGCTCTGGTGACCAAACGGCACCTGAGGTGAGTATCGTTACTCCGACTAAATGGCAAACGGTTAACGGCATGGTCTCAGTTGAGGTTGATGCATCAGATAACGAGTCAATGGCTAATGTTGAATTACGTGTAGGTAACGAAGTTATCGGTACAGACAGCACCGCACCTTACGAGTTTGTGTTTGATAGTACTGAATTTAACAATGGTAGCTGGCAATTAACAGCAACAGCCAAAGATTCTACTGGTAACGAAGCTCAATCACAGGTTGGCGTTAACATTAATAATGACGACTCTGATCCAGAGCCAACACCAGACCCAGACCCAGATCCGGAACCAAATCCAAATGATAATGTCGCTCCTGAAGTGAGCTTTATTACCCCAGCTCGTTGGGAAAAAATCAGTGGCCATGTTCCAGTGAAAATCGCTGCAACGGACAATAACGATATCGCTAAAGTAGAGCTTAAGATTGGTAAAGAGGTTGTTGGTACCGATACCAGCGCGCCGTATGAGATGTCTTTAAACAGCTACAACTATAAAAATGGTAGCTGGTACTTGACGGCAATCGCGACGGATACCGCAGGTAATACGTCAGAAGTTCAAGTTGGTGTGAATATTAACAATGATGGTTCTGAACCAGAGCCTGAGCCGGATCCAGATCCAGATCCAACACCAAACCCAGATGATAATGTTGCCCCTGAAGTAAGTTTTATTACGCCGACTCGTTGGGAAAAAATCAGCGGTAGCGTACCAGTAAATGTTTCTGCGACAGACAACCATTCGATTGCTAAAGTTGAATTTCGAATTGGCGGCGAATTGGTAGGTACTGATACCAGTGCACCATATTCATTCACTTTGAATAGTAATGACTATAAAAATGGTAGCTGGTATTTAACGGCAATTGCGACGGACAGCGCAGGCAATGAATCTGAAGTTCAAGTTGGTGTCAACATCAATAATGATGGTTCACAACCTGATCCAGATCCGACGCCAGATCCTGATCCAACACCAGATCCGGGTGGAGATGATAATATCGCGCCAGAAGTTAGCTTTGTTACACCAACACGTTGGCAAAAAGTCAGTGGCACGATCACTGTCAAAGTTAACGCATCAGATAATGATTCAATGGAAGATGTCGAATTACGTATCGGTAAACACTATATTGGTACGGACACAAAAGCACCGTATGAATTTGAAGTGGATACCAATGATTTTGTAAACGGCAGTTGGTACTTAAAGGCAACCGCAACAGATGCCTCTGGTAATGCAACGGAAGTGCAAATGGGTGTGAATATCAATAACTAATCATTTGATTTTAAACATCAGATATAAAAAAGCCCCACTTATGTGGGGCTTTTGTTTATTTATTTCGTTCTAATGCTGAGACTATAGTTTCGCTGCGATCTTTTTGCGAGATATCAAACCCAGCAAAGCAAGTGACATTATAACCAATGAGCTTGGCTCAGGCACTTCGGTAGGTGGTTCTTGACACTCAGATAGCGGTTGTACTGAATCGTTGTCACATAATGGCGCGCCACTCCAAATCGCAATATGCGAAATAGAATTGTTCTCAGGCCAGAAGTTTCTCATCACGATATCCATCATGCCATCCCAACCGGTAATATCAAATAGATATCTAGCAGGGTCGCCGCTACCGCCTTTCACCTCGAAGAAACAACCATTGTCTTGGCAATTCGCTGCATCGCCACCATCAAACGACACGGTGCCGCCTTCAGGGTCTACAGCAGGATTGTATACCGTTGAATAGTAATCG
Source organism: Thalassotalea sp. HSM 43 (assembly GCF_004752005.1). Taxonomy (NCBI): domain Bacteria; kingdom Pseudomonadati; phylum Pseudomonadota; class Gammaproteobacteria; order Alteromonadales; family Colwelliaceae; genus Thalassotalea; species Thalassotalea sp. HSM 43. Next base: position 1,356,286 of record NZ_CP038493.1, on the reverse strand, counting down.
GCATAGCTGCCTTCATCACTACCACCGACGTTGCTCTTATATAAAAGTTCATCAACTTTTACACCGAATAATTCATAAATATCTTCGGGCTTGTTACCACTATTGTCATCTGACGTGGCACAGAAACTAGATCCTGTCTCACAAGCTGCTGGGTCTAAAATTAACTCAGCATAAGCCTGGCTGGTGAAAGCCGTCAAAATAAACAAGGCCAGTAACCTTATTGTTTTCATAATTAACCTCTTTTCGGATTTATCTGTCTTTTAAGAGCAAATATCAGACCAGAAATATAATTACCTTAAATATCAATGCATTAAGGCGTCGTTTTCTATGTGTTCTTTTGTATCTGTAAAGAAAGCTGACAGTAGAAAAGTCGCTGAAAAACTTAGCTTTTTTTAGCTGTAAATTAATTATGGTAGGTATTTTTATAAAGCGCCAATAAAGGCGACAAGTAAAAACTAGCCAACACCAAATCTGCAATATTTTACGGCGTTGACTAGAGTGTTGATTTTCAGAGGGATTAAAGCGAGTGCAGGTATTTAGTTGAACTAGCTATCAGCTTGTTGCTGGGCTTTAAGTTCGGCTTGTTGAACACGCCATTGTTGTAATTCGGCGTAATAACGATCCCATACACACGGGTTACAGGCACCGCTTTCACAACATTCTCCATCTGCGGGAGGGTAAGGTTTCTCGACAATGTTTATTTCATTAGACATTTTATAACCGCTTGTCTGTTTGTCATAGCTGATGTATCTATAATAACCTGTCTATTAAACAGAAAAAACCCTGCCAAAGCAGGGTTTTTATCAATTTATCAACAACAGGAATTGGGCTTATTCAATTTCAGCCAATTTCTTTTCAAGGTAATGGATATTCGCACCGCCGCGGCCAAAACCAGCGTCAGCCATAATATCTTCTTGTAGTGCGATATTGGTTTTAATGCCATCGATAACCAATTCATCCAGAGCATTTTTCATGCGGGCAATAGCCACTTCGCGGGTCTCACCGTAGGTGATCAGCTTACCAATCATAGAATCATAGTGAGGCGGCACTGAGTAATCCGTGTACACATGTGAATCCCAACGCACGCCCATACCACCTGGTGAATGGAAGCGAGTGATTTTACCCGGTGAAGGAATAAAAGTACGTGGGTCTTCGGCGTTAATACGACACTCAATAGCGTGACCAGTTACTTTGATATCGTCTTGAGTAAGCGTAAGTTTTAGACCAGAGGCAACACGTAATTGCTCTTTGATTAAATCCACGCCAGTAACCATTTCCGTAACTGGGTGTTCAACCTGAATACGGGTATTCATCTCAATAAAGTAGAATTCACCGTTTTCAAATAAAAACTCAAACGTACCGGCGCCGCGATAGCCAATTTCAACACAGGCGTTACAACAACGAGCACCAATTGCCGCACGAATTTCTTCTGTGATGCCTGGTGCAGGCGCTTCTTCAACGACTTTTTGATGACGACGTTGCATAGAACAATCACGCTCACCTAGGTGAATCGCACCGCCTTGTCCGTCAGCCATAACTTGAATTTCAACGTGACGTGGGTTCTCAAGGAATTTCTCCATGTAAACGACGTCATTGTTAAAGGCAGCACGTGCTTCTGCTTTGGTCAATTGAATAGACTCAAGCAAATCTGCTTCTTCGCGCACAACACGCATACCACGACCACCGCCGCCACCAGATGCTTTGATGATAACAGGGTAACCAATACGACGACCATGAGCTAAATTAGCTTCTTCATCTTCGGTTAACGGGCCATCTGAACCAGGTACACAAGGAACACCAGCTTTCTTCATTGCTTCGATTGCTGAAACCTTGTCACCCATTAAGCGAATAGCGTCAGCTTTTGGACCAATAAATGCGAAGCCTGAATCTTCAACTTGCTCGGCAAAATCAGCATTTTCTGCCAAAAAGCCGTAACCTGGGTGAATACCATCAGCGTCAGTTACTTCAGCAGCAGTGATGATACGTGGAATATCCAAGTAGCTCTCTGTGGCTGCAGGTTTACCGATACAAATGGTTTCATCTGCTAATAGAACATGTTTAAGGTTTCTATCAGCTGTTGAGTGAATAGCAACCGTTTTGATGTCTAGCTCTTTACAAGCGCGTAAAATACGCAGAGCAATTTCACCACGGTTGGCAATAACAACTTTTTTTAACATGGAATCAATCTTCCCTTGTTGTTTATTCGATTACGAATAGTGGCTGATCAAATTCAATAGTGTCTTCGTTTTCTGCAAGAATCTGTTTGATCACGCCAGACTTATCAGCTTCAATTTGGTTCATCATTTTCATTGCTTCTACGATACAAAGTGTATCGCCAGCATTTACGTGTTGACCAACTTCAACAAAGTTTGCTGTTTCAGGAGATGACGCTGCGTAAAAAGTACCAACCATTGGAGAACGCACAACGTGACCTGATAATGCGTCACTTGCTGCAGGTGCTTCAGCCGCTGGAGCAACTGGTGCAGCAGCAGGCGCTGCTACTGGAGCAGCCATCGGAGCAGCCATTGGAGCAGCTACCATAGTAGCGCCACGGCTGATGCGTACTGACTCTTCACCTTCAGCAATTTCCAGTTCACTGATACCTGAGTCTTCAACCAGCTCGATTAGTTTTTTGATTTTACGAATATCCATTGGTACACCTTTAATAATGTTTTTATCTAATTTTTATTCAAAGTTTGATGCGCGTATTGCAGTGCATAGTGATAACCCGATGCACCCAATCCACATATAACCCCGTCAGCAATATCTGACAGGAATGAATGATGTCTGAATTCCTCGCGTGCATGAACATTGGATAAATGCACTTCAACAAACGGTATGTTGACGGATAACAAAGCGTCTCGCAGAGCCACACTCGTATGCGTAAATGCCGCTGGATTGATGATAATAAAGTCGACCTGATTAAAGGCGCTATGTATCGCATCTATCAATTCATGTTCAGCATTGCTTTGCGTGTGCAACAATTCAATATTTAAGTTGTCGGCACTGGCCTGCAATTGATTGACAATGTCAGTTAACGAGTGAGAACCGTATACTTCTGGCTCACGTTTACCCAACATATTTAAGTTGGGGCCATTTAACAGCAAAACTTTAAACTTTGTCGTCATTTGCAGAGAAATCCCTGTTATTTTTTGTTATTGGAAAATTCAGTCTATTTTATATACAAAAGTTTGCTTAATTTCTTAATAAATCGCAACTTTTTTCCAAGATTGCGCACATTATAGTTATTTTCGAAGAAATTAGCAGCAAAATACTGGTCTAATCACTCAGTTAGGTCGCCGCAAAGAAAAAAGCTCTGCCAATTATTATCTGACAGAGCTTTTGCTTGAATGGTGCTTAAATTTAATTAAAAATTCGATTTATATGAGCGGCAAATTCATCCGCGCCCATAAATCCGGTTACTCTTTGTTGTGTTAATTCATTACCTTGTTTGTCAAAAAACAAAATAGAAGGTAAGCCAAACACGTCAAAATGTTCCATAAGTTCAATGCTTGAATCGGTGCCGGTATCCGTCAAATCTATTTGAATCATGACGGTGTTATGCAAAGCTTGTTGCACATTATTTTTTGGAAAAGTGTACTTTTCAAACTCTTTACAGGCGATACACCAATCAGCATAAAGGTCGACCATAACCGTCTGTCCTTCGCTGTTCGCTATTGCAACTTGTTGATTTAGCTCGCTCAGAGTCGATACCTTAACGAATTCTTTGTGTGCTGCTGCGGCACTATGCTGCGGCGTAAATACCGTTTGATAGGCCAAATTGGCACCAAAAAACAACATCACAAAAATCGCTAGCGAGCGCAGTCCAAACCAAAATCCTTTGGCGTCATTATTGGTGTTGGAATTAACCACATAAAAATACGTCGCGGTGGCCAACAGCAATGCGGCCCATAGTAGCTGACTCGCGACCACTGGCAAGAAGCGCTCTAACAAGAATACCGGTACAGCTAACAGCAAGAAACCGAAGATGTTTTTAATAACCGTCATCCAATTACCAGCTTTCGGCAACAACTTACCGCCTGAACTACCTAGCACCAATAACGGTAAGCCCATACCTAAACTTAATGCATACAGCGCAGATGCACCGACGATGACATCCCCTGATTGGGCAATATAAATTAACGCGCCGGTTAACGGGGCCGTGGTACAAGGCGAGGCAACCAAACCTGATATTGCCCCCATTGAAAACACCGATGACATGGCGCCGCCTTTTTGGCTATTGCTGAGCTCTGTCAGTTTATTTTGCCAAGACGCAGGTAGGGCCAAATTAAACACACCAAACATCGACAGTGCTAAAAATATAAACAGTAAGCTCAGCACGATTAATACGATAGGGTGCTGAAAGGCGGCCTGAAATTGCGCACCAGCTAGGGCTACAACGACACCTAATATGGTGTAGGTGATGGCCATACCTTGTACGTATGAAAATGACAAACTAAACGCCCGACGCGTGGTTAGTCCTTCACCTTGACCGACTATGATACCGGTCAATATTGGGTACATAGGAAACACACACGGCGTAAATGACAGCAATATACCCAAACCAAAAAAGGTTAATAACACCCAAAATAAGTTGTCCGAATCTAAGCTTGCTGCCAGCGTGTCTTGTTCACTCACTTGAGTGGTTAGGCTGTTATCGCTAAGTTTGGTCGACGTTAGTGGTTGATTGCCGCCACTGATACTATCAAGTACCGCGGCAGCAGGTTGCTCAGTAAAGGCATCGATGGGTACTTGCTTTTTGGTTGGTGGATAACACAAACCTTTTTCAGCACAGCCTTGGTAGGTGATGCTAAGCTGTGCATCGCGACTAACCGAGGTTAAATCAATAGTGAATTTCAGTTGTTGGTAATAAACCTGTTGAACGCCGAAGTACTCGTCTTCATGTTCTTCACCTTGAGGCAAAGTCGGCATTGTAAATTCAGCATTGTCAGCGCTAAATTTAAATTTATCACGGTAAATATAGTAGCCTTCTGCGATAGAAAAATAGACTTCCAGCTTTTGCTCGTGCTGATTAAAGTCAAAGCGAAATGCTTCATCTACCGGTAGAAACTCTTGATCATTGGAGAGCAGATTATCGACTGCGGATGTATCAAAGATTGAGTCTTGTCCCTTCACATTAGCGGAGGTGACAAGCAATAAAACAGATAATATTAAACTTATTAGGCGCATGGTTTACTTCACAGATTCGTTTATCCAAGCCAAGTATTGTTGGCTCCCTTGCGTGATATCCAAAGCAATTATTTCTACGACATCGTAGGGGTGTAGTGCCTTGATAGTCGACTCGAGTTCACTGAATAAGCAAGATTTGCTTTTTATAATCAGCGTAATTTCGTCGTCTTCTACTATATCACCTTGCCATTGATAAACCGATTTTACATTGGTCATTATATTAACACAGGCGGCAAGTTTATCATGTACCAAGCGCTTGGCAATCTTTGATGCCACCTCGTTATTGGGGCAATTACACAATACAATTTGATACATTATTCCTGTTACTCCATGTTGTACGTATTAACTATTGATTTTACTCACCAAAATGTCATTTTGGTAATGTTTTTCGTTACTACTTTTATCGCATGTCCTTGCTTGTTGCTTGAAAAAGACCCGAAAAGCCCAATATTAGTTTCATAGATTTATTTTTTGAGTGAAGTTGCACACCATGTTTAGAGTGTTGTTTTTGTTATTTATCATCATGCCGATTATCGAAATTATGGTATTGATGAATGTCGGTGCCTTGATTGGCGCATTGCCAACCATTGTTCTGGTTATTGTTACCGCTTGGCTTGGTGCCAAAATGGTGCGCCAGCAAGGATTAGCAACCTATCAATCGGTACAACACAAACTTGCTCAAGGACAAATGCCATCAGATGAAATCATCGCGGCCTTATTGCTGCTTGTTGCCGGTGTGTTGCTGCTGACACCAGGTTTTATTACTGATGGCTTTGGTTTGGCGTTACTGTGGCCTGTGTCACGCGGGGCTATTGTTAAGCTGGTGCAGCAACAATTAGCAAAATCGCAAAAAAATGGTTCGGCGTTTTTCTATACCAATGTCAATCAACAACAGGATTTTCAAGACTTTTATCAACAGCAAGGTTCGCAAGCCAACCCATTCCAACAAAATGATGACGTTATCGATATCGAAGCCGATAGCAAGACTATCGATGCGGATAAAAATAACAAGCGTATAGAATAATTGCAGTAACGCTTCTGATTGAATGGCTTGGCTAAAAAAATTGCAAATTTTTAGGCCTAGCCCTTGAAAAGATGGCGACCAACCCCTATCTGCTTTAAACATAAATACTTAAAAATTCTCAAAAGAATATCAGGAGAAATAAATGAGCATTCGTCCTTTACATGATCGTGTGATTATCAAGCGTAAAGAAGTTGAAACCAAATCTGCTGGTGGCATTGTCTTAACGGGTAGTGCGGCTGAAAAGTCGACTCGTGGTGAAGTAATTGCCGTTGGTAACGGTCGCATTCTTGAAAGCGGTGAAGTTCGTCCTTTGGATGTGAAAATCGGTGATCAAGTGATCTTCTCTGAAGGTTACGGCGCAAAAACCGAAAAAATCGATGGTGAAGAAGTTCTGATCCTAAGCGAAGCCGACATTTTGGCTATCGTAGAATAAGCCTAAACTCATTTATACATCCCTTTGCGGATAAAAAAGATTTAAAGGAAAATAAAAATGGCAGCAAAAGACGTTTTATTTGGTAATGACGCACGCACTAAGATGCTAAGCGGCGTAAACATTCTTGCAGATGCAGTTAAGGTAACATTGGGACCAAAAGGTCGCAATGTGGTATTGGATAAGAGCTTTGGTGGTCCAACAATCACTAAAGACGGTGTTAGCGTTGCAAAAGAAATCGAACTTGCAGACAAGTTTGAAAACATGGGCGCGCAAATGGTTAAAGAAGTTGCTTCTAAAGCCAATGATGAAGCGGGTGACGGTACAACAACCGCAACCGTGTTAGCACAAGCTATTGTAAACGAAGGTTTAAAATCAATTGCTGCCGGCATGAACCCAATGGATCTTAAACGTGGTATCGACCAAGCAGTTATCGCTGCCGTTGCCGAGCTAAAAGATCTATCTACGGCATGTGCTGATAACAAAGCGATTGAGCAAGTTGGTACCATTTCAGCTAACTCTGATACTACTGTTGGCTCTATCATCGCTACGGCAATGGATAAAGTTGGTACAGAAGGTGTTATTACCGTTGAAGAAGGTCAAGCCCTTACTGATGAGCTAGACGTTGTTGAAGGTATGCAATTTGACCGTGGTTACCTATCGCCATACTTCATTAATAATCAAGAAAACGGCAGTGTTGAACTTGAAAGCCCGTTTATCTTACTTGTTGATAAGAAAATTTCTAATATCCGTGAATTGCTAACAACCCTTGAAGGCGTTGCTAAAGCGGGTAAGCCATTGCTTATTATTGCTGAAGACGTTGAAGGCGAAGCCTTAGCAACTTTAGTTGTTAACAACATGCGTGGCATTGTCAAAGTGGCTGCGGTTAAAGCACCTGGTTTTGGTGACCGTCGTAAAGCGATGTTACAAGATATCGCTGTGTTGACAGCTGGTACTGTTATTTCTGAAGAAATCGGTATGGAGCTTGAAAAAGCAACATTAGAAGATCTTGGTCAAGCTAAGCGCGTGGTTATCTCTAAAGATAACACCACTATCATCGATGGTATCGGTGAAGAAGCTGAAATCAATGGTCGTGTCACGCAAATTCGTGGCCAAATCGAAGACACAACGTCAGACTACGATCGCGAAAAACTGCAAGAGCGTCTAGCTAAATTGGCTGGCGGTGTTGCGGTAATCAAAGTTGGCGCGGCGACTGAAGTTGAAATGAAAGAAAAGAAAGCCCGTGTTGAAGATGCATTGCATGCAACACGTGCCGCGGTTGAAGAAGGTGTGGTTGCCGGTGGTGGTACAGCCCTTGTTCGTGTTGCTGACAAGATCAAAGATCTTGAAGGTGCTAACGAAGATCAAACCCACGGTATCAACGTGGCTCTTCGTGCCATGGAAGCACCCCTTCGTCAAATCGTAAGTAACTGTGGTGATGAAGCATCCGTGGTTCTTAATGAAGTGCGCAATGGCGAAGGTAACTATGGTTACAACGCCGCTAACAGCACCTACGGTGATATGTTGGAAATGGGTATCCTAGATCCGACCAAAGTAACTCGTAGTGCACTTCAGTTCGCAGCCTCAGTAGCAAGTTTGATGCTAACTACCGAAGCTATGGTGACCGAAGCGCCACAAGATGCAGCAGCTGCACCTGCAATGCCTGATATGGGCGGCATGGGTGGCATGGGCGGTATGGGCGGCATGATGTAATCTGCGCCACGCTATGTGCTGAAAAAGCCTCGTCTTAGACGGGGCTTTTTTGTGAGTTACAGTCAATAACAAATTAATAGCAAAGGGCTACACATAATCATTACGCAAATTGTAAAGTTATTGTTATTATTGACATAAGTAGCAAACTTAGCCGAGATAATAATAATGCGTAATATTCTAATTTTACTTTTTGTCACCACCCTAGCTGCCTGTGTTCAGGTTACCGATGAAGAAGCAATGGCAGAAAGACAACTAGCTATTTCCAGCAGTCACGATAAAGACCTAGTGCTGGACAGTAATACCACCTACGCCTTTACCCCATTACAAGAAACCGATCATGGCCAGCGCTTTCCAGCGTTTACCGCAGAAATTGAGCGCTACCTTAACAGCCAAGGATTTCGCCAAGTTGAAGCCGATCAACAGCCAACGTTTTTTATTGGCTATATTCTCGAACGTGAAGAAGATTTCAGTGATGAACAGTTATCTGAAACATTTGGTTTAAATCCAGGATTACCTGACTTGCCAAATCTAGAAAAAGGCACAATGTTGATGTTCGTGTTAGACGGTGAAACCAAACAATTTGCATGGCGCGGTGCGGCGCAAGGGTTTGTTATCGACGATATTGATGAACAAGAGCGCCAACACCGTATTCAGATTATTGTTGGCTCTATGTTAAGACAGTTTGTAGGCAATTAATTACCATACGACAACGAACTATTACAATTTCGATTAAACTTTACTAAACAAGGTGTTGTCTACTTATTAAACGCTGATGTAAAGATAAGGTGATAGAGATGAAATTAGTGAACAAGTTTATTTCGGTTATATGCGCAACCATGCTGGTATCAACCTATGCGATGGCTGGACAGGCCAAAGTAAATTGGGTTGACCCAGACAGTTATACCGACATTGAACCAGGCGATGAGCCACGTAGCCGTTTTGAGGCACGAGTGTTTAAAGAACTGGAAGAGCATATTGCGGAACTCGCGGCAAAGTTGCCAGAAGGGCAAACGCTAACAATGGACATTACCAATGTCGATTTAGCCGGTGATGTGCGCTATATGGTTGGACCAAATAACGCGACTATTCGTGTGATTGAAGATTTGTATTTCCCGAAAATGCGTTTTAAGTACCAGCTAACCGATGCCAGCGGTGCAAAGCTCAGCTCAGGTGAAGAGCATATTAAAGATATGGGCTTTTTTAACTCACCAGGCAGCGGTATGCATCATGAGAATTTCAAGTATGAAAAAGTCATGTTAACGGACTGGTTTAAAGAAACGTTTATGCGAGATACGAAACAATAATACTCAATAGGTGGCGATAGCCACCTTTTTTATTGCCAACGATACGCCCACGCGACAGCGACCACATCAACATCATTACCTCGCTTGGTGGTAATGCCTTTATTGGCTATAAACTTAACACTGTGTTGCGAATTTATTGCGTAGCTGTAGGTTATACCGCCACGAAAATTGCCGGTTTTATCCGCTCGTTTATCACCATCGACATAGGTATCACCACCGAAATAGTAATTGGCATTAAAGGAGATCCAGTGGCCGGGTTGAAAGTCGTAGATAAGGTGAGACTGAATATTATAAACCGGGTCTTGTTCAAAAGTTTGATCGTATAACAGCTCGGTATTATTGGTAAAAAACTTAGCTGAGACGGCAGCGTCGAATTCCCAATTACCAAATGGGATGGACATGCCTATTTCCGGTTTAAAGAACCAACGATTAGAGCCGATGTTGAGTACATATTGCTTGTCGTAAGCGCCGGTTGGTATACCAACTTGTAAACTGGCGCCAATAACCATGGTTTTTGGTTGTTTAACAAATTCTGATAATTCCATGGCTTTGGCACCATAGAAGTTGTAATTGAGGCGCATAAAGGTGTCAGTCATGCCACAGTAACGACGTTCAACCCGATCACCGAGATATATCGCTTCACCGTCAGCACATGCTTGTCCGCCGGCGATATCAAATTTACTGGCATTGCCAAACATTGAAAAGGTATAAGCATAGGCAACCCCAGGACCGTCAATGTCTAGGGTTAAGTCTTCGACCGGCACGTCCGGTGTGGTATACACATCACCTTTGGTTTTTATGTATAAAGCACCAATAAAATTTTGATCGATAGGGATGTTTATGTACGAGCGAGGATCCAGTTCCTTAGCAAAGGATTGCTGACTGACAGCGAGTAAAGGTAGCAGCCAAAACCGACGACACATGCTCATAATTTCCTGAGGTTTTATATTATTGTTAACCCCAGTATGATCGCTTTATCGTCGATTTTGCAACTTTAAGTCTGCTTTATTGTTGTTGGTACAAAGATTCAAATTTACCAATCAGTGAATACAACAACTCAATCTTTTTCACCATGGTCGCTAGTAATTCATTGTTTTGCGTTTGTTGCCACACCAACAACTCATTGGCGATCTCTTCGATATACGGCTGAAAGGTGTCGGCCTTTACCGTAAAGTCGCCGTTTTGGGGAAAGATGGATTGGAAGTTGGCCTGTTTATCCGCACGTAATTCTGTCAGCGTTGCATCGACTTTTAAAGATCGCTTTAGTAACTGTGAGATGTTTTCAATCAGGTGTTTTTCAATCGATTTGTTCATAAAAATATACTTTTCTTTGTCTATAAATTCAGTGGGGTTTTATTGGCTTCACCAGCAAGTTCCTGCACAACTTTAGGCATTAAAAAGCCTGGCAAGTTGGCCATCATTTTTTTGGCTATTGATTTCGCTTGGTGTAAGTCTACATGAAAATGGGCAGCGCCTTTCACCGGATCGAGTAAGTGCAGATAATACGGCAAAATATCGACACTAAATAGCTTTTCCGACAAGTCACATAATGTTTGCGCATCATCATTAATACCTTTTAATAACACGCTCTGATTGAGCACCAAAATATCGTGTTGCTTTAACATCATGACCGCTCGGCTCAAATCATCACAAATTTCATTGCTGTGATTAATATGCAACACCATTATTATGCGCAAGCGGGATTCACTTAATGTAGAGAGTAATGCTGGATTGATTCGACTGGGTATTACCACCGGTAGGCGCGTGTGGATTCGCAGTCGAGTGATATGAGCAATGTTATTTATTTGCTCAATTAACCACTGCAAATGACTGTCTTTTGCCATCAGTGGATCGCCGCCGGAAAAAATCACTTCATTGATTTCTTCGTGCTGCTTAATGTAATCGATAGCCTCTTGCCAACGTTGTTTATTGGGGCTGTTATCTTGATAGGGGAAATGACGGCGAAAACAATAACGACAATTCACCGCGCAACCGGCCTTAACAATCATTAGCACACGGTTTTTGTATTTGTGCAATAACCCTTCAGCCACGGTGTCGTGTTCTTGCAATGGATCACTGACAAAACCCTCGACATCGCTAAACTCTTCACTGCGCGGCATCACTTGTTGCAGTAGAGGATCTTCGATGTTGTTTTTCTGCATTTTTTCGATAAACGGTCGCGGTACTCGCACCGGAAATAACTTTCTTGCTGGAAAGTGTGAACTGTATTTGTTCTCGTCTATATTTAGCATAGACAAGAGTTGTTTGGGGTCGGTGACAACATTCGCCAACTCTTTTTCCCAAAAGCTATGCACATTGTCTTCAATTCGGGTTATTATTTGCGTCATCAAAAATCTCTACGGGTAAATACCTTGCGTATTTATCTTGGTGACAGATTTTAATCTATTAGAGAACACAAATACATAAGAGAACACTATGGGCAATTATAGTACTAATGAATTTAAAAATGGCCTTAAGTTAATGATTGACGGTGAGCCATGCAATATTCTGGAAAATGAGATTGTAAAGCCAGGTAAAGGTCAGGCCTTTAACCGCGTTAAAATCCGTAAATTAATATCAGGTAAAGTTTTAGAAAAGACTTTCAAATCAGGTGAATCTGTTGAAGGTGCCGATGTGATGGAAACGGATTTAGGCTATTTATATGCCGATGGCGAATTCTGGCACTTTATGAACAATGATACCTTTGAGCAAATTGCCGCCGATGAAAAAGCGGTTGGTGATAATGTTAAATGGCTGAAAGAAGGTGACATGTGTACCATCACTTTGTGGGATGGCAATCCGATTTCAGTTACCCCACCTAACTTTGTTGAATTGGAAATCATTGAAACCGATCCTGGTCTAAAAGGTGATACTGCAGGCACTGGCGGTAAACCAGCGACCTTGAGTACAGGCGCTGTGGTTCGTGTTCCTTTATTCGTGCAAATTGGCGAAGTGGTTAAGGTAGATACACGCAGTGGCGAGTATGTATCTCGCGCTGGTAAGTAATTACTTACATATCATAAAGCAAATACCAAAGAGGTTAGCATAAGGCTAACCTTTTTCATTTGTGTCATTAGCGTACGTGGCACAAGGTGACGGCAAGATAAAATTTGGAACAAGGCTATGGCAAGCAATAACCCCCATGATTGGCAACCAAGTGCGACTCGACAAGTACTGAAACAACGCGCCGAGCTAATGGCAAAAATACGTCAATTTTTTGCCGAGCGTGATGTTATGGAAGTGGAAACGCCAAGCTTGTCAGCGGCAACGGTAACCGATGTTCACCTTGAAAGTTTTAGCACCGAATTGCTCGCCAGTGCACACCAAAGTAATGATGCACAAACTTTGTATTTACAGACGTCGCCAGAATTTGCCATGAAACGCTTACTCGCTGATGGCAGTGGTTGTATTTACCAAATCTGTAAAGCGTTCCGCAATGAGCTTGCTGGTCGTTTTCATAACCCAGAATTTACCATGCTTGAATGGTACCGTGTTGGTTTTGATCATTTTCAATTGATGGCGGAACTTGATCAGTTAATGCAAACGGTGTTGTCTTGCCAAGCGGCGCAATCTTTGACTTATCAGCAGGCGTTTATCGATTATGTTGGCGTTGATCCATTAACTGCCGATATCGAGCAACTTAAGCAGCAAGTTAATCGACATAACTTAGATGCCGACTGGATATTGGCTGAATCTGATTTCGATACAATATTACAATATCTATTTGCCGAGTTAGTTGAGACCAATATTGGTCAAAAAAGCCCTTGTTTTATTTATAATTTCCCTGCATCTCAAAGTGCTTTGGCACGAATTGATGACCAAGATGAGCGTGTCTCGAGGCGCTTTGAGTTGTATTTTAAAGGCATTGAATTGGCGAATGGGTTCCATGAATTGACCGACGCTGATGAGCAAGCAAGGCGCTTTACTAAAGACAATGCTTGGCGTAAGCAACATGGCCTAGCAGAAAAACCTATCGATGATCGTTTATTGGCGGCATTACAATCCGGTTTGCCCGATTGTGCTGGCGTTGCATTGGGGCTTGATCGGTTGGTAATGCTGGCGCTACAACAAACACATATTGACAACGTTATTAGCTTTTCCGTTAACAAGGCGTAACAAAAAATACCTGTTATACTGTTCAAGTTGTGATATTATCACTTTTTTAAAATTCACGTTCTTAATGGGTAGACAATATGTTGGACAGACTTGGCATTACAGCGACATCACTTTGCGCACTGCATTGTATTTTGTTGCCTGTGTTATTGCCGGTATTGTCATTGTTAGGACTTGAAGCGTGGGCCTCTCACGAAGCAGAGCATATGTTTCTGTTTGCTACCTTGGTTTTGGGCTCAGTAGCGTTGTTTTCGGGTTTTAAACGTTATCACCGCAAAATATACCCTTTTTACCTGTTGTTCCTTGGTGGTTTCATCTATTGGCATAAGCACAGTGTCGACGAAAGCGTGCAACCGTTGATGATCATTGTCGGCGCAGTATTGTTGGTCGCAGCGCATGTCGTTAATTTAAAACTGTGTAATAACTGTCGCAGTTGCAGTGACCATGAATGTGGCGCACAAAGTTAGTCGAAGCAAACGCAAATGAATTTCAAAAAAGGGGAAGCTTAGCTTCCCCTTTTTGCGTCTATTATTGCCGTCGTAGGCTAATACAATTCTTTTAACTTACGAGTTAAGGTGTTGCGACCCCAGCCTAATTTCTTCGCTGCTTCTTGTTTATGGCCATGGGTAAAGTTCAATGCTCTGTCTAAACAAATTCGTTCAAATTCAGGTACCGCATTGGCGAGGATATCACGTTCACCACTTTGCAATTGTTTGTCGACCCAAATAGATAATAGCTGTTGCCAATCACCAATACCGTTGTCGTCGCTTTGCACTTGCGGTGCGGCAGAGATTTCCGCTGGCATGTCACTGACTAGGATTTCCTTACCACTGGCCATAACGGTTAAATAGCGACAGGTATTTTCCAGTTGGCGCACATTACCTGGCCAATCACATTGCTGCATAAACTTAATGGATTCTTTGGCGATAGACTTACTTTCAACACCAAGTTCACTTGCCGCTAGGCTAAGAAAATGCTTGGCCAATTGTTCAATGTCCTCTTTACGTTCACGCAAACTTGGCAATTGCACACGTATGACGTTTAAACGGTGGAATAAATCTTCACGAAATTCACCTTTTGCCACTCTGTCTTCTAGGTTCTGATGAGTCGCGGCAATAATACGTACATCGACTTTGATCGGATTATGACCACCGACTCGGTAAAACTCACCGTCCGCTAATACTCGCAATAAACGAGTTTGCACGTCAATCGGCATATCGCCAATTTCATCAAGAAACAAGGTACCGCCATGGGCTTGCTCAAACCGCCCTTGGCGCACAGAATTGGCGCCAGTAAAGGCGCCTTTTTCATGACCAAATAATTCCGATTCAATCAAATCTTTCGGTATCGCCGCCATATTCAATGGGATAAAAGGTGCATTTTGGCGCGGACTGTGTGAGTGCAAGGCATTGGCTACCAGCTCTTTACCTGTGCCTGATTCACCATTAATCAACACGCTGATGCTAGAGCGTGACAAGCGACCTATGGCACGAAAAACCTCTTGCATGGCCGGTGCTTCACCGATGATGCCAACCCCAGCAGGTTTGCTGGTTGACGCACTTTTCTTGGCGCTCTGTTCTTGTACGTGATCGAGTGCTCGCTGCGATAATGACACTGCTTCATCAATATCAAAAGGTTTTGGTAAATACTCGAATGCGCCACCTTGATAGGCGTTTACCGCACTGTCTAAATCGGAATGGGCGGTCATGATGATGACTGGCATATCTGGGAAAGCATCATTGATGCGAGATAATAATGTCATGCCATCCATATTAGGCATACGAATGTCAGAAATAATCACTTGCGGCTGACTAAAGTCTAGCGCCGATAGTATGTCGTTTGCGTTACTAAATGAGGTACAACTGATGTCAGCACTTTTTAAGGCTTTCTCCAATACCCAGCGAATTGAGCTGTCATCATCTACAATCCATACTTGTTCTGCGTTCATCTTAGGTTCTCTTAGGTAAAGGTAAAATAATGGAAAATTCGGTACGGCCTGGGTAGCTGTGGCACACCAGTTTGCCATGATGTTGGTGCACAAGCGTTTGCGCTATCGATAGACCTAAACCAGTACCATCACTGCGTCCTGACACCATGGGATAGAATATGGTGTCTTGAATGTCGGCAGGAATGCCTGGACCATTGTCGATTATCGATAATTTCACCGCTAATTTGATCTTCTTACCATTAACGGTTTGATTGGTCGCTATGCGTGTTTTGATTTTGATTTTGCCGTTTTCGGGTAATACTTGAATGGCGTTACCAATAATGTTGAGCAATGTTTGTTGTAGCTTTTCCGTATCGATTTCAATATCTGGAATCGACGGATCATAGTCACGAATAAATTCGATATTTTTATCGTTATCAAGACTGACCAACTGATGCACTTTTTCGGCTATTTCATGGATATTATGCAGACTCAGAGTGGGTAATTGATTTGGGCCAAGTAGCTGGTCAACAAGATTGGTTAAGCGATCCGCTTGCTCGATGATCATTGCCGTGAACTCGCGTTGTTCTGGCAGAATTTCTTTATCCAACAATTGTGCCGCGCCGCGCAAGCCGCCTAACGGGTTTTTAATTTCATGAGCTAGGCCACGTATCAAATCTCGTGCTGCTTCCCATTGTTGCTCTTGAAATACTTCAAGAGAAATCTCTTTTTGCTTATCGATACGACGACATTCTAACAACAGGTGTTCTTGATCATTAAAGAGAGCGACTGAGGCGGTGACTTCGACGGTAATGTGATGACCTTCGATAAATTCAAATACCACATCTGAATCAGTAAAGTCTTGTCCGCTGCTTAGCACTTGCTGCAGGCGTTCGTCGGTGACGCTGCAATGGGTGAATACCTCAAGAACTTTTTGTTGATAGAGCCTGTTCAAGCTTTTACTAAGTAATGCTTCAGCGGCGGTATTGAGGTATTGAACCTTGAGATTTTCGTCAAGCACTATCACAGCGGTAACCATCTGCGATACCATCTGATTGGCGTAAAATTGACGTATTTCTTTTAAACTGTTGTTGGTAAACAAGGTTTTCTCCATTGCACCAATGTGGTGCGGCATTTATTGTAGTGTAATAAAATGCCTAGGCTTTTGCACCTAAATGGAAGAGTAAATGGTTAATTTACCCTTGCACGGTGCAAATAAACGGTTCTTTCCTTGGATGATGCAATAACCTTGCCTTGATTGTTCAATAGTTCTAATTTTATTTTGTGCTCGCCACGATCAACGTCACGCAGAATAAATACCGAACGGGTTTGCGGTTCACCATAGACTTCGCCATTAAATATCAGGCGTACAGAGAAGCCTCGTTTAAAGACTGGTGCTACTCGACCTGAAATATAGATAGATCCTGAATTGTCGCGAATCGTTGCATGATCTTCAGGTTGTGATATTTCAACCTGATACTCTTCTTCAACAACGCGAGGACTGATGTCGAGTACCGAGGTATCGACAGATGAGATGATGGTTTGCTTGTTATTAACTTCGATTTCTTCAGCAACTTCTTCAGCACCTGGCTTTGGGCTATCTGAAAACACTAAATCACCGTTTTCATTGCGCCACACGTAAACCTTGTCCGCTGCGTCTACGAGAGGCGCAATGGCGGCAAACAACAGGGCGAATAACAATGCATACCTAAACATTTACTTTCCTTTGTATGAATGCGCTTTTCACTTCATTAGCGCGTTGGTCGTTATTGTACCTATCCTATAACAATAACGATATTTCTAATTTAACCAAATATTTAGCGAGACGCCAGTAAATTTTATTGGCGACCGCGAGGATTAAATATGTGCCCCACAAAAAAGCCCGCAGAAGCGGGCTTTTCTAAAGGAGTAAGCGATTAAACGCTGTAGTACATTTCGAACTCAACTGGGTGAGTTGTCATGTTAAGTTGCTCAACTTCTTCACGCTTAAGACCAACGTAAGCGTCAATCATGTCGCTGTCCATTACGCCACCAGCAGTCAAGAATTCTTTGTCAGCTTCTAGAGCGTCAAGAGCTTCTTCTAGTGATGATGCAACTTGTGGGATAGCAGCTGCTTCTTCAGCTGGTAGGTCGTACAAGTCTTTGTCCATAGCGTCGCCAGGGTGAATCTTGTTTTTGATACCGTCAAGGCCAGCCATAAGCATTGCAGTGAATGCTAGGTATGGGTTACCAGTTGGATCAGGGAAACGTACTTCGATACGACGTGCTTTTGGTGAAGGTACTACCGGGATACGGATAGAAGCAGAACGGTTACGAGCAGAGTAAGCTAGCATAACTGGTGCTTCGAAACCTGGAACCAAAC